>JAYTOI010000092.1:0-4446 GCA_043747875.1 Pseudomonadota bacterium | reverse complement strand
CCGGTGACCCGCACGAACCTGGGACGCGTGCGCATGTCGGCAATGCTGGTGCTGCCCGTGTAGCCCATCGCGGCACGCAGGCCGCCCGCGAGCTGGTGCACGATGGCCACGAGGCTGCCCTTGTAGGGCACGCGTCCCTCGACGCCCTCGGGGACCAGCTTCTCGAGCTCCGCCGCGGTGTCCTGGAAATAGCGGTCGGCCGAACCGTGGCGCTCGGCCATGGCGCCGAGCGAACCCATGCCGCGATACGCCTTGTATGAGGCGCCCTGGTACAGCTCGACGTCTCCCGGGGATTCTTCGGTGCCCGCAAACAATCCGCCGATCATCACGCAGTCCGCGCCGGCAACAATGGCCTTGGCGATGTCGCCGGAGAAGCGGATGCCACCGTCTGCAATGACCGGGACCTCGTTGTCCACGGCGGCCGCGACGTTCGACACGGCGGAGATCTGCGGAACACCCACACCGGCAACGATACGCGTCGTGCAGATGGAACCCGGGCCGATGCCGACCTTGATGCCGTCGACGCCGGCCTTGACGAGATCGCGCGCCGCTTCGGCAGTGGCCACGTTACCGCCGATGACCTGTAGGTCGCCCCACTTCGCCTTGATGCGCGCGATCATGTCGAGCACGCCCTTGGAGTGACCGTGCGCCGTGTCGACCACGACCACGTCGACTCCGGCGTCACGCAGTGCGGCGACCCGCTCGAGAGTGTCCTGAGCCGTACCGACCGCGGCACCGACGCGCAGGCGGCCGGAAGGGTCCTTGCACGCACGGGGAAACTCGGTGGCTTTTTGAAAGTCCTTCACGGTGATCATGCCGCGGAGTTCCTGATCGCTGTTCACCACCAGCACCTTTTCGATGCGGTGCTTGTGCAACAGCAGCAGCACTTCGTCCTTGGGCGCGTTCTCGCGCACAGTGACGAGCCGCTCTTTCGGCGTCATGACCGTCGAGACGGGTGCGTCGAGCTTCACTTCGAAACGCAGGTCGCGGTGCGTGACGATACCGACGACCTTGCTGCCCTGGACCACGGGCACGCCGGAAATTCCTTTCGACCTGGTTAGGTCGATGACCTGGCGGATGGTCATGTCGGGCGCAACGGTGATGGGATCACGAATCACGCCCGACTCGAATTTTTTGACGCGCGCGACTTCGGCGGCCTGTCCGTCGATGGTCATGCTCTTGTGGACGATGCCGATGCCGCCTTCCTGCGCCATGGTGATGGCGAGGCGTGCCTCGGTGACCGTGTCCATGGCAGCGGACACGAGCGGAAGATTGAGCCGGATGTCGCGCGTGAGGCGCGTCCCGAGATCGACTTCGCGAGGCAGGATTTCCGAGTAGGCCGGCACCAAAAGAACGTCGTCGAAGGTCAACGCTTCTTCGAGAATTCTCAACGGAGAGGGGGGTTGGGTGGGCATGCGGGATTGTACGCAGGTGACTTCCGTGGGTAAAGAATGCGAACCATCCTTTAATATGGCGCGGTGAATTTCACCCTCTTCCCACCTGACGGCGAGCGAAAATCCCCGCCGCCGCGCGCCGAGCGCGACGTCTACACCGTTTCGCGCCTCAATAAAGAAGTGCGCCTGCTGCTCGAGTCCGGCCTGCCACTGCTGTGGCTGGAGGGCGAGATCTCGAACTTCGCCACGCCCGCTTCCGGCCACTGGTACTTCTCTCTCAAGGACGCGCAGGCGCAGGTGCGCTGCGCCATGTGGCGACAGCGGAACTCCACCCTGCGTTTCCGGCCGAAGGACGGCATGCAGGTACTCGCGCGGGCACGCGTCGGGCTGTACGAGCCGCGCGGCGAATATCAGCTCATCGTCGAGCATCTCGAGGAAGCCGGCGAAGGCGCGCTGCGCCGCGAATTCGAGAAGCTCAAGACCAAGCTCGCCGCGGAAGGGTTGTTCGATGCCGGCCGCAAGCGCGCGCTGCCGGTCGTGCCGCGCCGCATCGGCGTGGTCACGTCGCCCACCGGCGCGGCGATTCACGACATATTGCGCGTGCTGCGCGCGCGCTTCCCGCCCGCCTCGGTGCTGCTCTACCCGACCGCCGTGCAGGGCGCGGCGGCCATCCCGGAAATCGTGCGTGCCATCGAGGCGGCCTCGCGACGCGGCGAATGCGACGTGCTCATCATCGCGCGCGGCGGCGGTTCACTCGAGGATCTGTGGTGCTTCAATGATGAACGCGTCGCGCGCGCCATCGCCGCGTGTCGCATTCCCACAGTGTCTGGCGTCGGGCACGAGGTGGACGTGACCATCGCCGATTTCGTTGCCGATGTGCGCGCGCCCACGCCGTCGGCCGCGGCGCTGTCCGTGACCCCCGACCGCGCCGCCTGGCTCGAATCGCTGGCGCTGCTGCACATTCGCTTCGGAGGCGCGATGGGCCGCTATGTACGCGCGCGTGGCTTGGCGCTGGGCGCGGTGACGCAGCGCCTGCAGATCTCACATCCCGGCGCGCGACTCGCGCAACACGCGCAGCGACTGGATGAGCTGGAGCAACGCATGCGACTCGCGTTGCGCGCGAATCTCGGCGCGCGGCGCCAACAGCTCGAAACGCTGAGCACCCGTCTGTGGCGCGAGAATCCGCGCCATCGCCTCGAGGTGTCGTGCGCGCACGCGGCGCAACTGCGCCAGCGACTCGGCACGTCGATCGGCAAGACTCTGGTTACGCTGCAGCAGCGTCTCGCACTGGCGGGACGCACGCTGGACGCGGTGAGCCCGCTCGCGACGCTCGGCCGCGGCTTCGCGGTGATCACGCGCGCCGACGACGGTTCCCTGCTGCGCGACGCATCCGCGGTGCCGGCCGGCACCGCGATCGAAGCGCGCCTGGCGCGCGGCCGGCTGCGCGCCACCGTCACTGCGTCGATCGAGGACCAGGATGACTAGCTACCTGCGCATCGCCGGTGCTGCGCTGCTCGCCACCATCTCCACGGCGTGGGCCACCACGTACGAGCTCGACCTGTCGGACTACGCCATACCACCCACCACGGCGGTCCCGGGTGGCGTGATCAGGATCGAACTGCCACCGACCGCCCACGAGCGGCCGCTGGTGACATTCGGCCAGCGGCGCGTGCTCGTCGTGATGGGTTTGTCCGGATGGGTCGCGGTAGTTGGAATACCGCTCGATGTCGAGCCCGGCGAATCGAGCATCTCCGTGCAGGCGCCTGGCGCGAATCCGCGCACGATCGCGTTCGGCGTGAAGCCAAAGCAGTACCGCACGCAGCAGCTGAAAGTGGCGCCCGGCCAGGTGAATCTCTCGCCCGAAAACGAAGCGCGTGTCGCGCGCGAGCAGGGGAAGGTGCGCGCCGCGCTCGAATCGTTCTCACCGACCGCGCCCGCCACGCTGCGGCTCGCGCAGCCCGTGCCGGGCCGCCGCTCCAGCTCGTTCGGACTGCGCCGTGTGTTCAACGGCGAATCGCGCAATCCGCACAGCGGCATGGACATCGCCGCGCCGACGGGCACGCCGATCGAGGCACCGCTCGCCGGCCGCGTGGTCGACGTCGGCACCTACTTCTTCAATGGCAACAACGTCATCGTCGATCACGGCCAGGGATTCATGACGATGTACTGCCACCTCTCGAAGATCCGCGTCGAGATCGGGCAGGAATTGAAGCGTGGTGAAGTGCTTGGCGACGTCGGCGCAACCGGCCGCGTGACCGGACCCCACCTTCACTGGGGGGTGTTTCTCAACGGCGCCGCGGTGGATCCGGCGCTGTTCCTGGCGCCGCCGGCCAAACAGCCGCCGAGGAAGAAACCCGCGGCATAAAAAACGGGCCGGCTTGCGCCGGCCCGTCCGCAAAGGTGTTCCCGTTTGCCAAGCGAAAGCGGGAATTCCCCTCGCCCCTTCATCTCACCAGTTCACGTTCAGCGTGTACCTGCCGTTGGTGGCGCCGGTGCCGCCGCTGAAATAGACCACCCGCACGTAGCGCGTCAACGCCCCGGTGCCGGTGTTGGTGACACTCGCGGCGTCGACGAGCCCGGTGCCGCGCTCGCTGCGCGCGATCAAGGTGCCGGTGCTGTTGTAGATGAACAGGTCGTAGTCCGAGCTCGCGTTCGGCGTCAGCGTCGCCGTGAGCGTACGGCCCGCGGGCAACGACAGACTGAAGTAGTCGGTATCGCTGCCGCTGCCCATGACACCGTTGAGCGTCGTGTTCGCGGTCGCGACCGCATTGGCCGTGGCGCGCGAGTTGTTAGGCTCGACCTCGTTGGTGCCCGGCGGCGGCGGCGGGGGCGGCGGCGTGCCGCCGATCGCGGCGTCCACCGCCGCGTTCGCGTTCACGATGCCCGAGCCACACTGCGAGCAGGTGGCGGCGAATGCCCGCGCGGTGCTCTGCAGGATGGACGTGACCTGGTCGGGCGTCAGCGTCGGCTTCACCGACAGCATCAGCGCGACCACGCCGCTCACGTGCGGCGTCGCCATCGACGTGCCGTTGTACAGCGCATAGCTGTCCGC
>JAYTOI010000091.1:0-1755 GCA_043747875.1 Pseudomonadota bacterium | reverse complement strand
CGCTGCGCCGCCTGCCAATGCTCGACGCGAATCTTCGTGCCGAGCCGCGCCTCCGGATAACGCGCGATGTCGCCCGCCGCCCAGATGTCCGGCGCGCTGGTGCGCAGGCGTTCATCGACGACGATGCCGTTGTCGACCGTGAGTCCCGCGCGCGCCGCGAGCTCGGTGCGCGGCTTCACGCCGACGCCGAGCACGACGAAATCCGCCGGCAGCCGGCCGCTCTCGAGCTCGACGGCATCGACATGGATCGCACGCACCTTGGCGTCGAGATGGAAGCGCACGCCCTTGTCTTCGTGCAGCTTCTGCACGAACCGGCCGACTTCGGTGCCGAGGATGTTCTCGAGCGGCACCTGGTCGCGGCCCACCAGGTCCACCTCGACATTGCGCGCGCGCAGCGAGGCGGCGACTTCGAGACCGATGAAACTCGAGCCGATGATGACGGCGCGCTTGCCGGGGCCCGCCAATTCGATAATCGCCTGCGCGTCGGCCAGCGTGCGCAGCGTCTTCACGTGCGGCAGCGAGGCGCCCTCGATGGGCAGCCGCGCCGGCTCCGAGCCGGTGGCCAGCAGTAGTTTGTCGAACGGCACCCTGCGGCCGCTCTTCAACCCGACGGTCTTGCCCTTCGGATCGAGCTCGATGGCGGTGTCGTCCTTGATGAACTCGATCTTCATCTGGTCGTAGAACGCAGCGTCGCGCAGCGTGATCCACTCCATCGGAGCATTGCCGGCGAGGAAGTCCTTGCTCAGGTTGGGGCGATCGACCGGTCCCGGCGTTTCGTTGCCGATGAGGACGATCGCGCCGGCATGGCCCAGACGCCGCAGCTTTTCGGCCGCGGCCGCGCCGGCCGCGCCGGCTCCGACGATGACGACATTCGCGGGAGAAGATTGAGCAGCCGCGGGCCGCGATGCGGGAGATTGCTTCGCGCCCACCAGCACCCGGTCGCCGCGCTGGATCACCTCATAGCAGGCGATGGGCTCGAGGGCGGGCGCGCCCACCGCCTCGCCGGTGCGCAGATCGAAGCAGGCGTGATGCCAGGGGCAACGCACCGTGTCGCCGACGATGACGCCGCCACCGAGCGGCCCTGAGTAGTGAGAGCAGGTCGCGCTCACCGCGTGGATGTTCGTACCCTTGCGCACCAGGATCACCGCGTCGCCGTGAGCATGCCCGAGCAGCGGGATGTTCTCCGGCATCTCGGTGAGCGGAATTCCTTTCGTCAGATCGGGGCCGCTGAGCTTCGGGGCTTGTCCCATCTCTTCACTCCTGGTTTGTCATTCATCCGGGCCACCGCGATGCATCCCGGGGCGCATGGCTAATGATCCCACGGATATGAGTGTTCCCCATTGCACGAGCGTGCTTTCTTCGTGTGCTCCTGCAACTCGCGCCGCAAATTCCCGGCCGTGCATCCATGCCGGCGCGGGATTCCTATCTGGATTTTCCGCGCCGAACCACGCGCACCTTTCCGGGCGAGACGGACCAACGGCAGCCCGGTCCGAACGACGTGCGCATCAGCAACCGGCATTGAGCGATGCTGTTCACCAGATCGCCGAGCGGTGACTGGCAGGCGGCGCCGGGAGAGTGGTTAGAGCTCCCACGCCGCCGGGGTGTGCTGCCGGTCGGGATGCCCGGCCGCGTTTCTCACTCGAATGAGGCTAGAGGGAATGGCACTTACTTAAGCCGCTAGGCATGACCATGGAGCCGTATCCGCTGGCGGGCCAAGGCACGAGGTATCTTCAGCCAAGGGTATGGCTTTGGCCG
>JAYTOI010000090.1:0-15898 GCA_043747875.1 Pseudomonadota bacterium | reverse complement strand
CTTGAGGCCGAGCGAAATGCGACGACGCTCTTCATCCACGTCGAGCACCATGACTTCGACTTCCTGGCCCGAGTGCACGACCTTGGCCGGATTGACGTTCTTGTTGGTCCAGTCCATTTCGGAGACGTGGACGAGTCCTTCGACGCCGTCTTCGATTTCCACGAACGCGCCGTAGTCGGCGATGTTCGTGACCTTGCCGAACACGCGGGTGTTCGGAGGATAACGGCGGGCGATGTTCTCCCACGGATCGGCGCCGAGCTGCTTGAGGCCCAGCGAGACACGCGAACGCTCGCGATCGAACTTGAGGATGCGGACGTCGATCTCGTCGCCGACCTTGACCACTTCAGACGGATGCTTGACGCGCTTCCACGCCATGTCCGTGATGTGCAGCAGGCCGTCGATGCCACCGAGATCCACGAACGCGCCGTAGTCGGTGAGGTTCTTGACGGTGCCCTTGAGCACGGTGCCTTCCTGCAGGTTGTCCATGAGCGCGCTGCGCTCGGCGGAGAACTCCTGCTCGACGACCGCGCGACGCGAAACGACAACGTTGTTGCGCTTCTGGTCGAGCTTGATGACCTTGAACTCCAGGGACTTGCCCTCGAGATAGGCGGTGTCGCGTACCGGACGGACATCGACCAGCGAACCGGGGAGGAACGCGCGGACGTTGTCGATCTCGACGGTGAAACCACCCTTCACGCGGCCCGTGATGGTGCCGGTGACGATTTCGGATTTGTTGAAAGACTCTTCGAGTCGGGTCCAGGTGCGGGCGCGCTTGGCTTTTTCGCGCGAGAGACGCGTCTCACCAGTGCCGTCTTCGACGGAATCCAGCGCGACTTCGACGCTGTCTCCGGTTTTGACTTCGACTTCACCGCGCTCGTTCTTGAATTGCTCGATCGGGATGACGGCTTCGGATTTCAGGCCGACGTTGACGACGACCATGTCGTCGTTTACGTCGACGACCAGACCCGTGAGGATCATGCCGGGGCGGATGCGTTGGTTGGCGAGGCTCTGTTCGAAGAGCTGGGCGAAACTTTCTGTCATGTACTCACTCGCACGGTGTTGCACCGTGTTGATTGCGCTCAGGGGAATCCTTCCCGCAGAGGTTGTTAGGGCTGCCCCACGATCCTTGTGAGGGAGTCTTGTCTTTCGCGAAAGCGTGCTGGAAACCCGAGAACCTTCAGGCCCACAGACCTCGCTCGCGCCCGAGCGAGAGAACCCGCTCGACGACGGCGTCGATACTCAAACCAGTGGAGTCGAGTAGCTGCGCGTCCGGCGCGGGCTTGAGCGGTGCGACCTGGCGGGTGGAATCCCGCAGATCGCGTTCCGCGATCTCCCGCGAAAGGGCGGCAAGACTAGCAGCGGACCCCTTTTCCATCAACTGCTTATGGCGTCTTTGAGCTCTTTCTTCGGCACTGGCGGTGAGGAAAACCTTCAGCCGGGCGCCCGGAAAGATGACGGTACCCATATCGCGGCCATCGGCCACCAATCCCGGCGGCTGGGCGAAGACGCGCTGGCGTTCCATGAGCGCGGCCCGAACGGCGGGCCAGGCCGCCACGCGCGACGCCCCCGCCCCCGCCTGTTCGGTGCGGATTTTGCGCGTGACATCCTGACCGTCCAGCAGCACACGCTCGTCGTGCCCCTCGGAGCCGAACTCCACGCGCATCGTTTGCGCCACAGAGACGTGCTCAGGCACATCGTCCGGGTCGAGATTCTTGAGAATTCCGCCGAATGCCACGAGTCGGTACAGCGCCCCGCTGTCCAAGAGGTGCCAGCCGATGCGGCTGGCGACGATTCGGCTGATGGTGCCCTTGCCCGAGCTGGACGGGCCGTCGATGGTGACGATGGGGACAGGCGATGCGGCGCGGCTCATCGCGCGGAGGCTATCAAGATCCGTTGCCAGGCCGAGGTGAATCTGTCGTTCTGCTCGCGCAAGCCGAGAGTGACGCGCAAATACTCGGGTAGCCCGTAGTTGACGACCGGCCGGACGATGACGCCGGCACGCAGCAGCGCCTCGAAATGTCGCGGCGCCTCCGGGCCGGCGTGCAGCAGCAGGAAATTTCCGGCAGACGGCAACACGCGCGTGCCGAGCCGCTCGAGCGCCTGCGCGACGCGCGTCCGCTCCGCCACGGCCACGGCCACCGCGGCGCGCACGTGCGCGTCGTCATCGAGCGCGGCGGTGGCACCGGCGAGCGCGACCGACGACACGTTGAACGCCTGGCGCACGCGATTGAGCATGGCGGCGACCGAGGGATGACTGACGGCGTAGCCGACGCGCAGACCTGCCAGGCCATATGCCTTCGAGAACGTGCGCAACACGACCAGATTGGGGAAATCGGCCAGCCAGCGGATACCGTCCTGGATGTCGAGCCCGCCAGCGTATTCGAAGTACGCCTCATCGAGCGCGACCAGCGCATGCGGCGGCACTTCGCTCACGAAGTGGCGCAGCTGCGCCGCAGGCACATAGGTGCCGGTGGGGTTGTTGGGGTTGGCCACGAACACGACGCGCGTGCGCGGCGTGATCGCCCGATGCATCGCGGCCAGGTCGTGGCCCAGTGCCATCGAAGAATCCGCGGCAAGGGCCGGCGCGACGACGCCCTGCGCCCCCGTGGCCTGCACTGCGATCGGATAGACCGCGAATGCGTACTGCGAATAGACGGCTTCCAGCCCAGGCTGCAGGAACGCTTCGGCCAGCAGCACGAGCAGGTCGTTGGAACCGTTGCCGAGCGTGATCTGCTCGACGGCCACGCCGAGGCGCGCAGCCAGCTTGTGCTTGAGCTGATGCCCACTGCCGTCGGGATACAACCACGCGTCGCCGAGCGTGGCATGCATCGCGGCCAGCGCCTGCGGGCTGGGGCCGAACGGATTCTCGTTCGACGCGAGCTTGATGATGTCGCGGATGCCGAGCTCGCGCTGCAGTTCCTCGATGGGCTTGCCTGGGACGTATGGCGACAAAGACCGCACGTTGGGGACGGCGAGTTCGCCGGGATCGGTATGAATTGGGGGCATGCATCGCATCCTGGAGAATGGTGTTGCGGCGACTCAATGACGGAGATTGACAGCACGGGCCTGCAGCCGGAAGCATCCGCGTATGAATGAACGGCTTCTCCCGCTGCTGGCAATCCTCTTTTCACTAGGGTTTCACAGCGCTTCGTTCGCGGAAAATCTGCCGGACTATATCCGCTTCGCGGAAGACGGAAAAAGCGCGCGGCTGGAGGTCGCAGTCAAGACGTTCAGGATGCCGTCCGGCCAGACGGTGGATCTCATCGCAGTGGTGCACATCGCGGACGGCACTTACTACCGTGAGCTGAACACGCGCTTCGAATCCTACGACTCGGTGCTCTTCGAGCTGGTGGGTGATCCGAAAAGTCTGACCGCATACGTGTCGCCCACGCCGGCACAACCGCAGCAGCTACAGGGCGTCGGAGCGATCACCCAGATCCAGCAGGCGGTCGGCACATATCTCAAGCTCACGTTTCAGCTCGACGGCATCGACTACACCGGGAAGAACATGGTTCACGCCGACACCACGGCGGAGGAATTCCAGAAGTTGCAGGCGCAGCGCGGGGAAACCATGATGACTCTGTTCACGCGTGCGATGCAGGCGCAGATGCGAGGTCAGGTTGACCGCTCAGCGATGAGTGAATTCGACACCCTCGGGCTGATTCGTATTCTGTTGAGCCGGGATTCGGCGGCGGCGTTCAAGCGGGCGCTGGCGAAGATGCTGGCCCAGATGGAGTCTTTGAGTGCGGCCATGGAAGGCGAGGACGGATCGGTGGTTCTCAGCGGACGCAATGACGTCGTGCTCGCGAAAGTGAAGGAAGTGCTCGCGGTCAGAAAGCAACGCCGCATCGCGGTGTTCTACGGCGCCGCGCACATGCCCGGCATCGAGTCATCGTTGAACAAAAACATGAATGCCAAGGCCGCGGGCGAGGAATGGCTGGCGGCATGGACGATGCCGAAGGAGCAGCCGGGCGCGGTGTCAGGTCAGCCTTGAGCGTGCGTTCATGAAACCGCGCGTGGATAGGAGCCGAGCACGCGGTACAGCGAGGCACGCTTCTTGAGCGCCGCGAGCGCCTTCGCGACATTCGGCTCGTCGGCGTGACCATCGATGTCGAAGAAGAATACGTAGTCCCACTTCTTGCGGCGCGACGGACGCGACTCGATGCGCGTCATGCTGATCTTGTGCTTCGCGAGCGGCTCGAGCAGCCGGAACAATGCGCCCGGGGAATCGGTGTGCAGCGCCGAGCACAGAATGGTGGTGCGATCGTCACCGCTGGGTTTGAAGACCTTGCGACCGACCACGAAGAACCGCGTGGTGTTGTCATCGCGGTCTTCGATCTCGGTGGCGAGCGATTTCAGACCGTAGATCTCGGCGGCGGTCTCGCCGGCAATGGCGGCCGTGCCGTGCTCGTCGCGCGCGCGCCGCGCGGCTTCGGCGTTGCTCGACACGGGCACGCGCGTCACGTTGGGCAGATGTTCGTCGAGCCAGCCGCGGCATTGCGCCAGCGACTGCGGATGGCTGCAGATGCGCTCGATCTGGTTGATCCTTTCCATTCCGCCCATGAGGAACTGGTGGATGCGCAACTCCACCTCACCACAGATCCTGAGCGGCGAGCCTAACAAGCTGTCGAGCGTGTGATTGACCGAGCCTTCGGTGGAGTTCTCCACGGGTACGACGCCGAAGTCGGCGAGCCCCGCCTCCACTTCGTGGAACACCTCGTCCACCGAGGAGAGCGCCAGCGCGCGCACCGAGTGGCCGAAGTGTTTGAGCGCGGCGGTTTGCGAAAACGTGCCTTCGGGACCGAGGAAGCCGACCTTGAGCGGCTCCTCCTGCGCGAGGCAGGCGGACATGATCTCGCGGAACAGTCTGAGGATTTCCTCGGTACGGAGCGGGCCTTTGTTACGCTCGCGCGCCATGCGCAGCACCTGCGCTTCGCGCTCGGGACGATAGAAATCGACGGTGTGGCCGTCGGCATGTTTGGAGATGCCTACCTGGCGTGCGAGCTGCGCGCGCTCGTTGAGCAGGCCATGAATGCGCTGGTCGACCGAGTCGATGGCCGCGCGCAGCGCCAGGATGGCCGGTGGCGCGCCGCCAGCCGCGGGCAGCACGGCTGGCGCGACGGCGGACGCGGCGGTGGTCTCCGCCGCGCCCTGCGCGCGATTCTTCTTGCTACGACTTTTCTTGGCCTTGCGCCCGGGCATACCCGCTCCCTGTCGGAAACGGGAAGTTATATCACCCGCGCCGCCAGCACGCCGCCGATCGCGCGAACCTTGTCCATCACGCCCGTGTCCACCGCGCCATCGGTGTCGATGAGCGTGTAGGCGTACTCGCCGCGGGACTTGTTGAGCAGCTCGGCGATGTTGAGCGAGGCGCTCGCGAGCGCGGTCGAGATCTGGCCCACCATGTTAGGCACGTTGCTGTTGGCGATGCAGATGCGCGAAGTCTTCGGCGCGCGCGGCAGCACGACTTCTGGGAAGTTCACGCTGTTCTTGATGTTGCCGTTCTCGAGATAGTCCTTGACGGTGTCCGCCACCATGACAGCGCAGTTGTCCTCGGCTTCGTTGGTCGAAGCGCCGAGATGCGGCAGCGTGACGACCTTGGGGTGATCCTTGGTCGCGTTGGTCGGGAAATCGCAGACATAGCCCTGCAGGCGACCGGCATCCAGCGCCTGGACAATAGCCTTCTCGTCGACGATGGGCGCGCGCGCGAAATTGAGGATGACGCCGTCCTTGCGCATGAGCTTGAGGCGGGATTCGTTCACCAGCCCGCGAGTCTCGGGCGTCAGCGGCACGTGCACGGAGATGACGTCCGCGCGCACGAATAGATCGTCCAGCGACAGCGCCTGCTCGACGTTTGAGGACAGCTGCCAGGCGCGCTGCACCGTTATTTGTGGATCGTAACCCAGCACTTTCATACCCAGGCTCAGCGCCGAGTTGGCGACTTCGACACCGATGGCGCCGAGACCGATGACGCCGAGCGTGCGGCCGGGCATCTCGAAGCCGACGAAGTTCTTCTTGCCCTTCTCGACCGCGACGTCGATGGCGTGGTCATCGCCGGTCTGCGCCTTGGCGAAGGACCAGGCCTGGGTGATGTTGCGCGCGGCCAGGAACATGCCAGCGAGCACGAGCTCCTTCACCGCATTGGCATTGGCCCCGGGCGCGTTGAAGACCGGGATGCCTTTCTTGGACAGCACCTCGACCGGAATGTTGTTGGTGCCGGCACCGGCACGGCCGACCGCGCGCAGGCTGTCGGGCAGCGCCAGCTTGTGCATGTCCGCCGAGCGCACGAGGATGGCGTCGGGATTGTTGATCTCCGAGGCAACTTCGAAGCGTTCGCGGGGCAGGCGCTCGAGGCCCTTGATGGATATGTTGTTGAGAGTCTGGATCTTGAATCGCATCTTCTAACTCCTGGCGCAGGCCTTATTGCCCAGCGCGTTAGGACTGTGGGCGTTATTGCCGACGGTCGTTGGAACCGAGCGGTGCCGGGGGAAGGTTTTCGTGGTTCGCCGAACCAGCCCCCGCGACCACTCTCTGTCGATCAAGCGTTTCGCGCTTGAAATTCCTTCATGAAACTCACGAGGGCATCGATGCCCTCGATGGACATCGCGTTGTAGATGGACGCACGCATGCCGCCCACCGAGCGGTGGCCTTCGAGGTTGACGAGACCCACCTTCGCGGCCTCGACGCAGAACGCCTTGTCGAGGTCCGGCTTCGCGAGTGTGAAGGGCACGTTCATCCACGAGCGCGCGTTGGGTGCGACCGGGCTCTTGTAAAAGCCGCTGCCCTCGATGAATCCGTACAGTTTCTGCGCCTTCTCGCGATTGCGCTGCTCCATCGCCGGAAGGCCACCCTGCTTCTTGAGCCACTTGAACACGAGGCCCGCGAAATACCAGCCGAAGGTCGGCGGAGTGTTGAGCATGGAGCCTTCGTCGGCCATGGCCTTGAAGTCCCATACGGACGGGGTACCCGGGCGCGCGCGGCCGATGAGATCGTCGCGCACGATGACGACACAGATGCCCGACGGCCCGATGTTCTTCTGCGCGCCGGCGTAGATGAGGCCGAAACGAGACACCTCTATCGGGCGGGAAAGGATGGTGGAGCTGAAGTCGGCGACCAGCGGTACGTTGCCGGTCTGCGGGATGTAGTCGAACTCCACGCCGCCGATGGTCTCGTTGGGCGTGTAGTGGAAATACGCCGCGCCGGGCGTCAGCTTGAGCGCCGACTGCGCGGGCACGGTCGAGTAGTTGGACGCAGCTTCGTCGGCGGATACGTTGACAACCTTGCAGTAACGCTTCGCCTCGCCGATGGCCTTCTTGGACCAGGCACCGGTGTTCACGTAGTCCACAGTGGCATCCGCCGTCGTCAGGTTCATCGGTATGGCCGAGAACATGCCGGTGGCACCGCCCTGCAGAAACAGCACCTTGTAGTTAGATGGAATGGCCAGCAGCTCGCGCAGGTCCGCCTCGGCTTCCTGGGCGACGGCGATGAACGCCTTGCTGCGGTGGGAGACTTCCATGACCGACATGCCGCTGGCCTTCCAGTCGGTCATCTCGGTCTGGGCTTGAGTCAAAACTTCGAGCGGCAGCGTGGCCGGGCCGGCGGCGAAATTGAATACGCGCATGAATTTACCCTCTGGTGCGGACCTTATTGCCCGACCGTTAGTTCGCCCCGGACGTTATTGCCCGGGGCGCGAAATATATCAGGAGGTCGGCGTATCGGCAGGGCCAGTTGTCGAAGGATCCTCGGAGGGAATTTCGGAACCTGAGGAGCCCGCACCCGGGGCCTCTTCGCCCAGGCTCTCGATGCGCTCGATTCCGGTCAATCTCTCGCCTTCGTCGAGCCGAATGAGACGTACGCCCTGTGTATTGCGCCCGACGACCGAGATTTCCGACACCGGCGTACGCACCAGCGTGCCGGTAGAACTAATGAGCATGAGCTCATGATCAGAATTGACTTGCAGCGCCGCGACCATTTCGCCATTGCGCTCGGTAGTTTGCAGCGCGATGACGCCCTGCCCGCCGCGACCGTGTTGGGGAAAATCCTCGAGCGGCGTGAGCTTGCCGTAGCCATTGGCCGAGGCCGTCAGCACGTGACCCTCGCCGACGACGATGAGCGAGATGAGCTCCTGGCCGACGCCGAGCTTTATGCCACGCACGCCCGTCGCCTCGCGGCCCATCGGGCGGACTTCTTCTTCGTTGAAGCGGATCGACTTGCCGCCGCTCGACGAGAGAATGACCTCGCGCCGCCCGTCGGTGAGCGCGACACCGACCAGCCGATCGTCCGTGTCGAGACCCAGCGCGATGATGCCGCTGGCGCGCGGCCGCGAGAATGCCGACAGCGGCGTCTTCTTCACCGTGCCCTGGCTGGTCGCCATGAACACGAAGTGCTCGTCGTCATACTGCTTGATGGGCAGCATGGCGTTGATCTTCTCGCCCTCTTCGAGCGGCAGTAGATTGACCATGGGCTTGCCGCGCGAACCGCGGCCCGCCTGCGGCAGCTCGAATACGCGCTTCCAGTAGACCTTGCCGCGATTCGAGAAGCACAGGATCGTGTCGTGCGTGTGCGCGACGAAGAGCTTTTCGATGAAGTCCTCATCTTTCACCGACGTCGCCGCCTTGCCGCGACCGCCACGGCGCTGCACCTGGTATTCGGTGACGGGCTGCGACTTCGCGTAGCCCGCATGCGACAGCGTGACGACCACGTCCTGCGGCTCGATGAGGTCTTCGGTAGATAGGTCGAGATGGTCGCGGTTGATCTCGGTGCGGCGCGCATCGCCATACTGCTCGCGGATGGCGATGAGCTCTTCGCGCACCACCTGCGAGAGGCGCTCGGGCCGCGCCAGGATGTCCGACAAATCTACAATAGTGGTGAGCAACTCCTGATATTCCGCGACGATCTTGTCCTGCTCGAGCCCGGTCAGGCGGTGCAGGCGCATCTCGAGAATGGCCTGGGCCTGCGTCTCGGAGAGCCGGTAGGCGCCACCGCCCTCGCCCGTGACGCCGAGCTCGGCCGCGAGCCCGATGGGCCGTGTGGAGATGTCCCCGGCGCGCGCCAGCAACTGCGGCACGGCACCCGAATTCCACACGCGCGCGATCAACGCGGCCTTTGCCTCCGGCGGCGTGGGCGAGGCCTTGATGAGCGCGATGACTTCGTCGATGTTCGCCAGTGCGACCGCGAGGCCTTCCAATATGTGTGCGCGGTCGCGCGCCTTGGCCAGATCGAAAATCGTGCGGCGCGTGACGATCTCGCGTCGGTGCCGCAGGAATGCTTCGAGCATTTCCTTGAGACCGAGCAGCTTCGGCTGGCCGTCGATCAACGCGACCATGTTGATGCCGAACACCGTCTCGAGCGGCGTCTGCGCGAACAGGTTGTTGAGCAGGACCTCCGGAACTTCGCCGCGCTTCAGCTCTATGACGAGCCGCATGCCGTCCTTGTCGGACTCGTCGCGCAGGCCGTCTTGCGAGATGCCATCGATGAGCTTCTCGCGCACCAGGTCGGCGATGCGCTCGATGAGCCTCGCCTTGTTGACCTGGTACGGCAGCTCGGTGACCACGATGGCCTGACGTCCGCCGACCTTGTCGACGTCCTCGAAATGCGTGCGCGCGCGGATCGACAGGCGGCCGCGGCCGGTGCGATAGGCCGTCGCGATCTCCGTAGCGCCGTTGATGATGGCCGCGGTGGGGAAATCAGGACCCGGCACGTGCTGCATGAGTTCGGCGAGCGTGACCTCGGGCGTCTCGAGCACCGCGAGGCAGGCATTCACGATCTCGGTGAGATTGTGCGGCGGGATGTTGGTGGCCATGCCCACCGCGATGCCCGCGGAGCCGTTGACCAGCAGATTCGGGAACCGCGCCGGCATGACCGACGGCTCGGTTTCGGAGCCGTCGTAATTGGGCTGGAAATCGACCGTCTCTTTCTCGATGTCCGCCAGCAACTCGCTGGTGATGCGCGTCATGCGCACTTCGGTGTAACGCATGGCGGCTGGCGAATCGCCGTCCACCGAACCGAAGTTGCCCTGCCCGTCGACGAGCAGATAGCGCATGGAGAAATCCTGCGCCATGCGCACCAGCGCGTCGTACACGGCAGTATCGCCGTGCGGATGGTATTTGCCGATGACGTCGCCGACGACGCGCGCGGATTTCTTGTAGACCTTGTTCCAGTCGTTGCCGAGCTCGCGCATGGCATGGAGGATGCGGCGGTGCACCGGCTTCAGGCCGTCGCGAACATCGGGCAGCGCGCGGCCGACGATGACGCTCATGGCGTAGTCGAGATACGACTGACGCATCTCGTCCTCGAGATTCACCTGCACAATTTCGCGCGCGACTGCGTTCATGAATGAGCCCGAAAAAAGGTGCGGGATTCTAGCATGCAGAGCTTGCTGAAAGCCCTGTTTCGACGCGCGTTATTGCCTGTTACGAGTCTATAATTCACACCCTCATGCCCACTCCCTCAGCGCCACATTTTCACCCTGGGGCCGACCCGTCGGAAATCGCGAAATTCGACGCCGTCGCGCATCGCTTCTGGGATGTGGATGGCGAGTTCAAACCACTGCACAAGCTCAATCCCGTACGTGCGCGTTACGTGCAGGAGCGCGCACAGCTCTCCGGCGCGCGCGTGCTCGACGTGGGCTGCGGCGGTGGTTTGCTCGCCGAATCGCTGGCGCGCGCCGGCGCCCTGGTCACCGCGATCGATCTCGCGCCCAGCATGGTGGAGACCGCGCGCCTGCACGCGCTCGAGTCCGGCTTGAAAATCGACTATCGCGTCGAATCGGCCGAACAGCTTGCAGCGGCGCACTCCGGGAAGTTCGACGTCGTCACGTGCATGGAGATGATCGAGCATGTCCCGGACCCGGCGGGCACGGTGGCGGTGCTCGGCAGGTTGGTGGTACCGGGCGGCGACGTGTTCCTGTCCACCATCAACCGCAATCTCAAATCCTTCGCGCTGGCCATCGTCGGCGCCGAATATCTCGCGCGGCTCGTGCCGCGTGGCACGCACGAATACGAGCGGCTGCTCAAACCTTCCGAAGTCGCACGCTTCGCGCGCGCCGCGGGGCTCGACGTGACCGACATCTCCGGCCTGCGCTACGACCCGCTGCGCGAGCAGTGCTCGCTGACCGACAATCCATCGGTGAACTATCTGATGCATCTCACGCGCCGTGCCGCCCCGGACGCGCAATGACCGCTGTCAACAAATCCCACATCAAGGCCGTGCTGTTCGATCTCGACGGCACGCTGCTCGACACCGCGCGCGACATGATGGACGCGCTGAATACGCTGCGCACCGAGGAATCGCTGCCACCGCTGCCCTACGAGCAGGTGCGCTGCCAGGTCTCGCACGGCGGGCATGCGCTGGTGCGGCTGTCGTTCGGCACGCTGCCGCCAGACGACCACACGGCGATGTGGCAGCGGCTGCTCGACATCTATCGGCGTCAGCTCGCCAAGCACACCCGCCTGTTCTGCGGCGGCGCCGAGATGCTGCGCGACCTCGACAGCCGCGGCATGCACTGGGGCATCGTCACCAACAAGCCGGGCTGGTTGACGGAACCGCTGCTCGTCGAGGTCAATCTGCACACCCGCGCGCGCGCCGTCGTGAGCGGCGACACGTTGCCCGAGCGCAAGCCGCATCCGCGGCCGCTGCTGCACGCGGCGGAGAAGATGGGCGTAGCACCCGGCGAGTGCGTGTACGTCGGCGATGCCGAGCGCGACATGCAGGCCGCACAGGCAGCCGGCATGTACGCGGTGATCGCGGGCTTCGGATATATCGGCGACGAAGACCGTGCCGACAAATGGTTCCAGCATGGCTGGCTCGATTCACCGCTCGATCTGCTTGCGTGGCTCGACAAGCCGCGTCCGGCGGCGTCCACGGCAAAAGGAACCACGCCGTGAATATCGCGTATGCACTGATCGCGGCGATCGCCGCGGCGGTCATCGGATTTCTCATCGGCACGCTGCGCGCCTCGCGTCGCGCCCATGAGCTCAGCCGCGAGCTCGAAGGGGCGCGCGCGAAGCTGTCGTCCGAGTCGCAGCTGCGCGCGCGCACCGACGAGCTGCTGCGACAAAGCGACGCGCAGGTGCGCGTCGCGGTCGAGAGCGCGTCGCGTGTTGCGCTCGACGCGAACAGCGAAACCTTTCTCAAGCTCGCGCGCGAGGTGTTCGGCCGCGATCAGGCCGCCGCCAACGCGACGCTCACCGAGCGCCAGAAGGCGTTCGAGCAGCTCATCGAGCCCATCAAGAGCGCGCTCGCCAAACATGAAGAACAGGCGATGTCGCTCGAGCGCGAGCGGCGCGAATCACAGGGCAAGCTCGCCGGACAGATCGAGAGCCTCGTGAGCGTGCAGGCGCTGCTCCATCGCGAGACCCGCAATCTATCCACCGCGCTGCGCCGTCCCGAAGTGCGCGGCCGCTGGGGTGAACTGACGCTCAAGCGCGTCGTGGAGCTCTCGGGCATGGCCGAGCGGTGCGACTTCGTCGAGCAGGAGCAGATCGAGACCGGCGAACGCGGCGTGTTGCGTCCCGATCTCATCGTGCGCATGCCGGAATCGCGGGAGCTCGTGGTCGACGCGAAGACTCCGCTCGACGCCTATCTGGACGCCATCGAGGCGCCGGACGACGACACGCGCCGCGCCGCGCTCGCGCGCCACGCGCAGCACATGGAGCAGCGCATCCGCGAGCTCAGCCAGAAGAGTTACTGGGAGCAGTTCGAAAAAAGCCCGGAGTTTGCGGTGCTGTTCGTGCCAGGCGACCAGTTCCTGTCCGCCGCGCTCACCGAGCGGCCCGACCTCATCGACACCGCTCTCAAGCAGAGCATCATCATCGCGACGCCGTCGACGCTGATGGCGCTGCTCAAGGTGGTGGCGTATGGCTGGCGCCAGGCAGCCGTCGCGGAAAACGCGGAGGAGATTCGCGAGCTGGGTCAGGATCTTTTCAAACGATTTCAGACTTTCATGGGCCACCTGCAGAAAACGTCGCGCTCGCTGGGCAATGCGGTCGACTCCTTCAATGCCGCGGTGGGCTCGATCGAGCGCAACGTCCTGCCGCAGGCGCG
Organism: Pseudomonadota bacterium; assembly: GCA_043747875.1. Classification (GTDB taxonomy): domain Bacteria; phylum Pseudomonadota; class Gammaproteobacteria; order Steroidobacterales; family Steroidobacteraceae; genus CADEED01. Next base: position 2,854 of record JAYTOI010000090.1, on the reverse strand, counting down.
CAAGTTCACCGAGCTGGGCGTAACCAGCGAGACAGTCGCCTCACTCGATCCCGTGGAGCAACTCGTGCGCGCGCCCATCGCGCCCACGCTCGAAACCGCCGACGCGCCCGAGACGCCGCGCGCGTCCTGAAATCTTTCCGATGAACACCATGCACAAAGAAGCCGTCGGCGCGGAATTCGATCCGCGCCTGCATCACCCCACCACTGAAGAGTTCCGCGGCCGCGTCGTCATGGTGACCGGCGCCGGAAGCGGCATCGGCCGCGCCGTATCGCTGGCGCTTGCACGAGCGGGCGCGCAGGTGATCCTGCTCGGCCGCACCGTGCGCAAGCTCGAAGCGGTGCATGCCGAGATCGCCGAATTGCCGGGCGCGGCCGAAGCCAGCATCGTGCCGCTCGATCTCGAGCGCGCGCTCGCCGCGGAATACGAAGCCGTCGCCGCGGCGGTCGAGCAGCGCTACGGACGACTCGACGGCCTGCTGCACAACGCCGCGCTGCTCGGCACTCTGACGCCGATCGATCAATACGATGTGCCGACGTTCATGCGCGTCATGCACGTGAACGTGACCGCCGCGTTCGTGCTCACCCAGCACCTGTTGCCGTTGTTGCGCAAATCGCCGGACGCCACCGTGCTGTTCACATCGAGCGGCGTGGGAAATCGCGGCCGGGCGTACTGGGGCGCGTACTCCGTGTCGAAGTTCGCGACGGAAGGCCTCGCGCAGGTGCTGGCGCACGAGACCGAGGGCAATTCGACCGTACGAGTCAACATCATCAATCCCGGCAAAGTGCGCACCGCGATGCGCCGCCAGGCCTATCCATCGGAGCTGCCGGAGTCGCTGCCGACGCCGGAGTCGCTGACGGCGTCCTATCTTGCGTTGTTAGGACCGGCGAGCCGCGGCGTCACCGGCCGGCGGTTCGAGGCGCAAAAGCCCTGACGCATGAATTCTTCCGTGGTCAGCAGCGGGCGGTCGCTGCCCATACCCACCACGATTCGCGCCGCGAGTTTCTGGCCCGCCGCATCGAGGCCGCGAGCCACAGTGCAGCCGCGGCGCCAGGCACGCTCATTCGTCGTCCGCGTCCGGCCGCGTCGGATGCAGCAGCGCTTCGATCTCGGTTTCCGTGAGCTGCCGGTGCTGACCGCGCGACAGGCTCTTCTCGAGCTTCAAACTACCCGCCGACACACGCAGCACGCGGCTGACGAGCATGCCCTGCCGCTCGAACAGCTGCCGCACGTCCTTGCCGCTGGCACCGCGCACGAACAGCGCATACCAGCGATTCGAGCCTTCGAGATCCGCCTCGCTGGTCGAGACGCTCTCGACGGTCATGCGCGTCGCGCGATCGATCTTGCCGGATTCCACGCCCGCCAGCTGATCCGGGCCTAACAACCCTTTCACGCGCACGCTGAACTCGGTCGGCAGGCGGTGGAACGCGCGCTGCAGCTTCGTGGCCAGCGGCCCATCGGAGGTGACGATCTCGAGGCCGCCGTCGATGTTCGGCATGGGGCTCACGGCGATGAAGCGGCGGCCTGCATTTCGCGGCAGGCGCTCGATGAGCGGCGCCCGCTCGGCAGTGGCCTCGCGCAGCGGATCGCCCGGCGAGCGATTGAACATGAACACCTGCGCGGACGCGGCGGCGCGCACCTTGATGGGACGGCCGTCGAGGCGGATGTCGTCGCGCTCGGTGACCCTCACTCCGAGCTCGGCGACCTTGCCGTTCACGGTGAGGCGCTGCGCGCGGATCCATTCCTCTATTGCGCGCCGCGAGCCGAGCCCGCGCTGCGCGAGATGCTTCTGCAGCCGCTCGGCGACGCCGGTCGGCGTCGGACCACGCGGACGAGCCATGCCTAATTCCCGGCGCCGATCACGTCTCGTCCGACGGCGGCGCCGCCACGAGGACGGCGGTGGGATTGCCCGCCGCAGAGAGCTCTTCATCATCGGAGTCGTCATCGGCCGCCGCGTCGAGACGATCGCCGCTGTCGCTCGAAGACACCACGGCGACTTCGCCGGAGTCGGTGGGCAGGTCCGAGGCGTCAGCCGCGGGCGCCGCATCGGCTGTGCCGGGCAGCGGCAATTGCAGGTTGAGATCGGTCAGCGACTTGAGATCGGCGAGCGGCGGCAGGTCTTCGATGGACTTCAACGAGAAGTAGTCCAGGAACTCGGCCGTCGTGCCCAACAACTCCGGACGGCCGGGCACGTCTCGATGGCCGACGACGCGTACCCAGTTGCGCTCCATGAGCGTTTTCACGATTTCGGGATTCACGGCCACGCCCCGCACGTTCTCGATTTCCGCGCGGGTGATCGGCTGCCGATAGGCGATGAGCGCCAGCGTCTCGAGCAATGCGCGCGTGTATTTGCGCGGACGATCCGGCCACAGCCGCGACACCTCACGCGCAAACTCGGTACGCACCTGAAAGCGGAAACCGTTCGCGGTTTCCATCACCGCGACGCCGCGCCCTTCGTATTCGGTCGCGAGCTGCTCGAGCGCCTTGCGCAGCTCCTTCGGTGTCGGGCGGGTGTGCTCGTCGAAAATCTGCGCGAGCTCCGAAATGGACACGGGACGCGCCGCCGCGAGCAACGCGGCTTCGACGACATTCTTGAAGTAGGCATCACTCATGCTTCTCTCCGGTTTGCTCGGGGTCCGCGTCCGGCGCAACGTCCGTTGCGGGCGCGGCTTCCATGTCCGGCTCGTTGGCGACTTCGGGCACTTCGATGATCTCCGCCTCCATCGCCCCGTCCTGGACTGAATCGTCGAGCGAGTCGTTGTCGACCGCGAGCCGCAGGCCGCGCGCGCCCTGCGCGGAGCGCACATGCAGCGGGGCGTAGGCTTCGGTCTGCACGATGTCGATCAATCCCTCGCG
>JAYTOI010000089.1:0-5707 GCA_043747875.1 Pseudomonadota bacterium | reverse complement strand
GCCGCGCGATGGCCGCAAGCGCTACACCGGGGTGCTGCGCCGTGCGGACGGCGAGAGCATCGAGCTCGAGGTGGACAACTTCTCCGTGAGCATCAGTCTCGCGCAGATCGGCAGGGCCAGGCTGGCCCCGCTGTGACGGTAGATAGGGCTGGTTATTTTCGTATACGGCGTTCGCGCTTTGGCGAACGACGGTTGATCAGGAGCCGAAAGGCTCCGCGTGTTGGCCGGAGGCCATAGTAAAGTGAACAAAGAAATCCTGTTGGTCGTGGACGCAGTCTCCAACGAGAAGAGCGTCGACAAAGAGATCATCTTCGGCGCGCTCGAGGCGGCGCTGGCGTCTGCCACCCGCAAGAAACACGGCGAGGAGTGGGACGTGCGCGTCTCCATCAATCGCAAGACCGGCGACTACGACACGTTTCGCCGCTGGAAGGTGTTCGCCGACGACTCCCGCGAGATGGAAGTGCCGCAGCGCGAATTGCGCCTCGAGGATGCGCTCGACATGGACAAGGCAGCGGCGGTCGGCGGATTCGTCGAGGAGCCCATGGAATCGGTGGCCTTCGGCCGCATCGCCGCCCAGCAGGCGAAACAGGTCATCGTGCAGAAGGTGCGCGAGGCCGAGCGTTCGCAGGTGGTCGAGGCATACAAGGATCGCGTGAACCAGCTCGTCTCGGGCGTCGTGAAGCGCGTCGACCGCAACGGCATCTACGTGGATCTCGGCGGCAATGCCGAGGGCTTCGTGCCGCGCACGGACATGATCCCGCGCGAAATCGTGAAGAGCCAGGACCGCATCAAGGCCCTGCTCAAGGAAGTGAAGAGCGCCACCGAAACGCAGCGCGGGCCGCTGTTGTTCCTGTCGCGCACCGCGCGTGAATTCCTGGTCGAGCTGTTCAAGCTCGAAGTGCCCGAGGTGGGCCAGGGGCTCATCCAGATCCTCGGCGCGGCCCGTGACCCGGGCGTGCGCGCGAAGATCGCGGTGAAGAGTCTCGAGCCGCGCGTCGATCCGGTCGGCGCCTGCGTCGGCATGCGCGGCTCGCGCGTGCAGGCCGTGTCGAACGAAATCGCCGGCGAGCGCGTGGACATCATCCCGCACGACGAGAACGCCGCGCAGTTCGTCATCAACGCGATGTCGCCGGCGGAAGTGCTGTCCATCGTGGTCGACGAGGATTCGCACAGCATGGACATCGCCGTTGCCGAGGACAAACTGTCGCAGGCCATCGGCCGCGGCGGTCAGAACATCCGTCTCGCGAGCCAGCTCACCGGCTGGGACCTCAACGTCATGACCGAGTCGGACGCCGAGGCCAAGAGCGACACCGAAGCCAAGTCGCTGGTCGAGGCCTTCAAGAAGTCGCTGGACGTCGACGAAGACGTGGCCACCATCCTGGTGCAGGAGGGCTTCTCCACGGTGGAGGAAGTGGCCTATCTACCTCAGTCCGAGCTCGCGAACATCGAAGAGTTCGACGATGAAATGGTCAAGGAGCTGCGCAATCGCGCGCGCGACGTGCTGCTGACGCAGGCGATTGCCAGCGAGGAGACGCTCGAGTCGGGCATGCCGGCCGACGATCTGCTGCTGCTCGAAGGCATGAAGCCCGATCTCGCTCTGGCGCTGGCGCGCCGCGGCGTGCGCACACGCGAGGATCTCGCCGACCAGGCTGTCGACGATTTGTTGGACATCGAAGGGCTCACGGCCGAAGAAGCCGGGAAGCTGATCATGAAGGCTCGCGAAATCTGGTTCGAAGCCGGACGGGCCTGAGGAGACTGACTGAATGAGCGACGTCACGGTTGCACAATTTGCTGAAGTCCTGAAAGTCCCGGTTGACCGGCTGCTCGTGCAGTTGGAATCCGCGGGCATCCAGGTTGCCGGACCCCAGGCGCTCATCAGCGACGAGGCCAAGCTCGAGCTGCTCACGCACCTGCGCCGTGCGCACGGCGGCACTGAGCCGACCCCGAAGGCCTTGGGCGTAGTCGCGGCGCCGCGCAAGATCACGCTGGCGCGCAAGACGCAGAGCGAGCTGCGGCAGGCGAGCGCGCAGGGTCGCGCCCGCACGGTCAACGTGGAAGTGCGCCACAAGAAGACCTATATCAAGCGCGACGTTCTCGAAGAGCAGAACAAGCAGCATCAGGACGGCGCCGACCTCAAGCGCAAGGAACTGGAAGCCGCCGAGGCCGCCGAGCGCGAGCGTCAGGAAGCCGCGCGCAAAGAAAGCGAGCGCATGGAGGCGGAGAACCGCCGCCGCATCGAAGACGAGGCCACGCGCAAGAAGCAGGCCGAGGATGCGCGCAAGGCCCAGGAAGACGCGCGCGTCAAACAGGAAAGCGAAGCGCAGAAGCGCGCCGCTGCGGAAGTCGCCGTGGCGCACGTGCAGCCCGCGCGCCCGGAGCGTCACAAGCCCGATAAGGCGCCGGTGGCGCCCAGCGCCGGAGTCGCGAAGGACCCGACGCGCTACGGCCGCCAGGAACTTCATGTCGCCGGAGGCGTCGGCACGCGCAACAAGAAAAAGAAGCGCGTGAAAGAGCGCACCGGAACCGGCATGGGTGTGGAAGCACGCCACGCCTTTGAAATGCCTACCGCGCCGATGAAGCGCGAGGTGACCATCGGCGAAACGATCACGCCGCAGGAAATCGCGCAGAAAATGGCCGTGAAGGCCACCGAAGTCATCAAGACCATGATGAACATGGGTGTGATGGCGACGATCAACCAACCCATCGACCGCGACACCGCCACCTTGGTGGTCGAGGAAATGGGTCACATCGCGAAGGTGCTCAAGGGCGATCAGGTGGAGGAAGATTTGCAGGGCGAATCGGCCCCCGAGACCGAGACTTCTCGTCCGCCCGTGGTCACCGTCATGGGCCACGTCGATCACGGCAAGACCTCGCTGCTCGACTACATCCGCCGCACGAAAGTCGCGGCGGGTGAGGCCGGCGGCATCACGCAGCACATCGGCGCGTACCACGTGAAAACGCCGAAGGGCATGGTCACGTTCCTCGATACCCCGGGCCACGCGGCGTTCACCGCCATGCGCGCGCGCGGCGCGAAGGCCACCGACGTAGTGGTGCTCGTGGTCGCGGCGGATGACGGCGTCATGCCGCAAACCATAGAAGCAATCCAACATGCCAAGGCTGCGGGCGTGCCGATCGTCGTAGCGGTCAACAAGATCGACAAGCCGGATGCCGAGCCCGATCGCGTGCGCACCGAGCTGTCCAAGCATGAAGTCATCGCCGAGGAATGGGGCGGTACCAACATGTTCGTGCAGGTGTCGGCTAAAACCGGCCAGGGCGTGGACGCGTTGCTGGATGCCATCCTGCTGCAGGCCGAAGTGCTCGAGCTCACGGCGGCAGCCGACGGCCTCGCCACCGGCATCGTCATCGAATCGTCGGTGGAAAAGGGTCGCGGCGCAGTAGCCACCGTGCTGGTCAAGAAGGGCACGCTGAAGCTCGGCGACCCCATCATCGCGGGCAATGAGTTCGGTCGCGTGCGTGCCATGTTCGACGAGAACGGCAAGCCGGTAGATAGCGCGGCGCCATCGATCCCCGTGCAGGTGCTCGGCTTGCAGGGCTCGCCGAACGCCGGCGACGAATTCCTCGCGGTCGAGAACGAACGCAAGGCGCGTGAAGTCGCGCTGTATCGCCAGGGCAAATTCCGCGACGTCAAACTCGCGAAGCAGGCCTCGAAGATGCAGGACGTCTTCGCGCAGATGGAAGAGCAGAAGATCGGCGTCATCCCGATCCTGCTCAAGACCGACGTGCAAGGCAGCGCCGAAGCATTGCGCGACGCGCTGAACAAGCTCGCCACCGAAGAGGTGCAGGTCAAGATCATCGCCAGCGGCGTCGGCGGCATCACCATTTCCGACGTCCAGCTCGCCGCGGCTTCGCAGGCGCGCATCGTCGGCTTCAACGTACGCGCCGACGGCGCGGCGCGCGAGGCGATGAAGGACGCCGGCATCGAGCCGCAGTACTTCAGCATCATTTACGAAGCCATCGACTACGTGAAGCAGTTGATGAGCGGTCTGCTCGCACCCGAGATCAAGGAAACCATTCTCGGTACGGCGCAGGTGCGCGAAGTGTTCCGCTCGAGCAAGTTCGGCGTCGTCGCCGGCTGCCTCGTGACGGAAGGCGCGGTGAAGCGCAACAACCCCATCCGCGTGCTGCGCGAAAGCGTGGTCATCTTCGAAGGCGCGCTCGAATCGCTGCGCCGCTTCAAGGATGACGCCGGCGAAGTGCGTGCCGGCACCGAGTGCGGCATCGGCGTGAAGAACTACCAGGACGTGCGCGTCGGCGATCAGATCGAGTGCTACTCCCGCGTCGAGGTTGCGCGCAGCATCCAGTGATGCAGCGTAGCTAATACGATGAGCGCCCTGATTTGAACAACGCAAAGTCCCAGCGCCTCGCGCGCATCGAAGGCGAGATGCAGCGCGTGCTGTCGACGCTCGTCGCGCGCGAAGTGCGCGATCCGCGCGTCGGCAACGTCACGCTGACGTCGGTGACCGTCGCGCCGGATCTATCCACCGCGCGCGTGTACTTCGTGCCGTTCGGCGGCAAGCATGCGCCCGAGGAAGTGGGCGAGGGCCTGACGCGCGCCGCCGGTTTCCTGCGCGGCGAAGTGGGTCGCGCGCTGGCGTTGCGGCACGCGCCGAAGCTCGAGTTCGTCTACGACGCGCAGATCGAACACGCGGACAAACTCTCGCGGCTGATCGACGGCGCGGTCAAATCCAATCAGAACAAGCCCGAGTAGCGACAATGCCCACCGGCATCCTCCTGCTCGACAAGCCCCAGGGCCTGACGTCGAACGGCGCGTTGCAGCGCGTGCGCAAAGCCTTCGGCGCCGCCAGCGCAGGCCACGTCGGCACGCTCGATCCCATGGCCACCGGCATGTTGCCGATGTGCCTGGACGAGGCCACCAAGGTGATCGCGCAAATCGAATCGGGCGCGAAATGCTACGAATTCACGGTCCAGCTCGGCGCGCGCACCGACACCGGTGACGCGGAGGGCACCGTCGTCGAAGAAGCCGCGGTGCCGCCCTCGAGCGAGGCCGCGGTCGAAGGGGTGCTCGCGCTTTTTCGCGGCGTGCAGCAGCAGGTCCCGCCGATGTATTCCGCGCTGAAGCGCCAAGGGCGTCCGCTCTACGAGCTCGCGCGCAAAGGCATCGAGGTCGAGCGCGCGGCGCGCACCATCGACATCCGTCGCCTCGAGCTGCTGAGTGTCGGTGCGGCCGCGCTCGATCTCGTGTGCGAATGCGCCAAAGGAACCTATATCCGCGTGCTCGGCGAAGATCTTGCGCGTGCGCTCGGCACGCTCGGACATCTCACACGGCTGCGGCGCACATGGGTCGAGCCGTTTCGCGGAATGCCCATGATCACTCTGGAAGGTGCGCTCGCCGGAGCAGGAAAAGCGCCAGTCCTGCTGGCGCCGGATGCGGCATTGCGGGCACTTCCCGAGGCGCGGCTCGACGAGGCGCAGGTTGCGGCGCTACGCAACGGACAGGCTGTGCGCCACAAATGCGATGCCGTGCCCGCCGTGGGCGCGAGGGTCCGTCTGTACGGCCCTGGCGGCGTGTTCCTCGGGCTGGGCGAGGCCCAGATCGATGGTTGGCTGCAGCCGCGAAGACTTCTTCATTCTCAGGCTTCGTAAACCTATGCTTAACGGAACCTTTTCTGTAGAATCCGCGCCCGCAAAAACAGGTAAATTTTTACGTTTTGAGGAATGAACTCTG
>JAYTOI010000088.1:0-1350 GCA_043747875.1 Pseudomonadota bacterium | reverse complement strand
AGAGGCGCTACCACTGTGTCAGTACAGGGTCGAGTAAGAAAAACGTTCGCCGGGCTCATCGTACTCGCGGTGTCATGGCGTCCTGCCAGGCCTGCACACAGTCGCTCAACTTTGCACGCAGCAGCCGCAAGGTCGGCAGCTACATCACAGGCTCGCGCGCGAACGGGGCCAGCTAAAACACATCGAACAACGGTATTTCAGCCCGCGCTCGCAGGCAGTCCTGGAGGAACAACGCGAGGCCGAGATCACCTGTCCACAGCGAGTACTTACGCTGCCCGAACTTGCTCAGCGCGAGGTCCGCTTGCTGCACACCGTGTAGCCCGAATTGACGCGCTCGATCGAGCCACAGCTCAGCGCCCGTGCGTTCGAACAATTTCAGGAAGGCGTAACCACTGCCGGGTGCGCCATGACACAACGACGGTAGCTTGTTCGTTGGTCCTGCGTGCCAGATGAGAGCACCCGCCTGCAATAGCAGTGCATCGAACGCTGGATCTTCGCCTGCTGGAATCCAGGCACTTGTCGCGACGATTCCCGGCGCGCCCATGCAATGCTGGAGTAATAGTTCGTTGTCGCCTTCGCGCGTCGATGGTCCTGCACCTCGCGGCCAATTCGCGAAGGCGTCAGCACGACTCGCAGTCGCAAGCAGAACCTTGCGCGTACGCTCCGCGAGGGTAACCAGGCGCTCGTCTTCGAAGGACCGAAAGCCGCGCATCAACGCGAATTGAATGCCGCCGAGTCCATGCAACGCGCCGAGTGGGCGATCGCGATGACCGTAGAGCATCTGCAGCCAGTGGTGACCGCCAAGCTCAGGCTCGTCCTTCCATCGCGACCACAGCGCATTGGCATGACGCTCGAAGGTGGCGCGCCAGCGTGTGTCGCCTGAGCGTTCGAACGCGAACAAGCTCGCGAGCAGACCACCGGCAGCGCCGAAGGCGAAACCTTGCTGAGCCTGCGCGGCACACGCGTCAATGCAAGACGTCAATGCGCTCGCGTGCGCCGTGTCAGGGTTGTCCCACCAGGCCAGCAGCGCAAGACCGGTATCACCGATCGCGAAACTCGGGCTGCGCTCGCGGTTCAGCCGCACATCGTCCTCGCGTTGCAGGTCGGGTAGTGCCGCGAGGATCGTGCGATCGTCGAGCGCATCGACTGCCGCCCCATGAGCGCGCAGTCGGCGCAACGCCCAGAATACGCCGCCGGCACCATTGAACATTGGCTTCAAACAGTCTGCTGGGCGTTCAGGCGAAAGATCGATCGGATGCACCGGCCACAATCCATCGGGCGTGAATGCGGTCCGTGCATCTTCCGCGATGCGATCGATCGCAACTCGCGCGTCCGCGTCGCGCCACCGAA
>JAYTOI010000087.1:0-29103 GCA_043747875.1 Pseudomonadota bacterium | reverse complement strand
GCCCCAGAGGCACGCTGTCGGTGGCCGACCTCGAGAAATACCAGGGCGAGGACGTCACCGCGCTCGTCATCCAGCAGCCTAACTTCTTCGGGCAACTCGAGGACGTCGACGCACTGACGGACTTCGCGCATGCGAACGGCATGTTCGTCATCGCCTCGGTGAACCCGACCTCGCTCGCCATCCTGAAACCGCCGGGGCAGTGGGGCACGAAGGGCGCCGACATCGCCTGCGGCGACTGCCAGCCGCTCGGCGTACCGCTGTCCTCCGGCGGTCCCTACGCGGGCTTCCTCACCACGAAGATGGACTACGTGCGGCAGATGCCGGGTCGCATCGTCGGCCGCACGGTCGACGCCGCCGGCAAGCAGGGTTTCGCGCTGACGCTGCAGGCGCGCGAGCAGCACATCCGCCGCGGCAAGGCCACGTCGAACATCTGTACGAACCAGGGACTGCTGGTGACCGCGGCGACTATCTACCTGAGTCTGCTCGGGCCCGAGGGGCTGGCGCGCGTCGCGAATGAGTCGCACCGGCGCGCCAACGAGCTGTGCGCGGCGCTCACGCGTGTCAAGGGCGTGAAGCTGGCCTTCGACGGCGCGCGCTTCCATGAAGCCGTGCTGTTGTTCGACCGCCCGGTCGCGCCGGTGCTCGCGGAGCTCGCGCGCCGCGGAATCGTCGGCGGGTTCGACCTGGGCACCGACTACCCGGAGCTCGGGCCGGCACTGCTGGTCTGCGCCACCGAGACCCGCACCGCCGAAGACATCGAACAGTATTCCGCCGCGCTCGCCGACTCGCTGACGGCACTGTCGCGGGCTGCGTAAACGAGAGAACCCTCCATGGCCATGCTCAAACATCCCGAAAAGATCATCTTCGAGTATTCGCGGCCCGGCCGCGGTGCCTTCGGTCAGTGGCCCACAGACCGAGCCACCGCGACCGCCATCCCCGCGAGCATCCCGGTTGGACTCCAACGCAAGAGCGCCCCGATGCTTCCCGAGGTCAGCGAACTCGAGGTGGTGCGACACTTCACGCGTCTCTCGCAGCTCAACTTCTCCATCGACACGCACTTCTATCCACTCGGGTCGTGCACGATGAAATACAACCCGAAGGCCTGTAACCAGTACGCGATGCTGCCGGGGTTCCTGAGCCGCCATCCGCTCGCGCCGGATTCCCTGGGCCAGGGCTTCCTCGCCTGCATGTTCGAACTGCAGGAGATGTTGAAAGAAGTTACCGGCATGCAGGGCGTCGCGTTGTCGCCGATGGCCGGCGCGCACGGCGAATTCGCCGGTGTGGCGATGATCCGCGCGTATCACCGCGCGCGCGGCGATCTCGCGCGCAACGAGATCATCGTGCCGGATGCGGCGCACGGTACGAATCCCGCCACCGCGACGATGTGCGGTTGCGTGGTGCGCGAGATCCCGACCAACGAGGAGGGCGACATCGACGTCGAGGCGCTCAAGCTCGTCGTCGGCCCGAACACCGCGGGCATCATGCTCACGAACCCTTCCACCTGCGGCGTGTTCGAACGGCGCATCAAGGAAGTGGCGAAGGTCGTCCACGACGCCGGCGGCCTGCTGTACTACGACGGCGCGAATCTCAACGCCATCCTGGGCAAGGTACGTCCCGGTGACATGGGCTTCGACGTCATCCACATGAACCTGCACAAGACGTTCTCGACACCGCACGGTGGCGGCGGTCCGGGCGCGGGCGCGGTGGGCGTGAGCGCGCGTCTACTGCCGTTCCTGCCCATCCCCCTCGTCGGAAAAGAAGCGAGCGTCGGAAAAGACGGCGAACAATATCGCTGGCTCACCGAGAAAGACCTGCCGCAGTCCATCGGCCGTCTCTCGGCATTCATGGGCAACGCGGGGGTGCTGCTGCGCGCCTACATATACATGCGCATGCTCGGCCGCGAGGGCATGCACCGGGTCGGCGAGTTCGCGACGCTCAACGCGAACTACCTCATGAAACAACTCGCGAAGCAGGGCTTCGATCCGGCGTATCCCACGCGCCGCGCGAGCCACGAGTTCATCATCACCGCGAAGAAAGAACTGCGCGATCTCGGCGTCTCCGCGATGGACATCGCAAAGCGTCTGCTGGATTACGGCTTCCACGCGCCCACTACCTACTTCCCGCTGCTGATCCCCGAGTGCCTGCTCATCGAGCCCACCGAGACCGAGAGCAAGGAGGCGCTGGATGGATTCATCGACGCCATGGTGGCCATCCGCAAGGAGGCGCAGTCGCAGCCGGATGTGGTGAAGTCGGCACCGCACACCATGACGGTGCGCCGCCTCGACGACGTCCGCGCCGCGCGTCAGCTCGATCTCACGTGGAAAACTCCCCAGGGGCTGCGCCCCACATAGGAAAATGCCGTCGAAGCGACGGCGTCCGTCAAATAATCAAAGCGGGGCCTCTGGTAGAGTCCACCGGATGAACGACGTCGGCGATCGACTCAAACCCACGGGACTCACCCGGCTGTTCCGTGCTTTCGGCAACAGTCTCAAAGGATTCATCGGTGCCTTCCGGGAGGAAGCCGCGTTCCGCCAGGAACTCGGTCTGGCGGTGGTAGTCATTCCATTGGGCCTCTGGTTGGGACAGAACGGCGTCGAACGCGTGCTGCTGATCGCGCCGATGTTCGTAGTGCTCATCGTCGAGCTGCTCAACAGCGCCATCGAAGCGACGGTGGACCGCATCGGGCTCGAGCGTCACAAGCTCTCGGGCCTCGCCAAAGACATCGGCTCCGCCGCCGTTTTTCTGTCATTGCTGTTTCTCGCGGTGGTCTGGCTCCTCGTTCTGTGGCCGCGGATCACCACCCACGTTCACTGAGATGGGCCGATTGACCGGCCTCTAGTAATTCGAAAGGACATTGCATGCGCTCGAGGCTCGCACTTTTCGGTTCGATCATCGCTTGGCTGCTCGTCGGGCCGGTGCTCGCGCAGAGCGCGCAGCCCAATGCGCAGCAGGCACAGGTGGGAGCGCAGTCCGCCGCGGCGCAGTCGTTCCCGCAGACCGAGGGCGAGAGCGCCGCGTGGCGCGGCACGCTCGAACGGGTCGCGCAGAGTGTGGTTGCCATCGAGATCGACCAGACGCGCGCCTTCGACACGGAGTGGAACTCCTCCTCTCAAGCGACCGGCTTCGTGGTCGACGCCGAGCGCGGTCTCATCCTCACCAATCGCCACGTCGTAACCCCCGGACCGGTGACATCCGAGGCGACCTTCCTCGACCGCGAGGAAGTGCAGCTCTATCCCGTGTATCGCGATCCCATCCACGATTTCGGCATCTACCGCTACGACCCGAAGAAGCTGCGTTTCATCAAGCCGCGCTCGCTGCCGCTGTATCCGGACGGCGCCCAGATCGGCCGCGAGATCCGCGTCATCGGCAACAACGCGGGCGAACAGCTCTCGATCCTGGCGGGCACCATCGCCAAATTGGACCGCGACGCGCCCGAGTACGGCATCGGCAAGTACAACGACTTCAACACGTTCTATCTACAGGCGGCCTCGGGCACCTCGGGTGGCTCGTCGGGCTCGCCGGTCATCGACATCCAGGGTCGCGTCGTGGCGCTCAACGCCGGCGGCGCCACCGGCGCGGCCTCGAGCTTCTATCTACCGCTGGGGCGCGTGAAGCGCGTGCTCGAGCTCATCCAGTCCGGCCGGGCCGTGCCGCGCGGCGCTCTGCAAGTGGTGTTCAAGTACACGCCCTACGACGAGCTGCGCCGCCTCGGCCTGCAGGAGAAGACCGAGGAGTCCGCGCGCAAGACGTTCCCGGGACTCACCGGCATGCTCGTCGTCAACGAAGTGCTGCCCGGCGGTCCGGCTGACGGTACGCTGCAGCCGGGCGACGTGCTGGTGCGCGTCAACGGCAAGCTGATGTCCGAATTCGAGCCTCTCGAGCAGGTGATGGACGACACCGTGAGCGGCACCGTGGAGCTCGAGCTCGAGCGCGGCGGCAAGGCCGTCAACGCCAAGCTCACGGTCGGCGACCTGCACGCCATCACGCCGTCGGCGTATCTGGAGTTCGGCGATGCGGTGGTGCACACCATCTCGTACCAGCAGGCACGGCATTTCAACATCGCCATCAGCGGCGTGTTCGTCGCCAACCCCGGATACATCTTCGGCGCCGCGGGTGTGCCGCGGAATGCGGTGATCTCCAGTGCCAACGGCAAGCCGACGCCTACGTTGGCGGCCTTCGAAGCCGTGGTCGCCGGTCTCGCCGACGGCGAACGCTTCACCGTACGTTATTCCACTGTCGACGACCCGAACGGCTCGAGCGTGCGCAGCGCGCGCATGGACCGGCGCTGGTTCCCCGCGAATCACTGCCTGCGCGACGACGCCGCCGGCGTGTGGCAATGCGCGCCGCTGCCCGCCCTGGGTTCGTTGAAGCCCGACGCGGGCGGCAGCACGCGCTTCTCCAAGCCTGATGACGCGCGCTCGCCCGCACTGTCCGTGCTGATTCCGTCGCTGGTCGGCGTGGGCTTCGACATGCCTTATTCGGTGTCGGGCATCACCGAGCGCAACTACCGCGGCACCGGCCTCGTGGTCGACGCGGCGCGCGGTCTCGTCGTCGTCGACCGCAACACGGTGCCGGTGTCGATGGGTGACGTGCGCCTGATCTTCGCGGGCACGCTCGAGATTCCCGCCAAAGTGGAGTTCGTGCACCCGCTGCACAACCTCGCCATCATCAGCTACGACCCCAAACTCATCGGTACCACGCCGGTGCGCGCGGCCAAACTGCTCGATCGCCGCATCTTGCCCGGCACCGCGCTGTGGGCCATCGGCATCGATGCCGACGGCGACGTGCACGCGCGCCAGACGCAGGTGGCCAGCCTTGCGCCCATCCAGTTGCCGCTGTCGCGCACCATGCAATTTCGCGAGAGCAATCTCGAGACCATTCAGCTCGTGAGCCCGCCGACGGATTTCGACGGCGTGCTCGCCGACGATACGGGCGCGGTGGTCGGGCTGTGGTCGAGCTTCGCGTGGGAGCAGGGCCGCGATCTGCAGCAGGAGAACCGCGGCGTCGCCATCGGCGTCGTGCAAGACATGCTGCGTCGCGTGCAGGGCAAACAACCCGTGTATTCGCTCGAGGCCGAGCTCTCGCCGCAGCCACTCAATGCCGCGCGTCGCCTCGGCCTGAGCGACGACTGGCTGCGCAAGCTCGAGGACGCCAGCCCCAATCAGCGCCAGGTTTTATCGGTGGTGCGTCTGGTGGGTGGCTCGCCCGCGGTGGGCCGCCTCAAGCAGGGCGATCTCATCCTCGCGATCGACGACAAGGTGGCCACGCGCTTCCGCGAGGTGGAGCTGGCCGTTGCGGACAAGTCCGATGTGAACGTCACGGTGTGGCGTGACGGCGAGGTGCAGCACATCCCCCTGCCAACGGCCGCGCTCACGGGCGGCGACATCGACCGCATCATCATGTGGGCGGGCGCGACGCTGCAGGCGCCGCATCGCGCGATGATCGCGCAGCGGGGCATGCCGCCGGAGGGCGTGTACGTCGGTTATTTCGCGTACGGCTCGCCGGCCACGCGATACGGGCTGTTCCCCGGACGCCGCATCGTCGAGGTGGACGGCATCCCCACGCCCGACCTCGACGCCTTCCTCAAGGTGGTTTCGGGACGGCCGGATCGCTCCGCCATCCGCCTGCGCACCATCACCTGGAACAATGCGCCGGAAGTGATCACGCTGAAACTCGATCGGCATTATTGGCCGACGTATGAGGTGAAGCGGACGGATGGCGGATGGGTGCGTCGCGACCTGGAGTGAAGAAAAGCACAGGTTTATTTTTCCGCTTCCGCAGATGCCCGGAATTCCTGGCGTTCGCTGGCGCCCGGCTGCGCGGCGCAGCGCTGTCAGCGTCGATCGAGGGCCCGCTGAACGCATTTGTCGCGCTGAACCACCACGGAGGAGCTCAGACGCCGCGCCTCGCGCTGCACCGTGCTTACTCCCGCCGAAATCGTTGATCCGGCCGGAAAAATAGATCTGTCCCCTTTTCTCCTTTCGTACAATGACGCGCATGGTCCGTGTCGTTCGCGCCACTCTCAAGGAACTCGAACAAGCCGTCGCTGCTCTGCGTGACGGCGAGCTGGTCGCTTTCCCGACCGAAACCGTCTACGGCCTGGGCGCGAACGCGCAGAACCCGGCGGCGGTACGGCGAATCTTCGAGCTCAAGGAGCGTCCGGCTGATCATCCGGTGATCGTCCATCTCGACAATCCGAAGTACCTGCATCGCTGGGCCAGCACCGTGCCCGACAACGCGCAGAAGCTCGCGGCGCGCTTCTGGCCAGGTCCATTGACTATGGTGTTGCCGCGCTCCGAGAACGTGCACGACGTAGTGACCGGCGGGCAGGACACCGTCGCCATCCGCGTGCCCTCGCATCCGATGGCGCAGCAGTTGTTGACCGCTTTCGGCGGCGGCATCGCGGCACCTTCCGCGAACCGCTTCGGTCGCGTGAGTCCGACGCGCGCGGAGCACGTGCGCGAGGAGTTCGGCGACGCGGTGCGCGTGATGCTCGACGGTGGCGAGAGCCAGATCGGGTTGGAGTCGACCATCGTGAGCTTCGACGGCGAGCAGGTGCGTCTGTTGCGGCCCGGCTTCGTCACCTATTCGCAGCTCAAGGAAGTAGTCGGCGACGTCATCGTCGGCGCCGGCGCGGCCACGCCACGCGTACCGGGTGTGAAGGTGTCGCACTACGCGCCGCTCACGCCCATGACCATCGTGCCGGTCGACGAGGTCGACAAGCGTGCGGAGCTGTCTTCCGAGGGTGGGCGCCGCGTCGCCGTGCTCGCCCAGCGCCTGCCGCTGAAGACCTATCCGTCGGTGACGTGGATCAACGCGGGCCGGCGTGCCGATGCCTATGCGCACGATCTGTATGCGAACCTGCGCGCGCTCGACAAGGCGGGCTGCGAGCAGATCCTCGTGCAGGACGTGCCCAGCGAAGAGAAATGGACCGCCATTCGAGACCGCCTCACGCGCGGCGCGGCCGTGGGCGCCGCGAGTGCGAACGAGCACGATCAGTTCGCGGAGACCGGCGGGTACTCCGTGCTGCCGTGAAGCGCCTTGCAGCGAGTGCATTTGCATTGCTCGCTGCTGCGCTGGGCGCGCTGCGCGACGCCGTCTCGATGGGCGCCGCGAGAGCGATTCCTGTGCTCGAAAATGAACGTGTCGTCGAGCAGCTTGGGTTCGGCATGCTCGTCATTGAGCCAGTCGCGCGGATGTTTGATGCCTGCGTGCGCGCGAATTTCGACCAGGCGATCGCGCTCGGTGGTAGCTAGGAGGATTCGATGGCACTGCCATGGCTCGCGGTCGGGCAACTCGTACTCAACAATCTCGACAAGATCATCGGCGTCGTGAACCCCGCGTTCACGCGCAAGAAGGTCGACGTGGCTGCGGCGCGCGCCGATCTGGTCGATCAGCAGATCGCGGAGCTGCAGGCGGCGGCGGCCAACAATGCCGAGCAGATCGCCGCGGTGGCGACGCAGCTCAAGGAAGTGGTCGCGGCGCTGGAGCAGGCGGCGGTCGGGGCGGCGGCGCAGCGCGCGGCCGCGCGCCGGCTGTCGTGGATTGCACTCGTCGCTGCCACGGTCGCCGTGTTGACGGCGATGAGCGTCTGGGTAGTTCGATGACCGCTGCGCCGCAGCCTTTTGGCTGCCACCCCTGATGACATAAACGGAGCGTTCATGCGCGGCCTCCTCCTCACGCTCATCTCGAGCGGCATTCTCGCCGGATGCGCCGGTTCCCCCGGCGCGCCTCCAGTCGAACCCGCCGCGAGCCTCGCGGGTCTGCGGCTCGAAGTGCCCTGCGCCGATCACTTCAACGACGATACGGAATGCCATTGGGATCGCGGGCTGCTGCAGAGCGCGGATCCGGCGTGGAAGCTCAAGCGCGAGATCGTGCGTACCTTCGCAGGCCAGGCAGGAACGACGTACGACGTCACATTGCGCGTGCGCGGCGTCGTCGAGCCCAAGAACTTCACCGGCGGCGAAGTGCGGCACGAGCATTTTCAGGCGGGCGGTACGCCTGTGAAGAACGACTACAACTTCTACAGTCTGCGTGTCTCGGATCCCGAGGGTACTTACACTTTCAACCGCAGTGAGCAGAAGGTGGGGCACTACACGTTTCCCATCGACTACGCGGTGACGATCCCGATTCGCGCGGGCGCCACGGTGACGATGGGTGCGTACGACTCGAACGACGTCGCGATCGCGAACCACGAACATCACGTGATTGGCGGCGCGCCACCGGCGCCCGCACCGTTCGACGGGCAGTTCTTTCAGCTCGACGTCGAATCGGTGCAGCCTCGAAAGTAGTGCCAGGAAAACAAAGGAAGTCGCCCGAATGAAATTCCCGCACATCGCCTTGCTTGCCGCTGGCGTCTGCGCCTGCAACGTCGCGCTGGCCGCCATCACGCGGCACGACGGCAGCGCTGACGCGCTGCCCGACCAGAAATACATCCACGCAGTGAGCGAGACGGACTCGCCGGTGTTGCAGACCTGGATCAAGGCGCGCGATGGTTTGTACGTGGCCGCCGCGGTACGCAAGCCGTCATCGAAAATATGGGGCGCGGGACCTTTCCCCGCCATCGTGATGTTCCATGGCGCGCCTGGCGGTCGCGGCATGGATCAACTCATCGGCTGGTCGCGCGGCGATCATGGCGGGCCGGTGTGGGAGCGATTCCTGCAGGAGGGCTACGTGGTCGTGGTCGCCGACTATCGCGGCGGGGACTGGGATCTCATGAACACGCCGTCGCCCAAGCTCACGACGGCCATCGACGATGGCATCAGCGTGCTCGGGTACGTGCAGAAGCTGCCGTACGTGGACCACACGAATGTCAGCGTGTACGGCGTCAGCCTGGGCGGCAATCTCGCGATGTTCCTCGCCGCGCGGGTGCCGACGCTGCACGCGGTGGTCGCCGGCGTGCCGGCGCCGATCTGGTTCCTGGGATACAAATTTCCGCCCGGCGGGGAGCAGGACTTTTCGAAGGGGACGTTCGATGCGGCAATCGTGAAAGAAAACGTCGGGTCCATCCAGGTGCCGGTTCTCATACTCGTCGGCACCGAGGATCGCCTGCTGCCGCTGAGCACGGCGCTGCACGATGCGCTCGTGAAGCAGGGCAAGAGTGTGCGCATGGAGGTCTACGAGCACGGCTACCACGACTTTGTGCTCGGCAACCAGGGGCACACGCGCAGTGATCTGCCGCGCGGCGAGTACCTGATGCGCGGCGCGCTCGACGCGCTCGAGCTGACCGTGAAGTTCCTGAAGCATCCGGATTAACGATGCGACGCCGGGTGATGGTCGGGAAAGGGTCCGCGTTGCCGGGCAGCCCGTTTCTCACCCAGGTGGGGCTCAAGGAAGAAAAGATCCAGCCCGGTGTCTATCCATTCACGCTGCCCGTGATTGGCGATTCGCTCGAGCTCAAGCTCACGACGCCGGTGACTTATCTGATCGGTGAGAACGGGGCGGGCAAGTCCACGCTCCTCGAGGCGCTTGCATGGGCAGTTGGATTCAACGCGTCGGGCGGACATCGCGACCAGAGCTTCGCGGCGGGTGCGGACGGCCATACGCTGGGCCGCGCGCTGCGCATGGGGTGGCGGCAGCGCGTGAGCAGCGGCTTCTTCCTGCGTGCGGAAACGTTCTTCAACTTCGCGACGTATCTGGAAGAGGCGGGCAGCACGTTCGAGGCCTACGGTGGCAAGTCTCTACATAGGCAGTCGCACGGTGAGGCGTTTCTTTCGCTGTTCAGTCAAAACTTCGAAGATGGGATCTTCATCCTCGACGAGCCCGAGGCCGCGCTGTCGCCGCAGCGCCAGTTGGCATTCCTGCGGATCCTGCACGAGCTCGCCGAGAAGAAGGTGGCGCAGTTCATCATCGCAACACACTCGCCGATCCTGTTGACGCTGCCAGGCGCGCGCGTGCTGAGTCTCGATGGCGGCGAGTTGCGCGAGGTGGACTACCGCGACACCGAGCACTTCCGGCTCACGCGCGACTTCCTGAACGCACCGAAGCGGTATTTCAAGCATCTGCTCGAGGAAGAAGACGGCGAGTCTCAGTAGTGAGGCGGCTTCTCGTACGGCGTGGCACTGGCGCCTGACTCGGACTCGAGCGCGGCCACTTTTTCCATCAATCGTTGATTGCGATCGAGCGCGCGGTCGAGCTCTTTCTGCTGGCGCGCGACGACGTCGCTGAGCTCGGTGACCGCAAGCTCGAGGTGCGCGAGCTTTTCTTCGATGGTGGCGAGGCGGTCGGAAGATGGGGACATTCTTCATTTTGTTGTAACAAAGCGCTGCATTGCAATCGAAATGCTGCCAAAGAAGTTTGTTACAACAAAATAAGGAATGTCCCCATTTCCGTTTCTTGCTAGCTCAGGAACCTCTTTCGTCGCGGCTCAGTACCAGATGTCGTAGATCACATCGAGCACGAGGCCGGTGGCCAGCGCCGTCAGCACTACGTCGTTGCCCACGCGCACCCAGTGGTAGCCGTACGGCGGCGAGTACAAGCGATACGGGCGCCAGTCATTCACGATGTACGAGCTGCCGTACCAGGCGCGCGGCAGGTGGTCGCCACGGTGCCAGGAGCGGTGGTACCAGCCCGAGGGGCGGTGATACGAGCCAAAGTGGAACCGGTGGGCCGCGTAGTCGCGGCGGTCGTGGCGACGGTTGTCCCAGTAGTTAGGGTGGCGGTTCCAGTCGTTGCGGTAACGGTCCCAGCGGCCATTGTGGTCGTTGCGATCATTGCGGCCGTTGTGGTTACGGTCCCAGTCGCGACGATCGTTGTCATGGCGATCATTGTCATGGCGATCGTTGTCGCGGCCATGGTCGCGGCGGTCGTTGCCGCGGTTGCGATCGTTGCCGCGGTTGCGGTCGTACGCGGGCGGCGCGTGGTCGCGGCCACGATTGTGGTCGTTGCCGGGGGAGGGCTGCGAGTTGTCACGGCGCTCGTTGCCACGATTGCCATTACCGTGATGCTCGTTGCCGCGGCTGTCATGGCCACGATCGTGGCCGCGATGGTCATTACCGCGATTGTCACTACCGCGATGGTCATTACCGCGATGGTCGTTGCCGCGGCTTTGGTCGCGAACGACGTTCGCGGCGGGTGCGCCGGTTGGCTTCTTGTTGTGGATGCGACCGTCACTGGCCGCGAATGCCGAACTGGCGGCGAGCGTGGCGACGAGAACAACGAGGGCAGCAGGGCGTTTCATCTGAATCTCCTTGTGGATCGGTTTCGATCCATTGCGGCGCCAGTATTGGCCGGGAGAGCTGAGCGGACGCTGAACATTCTTGTTCAGCTTCGTTCAGGTTCCTGAACGCTTTCCGGGGCTTTGGCAGACCGGAATTCGCGGTTGTGCGCCGCGCGCATCGCTACCATTCAGCCCATGCCCACGCCGCGCATGCCTGTCTACTTCATCTCCCACGGCGGCGGGCCGTGGTCGTTCATGGACGAAGCCGCGCGCGCGCCGTACACGGTGCTCGCCGCGGAGCTGGCCGGCATCCCGCGCCAGATCGGCCGCACGCCCTCCGCCGTGCTCCTGATTTCCGCGCATTGGGAAGAACCGGAATTCGCGCTGACCGCGCATCCGGCGCCGCCGATGATCTATGACTACGGCGGGTTTCCCGACTACACCTACCGCATCCGCTATGACGCGCCGGGCGATCCCGCGCTCGCCGCGCGCGCGGTGCAGCTCATCGGCGCTGCCGGGCTTCCCGCGCGGCTCGATTTAGAACGCGGTTTCGATCACGGCGCCTTCACGCCGTTGAACGTCATGTACCCACGCGCGGACGTGCCCGTCGTGCAATTGTCGTTGAAAGCGGGGCTGGATCCGGCGATGCACATGGCGCTCGGGCGCGCCATCGCGCCGCTGCGCGACGAGAACGTGCTCATCGTCGGCAGCGGCCTGTCGTATCACAACCTGCGTCACTTCTTCAGCCCGCGCGGCTGGGCGCCGTCGCATGAATTCGGCGCCTGGCTCGATGAGGCGGTGACGCATTCCTCACCAGCCGAACGCGAGCGCCGGCTGCTGGACTGGATATCGGCGCCGTCGGCCCGCGCAGCACATCCGCGCGAGGAGCATCTGCTTCCGCTCATGGTGGCGGCCGGCGCGGCCAGCGACGATCCGGCGTCGCTGAGCTATCACGAAACCGCCTTCCTGGGCGGATTGACGATTTCCAACTACTTTTTCGGTCAGCGTTAACCTTGAAATCCCGGCTATAGTTCCTACGAACAGGGTACGAGACGATCAACGGACGGGGGGATTCAAGCCATGATCCAGTGGTTTGCTACGCACGACAGCTTCGAGCAGCTGTTTCTTCTCAGTGCGATCGTCGGTGGAATCATTCTTCTTCTGAGCAATGATTCTGATGATCGCCGGTCTCGACCACCACGGTGGCGACGTCCACGTCGATAGCGACACGGGCTTCCAGGCGCTCACCATCCAGGGCATCTCTTCGTTCTTCACTATGTTCGGCGTCGTGGGCTACACGCTCTATCACAGCGCGACCCTCGGCACGGTGCTGGCGCTCGTGGGTGCGCTCGGTGCGGGTGTGTTCTCGATGTGGCTCATCCACCGCGTATTCCGTTCCATGCTCAAGCTGCAGTCGAGCGGCACCGTGAGCCTGTTCGCGGCGGTCGGCAGCGAGGGCTCCGTCTATCTAACCGTCGGCAAGGACGGCGGCCGCGTGCAGATCAATTTCGCGAACCGGCTGCGCGAGTTCGAGGCCGTGTCGGCCGATGGATCGACGCTGCCCACGGGCACGGCGATCCGCGTGCAGAGCGTGACGGCAAACACGCTCATCGTCGCGCCGGTCGACGCCTGATCTCGTTGGTTCGCATCAATTTGCGCGGTTAGTCAATTTGCGCGCTCGGGCGCGGAGGGTCTCGCATGGATCTCACAACGGCTTTGATACCCATCGTGGTGTTCGTATTCGTGGTGTTCTTCACGATCGTATTTCTCGCCACGCGCTACAAGCGTTGTCCATCCGACAAGATCCTCGTGGTGTACGGCAAGGTCGGTAAAGGGCAGTCGGCTCTCTGTATTCATGGCGGCGGCGCGTTCATCTGGCCGTTGATCCAGGACTACACGTACATGAGCCTGACGCCGCTCACCATTCCGATCCCGCTCACCAAGGCGCTCTCGCAGCAGAACATCCGGGTCAACGTGCCGAGCACGTTCACGGTGGGCGTGAGCACCGAAGAAGTCATCATGAACAACGCGGCCGAGCGCCTGCTCAACCTGCCGCAGGATGACGTCGAGAACATGGCGCGCGAGATCATCTTCGGCCAGCTGCGCCTCACGGTGGCTTCGTTGACCATCGAGCAGATCAACCAGGATCGCGAAAAATTCCTCGACGCCATCCGTCGCAACGTCGCGCCCGAGCTCAACAAGATTGGGTTGTATCTCATCAACGTGAACATCACCGACATCACGGACGAGTCGGGATACATCGAGAGCATCGGCAAGAAGGCCGCGTCCGAGGCCATCAACCAGGCCAAGATCGACGTCTCCGACCAGGACCGCAAGGGCTCGGTGGGTGAGGCCGAGCAGGTGCGCGAGCGCACCATCAAGGTCGCGCAGCATCTGGCGGAGTCCGAGAAGGGCAAGAAGCAGGCCGAAGCCGACAAGCGCATCTACCTGCAGAAGCAGGAAACGCTGGCGATGATCGGCGAGACCGAAGGCCAGCGCGACATGCAGATCAAGGTCGCGGAGAACGAAGCGAGCTCGGAGAAGGGCCAGAAGAAGGCCGAGGCCGAGAAGCGCATTTTCATCCAGAGCCAGGAAGCAGAAGCGATCGCGGGCGAGAACCGCTCGCGCGCGCTGATGGCGGCGTCGAATGCGGAGCTCACGGTGCTGGCGGCGCAGGCCGCGCAGCGCGGTCAGGTGGCGCAGTACGACGCGCAGGCCGAGATCCAGAAGGCCCAGGCGAAGTCCGAGCTGCAGCGGCTGACGGCGTCCGAGGTCGTGAGGCAGCAGATCGAAAAGCAGAAGATCACGATTGCGGCCGACGCCGAAGCCGAGAAGACCCGCCGCGAGGCGCAGGGTCAGGCCGATGCGATCCTGCTCAAGTACGAAGCGGAAGCGAAAGGTATTCGCCAGGTTCTGGAAGCCAAAGCCAGCGGCTATCAGGCGTTGGTGCAGAGCGCGAACAACGATGCGCGCGCCGCGGCCACGCTGCTGCTCACCGAGAAGCTCGAGCAGATCGTCACGCTGCAGGTCGAGGCGATCAAGGCGATCAAGATCGACAAGATCACCGTGTGGGATTCGGGCGGTGCCGGCTCCGCGAACGGCAACAGCACCACCGCTAACTTCCTCGCGGGCATGGTCAAGAGCCTGCCGCCGCTGCACGACGTGGCCGCGATGGCCGGCCTCGATCTGCCGAAGTTCCTGGGCGATGCGAGAGTGGCGGAGCTGCCGGTGGCCGGCAACGGGCACGACAAATGACTCCGTGAGAAATGCGTGAAAAGGGACGCGCCTCACCGAGGCGCGTTCTTTTTTCACCGTGCGTGAACCTTCGGCCCGCCTTCGCGACTTCAGATTCGTGAACACGCCAATTGCCAGTCGCGACCCCCGGGTCGATGAGTTGCTCATCATCCGCTGCCAATTGGGCGAACGCGCCGCATTCGATGCGCTGATCGCACGTTGGCACGAGCCGCTGTGGCGGTATCTGCGCCGGCTCTCCAACAACGATGATGTTGCCCGCGATTTCACGCAGGACACCTGGTTACGCGTGCTGCGCGCCGTCGCCACGCTGCGCGACGCGGCCAAGTTCCGTGCCTGGTTGTTTGGCATCGCGCGCCGCGTGGCGATGGATCGCCTGCGCGCGCTGTATGCACAGGCCCCGCACTGCGACGTGAGTGTTGACGACATCGCGGCCGAAGCGCCGGACGTGAACCTCGAGACCGAATTCGCGACTCTGGAATCGAGCGTCGCGTCTCTGGCGATCGTCGAACGCGAGACGGTGACGCTGTTCTATCTGCGCGAGCTGTCGCTGGAGGAAATTGCCGAGCTCACGGGCGTGCCCGTGGGTACGGTCAAATCACGACTCTTTCGCGCACGCCGACAATTGCGGGATGCCATTGAACAACCAGGATCACAACCATGAACGCAAATACCGTCGAGATCATCCAGAAGCTGGCGCAGGCCGAGCTGTCGCTGCCGGCGCGGCTGGGGTACGTCGCGTTGTTACTGGTCGCCACGCTCGCGACCGTCGGCGTTGTGTCGTTGTGGGTGACCGAACCGCTGTTGCCGCTGCGCACGCAGCTCGCATTCGCCGCGATGAGTGTCATCGGATTGTCCTGGGCGGCACTTTCAATCTGGGCGCTCGCGACGCGACGCGTGCTGTTCGCCCGCGACCGTGTCATCGCGGGCTGGATGGCGGCAGGGTTCACGTCGATGTTCCTGATCGGTGCAGGGGTCGCGGTGCTCGTGAGCGGCGGGGCTGCGGCGTGGGTTGCGCTTGCGACCGGCGCGATCATGCTGGCGGTGGCGGTGAGGGTGCTGTCCGGCGCGCGGCGCCGCTTTGCTGCGCTGTCCGCGCGGCGCGTAGAGCTCGAACGAATTCTGGAAGGTGTCGCGCTTTGAGGTCCGGCACTTTCTGCCGATTTGGGGACACTCCCCATTTCCTGGAAATGGGGAGTGTCCCCAATTCCCAATTCCGATGCTCAGTCGGCGGGAACGGTGCGCTCCGCCGCCCACTCGCGCAGCTCGGCGATCTTCTCCCCCAGCACCACAGACAGCGGCTTGGTCGCTTCGAGCTCGGCCGCGATCAGCCGCGCATCCACCGCGCCATTGTTCGCATGCGCCGCGTACAGCGCGGACACCACCGCCTGCTCGATCTCGGCGCCGGAAAATCCATCGCTGCGCGCCACCAGCGCGCGCATGTCCGGCTCGGGCAGCGTGACGCCGCGTTTCTTGCAGTGAATGCCGAAGATCTCGAGGCGCGCCGCGGGCGAGGGCAGGTCGACGAAGAAGATCTCGTCGAACCGCCCCTTGCGCACCAGCTCGGGCGGCAGCGCGGTGATGTCATTGGCGGTGGCGACGATGAACACGCGCGCGCGTTGCTCCGCCAGCCACGTCAGGAATGCGCCGAGCACGCGTCGCGACGTGCCGCCGTCACTGTCGCCGCTGGCCAGCGCTTTTTCGATCTCGTCCAGCCACAACACGCAGGGCGCCAGCGCCTCGGCAGAGGTCAGCGACTCGCGCAGGTTCTTCTCCGACTCGCCATGCCACTTGGAATACAACGCGCCGAAATCGAGGCGCACCAGCGGCACGCCGAGCACACCGGCCGCGGCGCGCGCCGCGAGACTCTTGCCGCAGCCCTGCACGCCCAACAACAACACGCCCTTGGGCGCGTCGAGGCCGGGCGCGCTGCCGTCGAACGCGGCCTTGCGCTGCAGGATCCAGCGGCGCAGATTCTTCATGCCGCCGACTTCCGCGAAGCGCGCGGTATCGGCCTCGAACGACAGCGTGCCGCCACGGTTCAGCAGCTGATATTTCGCGGCAAGCAGCGGTTTCAGATCCTCTTCGGTCAGCGCGCCGTCATTGAAGATTGCCTGGCGCGTGAGCCGCTCGACGTCGTGCACCGGCAGCCCCGCGAGGTTGTCGACCAGTTTTTCGACTGCCTTGGTGTCGATGCGCGGCATCGCGTTGTTGCTCTTCGCCCATTCGCGCGCCATGCGCATGACGATGGCGTGCCGCTCCGGCTTGTCGGGGCTCCTTACAGTGACGCGCGCGGCGAGATGCTCGAGCTCGGGCGGCAGCTTCACTTCAGCACTTATCAACACGACCGTGCGCTCGCACCGCGCGTATTCCTGCGCGATGTCCTTGAGCGTACGCACGAACATCGGGTTGTCGATATAGGGATGGAAATCGAGCAGCATGTAGATGCCGGGCATGTTCGTCGCGCGGATGTGCCGCAGCAGCTGGTCGGGCTGCGCCAGCGTGCGCTGCGCACCGCCCAGGTCGGCGTCGACGCGCAGCAGACCCTCGGTGACGGTCCACTGGAACACGCCCCAGTTGCGGCCGCGCTGTGCCTTGAGCGCCGCTTCGCGCACGAGCTCGATGCAGCGCGCCTCCTCGCGGCTCTCGATGATGACGAGCGCCACGCGCGAGGCGAGCAGGGTTTGCAATTCTCCGGCGGGAGTGGCGGCGGTAGACAGGGACTGCATATGCCGGCCGCACTGTAGCAAAACCGCCCGGTACAAAACCCTATCGAGGCAGCCGGTTGCGACGTTTTCGTGTGCTGCCGCACGCTGGCGGCGGCCAGACTGATCATGACACTGACGCCGCACGCCTCTACAATGCGCCGCTTTTCCGCCGGACGGTCCGGCTGGAGACAGCGGTGCTCACCAGGCGTAAAAGCGCGACGCGTTCATTAATCGACCCGTTCACGGCGACGGAGATCAAACGCCTGGTGGCCGAATTCGGCTCGCCGTTGCTCATCATCGACTGCCAGCGCGTTCGCGAGCAGTACCGCAAGCTGCACCGCGCGTTGCCCGGAGTCGACCTGCACTACGCGTTGAAGCCCCTGCCGCATCCGTCCGTGGTCGAGACCATCGCGGAACTCGGCGGCTGGTTGGACCTCGCGACCACCGGCGAGACACAACTCGTCACGCAGCTCGGCATCGACCCGGCGCGCTGCATCCACACCCATCCCATCAAGCGCGACATCGACATCCGCAATGCGCTGCATCTGGGCGTGAAGATATTCGTCGCCGACAACCCGGATGAAGTGCGAAAGTTCGAGGGCTACCGCGACCAGGCCGAGCTGCTGCTGCGCGTCTCGTTCCGCAGCCCGGGCGCGGTGTGCGATCTGTCGAGAAAATTCGGCTGCGACCCCGAGGATCTCATCGAACTCGCGCGCCTGGCGCGCAAGCTGGCCATCCCGGTGCGCGGACTCTCGTTCCACGTCGGCTCGCAGGCGCCGGACGCCGTCAAGCACGTCGAGGCCATCGAAGTGTGCGCACGTCTCATGGCCCAGGCCAGACGTGAAAGACTCGGTGTGTTCGACACGCTCGACATCGGCGGCGGCTATCCCATCGAGTACGGCCAGAAGGTGGTCGACATCGGCCGCTTCTGCGCGCCGATCCGCGCGGCGCTGGCCAAACTACCGGCGCGGCTGCGCGTCATCGCAGAGCCGGGGCGCTACATCTGCGGCCCGGCGGCCATCGGTGTGTCCTCCGTCATGGGCCGCGCCAAGCGTGAAGGCCACTGGTGGTACTACCTCGACGATGGTTTATACGGCTCATACAGCGGCCAGCTCTTCGACCACGCCCGGTATCCGGTCGAGTCGCTCAAGGAGAGCGACGAGAAGTTTCCGTCCGTGCTCGCCGGTCCTACCTGCGACAGCATCGACGTGATCGCCGAGAACCTCATGCTGCCGCAGCTCAAGGCGGGCGACCTCATCGTCGGCCGCGCCATGGGGGCGTACACCTGGGCCAGCGCGTCGGAGTTCAATTTCTTTCCGAAGGCCACCGTGGTGTCGGTGAATCGCAAGGCCGGCGACACCGGTGCGGTGGTTCCTCTGCCGTTCTGACTGCCCTTTGCTGATTGTTCGGGGGCGCGGCATGTGCGCAAAATTGCCGCCATGAAAATCGCGCATCTGCTCGTGTTGCCCTGGTCGGTGTCCCTGTTGCTGCTGGGGGCCTGCGCCGCGAAGGCCCCGCCGCCCGTGCGATACGACGCGCCGCTCGGCGGCGAATTCTCCGCCGCGCCCGGTAAACCGATGCGCCTGGACGGCATCAGCATCGAGTTCACGAAGGTCGTGGAAGACAGCCGCTGCCCCAAGAACGTCACCTGTGTCTGGCAGGGCGCGGCCACCGTCGCGCTGACGGCGCTGGTCGGCACCAATCCGCGCGAGTTCACCCTATCCACCTCGCCGGCTACCGCCGCCAGCACAGGGATCGAGGGCTTTCGGATCGAACTGCTCGATCTCGCGCCGTATCCGGACGCCACCGTGCGGCGCGCGTCCATGGACTACAGCGTGAAGCTGCGCGTGACCCGTGAATGATGGTTAGAAGCTACGTTTTCCGGCGCCTGGCATTGTCCGCGCTGTTGGTCGGCGTGCCGTTCATCGCACGAATCGGCGCGCAGGAGGCCGTCACCGCGCCGGCCCCGGCAGCCCCCGTGCTCGAACGGCGCATCAAGCTCTTCAACACACACACCAGCGAAACCGTCGACGTCGTGTTTCGCCGCGGTGAGGTCTACGACGAGAAGGCACTCGAAACCCTGCGCAACGTGCTGCGCGATCACCGCAACGGCGAGAGCCACGAGATGGACAGGGGGTTGTTCGACCAACTGGTCGATCTCGCCAGCGCCGCGGACGTGGAGCCGTCTTACGAGATCATCTCCGGCTACCGCTCGCCGGACAGCAATTCGACCATGGCGGCGCGGCCGGGCAGCGGCGTGTCGAAGAACTCGTTGCACATGCAGGGCAAGGCGATAGACGTGCGGCTCAAGGGCTGCACCGTCGAGAAGCTGCGCGACCTGGCGCTCGCGGCCAAACGCGGCGGCGTCGGCTACTACCAGCGCTCCCGATTCGTGCATATCGACACCGGTCGCTTCCGGACCTGGACGGGCTGACGGGTTATATCCGGGCGGCCATTACGGGTCGACTGATTATTCTTGAACTTCGTTCACGATTCTGGCGGCAACTCCGGAGGATTTCAGTGGTGGCAACAGAGAGCACACAGTCGACTACCGCTGAGAGCTCCTTGCCCGCCACCACCGCGATCCATCGCCGCGTCATCGAAGCCCGTGCCAACCGCGATCCCACTGTCATCGGACGGTGCTCGTCCGGATGGGCGGTGTTCGGCCACCAGCAGTTTGTGCAGGGGTATCTGCTGCTGCTGCCGGATCCAGTCGTCCCCGATCTCAACGCGCTTACGCCCGAAAATCGCAGCCAGTTCCTGCTCGACATGTCGCGGCTCGGCGATGCGCTCATGCGCACCACTTCACCGATACGCATCAACTACGCGATCTTCGGCAACGTCGAGCCGGCGTTGCACGCGCACGTGATCCCGCGCTATCGCAGCGAGCCGGAAGACTTGCGCACGCAGCAACCCTGGGCCTACGACTGGAACGCGGCGCCGCCGTTCGATGGCAGCAGCGCCGCGCCGCTCATGAAGCAGTTGCGTGCCGAGCTTGCAAACCTGGGAGCGCTGCGCACACCCTGACGAAGTTCCGCACAGTTCAGCAACCCATGGCCGTTCAGCCGCAGTATCTCGTCTACATCCTGGAACAGCTCGAGCGACTGGGCGTGTTGCGCTCGCGACGCATGTTCGGCGGCGTCGGGCTGTATTGCAACGAGCTGTTCTTCGGCCTCATCGACGACGACACCGTCTTCTTCAAGGCGGACGCCCGCAACCTCGACGACTATCTATCCCGCAACATGCCGCGCTTCATGCCTGACCCCGCGCGGCCCGCCGCCACGCTCGGCTATTACCAGGTGCCGGCCGATGTGATCGAAGACGCCGAGACGCTGGTGGCGTGGGCGCGCAAGGCGTCGGAGGTGGCGCTGGCGGCCCAGAGCGCGAGGGCGCGCACTCCGCCGAAGCCGAAGCCGAAGCCGAAGCCGAAGGCCAAGGCCAAGGCCAAGGCCAAGGCCAAGGCCAAGGCGAATATGCGCCGGCCGAAGCGCGGGAAGCGGGCTACGAAATCCAACTAGAGTGCGAGTCGGGCGCCGGCGGTGCGCACGAGATCCGGCAGCGATTCGAGCGGCGCCGAGCACGTGCTGCCGCGGCATAGATAGGCGCGCGTCGCCGCTCCCGCGCGCTTGTCGGCAATGGCGGCATCGAGCCCCGCGAGGTCCGCGGGAATGGCGAATACCATGCGATGCGGCGCGTAGAGCTTGCCGAGCTCGCGCTGCCAGGCGGCGGCTTCCGGTGCCGGGCCGCGAATGATGACGATCTCGGGCGGCGCGTGGTACTCGGCCAGTGCCTCGAGCAGGCTCACGTGGCCGTGCGGGTAGCGGCTGAGCGCGGGCCAGGCGGCGCGCAGCGTGCGCTCGGCGGCGGCCAGCCAGCGCGTCTCGCCGAGTAGATAGCCCGCGCGCAGCAGCACGCGGGCCGCGATGCCGTTGCCGGCGGGGATCGCGTCGTCGCCGAAACTCTTGCTGCGGTGGATGAGCTGCTCGTGGTCGTCGGACGTGAAGAAGAACCCGCCGAGCGGCGCATCCTCGAAATGCGCCAGCATCGCGTCGAGGATGCCGCGCAGCCACTGCACGTCCTCGTTGCGCCAGCGGACCTCCAACAACTCCAGCAGCGCGTTGGCGAGGTAGGCGTAATCGTCCAGATAGGCGTTGAGGTGCGAGACGCCGTCTTTGGACGTCGCGAGCAGCCGGCCTCCGCCATCGGGAAGATCGCGCCACAAGTTGGCGCGGATGAAAGTCAGCGCGCGGTCCGCGGCCACGCCGAGCTGCGGCCGGTCGAGCGCGCGCGCCGCGATCGCGAGGCCGCGTATGGCGAGGGCATTCCAGCTCGTGAGGATCTTGTCGTCGAGACCGGGCCACACACGTCTGGCGCGGATTGCGAGCAGCTTCGCGCCCGCGGAACGCAGCGCGTCCTCGACCGCGGCGGGTTCGAGCTGCACTTCTTTCGCGAGATTCTCGATCGACACGAAGGCATGCAGGTGCCACGCCCCTTCGAAGTTCGGCTCTTCGTCGAGCCCGAAGCGGCGGCTGAACAAGGTCCACTCGAGCGGCGCGAGCGCGGCGCGCACTTCGGTGCGCGTCCACACGTAGAACTTGCCTTCGTGGCCTTCCGAGTCCGCGTCGTAGGCCGAATAGAAGCCCGCACCGCCGTTTTCGGACGATGGGGCTTCCTGCATCTCGCGCAGCAGCCAGTCGGCGGTTTCACCCGCGACGCGCCTGAACAGCGGGTCGCCGGTCGCCAGCGCGGTCTCCGCGTACGTCGCGAGCAGCGCGCCGTTGTCGTACAGCATCTTCTCGAAGTGCGGAATCATCCAGAACTGGTCGACGGAATAACGCGCAAAGCCACCGCCGAGCTGGTCGTACAGGCCGCCTTCGGCCATGCGCGTGAGCGTGAGGGTGGTCATGTACAACGCGTGCAGATCGGGCGCCGTCGTCGCCGACGACGCATACCAATGGCGCAGCAACCGGTCGCTGAATCCCGGATGCGGGAATTTCGGCGCGTCGCCGAAGCCGCCATGACGCTGGTCGAAGGAGTCCTCGAGATGCGCGCGTGCCGCGATCAGCGGCCCATCGGTGAGCGCGACGCCGGCGCCGGCGGGCGCGGGCGTCAGATCGCCGAAGACGGTCATGAGCGAGTCGTTCTGCGCGCGCAGCTCGTCGCGCTGCTCGCGGTAATACTCTGCGACGCGCTGGAGCAGCGTCGAGAACGCCGGCATCCCATGGCGCGCCTGGTCGGGAAAATATGTGCCGCCGAAGAACGGCTTCTGGTCGTCGTGCGTCAGGAACATGGTGAGCGGCCAGCCGCCGCCGCGCTGCGTGAGCACCTGGTGCGCGAACTGATAGATCTTGTCGAGGTCCGGGCGCTCCTCGCGGTCCACCTTGATGTTGACGAACAACTCGTTCATGAGCGCCGCGGTGGCCGCGTCCTCGAACGACTCGTGGGCCATCACGTGGCACCAGTGGCAGGCGGAATAGCCGATGGAGAGCAGGATGGGCCGGCCGCT
Organism: Pseudomonadota bacterium; assembly: GCA_043747875.1. Lineage (GTDB taxonomy): Bacteria > Pseudomonadota > Gammaproteobacteria > Steroidobacterales > Steroidobacteraceae > CADEED01. The sequence goes on along the minus strand of JAYTOI010000087.1, from coordinate 6,479 downwards.
GCTGCGCGCGAGCCCGAGCGCCTCGGCGCCCCATGGATGCCAGTCGACGGGATTCGTCGCGTGCTGTCGCAGATAGGGACTGGTTTCGCGCGCGAGGCGGTTCTGACGTTCGTCCATGCCGCTAGAATATCAGCCACATGTCGTTCCCCGTCCTCAAACTCAAGCGCGGCGAAGATCGCCGCCTGCGCGCCGGCCATCTGTGGATCTTCAGCAATGAGGTCGATACCGCCGCCACTCCGCTGACGCAATTCGAGGCTGGCGCCGCGGTGCAGGTGCATTCCGACCGCGACCAGTTCCTCGGCTTCGCATACGTGAATCCGCGCACGCTCATCGCCGCGCGCATCATGGGACGCGACCCTGCCTATCCACTCGACGCGTCGCTGCTGGTACATCGGCTGCGCGTCGCGCTGGCACTGCGCGAGCGGCTGCATGCCGAGCCTTTCTACCGGCTCGTGTACGGCGAGTCCGACGGTTTGCCCGGATTGGTGCTCGACCGCTTCGGCGACATCGTCGTCGCGCAGAGCGGCACCGCGGGCATCGATCGGCTGCGCGACGACGTCGAGGCGGCCATCGTCAAGGTCACACACGCGAAGACCGTGGTGTGGAAAAACGATTCGGGCGCGCGCGAGCTGGAAGGTCTGGTCAGGGCTACGGGTATCCGGGCCAATGGCGAGTGGACCAGTGCGCCTGCGGAAGTCACCGTTCGCGAGAACGGAGCCGAATTCCAGGCGCCGCTCGCGGAAGGTCAGAAAACCGGCTGGTTCTACGACCAGGCGGCGAATCGCCAGCGGCTGCATCGTTACATGCCCGCGGGCGCGCGCGTGCTCGACGTGTGCAGCTACGTCGGCGCCTGGGCCGTGACCGCGTGCAAGGCCGGCGCAGCGACCGCGGTCTGCGTCGATTCCTCGGCGACGGCGCTGGAATACGCGGCGCGCAATGCACGCTCGAACGGCGTGAGCGTGGAGACGATCAAGGACGATGCCTTCGACGCGCTCAAGGCGCTGCAGGAGAGCGGAGCGCGCTTCGACGTCGTCGTCCTCGACCCGCCGGCATTCGCGAAACGCAAGAAGGATGCCCCGCAGGCGCAGGCGGCATATCGCAAGCTCAATCAGCTCGCGCTGCCGCTACTCGCGCCAGACGGGCTGCTCGTATCCTGCTCGTGCTCGTATCACGTGGGCGCGGACGAGTTGCTGACTGCGATTCAGACCGCGGCACGGCACAGCAGCCGTTTCGTGCAGATGCTGGAGCAGGGGGGGCAGTCGCCCGACCATCCCGTGCATCCGGCCATCCCCGAGACCCGGTATCTCAAGAGCTTTTTCTGCCGCGTGACGCGCGAGTAGTCCGTAAAATGGCGGCCCCATGATTCAGTACCCCGGCTTCAATCCGATCGCCATCGAGATCCCGATCCCCTTCGGCGATTTCGGCCCGCTCAAAGTGCACTGGTACGGAATCATGTACCTGGTCGCGTTCGCCGCCGCCTGGTGGCTGGGTCGCGTGCGCGCCAAGAAGCCCGGTTCCACCTGGAAGGTCGAGGACATCGACGATTTCATGTTCTTCGGCATGTTGGGCACCATTCTCGGCGGCCGCCTCGGCTACGTCTTTTTCTATGGCCTGGAGTTCTGGGCCGAGGACAAGTGGTATCCGTTCAAGATCACCGACGGCGGCATGTCCTTCCATGGCGGGTTGTTAGGCGTGCTCATCGCGTTCGGCATCTTCGCGATCCGCCGCAAACGCCACATGGGCGATGTATTCGATTTCGCCGCGGCACTGCCCGGCATCGGCATCTTCGCGGTGCGCATCGGCAATTTCATCAACGGCGAGTTGTGGGGCAAGCCCACCGACGTGCCCTGGGCATTCGTCGTCAATGAGACCGCGCGGCACGCGACGCAGCTCTACGAGGCCGCGCTCGAGGGCATCCTGCTGTTCCTCATCCTGTGGTGGTTCACGGCGAAGCCGCGGCCGCGCTGGGCGCCGGCCGGGCTGTTCCTCGTCATCTACTCGCTGGCCCGCCTCACGGTCGAGTTCTGGCGCGAGCCCGACCAGCACCTGGGATACATGTTCGGCGGATGGCTCACGCGCGGCATGTTGTTGTCCCTGCCGGTGCTCGCGCTGGGCATCGTGTTCCTCGCGGTCGCGTACCGGCGCCGCGAGCCATCGGGCAATTTCGCCGCGGCAACGCAGCCCGCCTGAAAAATGAAACCCGGGAAATGAAACCATTTTTGGATTTCATGCGGCACGTGCGCCGCGCAGGCGCGCCGAAGTCCGATCGCACCGGCACCGGCACTCTGTCGGTGTTCGGGCATCAGATGCGCTTCGATCTCGCGGCGGGCTTTCCGCTCGTGACCACCAAGCGCGTGCACTTCAAGTCGATCGCGTACGAGCTGCTGTGGTTCCTGCGCGGCGACACCAACACCAGCTTCCTGCGCGCGAACGGGGTCACGATCTGGGACGAGTGGGCCGACGCGAACGGCGAGCTCGGCCCGGTGTACGGCAAGCAATGGCGCAACTGGCCGACGCCCGACGGGCGGCACATCGATCAGATCGCGCAGGTCGTGCAGCAGCTGCGGTCCGACCCCGATTCGCGCCGCATCATCGTGTCCGCCTGGAACGTCGGCGAGCTCGATGCGATGAAGCTCATGCCCTGTCACGCGTTCTTCCAGTTCTACGTGTCGGACCAGCGCCTGAGTTGTCAGCTCTATCAGCGCAGCGCCGACATCTTCCTCGGCGTGCCGTTCAATATCGCCTCCTATGCATTGCTCACACACATGGTGGCGCAGCAGTGCGATCTCGAGGTCGGCGAGTTCATCTGGACCGGAGGCGATTGCCACCTGTACCTGAACCATCTCGACCAGGTCGACGAGCAGCTCGCGCGCGTGCCACTGGCGCTGCCGAAGCTCGTGCTCACGCGCCGGCCGCCAACCATTTTCGACTACGCATTCGAGGATTTTCAGATCGTGAACTATCAACACCATCCGGCCATCAAGGCGCCGGTCGCAGTATGAAGATGACGAAGAAGCTCAAGAAACCTGCATCGAAAAAGAAGGGGATCGACATGTCCTCGCAGCCGCAGCCGACCAGGGGCGGTCCGCCCATCGTCACGTCGCCGCTGGTCGAAGTGCGCAATTCTCCCGTGCACGGACGCGGCGTGTTTGCGGTGGCGCCCATCCGCAAGGGCACGCGCATTCTCGAGTACCTCGGCGACCGCATCTCGCATGACGCATCCGATGCGCGCTACGAGGATCACGACGAAACCGACAACCACACCTTCCTGTTCATCGTCGACAAGCACACGGTCATCGACGCAGGCGTCGGTGGCAACGACGCGCGTTTCATCAATCACCAGTGCGAAGGCAATTGCGAGTCCGCCATCGCGCACCGGCGCGTGTTCATCGACGCAACGCGCGACATCGCGGCGGGGCAGGAGCTCGGATACGACTACGAGATCGGGCGCGACAAGGAAGATCCACCAAATGTCGACGAAATCTACGCCTGCCGCTGCGGCTCGCCGAAATGCCGTGGAACCATGCTGTGGCCCGCCAAAAGGCCCGTGAAGAGAAAGACCAAGCCCAAGGCCAAGGCCAAGTCCAAGACGCGGGCCAAGCGACGCGCGAATGGGCCGGCGCGCAAGACCCGTCGTGGTCAGCCGCCGCGCCGTGCGGAGCGTCGCGTGCGCCGGCGCGCTTGATCGATGAGCGCGCGTCGACGCGCCTGATCGACCAGCTCGCGCAGCAGGGCTTCGCCGTGGTCGACGATTTTGTCGATCCGGTCTTCGTCGCCGATTTGCGCGCGCGCTGCCGCACGCTCGAGGATTCCGGATCGTTCCGTCCCGCGCGCGTCGGCCGCGGCGTTGCAGAGCAGCGGCGCGAGGACTTGCGCGGCGATTTCATTTCCTGGCTCGGTGCGCCGGAAGACGACGTCGAGCAGCGGCTCGTCGACCGGTTCGAAGCGCTGCGCGCCGCGCTCAATCGCGCGCTCATGGCCGGGCTCGCGGATTTCGAGGGACACTTCGCGCGCTATCCGGCGGGTGCCGCGTATTCGCGCCACATCGATCGCCTCGCGGGCAGTGACGTGCGCGCCATCTCCACCGCGCTGTATCTCAACGAAGCCTGGCAGCCCGAGGACGGCGGCGCCTTGCGCATGTATCTCGGCGGTGGCCGCAGCGAGGACGTGGTGCCGGTGGGTGGACGGCTGGTGGCGTTCCTGTCCGATCGCTTCGAGCACGAGGTGCTGCCCGCGGCGCGCGAACGGCTGAGCTTCACGGGCTGGTTCCGGCGCCGTTCGCTCGAGGGGCCGGTGTGATTACTTTAATAGTCGCCGTCGCAGACAACGGCGTGATCGGCCGCGACAACGCGCTGCCGTGGCACCTGCCCGACGACCTGAAGCGCTTCAAGCGGTTGACGCTCGGCAAACCCATCGTGATGGGCCGCAAGACCTTCGAGTCCATCGGCAAGCCGCTGCCCGGGCGCCTCAACGTCGTGCTGACGCGCGATCCTAACTATCGACGCGAGGGCGTCGAGGTGGTCCACGACGTCGAGGGCGCGCTGCGCGTCGCGGCGGGTGCCGAGGATGCGTCCGAGATCATGATCATCGGCGGCGCCGACCTGTTCCGCTCGTTCCTGCCGCGGGCCGGACGGGTGCACCTGACACGCGTGCATGCCGATGTCGCAGGCGATGTCCTGTGGCCGCAGTTAGATGGCTCGTGGCAGCGCGTGGCGGCCGAATCGCATGCCGCCGATGAGCTTCACCGCCACGCCATGACCTTTGAAGTGTGGGAAAAGCGGTCATTTTTGTGAAAAAGCTGCCAATGGGCGGCGGGTCAAGTTATTCTCGCCGCCCTATGAAAAACCTCGCCAGCCTGACGGCACTTTATTCCATCCTCGTTTTCACGGCCTGCTCCGCGGATGCGGCCAAGACCACCGCGGTCCCGGCGCCCACGACGGAAGAGCAGAAGACGCTCTACGCGCTCGGTCAGACCATCAGCAAGAGCCTCGAGCCCTTCGAGCTCAAGGCCGAAGAGCTGGCGCTGGTGCAGAAGGGTCTCACCGACGGCGCCACCGGCGCGAAGACCGACATCAAGTACGAGGAATATCAGCAGAAGATTCAAGAGATGGTGCAGACGCGCATCACCGCCGCGGGCGCGCGCAACATCAAGGCCGGCGAGGAATACGTCGCCAAAGTCGCCGCGGAAGCCGGCGCCACGAAGACCGCGAGCGGCATCGTCATCAAGCAGACGAAGGAAGGCGCGGGCGCCTCCCCGAAGGCCGACGACAACGTGAAGGTCCATTACGAAGGCCGTCTCATCAATGGCAAGGTGTTCGACAGCTCGATCGCGCGCGGCGAACCCGCCACGTTCCCGCTGAACGGCGTCATCGCGTGCTGGACCGAAGGCGTGCAGACCATGAAGGTGGGCGGCAAGGCCCAGCTCGTCTGCCCCTCGAACCTCGCCTACGGCGAACGCGGCTCCCCGCCGAACATCCTGCCGAACTCCACGCTGGTGTTCGATGTCGAACTGATCGAGATCGTGAAGGCCGAGCCGCCCCCGGCGCCAATGCCGGAAGCGAAGCCTGAGGCGAAGCCGAAGAAGTAATCCGGTCTAGATAGTCACGAAGGCCGCGCGGGGCGAGAGCTCCGCGCGGCCTTTTCATTGGTACCGTCTTCGCGCTAGTCTCGAGCGAGAAGGAGTCCATGCCGCATCCGCGGTTCCGACGATCATCAACCCACTTTGTCAGCGAGGCTAGCGTGAATCATCCCGGGCGGAAGTTTGGTAAGAGAGTACGCGTCGCAATCGGAGTCGCCATGTTCGGTGCACTCGCAAGTGTCGCGTGGGCAGCCTTCGACACGCAGCAAGTCGCGGCGAACGTGAAAGTGAAATCCATATACCGCGGCTATTACGGCGAGGTGTATGTCACTTTTGCGCCCGCCATCCTTGCACTGTGCAGCTCCAACGAGGGCGGCTACCTGACTTCGTCGTGGCCTGAAGCCAGGGGCGCGAATACGGATCCGGTTGCCGCCAAGGACCAGATGGCGATGCTCATGTCCGCCAAGGCGACGGACGCCACGATCGATGTGTACTACCGGAAAAATCTCGCTGGCACCGGCTGGAATAACTGCGCCATCGATGCAATCTTTTTGAAGTGAGTTGCTGATGAGAGAGCGACGGGTTACGGCCCGGTCCTGCTAGTTGGAAAGAGGCCGCGCGGGGCGAGAGCTCCGCGCGGCCTTTTCTTTTGCCGGACTTGCGTCAGCTGACGTTGTACACAGGTGCAGCACACGGGAGACTCCTCCCCATGATGCTGCGGACGCACAGCTCGAGAAAGTGAACGAACGTAATCGGGCTCTGTTAGGAGCGGCAGATTTCTCCGAGGCGTCGTGTAAAAAATGGCTCTTCCGGTTTTAGTGTGGGTGAAACTGGCTGATCGAAGGCGATGGAATGCCTAGTTTCGTAGCGTTTCGTGCGCGTTTAGCGTGATGAGAAATCG
>JAYTOI010000086.1:0-7950 GCA_043747875.1 Pseudomonadota bacterium | reverse complement strand
CCTTTGCCGGCCGGCCACCGGAACCCTGGGACATTGCCTACTACTCGGAAAAGCTACGCCACAACAAGTACTCGATCTCCGACGAGGCGCTCCGTCCTTATTTCCCGCTTCCGGGAGTGCTGGCGGGCCTCTTCGCCGTGGTGGAGAAGCTCTACGGCATCCACATCGTGCCGGTTACAGGCGTGGATGCCTGGGAGCCCCACGTGGAGTACTTCCGGCTGATTGACGGCAGCGGGCGGGAGGTGGGCGGCTTCTTCACCGACTTCTACGCCCGGTCCACCAAGCGCTCCGGCGCCTGGATGGACCAGTGCCTGAACAGGCTCCGGGACCAGGGCGGACTGCAGGTCCCCGTGGCGCACCTGGTCTGCAACTTCTCACTGCCGACGGCCGATACGCCGTCGCTGATCACCCACGACGAAATGGTCACCGTCTTCCACGAGATGGGCCACGTCCTGCATCACCTCCTCACGCGCATCGACTACCCCAGCGTAGGCGGCATCAACGGCGTGCCCTGGGACGCCGTGGAGCTGCCGAGCCAGTTCATGGAAACCTTCGCCTGGGAGCCTGAGGTGGTGGCGCTGTGTTCCGGGCACTACCAGACTGGCGAAGCGTTGCCGGGCACTATTCTCGCCTCGCTGCGGGAATCGAAGAACTTCCAGTCGGCCCTGCAGATGGTGCGCCAACTGGAGTTCGCGCTCTTCGACCTGCGCATTCACGCCGAGTACAACCCGGCGGACGGCTCCCGGCTCATGGACATCCTGGCGGAAGTGCGGGACGCGGTGGCGGTGATCCGGCCCCCGGAGTGGAACCGCTTTGCCCACGCTTTCACCCACATCTTCGGCGGCGGCTATGCGGCGGGCTACTACAGCTACAAGTGGGCCGAGGTGCTCGCAGCCGACGCGTTCGCCGCGTTCGAGGAATCCGGTGTCTTCGACCGCAACGTAGCGCAGCGCTTCCTCGATTCGATTCTGTCGCAGGGTGGCAGCAAGAAAGCGCTGGATGCCTTCGTCGATTTCCGCGGCCGTCCGCCTGACGTGAACGCGCTGCTGCGCCAGCAGGGCCTGGCCTAGGGACACGGTTGTCTGAAACTCGCAAATTGCAACAGATAATCGAGGGTATCGTCTAACGATCTGTTTTGTATATTGAGCACGTCCGAGATGGGGACTGCATGCAACCTCCGAATAAGCCGGCTCACCTCTCCGACGGATTGCTTGCGCTTCCGGGACCGGAACTCGTCCTCGGCCTTGTTGGTGCGGTTGGGTGCGACCTAGAAGCAGTATCAAAGCTTCTGAGCGATTCGCTGCGTGCAGCGAGATACAGCCCAATCACCATTCGTGTGAGTTCGTTGCTCCATCAGCTGGACAAGTACGAACAGTTAGCCAGGTCCGCTGGCGACTCTGAGTACAAGCGAATCAGCGACCACATGACGGCTGGAACGGATTTGCGGACTCGGTCGAAACGCGGCGACATCATGGCATGGCTTGCCGTTTTTGCGATTCGAGGAATTCGCGCGGACCTGGGTAGTCTCACTAACGAGCATTCAGGTCCGTATGGATTGCCGGCACCGCTGCCGCGAACGGCGTTTATTGTCCGCTCAATCAAGCATCCGGCCGAGATTCAGACCCTACGCGACATATACGGTCGGGCATTTTTCGTATTGTCCGCATATGCGCCTCGTGAAACTCGTGTCAAAGAACTTGCGGGATTGATCGCGCGCTCGGAGGGCGACTCCCAAGCAAGTAACTTTCGGAACAAAGCGGAAGAACTTATTAAGCGGGACGAAGATGAGCGCGACGAGAACAATCTAGGCCAGAGTGTCCGCGATTCATTTGCATTGGCGGACGTGTTTATAGATACAAGTTCGCACAGCGGAATGAAGGCGGGCATTGCCCGGTTTGTCGAGGGTCTCTTTGGATATCCCTTCATTACCCCGACCCGCGATGAATTCGGGATGTACCACGCATTCGCGGCAAGCTTGAGATCAGCAGACTTAGGACGCCAAGTGGGGGCAGCCATTGCAAGCGAGAACGGAGAGATTCTTGCCGTCGGCTGTAACGATGTACCCCAGGCTGGCGGTGGTCAGTATTGGTACGGGGACAAACCTGATCATCGAGATTTTCGCGAAGGATTCGATAGCAGCGAAAAATTCAAAAGCGCGATCGCAGGACAACTCGTACAACGACTCAAAAGCGCAGGGTGGACGGCCCCCGGCCGGAACGCAGCAATCGGATGTGGAGATCGCGCGCGAACTGATCGACAAGAAAGGTCCTCTACGCGGAACACCGCTGCTCAGTCTTTTAGAGTTTGGGCGGCCGGTGCACGCGGAGATGGCGGCAATCGTCTGCGCTGCGGATCGTGGCACAAGTATCCATGGTGCGACGCTTTACTCGACTACTTTCCCTTGCCATTTGTGCGCAAGACACATCGTCGCAGCAGGCATAAAACGCGTGGTGTACATCGAGCCTTATCCGAAAAGTCAGGCCGAAGAACTATATGGCGACTCGCTAGTTGTCGATCCAAGTGCGCCAGCAGGAAGGAAAGTTTGCTTCGAGGCTTTTGTGGGTGTTGCGCCTAGCCTACATATTTGGATGTTCAAGAATTCGAATCGCAAGGACCATTTCGGTGCGCCGGCTTCATGGTCAATCGCAGAAAGCGAGCCGAAGTTGAAACGATTCGTCGCATCGTATTTGATGATTGAAGAAAGCGTAGTTGGCGATCTGCTCCCGCGAAAACTTCGGGATATCGGGATCGCTCCAGTCAAAAAGTCCGGGGGATTGATATGAACGAGAGAAAGTTTGACGCCGGATCGCTTGCAGAACAAATTGATTCTGCAAAAAAGAATCTCGAATCGTGGCCTGAATGGTTGAAGGAGTCAGCGAAATTTCAGGGACAGAATCACGCGTTCGATACATGTGCTGAATCGGATCACGCGTCGGCGTCGGACGACGCCTCGAAGTCGTCTTCTGAAGAGTGAGATTTGCTTGGTTGAGGGACGTCTACTAATCACGCCCATCTGAGCACTTAGCACGTTTGTTTCGAATAGCCACCTGGAACGTAAACAGTCTGCGCGTGCGCGGCGAGCAGCTCCTGGAGTGGTTGCGTACGGCGCAGCCGGACGTCGTGGCACTGCAGGAAACGAAAATCCAGGATTTGGATTTCCCGCATCCGCAGTTTGCTGCCGCGGGTTACCACAGCGTCTTCAGCGGACAGAAAACCTATAACGGAGTTGCGCTGCTCGCGCGTCTTCCGTTAATCGATGTCGCTCGTGACATCCCGGACTTCGACGATCCCATGCGTCGCGTGCTTGCCGCCACCATCGGCTCGCTGCGCGTCATCAATTTGTATGTACCCAATGGCCAGGCTCCTGGCAGCGAGAAATTCGCCTACAAGATGCGCTGGTTAGACGCACTCACGCGCTGGCTGCGCACCGAGGCGGAGCAGCATGCCGGACTGGTCGTGCTCGGAGACTTCAATGTCGCACCGGAAGATCGCGACGTGCACGATCCTGCAGCGTGGGTGGGTAGCGTCCACGTCAGCCCGCAAGAGCGCGCGGCGCTGGCGGCGGTGATGGACATCGGCTTCGTCGACACTTTCCGACAGTTCGAGCAGCCAGAGAAGTCGTTCAGCTGGTGGGACTACCGACAGGGCGCATTCCGCCGCAATAACGGCCTGCGCATCGATTTGATCCTGGCGCACCGCAAACTGCTGCCCGCACTGGTGGAATGTCGCATCGACGTAGAGCCGCGGCGGGTCGAGCGCGCCTCCGACCACACGCCCGTCGTGGCGATTTTCGATCTCGCGAAGCTCGCCGCTTTACAGTAGTCGGCCATGCCACGCGATTGCGGCATGACTCGATCGTGACGCGCATCACGCCCGCCCCGAGACCGGGTGTCGTCGTATGGTCTTTTGGACACCCCCTGCCTAGACTCGCCCATCTTGTTAGCCCTCGGTGGAATGGCTCGAAGGTGATCGCGGAATCCCGACGCAGCGACTACGACGTAACCGACACAGTGCTCGTGAGCTCGGCTCCCGACGTGCGTGCGGCGGTCGAGGAGTTGTTCGCGAAAGTCTGGCCCGGCCGGAAGTTCCCGGCGTTCCCGCACGTGTTCCACGACTTCGAGCGCATGTTTTCGGGCCGCATGCCCGGCTATTTCGGCGTCGACACGGTCTATCACGACCAGCAGCACACGCTCGACATCACGCTGGCCACGGCGCGCCTCATCGTCGGACACGAGATGCAGATGCCCGAGGCGCAGAAGTTCGGTCCCGAGCGCGCGATGCTCGGCATCGTCGTCGCGCTGTTCCACGACGTCGGCTACCTGCGCAGCACGCGCGACGCCGAGGTGCCGAACGGCGCGGAATTCACCACCGTGCACGTGTCGCGCGGCGCCGCGTTCCTCAAGGACTATCTACCCAAGATCGACCTCGGCGCATGGTCGGACATCGCGTCCGAGATCATCCACTACACGGGATACGAGCGGCCGTTCAAGAGCATCGTCGCGCCCGACGCGCGCGACCACAAACTCGGCCACCTGGTCGGCACCGCGGACCTCATGGCGCAGATGGCGGACCGCTGCTATCTAGAGAAGTGTCGCGACCGGCTGTATGCCGAGTTCGTGCTTGCCGGAGTTGCCCTGCCGATAGGTGAGAACGGCCACGTGAAGGTGCGTTACGCTTCCGGACTCGATCTGCTGCGCCAGACCCCGAAGTTCGTGTTCGACATGCGCGCAAAGCGGCTCGACGGCGAGTTCAACCGCGCCTATCGCTATCTCGAAGTGCTGTACGGCGGAAAGAATCCGTACATGGAATCCATCGACCGCAACCTGGAATATCTGCAGCGCATTCTGCGCAGCGAGAATTGGCGCCTGCTGCGGCGTCAGCCGCCGGTATTCACCGGAGTCGAGGATTCGATGGCGACCACGCGCACGCTGATGCTCGGCGCAATCAAGAAAGTCTGGGGCTGAGCATCGCCATCTGCGGCGCCAGGTCCACATTCAGCACGTAGCGCTCGAAGTATCCGCCGAGCGACGCCAGCACTGCCGATTTCCCTTCGATGGCCGCGCCCGCGATCACCTCGCGCAGGCGCTCGGCCGACAGCGCCGCCTGCGCGCGCGCGGCCAGCGGCGCGTACGACAGGTGCCAGGGCTCGGGCCGCACGCCGCCGCGGTCGGTGGCGTACGGCCGGAAGAATCCGAATGCGTGCATGTGCGCGTCGAGCCAGGTGGTTAGACGCTCGAACGGTCCGCCGCGCTGGTACTCCGCGGTGACCACTCGCAGCTTGTAACCTTCGGGCATGGCGTTCGCATCGGCGACGTCGAAGTCCGTACCCCAGTGGTGGCGGCTCGCGCCCGGCAGCGCCGACCACCCGCAGATCGCCTCGACCCGTTCGGCGGGCGTGAGGCGGGCGGCATCCAGTGGCGCCCCGTCGCGTCCGAGCAGCTCGCGCTCGCCGCGGAATTTGCCGTTCCAGATGGCAAGCTGGCGGTCGAAATCGCGGAAGCTCGAAAAGGCCACGAGGTCGATGCCCTCGACTGCCGCCGCGGCCCGCAGGGCTAGAAAGGGCGCGGCGACCTCGTTATGCAAGATGCAGCGGGGTTCGAGCAACTCCCGCAAATGGTCGCGGGACCGGCCAACGAGTTGATCCAGCGAGAATTGCGGGCTCAGGCGCATGGGCGGCATCCTACCCCAGCGTCAGGCATCGCCTAATCTTGCGGACCTAATCGACATCGCGGCAGTGTCGCAGCGCCGCGAATGTGGCCGCACCCGGAACGCCGTGGTTAAGATGCCTGCAAATTAGAAGACCCGAGCGATCGGGGTGGGATACGGGGTTCAATCGGTGGCGATCATCAGCTTCAAGAGCAAGTACATGACGGTGGCCGTGGTCGCGGCAATTGTCGTTGCCCTCGCCGTCGGCTCGATCATGGTGTACGCGAACCGGGCCCAGCACACCGCCCTGCTCGATACCGCTGCTGCAGATTCGCGCAACCGAGTGGTCGGCGAGCTCAGCCTGCGTGCCGCCGATGTCGCGCGCCATGTGGCCGACCGCATCGCCGACGGCGCGCTGGTGGGCGATCACGGCGTCATGACGGCGCAGATCGAGCCCTTCAAGGCCGATGCCACTTTGCTAGGCGTGGTGGTGCGCGATACCGGCGGCAATCTGCTCTATACGTGGCGACGCTCGACCGACGGGGTCGCCGGTGCCATCACCCGCAGCGCCATCGTTCCGGTGCGCGCCAACGTGCAGACGATGTCCGGCATCGACACGCCGCAGACGGTCGCCGAGATCGAGGTCGAGGTCCGCTCGATCGAAGCCTCGCCGGAGACCGCCGCGGCACGCGCGCAGTTCGACTCCATGCAGCGCCGACAACTGCGCAAAGCGCTGATCATCGCGGGCGGCATCGGTGGCATCGCGCTCGCGATGGGCTTTACGCTCGCATGGTGGGCCGGGCGACGCGTGCATCTGCCCATCACCACGCTCATCAAGAGCGCGGACCGCATCGCGCAGGGCGATTATTCGCGTCCGCTCGAAGTGGGACGACGTGACGAGCTCGGCGAGCTGCAGGCCGCCCTCGAGCGCATGCGCCAGAAGCTGCGTCAGACCACGATCAACAAGAACTACCTGACCAACGTGCTCGGCAGCATGACCGACGCAGTGTTCGTCACCTCGCCCGACGGCGTGATCCGCATGGCCAACCACGCTGCCTGCAAACTACTCGCCTGGGGCGAGGACGAGCTCGTGGGTCGCGGCATCGTGTCGATTCTGGACGAACGCGAGCGCACCGAGTTCGACATGCCGCGCGCCTCGCAGGACACGCGTGAGACCGTGGTCCGCACGCGCCATGGCCAGACCATCCCGGTGGCCATCACCGGCTCGCAGATCACCACCGACGATCCGCAGTATCAGGGCACGATTTTCGTGGTCCGCAACGTGACCGAGCGTAAACGAGCCGAACGGCGCATTCGCTATCTCGCCCGTTACGATGCGTTGACGAAAGTGCCGAACCGCATGCAGTTCCAGCACCTGCTGCAACAGGCGATCGCGCGCGCGCTGCGCAACAACACCTCGCTCGCGCTGCTGTATCTCGACATGGATCGGTTCAAGGAGATCAACGACACCTTCGGTCACGCCGCCGGCGACCGCACGCTCGAGATCCTGACCGAGCGGCTCACGCGCACGCTGCCGCAGGAAACCACCATCGGCCGCCTCGCAGGCGACGAGTTCGCGATGTTCGTCGACGACCTGGCCGGCGACGCCGACAATCGCGGCACGGTGGCGCAGCTCGCGCGCAGCGTGCTCGCCGAGATCGGCCGCGCGTTCCAGCTGCAGGAGCACGAGGTGTTCCTCACCGCCAGCATCGGCATTGCCTTCTGCGCGCGCGATGCCGACAACGTCATCGACCTCATCCGCAATGCCGATGCGGCGATGTATCACTCCAAGCAGAACGGCGGAAATTCCTTCGCGTTCTATTCGCCCGAGATGAACGCGGCCGCGGTCGAGCGGCTGATGCTCAAGAGCAAGCTGCGCCGCTCGCTCGAGCGCGACGAATTCCTGATGCACTACCAGCCCAAGGTGGACCTGCGCGACGGTCGCATCGTCGGCGCCGAGGCGCTGCTGCGCTGGCGCCTGCCTGGACACGGCGACATCCCACCGTCCCTGTTCATCCCGCTGGCCGAAGAAACCAATCTCATCCTCGAAGTCGGCGAGTGGGTGCTGAACCGCGTCTGCCAGGACTATCGTGAATTGCAGCAGACGGTGACGACGCCCGGCCGCATCTCGCTGAACCTGTCGCTCAAGCAGCTGCGCCAGGCGAGCTTCATCCTTCGATTCCGCTCCGTGTTCCGCAAACACGGCGTGAGCCCGACGTGTTTCGAGCTCGAGATCACCGAGACCACGCTGATGGCCGATTCCAAGCGCACGCTGCACCTGCTGGACGAGCTGTACGCGATGGG
>JAYTOI010000085.1:0-13124 GCA_043747875.1 Pseudomonadota bacterium | reverse complement strand
TATTTGGCCCGGTCCTGCTCGAGGCTCTTGAGTTTGTAGCGCGCAGAGCCAAACGCCCCTGCCGGCGTGTATCTGAGTCCTTTGATAGTGGCGCGCGATTCCTTGCTGACGTCGATGAGGTCCTCGGTGAGCGCGCCGACGATGCCGTGGCGGCCGGCGTACACCTTGGCGATCTTCTTCGTCTTCATCGCCGCTTCGATGACTCCCGCGGCGGACGCGTTGATCACGGCGGAAACCCCGCCCGACTGAGCATAAAACGCGTTCATGGGCTTGGTTTTCCTGGCGGCGGGACGTTTCATAGGTCTCTCGTTTGTCTCGTGAATGTCCGGTCGGGCGCAGTCCGGCGGAATTGGTTGGCCAATGTTTGATTGAAGATAGGTGTTTGGGTACTGTGACGCCCCGCGTTTCACGGTCGTCACAGGTCAAGAATCTAGCATGCGCATCGTTCTCATGGGCGCGCCCGGATCGGGCAAGGGCACTCAAGCCCAGCGCCTCGTCGGCACCTACCGCATCCCGCACGTTTCCACGGGGGACATCCTGCGCAAGGAACAGGAGCAGGGCACCCCGCTGGGGGTGCGCGCCAAGCAGATCATGGAAGCCGGCGGCTACGTCGACGACGACACCATGCTCGCGATCATCCGCAATCGCCTGACGCAGCCCGATGCGGCGCGTGGCTTCATCCTCGACGGGTTTCCGCGCACGGTTGCGCAGGCCGACGGTCTGGCCAGGCTGCTGGCGGAGATCGGGCAGCCGCTCGACGTGGTGGTGCTGTTCGAGGTCAACACGGAACAGCTCGTGAAGCGTCTGTCCGGACGCCGCGTCTGCGAGTTCTGCAAGAAGGTTTTCAACGTGCACACCGCGCCGCCGTCGGTTCCGCCGGAGTGTGTCGATGGACGCGCCGAACACCAGGTGATGCAGCGCACGGACGATTCCGAAGCGACCGTGCGCGAGCGCCTGCGCAAGTACGAAGAAAAGACGCGCAAGCCCGTGTCCGGTTTCTATTCCTACACCGGGCTGGTCCGCGCCGTCGATGCCGAAGGCAACATCGAAGACGTCACGAAGCGTCTGTTCGATACGCTGAACGCCGGTCGTAGCGATGCCGCGCAAGCGCCTGCCCCGGCTGCGCCAAAGGCGAACGCGAAAGCGAAGGCGAAAGCGAAGGCAGCCAAGCGTCGCGCGCCCGCTAAGAAGAAGGCCAAGGCCCAGGCGAAGCGCGTGACCCCCGTGCGCAAGAAAGTGCGCAAGCCCGTAGCGCCCAAATCCGCCCGCAAAAAGACCAAAGCCGGCCAGCGCCGCGCCGCGAGCGCGCCGCGCACGGCAAAGCGTCCGGTGCGCCGCGCTTCAAAGCGCCGCTAACAACTTCTCGCCGACCACGTCGGCGCGCCAGCCGCGCAGCAGGTTCACGTCGCGTTTACCGGCCGCGAGCTTCTCGAGCTCGCGCCGCGTCGCCAGGATCTCCGCGCTGATCTCGAGTTGCTGCGCGACTCCAGCGACCACGTCCGACAACCTCTTCACGAGCGCGAGCTGCGCCGGGTCGGGGCGCTCGCGGCGTGGCAGCGGTGGCGGCGGATCGGCGATGCCCGCGTCGCGCACCAGCGCCAGCAGTTCTTCGCCGCATTTGCGCACCACCGATTCCTGCATCTCCGGCAGCGCGGTGAGCACCTCGGGCGAGCGCGGCAGCCGCAGCACGATTTCGCGCAGGCAGGCGTCGTCGAGAATCCAGCCGCGCGGTCGATTGCGCTCGATGGCGCGCCGCTCGCGCCATGCGGCGACGCTTTGCGCGAGCTCCTGCCGCTGCGCATCGAGCGACGGCAGGCCCTTGACCTTGCGCCAGGCATCTTCCGGCGCGACCCGCAGCGCATCCTCGTTGTCGAGCGCGGCCAGGTCTTCCTCGAGCCAGGCGACGCGGCCTAGCGTCCGCAGTGTGTCTAACAAGCTGGCGCGCAGCGCGCAGAGGTGGCGCACGTCGTCGAGCGCATATTCCTGTTGCTCCGGGCTCAGGGGGCGGCGCGACCAGTCGGTGCGCGTGTGCGCCTTCGACAGCTCGACACCGAGCAGCCGGCGCGTGAGCTCGGCGTAGCCGACCTGCGCCGGATGGCCAGCCAGCGCCGCGGCGATCTGCGTATCGAAGACCGGCCGCACCAGGCCGACGGCCGGCAGCAGCACTTCGAGGTCCTGTCGCGCCGCGTGCATGATCTTCATGGTGCCGGCGCCGGTGAGCGCTGGAATGAGCACCGTGAGGTCGGTCAGTGCGAGCGGATCGATGCACACGGGCTCGGCGCCGTTGGCGATCTGCAGCAGGCATAGCTCGGCGCGATAGGTTTTTTCGCGCATGAACTCGGTGTCGAGCGCGAGCTCGGGAGCCTTGACGATCGAGGCGGCATAATTCGTCAGTGCATCGGCAGAGTCGATCATCAAGCGAACCGTTCTCCGGGTGACGTGTACAATCCGGCCGGCATTATGCTTGCGAATCTGCGCGCATTGCTCGCCGTCATCGTCGACATCGTACTCTTGCGGCGCGGGCCCGATAGCTTGCCGTCATCGCGAGTGCTGCTGTTCGCCTTCGTGCTGCTCTACCTCGTCGTGGTCGGGCTGTCGCTCGTCGCGCTGCCAAAGCCTCCGACGTTGTGGCCGGTGCAGCTCCTGACCGGCACCTTCGTGCTCCTGCTCTCCTACCACCTGGCATTCACGGCCGCGCGCAAACGCGAGCGCTTCCTGCAGACGCTGACCGCGGTGTTCGCGGTGAGCGCGCTGTTCGCGCCGGCGTTGACCCCGATGGTCAGCGCGGTCGTGCAGCAGTCCGCGCAGCCGCAGACCGCGTCGGGGGCGCTGCTCATCCTCACGATGGGCATCGGGGTGTGGATGTTCGTGATACAGATACGCATCGTGCGCGCGGCGCTGGAATGGCCGGTCCTCGGCATCATCATTTTCATCTGTGCGCAGGAGCTGCTCGGGGCGATCATCTTCGTGATGTTGTTCGGTGCCCCGACTTCGACTGTTTGAGCTGAAGACCATGCACCTACACATACTCGGGATCTGCGGCACGTTCATGGGCGGCATCGCCGCCATCGCGAAGGCGGCGGGCCATCGCGTCACGGGTTCGGACAAGAACGTCTATCCCCCTATGAGCACGCAGCTCGAGGCGCTGGGCATCGAGCTCACGTCGGGCTTCGAGGCCGCGCAGTTGACGCCGCGTCCGGACGTCGTCGTCGTCGGCAACGTCATGACGCGCGGCGTGCCGGTGGTCGAAGCGCTGCTGGACAGCGGCATTCCGTACACCTCGGGTCCGGAATGGCTGGCCCGCGAAGTCTTGCGCGACGTGCACGTGCTCGGTGTCGCCGGCACCCACGGCAAGACCACCACGTCGAGCATGCTGGCGTGGATTCTCGAGCACGCCGGTCTCGATCCGGGCTTTCTCATCGGTGGAGTGCCCGGCAATTTTTCCGTCAGCGCGCGGCTCGGCGGCAGGAAGTTCTTCGTCATCGAGGCTGACGAGTACGACACGGCGTTTTTCGACAAACGCGCGAAGTTCGTGCACTACCGCTCGCGCACGGTGATCCTCAACAACCTCGAGTTCGATCACGCCGACATCTACGAGAACCTCGGCGCGATCCAGAAGCAGTTCCACCATCTGGTGCGCACCGTGCCCGCGTCGGGGCGCATTCTCTGGAACGCCGGCGACGCAAACCTGAAGGCGGTATTCGACATGGGCTGCTGGACGCCGCGCGAGAGTTATACCGGCGACTTCGCGGCCGCGATCAAAAACGAAGGCCGGGATCCGGACTGGGTCTTCGAAGTGCCGAATGCGCACGGCGAGCCGCGGGACCTGTCGCAGTTCCTGGTACGCGGCCCGGATGGCGATGCGGCGGGGGGTGTGCGTTGGGGGTTGTTAGGCGCGCACAACGCGGTCAATGCGCTCGCGGCCATCGGCGCCGCGCGCCACGCCGGCGTGCCGCCCGCGAAGGCGATCGAGGCGCTGGCGCTGTTCAAGGGCGTGAAACGCCGCATGGAGCTGCGCGGGGAAGTGAAGGGCGTCGCGGTATACGACGACTTCGCGCACCACCCGACGGCCATCGCGACTACGATCCACGGCCTGCGGCTCAAGGTCGGCAACCAGCGCATCATCGCGGTGCTCGAGCCGCGCTCGGCGACCATGAAGATGGGCGTGCATCGCGACGCGCTCGCGCCGTCGCTGGCGGCCGCGGATTCGGTGTGGATGTTCGCGCCGCCCGATCTCGGCTGGGACGCGGCTGCGGTCGTGGAGTCGCTGGGCGAAAAAGGGCGCGTCGCGCGTTCGCTGGATGAGCTCGTGAACGGGCTCGCGGGCGCCGTCCGGCCGGGCGATCAGGTGCTGATCATGAGCAACGGCGGGTTCGGCGGCCTGCACGGCAAACTACTCGAGGCGCTCGCGCGCTCGTGACATGACGATCGCGGACGACTGCGTCATTCCGTTGTTTCCGCTGCACACCGTGTTGTTTCCGGGTGGGCCGCTGCCACTGCGCATCTTCGAGACGCGCTACACGGACATGGTGCGGCGTTGCATGCGCGAGCAGCGGCCGTTCGGGGTACTGCTGATCCGCGACGGCGAGGAGGCCGGCGAGGTCTCGACCACCGCGACGGTGGGCTGCAGCGCGCGCATCGCGGATTTCAACATGCTGACGGACGGCTTTTTGGGCATCTCGTGCGTGGGCGAGCGCAAGTTCAGCGTGCTGCGCCTCTGGCGCGCGGCCGACGGACTCAACATGGCCGAGGTGGAATGGTTGGCGCCCGAAGTCGCGTTGGCGCTGCCCGCAGAGTACGCGCGACTCGGCGACACGGTGCGCCGCGCACTCGACGAGCTCGCCGAGGTGTATGCGCTGATCGAAAAGAAGTTCGACGATGCGGCGTGGGTGGGCGCGCGGCTGGCGGAGTTGCTGCCCATCGACCTCGGTGACAAGCAGGCGTTGCTGGAACTGGACGATCCGATCGCGCGGCTGGACGAGCTACTCCGCGTGGTGCCGGAGGGGTGACTGAAGTGTGGTGCCGGGGAGGGAAAGTCGGGAGAAATGACTAGGAGCGGCGCACACCGCAGCGCGGCGTCATTTCTCCCGACTTTCCCTCCCCGGCACCACTCTTCCCGGCACCACTCTCCGTCCGTACCACCACCACAGCGCGAGGCCGATCACCACGGTCCACGCCAGCACCATCCAGCCGATGAATCCGTCGTAGTCGCTCATGAGGAACGCGACCGGGCCGCTCTCGCGGCGCGCCGAGGTTTCACGCACCACGGTGATGATGGCCACCCAGCTCGCATGCAGCCCCATGCACGCGGCGATATTGCCCGTGAAGTGGCGCACCATGCCTAACAACACGCCGACCGCGAACAGACACAGGAACGCATCCAGGATAGCGAGCGGATCCGCGAACGCCCGCAGCATTCCCGCGAGCATGTCGAGCCCGGAACCCGGGCCGATCTGCTCCGGCGCGATGCGTGTCTTCGCGAAGAAGTGCGAGGCCGCGTAGACCAGCGATACCAGCACGACCGCGCGCAGCGCGCCCGACTCGCGCGCGATCGCGGAGTGCATGGCGCCGCGCATCGCAGTCTCCTCCAGCAGGGCGACGACCAGCCCCGTGCCCGCCGCGAACCCGATCAGCTTCGCCCAGCCTGCGGCATCGAGTGCCAGGTCCGGCCTGAGCACGCGCATGTCGAGCGCCACCATGGTCCCGAGCACCGGCAGCATCAACACGGCGCCGAGCACGAATGCCTGGCCGAGCTCGCGCAGGAATGCGGCGCGCGGCAGCGCGAAGCCGAGGCTGGCGCGATCCGCGACGCCGAGCCGCCGTGCCACGAGGACGAAGCCCGCGAAGAACGTCAGCATGGCGATGCGGCTGGCGATGCGGTGGAACTTGAAATCGAGGCCGAGCGACTGCGTGGCGAGCCAGGCCGGATACGTGAAGAGCGCGATCCCCGCGAGCGCCAGCGCGATCAGCGCGAGGAAAATCGCGAAGCTGCGCATCGCGCGCTCAGTGCGCGAGGGCGGGCAGCGGCACGGCCTTGTGGCCGTCGCGTTTCAGCAGTTCGAGCAGGCCGTCGCTGCCCACGAAGTGCAGCGTGCCCACCAACACGAGATAGTCCCGGTCGTCATCGAGCAGCGCTTCGATCTGCGGCAGCCACTTGCGGTTGCGCGCGCCTAACAACTGGTCGTAGAGCTGCGGCGCCTGCGCGCGTTCCTTCTGGAACTCTTTTTCGAGCGCACGCATGTCGCCGAGGCGCCATGCCGTGACCAGGTGCTCGAGATCGCTCGGCAGACTCGCCACGTCGTTGGCCGAGTCGATGAGGAACTTCGACTGTTCCTCCATGCTGCGGCCGTCGAAGATGCCGAGCTGATCGATGACGGTCTCGAGGCCCTCGATCGGCTTCTTGTCCTGTTTCGCGCGCTCCACGACCTGCATGTCGATGCCGAGCTCGGGATCGAACCCGGACTTCATCAATGCGAACTGCGTGAGCACCATCGCCGCCGCCCAGGGTTCGAGCTTCTGAATGGCCATCTCGGGCAGGTCGAGATCGCGCGCGAGTTTGCTCACGGTGGCGTAGCCGTCGGCACCGATGACGTCTTCGAGCGACTGCTCGCTCGGCAAGGTGCCGCGCGCGGTGATGAACTGCACGGCCTCGAGCGGATTGAGGTCGTCGAGATCGACCTCCATGACGATGGCCTCGGCAGCGGCGTACGCGCGCTCGAGCTGCTCGGGAAATTCGGCATGCTTCTTGGGAAGCGCGTGCACCGAGCCGGCGAGATAGACCGTGTTGCGCTTGCCCTCGATCGTCCACACCGAAGTAAAGTCACCGCTGTTGTCCTTGCCTCGGGCGAAGCCCGGCGACGCGAACAGAAAGCAGCCCGCGAGGCCGAGCGCGAGGCCTCGTCGCAGGAAATGGTGGAAGGTCATGCCGCGGATTCTGCGGCAGTAACAGTGTGCACGCCAGTATCGATCGCGCCGTTGGAATGCAGCGTCAGCAGGCGATAAGCGGGCGGTTGATTGTCGATGAGGAATTGATCGGAGCGCGGTTGGAACTGCGCGCAGGTCGACGGCGTCGCGATCAGGCGCACGCCGCGGCGCGAACCTTCGAACGGCTGATGCACGTGGCCCCACACCACGGCCTTGACCTGCGGATGGCTTTCGATGACCGACCAGAATTCGTTCGCGTTCGAGAGACCGACCTTGTCGAGCCAGCGGCTGGACATGGCCACGGGATGATGGTGCAGACAGACCATCGCGTGACGATGGCGCGCGCGGCCGAGCTCCTCGTCGAGCTTGGTCAGCATCTCGACCGAGATGTGTCCGCCGGCCTGATTGGCGACGACGCTGTCGATGAGCACGATGCGCCAGGCGCCGATGTCGGCCGGACCGTCGAGCTCGAAGGGCGTGACGTTGAGCGCGGCACGCATCTGCGGCACGAGATCGTGGTTACCGGGGATGCACAGCACGCGCTTGCCGTAGCGCGCGAACAGCCGGCGGAAGTGCTCGTAGCCGGACGCGTCGTCCTGCACCAGATCGCCGGTCACGAGAATGGCATCGGCAATGGCGATGTGACCCGACGCATCCGACAGGGTGCGTTCGAGGGTTTCGTAGGTGTTGACGCCGCGCAGGGTCGCGCTGGCGTCACCAAACAAATGGGGGTCCGTGAATTGGACGACTCTTATCGCGCTCATTCAATCCGACTCTACAAACATGCCGCCACGCGCCGGGTGACGCGCGTCACGACATGGCGGATGCCGCGTGGACGTGGTGAACCAGGTCGCACAGAGCGCGCGAAAAATGTGAATCCGCGTCGGCATCTGGCGACGTTTTCCGAGGTGCCCAGCATGTTTCTCGAGGGGGAAATTGGTAAATCGGGCAGAAGCAGTGGGGGCCGATCTATTTTCGTGACCGCGCGTACCGGCAATGAATATATTGGTGACACAAAAATAGATCTGTCGCCTTTCTCCTCCCCACTATCCTCACCCCGCATCGCCCACTACAGTGTCGGCCCACATGAAAAGACCGGGCAAGAGTGATCCGAGCCGGCCGCGGGAAGACGGCTACGACTACAAGCGCGATTTTTATCGCAGCTCGCAGGTCGCGGACGACTACGACTTCCACCGCTTCAGCACGCCGGAACGCCAGAAGCGCAATGCGCGCAAATGGGCCGCGATCCAGAAGGCGCTCTCCCAAACAACCGGCGTGCGCACCATCCTCGATCTGCCCTGCGGCACCGGCCGGTTCACGGGCGCGCTGGCGCGGCACGGGTACGAGGTCGTCGGCAGCGACATCTCGCTGGAGATGCTGCAGAAGGCAGCCTCCCTTTCTCAGGCGGAAGTGGCGGATCGTGCCGGGCCTTCGATCCGCGGCTACGTGCAGGCGAATGCCGAGCACCTGCCGTTGCGCGACGCATCACTCGACTGCGTGGTGTGCATCCGCTTCATGATGCACGTCGATCCGGCCACGCGCGTGCGGATGCTGAGCGAGTTCGCGCGCGTCTCGCGCCGCTGGGTGGTCGTCGACTATCGGCACAAGTACACCTTCCGCTACGTGCTCACGCACACGTTCGGGAAGTTAGGCTTGGGCCGGACGCCGCTGTCGCGCGTCTCGCGGCGCGACGTGCACGAGGAATTCCGGCAGGCCGGATTCGCGATCCGCGAGATTCTCCGCGTGTCGACTCCGCTGCTCTCCGACAAGTGGGTCGTGCTCGCGGAGCGAGCCTAGACAACGTGAGGCCGGGAGCGCCCGTGATGCCGGGCGGCGGCTGGCAGCCGCATCTGGCCTGAGCACCGATCGAGATCGAGCAACCGCGGGCCCGATGGCTGCTCGCCACAAAATAGAACGTGTCGGCGCACCGCCGACAGCCGGTGCTGCCTCGCCCGGAACTCGCGCGCTGTCACGTCATCGACGGCAGGACACGAGACAATCGCGTCTCACGGCGGGCAAATTCCCGGTTTTGGGTTGCCGCCACCCCCCACGTATCGGACAATGCGCGCCCTTTATGGATGCCGCTATCAACACCCCCTCTCGGCGCACGCTCGCCAACGCGATCCGCGCGCTTTCGATGGATGCCGTGCAGGCCGCGAATTCGGGACATCCCGGCGCGCCCATGGGCATGGCCGATATTGCCGAGGTGCTGTGGCGCGACGTGCTCAAGCACAATCCGGGAAATCCGAAATGGTGGAATCGCGACCGCTTCGTGCTCTCGAACGGCCACGGCTCGATGCTGCTGTACTCGCTGCTGCATCTGTCCGGCTACCCGATCGCCATCGATGAGCTCAGGAATTTCCGACAGCTCGGTTCACGCACCGCGGGACATCCCGAGCGCGACCTGGAAATGGGGATCGAAACGACCACGGGTCCGCTCGGTCAGGGCTTGGCCAATGCAGTCGGCATGGCGCTCGCCGAGAAGTTGTTAGCTGAGCAATACAACCTCGAAGGCCTGGCGCTGGTCGATCACCACACTTACTGCTTCGTCGGCGACGGCTGCCTCATGGAAGGCATCTCGCACGAAGTCGCGTCGCTGGCCGGCACGCTGAAGCTCGGCAAGCTGATCGTGTTCTACGACGACAACGGCATTTCGATCGACGGCAAGGTGGCCGGCTGGTTCACCGATGACACGCCGAAGCGCTTCGAGGCCTACGGCTGGCACGTCGTGAAGAACGTCGACGGCCACGATCCCGAGGCGGTCGCGGCCGCCATCAAGAAGGCGCGCGCGAAGAAGGAACAGCCCTCGCTGATCTGCTGCAAGACCATCATCGGCTGGGGCGCGCCTAACAAGCAGGGCACGAAATCGGCGCACGGCGAGGCGCTCGGCGCCGACGAAGTCGCGAATGCGCGCACGACGCTGGGCTGGGACCACGCGCCGTTCGAAGTGCCGGACGACGTGCGCCAGGCGTGGGATCACCGCGAGACCGGCAGCGTCGCCGAGAAACGCTGGATCCGCATCCTGAGGCGGTACAAGCGCGAGCACCCGCATGCCGGCGCCGAGTTCGAACGCCGCATGAAGGGCGATCTGCCGGCGGACTGGGCGGAGCTGGTGCAAGCCGCGTTCGCCGCGGGCGCGGCCGTCACGGCGCCCCAGGCGTCGCGCGCCTCGTCCCAAACAGTGTTGAACGTGCTGGGACCGAAGATGCCGGAGATGCTCGGCGGTTCGGCCGATCTCACCGGTTCGGTCAACACGCGCCGCAAAGATTCCATCGACCTCACGGCCGACAATTTCAAGGGCAACTACGTGTACTACGGAGTACGCGAGTTCGGCATGACCGCGATGATGAACGGTCTGACGCTGCACGGCGGTTTCCGTCCGTACGGCGGCACGTTCCTGGTGTTCTCCGACTATGCGCGCAACGCGGTGCGGTTAGCTGCGCTCATGCACTGTCCGACGACGCTGGTTTATACGCACGATTCCATCGGCTTGGGCGAAGACGGCCCGACGCACCAGCCCATCGAGCACCTCGCCTCGCTGCGCGCGGTGCCGAACCTGCACGTCTGGCGTCCCTGCGACGCGGTCGAGTCCGCCGCCGCGTGGATCGCCGCGCTCGAGCGCAAGGCCGGTCCGACGGCGCTGGTGTTGACGCGCCAGGCGCTGCCGCAGCAGACGCGCGCGCCCGAACAACTGATCGCGCTGCGCAAGGGCGGCTACGTGCTGCACGACTGCGCGGGCACCCCCGACGTCATCGTCATCGCCACCGGCTCCGAGGTCGGCTTCTGCGAAGTCGCCGTCAAAGAGCTGCAGGCCGCCGGCAAGCGCGTGCGGCTCGTGTCCATGCCCTGTTGCGAAGCGTTCGATGCACAGCCCGCGCCATATCGCGAGAGCGTGCTGCCGTCTTCGGTGACGCGCCGCCTGGCCGTCGAAGCGGGCGTGACGCAGTCGTGGTGGCGCTACGTGGGCAGCAGCGGCCGCGTGCTCGGCATCGACAGTTTCGGCGCATCGGGCAAGGGCCCCGATCTGTTCAAGCATTTCGGATTGACGGCCGCCGACGTGAAGACTTACGTCGAGCAGCTGCTGCATTCATAGATAGATTTGGAACCAAAAGGACAGGAAAGATGGCGATCAAAGTAGGTATCAACGGGTACGGACGCATCGGCCGCAACATTCTGCGCGCGCTCTACGAGGCGAAGCGCAACCAAGAAATCCAGATCGTCGCGGTCAACGACCTCGGCGACGCGCAGACGAACGCGCACCTGACGCAGTACGACACTGCGCACGGCAAGTTCCCCGGCACGGTCAGCGTCGAAGGCGATTCGATCGTCGTCAACGGCGACAAGATCAAGGTGTTCGCGCAGCGCGATCCGGCGAAGATCGACTGGGCCTCGGTGGGCGCGGAATACGTCTTCGAGAGCACCGGCTTCTTCACCACGAAGGCGGATGCGGGCAAGCACCTGGCGGGCGGTGCGAAGAAAGTCGTCATCTCCGCTCCGGGCGGCAAGGACGTCGACGCAACGGTCGTCTACGGTGTGAACCACAACGTGCTCAAGCCGGGCATGACCGTCATCTCCAACGCCTCGTGCACCACCAACTGCCTCGCCCCGTTGGCGAAGGTGCTCAACGACAAGATCGGCATCGTCAGTGGTTTGATGACCACCATCCACGCGTACACGAACGATCAGCGCCTCACGGACGTCTATCACGAGGACATCCGTCGCGCGCGTTCGGCCACGATGTCGATGATCCCCGCCAAGACCGGCGCGGCCGCGGCCGTGGGTCTCGTATTGCCGGAACTGAAGGGCAAGCTCGACGGCTTCGCGATCCGCATCCCGACCATCAACGTCTCGCTGGTAGACCTCACGTTCGTGGCGCAGCGCGCCACTACGGTCGAGGAGATCAACAAGGTAGTGAAAGAAGCGTCCGAGGGCGCCATGAAGGGCGTGCTCGCGTACACCGACAAGCAGCTGTCTCGATCGACTACAACCACGATCCGGCTTCTTCCACCTACGACTCCACGCTCACGCGCGTCACCGAAGGCACGCTGGTCAAGGTGTGCTCCTGGTACGACAACGAGTGGGGCTTCAGCAATCGCATGCTGGACACCACCATCGCCTGGTCAAAGGCTTCCTGAGTCGACGCATGAACGTGCTGCGCATGGCGGACCAGGATCTTCGCGGCAAGCGGGTGCTGATCCGTGAAGACCTGAACGTTCCGGTCGAGGGCGGCAAGGTCACCAGCGACGCGCGCATCCGCGCAGCGCTGCCGACCATCAGGCTGGCGCTGGAAAAAGGCGCGCGATTGTTCCTGACCTCGCATCTCGGCCGCCCGCAAGAAGGTGTCTACGCCGAGGAGTTCTCGCTGGCGCCGGTCGCCACGCGTCTCTCGGAGTTGTTAGGCAAGCCGGTGGCGCTCAAGAAAGACTGGCTGTCAGGCGTCGATACCGATGTCGGCACCGTCGTGCTGCTCGAGAACGTGCGCTTCAACAAGGGCGAGAAGAAAGACCAGGAAGATCTCGCCAGGCAGATG
This sequence comes from Pseudomonadota bacterium, assembly GCA_043747875.1. Taxonomy (GTDB): domain Bacteria; phylum Pseudomonadota; class Gammaproteobacteria; order Steroidobacterales; family Steroidobacteraceae; genus CADEED01. The sequence continues at coordinate 670 of JAYTOI010000085.1, read as the reverse complement.
GCTTCGCTATGCGACGTGTTCGTCATGGACGCGTTCGGCACGGCGCATCGCGCCGAGGCGTCGACGCACGGCGTCGGCAAGTTCGCCAAGATCGCGTGCGCGGGCCCGCTGCTGGTGGGCGAGCTCGAGGCACTGGAGCGCGCGCTGGCCAAGCCGGCGCGACCGCTCATCGCCATTGTCGCCGGCTCGAAAGTGTCCACGAAGCTCACCGTGCTCGAGAGCCTGCTGGCCAAGGTCGACAAGCTCATCGTCGGCGGCGGCATCGCGAACACCTTCATGCTGGCGGCCGGACTGAAGATCGGCAAGAGCCTGGCCGAGCCGGACCTGCTGGACCAGGCGAAGGCGGTGATCGAGGCGATGCGGCTGCGCGGTGCGGCGGTGCCGATCCCGTCGGACGTGGTGACGGCCAAGGAATTCAAGGCCGATGCGCCGGCCACTGTCAAAGCGGCCACCGACGTGGCCGATGACGACCTGATCCTGGATATCGGCCCGCAAACCACCCGTCGCCTGGCCGAGCAGCTGCGCCAGGCCGGGACGATTGTGTGGAACGGCCCGGTGGGCGTGTTCGAGTTCGCGGCTTTCGAGGCGGGTACGCGTGGCATCGCGCTGGCGATCGCCGAGAGCACGGCGTTTTCCATCGCTGGCGGTGGTGACACGCTGGCGGCGATCG
>JAYTOI010000084.1:0-11325 GCA_043747875.1 Pseudomonadota bacterium | reverse complement strand
GCTGGCTTGCCCAGCGCGACACCAGCCTGATGTTTGCCACCCGTGCTGATCTCCTGGCCTTCATCGCCAATCGCGCGAAGGAGGGCTCCAAGCCCCGGTCCACGGCGCGCCAGCTGTCCAGTTTCCGCCGCTTCTACCGCTTTCTGGTCCGTGAGGGTGTGATTCAGGAAGATCCCACTGTCAAAATCGAGATGCCGAAGATCGGCCGCTCCCTGCCAAAGTCTCTCACGGAAAACGAGGTCGAGTCCCTGCTGGCAGCCCCCGAGATCTCGGACCCGCTCGGCCATCGGGACCGGGCCATGCTTGAGGTGCTTTACGCCACAGGCCTGCGGGTGTCGGAACTGATTAACCTCAAGCAGAACCAGGTCAATCTCAACCAGGGCGTGCTCCGTATCCGGGGCAAGGGCGACCGGGAACGGCTCATCCCCATCGGTGAGGAGTCCCAGCGCTGGCTGCGGGAATTCCTCACGGGTCCCCGGGTGGAGATCCTGCTGGAGCGGCAAAGTGAATACCTGTTTCCCACCCGCCGGGGCGACCGCATGACGCGCCAGGCCTTCTGGCACATCATCAAGCGCTACGCCCGCAAGGCCGTCATCGACAAGGAGCTGTCGCCGCACACGCTGCGTCATGCCTTTGCCACGCACTTGCTCAATCATGGCGCCGACCTGCGCGTGGTTCAGATGCTGCTGGGTCATTCCGACCTTTCGACCACGCAGATTTACACGCACGTCGCGCGCGAGCGCATGAAAGAGATGCACGGAACGCATCACCCGCGCGGCTGATCCGGCTACGCGCGCCGTCGCGCGTCGCGCCTCCAGGCGCGCAATCAGAAATCGGCGCGCCCTTTAGTACAAGCGCGCGCTCCCTGATAGACTCCAGCGCCTCGATCGCGGCGCGAACTTCACTGCGGCGTCGCGGTCGAATTTCCATTCCCGTTGTCGCACGAGCCGCACATGAAACCGATCTCGCTTCGCCTGCTCGTTTCCCTCGTCGCGACGTTGTCCGTCGCGCAGGCGCAGACTGCAGCAACTGCGCCGGTGAAGGCCGCCGCAAAACCCGCCAGTACAGCGCCGGCCGCGGCCGCCCCCGCAGATCCGCGCGTCGCAATCATCAAGAAGCTCGGCGGGCTCACACTCGAAGACGTGCGCATCTCGCCGGTCAACGGCATCTACGAGATCTCGCACGGCGCGGATATCAGCTACGTCACGGGCGACGGCAAATATGCAATCGCCGGCGACATGATCGACCTCGATTCCAACTCCAACCTTTCCGAGAGTCGCCGCCGCGCGATCCGCGCGCGCATGATCTCGAGCATCCCGGATTCCGAGATGGTCGTGTACTCGCCGAAGGATCCCAAGTACACGGTCACGGTGTTCACCGACATCGATTGCGGATACTGCCGCCGGCTGCATTCGCAGATGGCCGAGTACAACCGCCTCGGCATCCGCGTGCGCTACCTGTTCTTCCCGCGCTCCGGCCCCGACACCGAGTCGTGGCACAAGGCGGAGCAGGTGTGGTGCTCGAATAACCGCGCCGACGCACTGACGCGCGCCAAGAACGGCGAGAGCATCGCGGCGCCGAACTGCCCGGCCAACAACATCATCCAGCGCGACTACGATCTGGGGCAGAAGCTGTCGGTCGAAGGCACGCCGGCGATCTTCCTCGCGAACGGCGAGATGCTGGGCGGGTACGCGCCGCCGGGACAGCTCGTGCAGTATCTGAAGACGGGGAAGATGTAGGCCGGAGCGACCGCGACGCGCTCGAACCCTCAGGTCTCGAGCAGTTTGCGCTTGTCGGCGACGCCTTCGAATTGTTTGGCGTCCACGGGGGCCGGCTTCTTTTCGGTGATCACGGGCCACTTCTTGGCCAGTTCGGCATTGAGCTTCGTGAACTCTTCCTGCCCGGCCGGCACTTCGTCCTCTGAGAAGATGGCTCCGACGGGGCACTCCGGCTCGCACAGCGTGCAGTCGATGCATTCCTCGGGATCGATCACCAGGAAGTTGGGACCCTCGTGAAAGCAATCCACCGGGCACACCTCCACGCAGTCGGTGTACTTGCATTTGATGCACGATTCCGTGACGACGAACGCCATCGATTGCTTCCTCGACGCTTGAAAGGCGGCTGGATTTTGGGGGCGCTATTCTGCCCGATCACAGGGATGCGCTACAGCGATTTCAGGGGCGCGCCCGCGTTCCCTCGAACCCCGAAACTCCTAGAAACGCCGCATCATCTCAGCCACGTGGTGGCGCTCGACTCCGGCGGCGCGGTCCTCGACGAACCGGCGCAGCGCAAACTCGGTGCTCGGAAAGGCGAGGTCGCTCCACGGTATCTCGCGCTCTTCCACCAGCCGCACCTCCAGGCTTTCGTGCGTCACCCCGAACTCCGGCTCGCGCATGCGCGAGCGAAAGAACACGTGCACCTGGCGCGCATGCGTGACATTCGCGAGCAGCAGCAGGCTGCCGATCTCGACGTCGATGCGTGCCTCCTCGCGGGCCTCCCGCGCAGCACCGGCTTCGAGCGTCTCGTCGTTCTCCATGAAGCCCGCGGGGATCGTCCAGAAGCCGAGGCGCGGCTCGATTCCGCGCTTGCAGAGCAGGATGCGCCCTTCGTATTCCGGCACGCTGCCGACGACCAGCTTTGGATTGGAATAGTGGATGGTGGCGCAGTTCGGGCAGACGTGGCGCGGCAGGAGATCCCCTTCCGGGATCTTGAGCACCACGCGAGTGCCACAGTTGCTGCAGAAGTTCATGGCCCGAGCATGCAGGGCGATGCGGCTGGTAGGCAATGCGCGGTGGCCTGCAAGGCTCAAAAAGTGGCGGGGCGGGCGGCCGCTCCCCGTGTCAGGTGCCGGAGTCGTGGAAAGCGCCATCCCAGGGGAATCCGCCATCCGGGTCGAGCGGCGCCAGGGCCTGCGCAGGATGGCCGACAGGCCGGAGGGCGCCTGCCAATCGTCTCGAAGGATCGACTCGCGCTCAACCTGTGCGCGACCGCGCATCCCGCACGGCATCGAAAAAAACCCCGGCTCATTTCCGTCCCTTCGACAGCGGCGCGTGAACTAACTATCGTCTGGATGCCGGGCGGTTGTCGACGCTGACGGGGTTCCGCCGAGAGTAGTTAGTTTAAGCCGCACGACCCGAGCAGCGGGGCCATCGCAATTTGGTCTGGCGGTCACCAGACCTCCTGGATCTGCAATCCCAAGCAGTTGAAAGCGCCTGACGCGCTACCCGGGCCGAAGCAGCGCTGGACCTGCCGCAGTGCGAAATTGCGTTGGAAGCGCGCCCATGGCGACCGGAAACCAAGTGCTGCGGGGTGCCTCTAACGGGCTCGAAGTAGAAAAGAGGTGGTGCCGGGAGAGGGAATCGAACCCACACGCCTTATAAGGGCAACGGATTTTGAGTCCGCCGCGTCTACCAGTTCCGCCATCCCGGCCGGGAGGGGCGGAATTATAGGCAAGGCGCCTTACCCATTGCGACCTTTCCGCCCCGGCGCGCATCTTGGACCTCAGAAATGCAAAGACTTGCCGAAATCGTCGTTTCTGCCGAAGAGCTGGCGCTGGCCCGGTCGGGCGATGCTGCCGCTCGCCGGCTGTTGTTCGAGCGGGTGGCCCCGGCGGCGCTGCGCATCGTGCGCCGGATGGTCGGGCAACGGGCGCTCGCGGAAGACCTGGTGCAGGACACGATGATCTCGATGTTCGAGCATCTCGACGATTTCCGCGGCGAGGCGCCGTTCGGGGTCTGGGTCCGGCGCATCGCCGTGAGCCGATGCCTGATGGCGTTTCGCTCGCCCTGGCATCGCGCGCGCGTCGCGCTGGATGCCTGGATGGAGGCGGGTGGCGCACTGCCGGTCGAATCCGAAGGGCGCACGGGCGATCTCATCGACCTCGATCGCGCCCTTGCGCGTTTGTCGCCCGTGACGCGCACGGTGGTCTGGTTGTACGACGTCGAAGGCTGGTCGCACGAGGAGATCGCGCGCGGCTTCGAGCGCACGGTGAGTTTTTCCAAGTCGCAGCTGGCGCGCGGCCATGCGCGGCTGCGCGGTGAGCTGACGCGAACACCGTCGCTGGCATGCGGAGCGCTCGGGAGTGAAATCGATGGCAGCTGAACACAGTCGGGACCTGGAGCTCGCGGCGCGACTGAAGCGCCTGGATGCCGGCGACATGCACGAGCCGTTGAGTTTCGGCTACGACACCATGCTCGAGCGGCACGTGACGCGGCAGGCGCGGGCCCGCAGGCGGACGCACATCGCGCGCGGTACCGCCAGCGCGCTCGTCATCGCGTTCGTGGGCCTGAGTGTGTGGCGCTTCGAGGGCGGCACTCAGCCCATCACCGAAACCACGCCGGCACCGCTCGCCGAACAGCGCGCGGTGGCGCAACCGCGCATCGTGCGCGCGAACACGTACCTGGCCGTCGCGGCGCTCGAGGACCACATCGCCAGCGTCGATGACGCGCTGACCGTGGCGCGGCTGGTCGCGCCGCGCGGCATGGAGGTGGCGCAGCTCGAACGCACGCGCGCCGAGCTGCTCGATTCCTACGCGCGCGTGCGCTACGCCGAGATGGTGAGCGCCAATTTCTGACTTCCTGCGGAGACGTACATGAAAAATCTGATCCTGGTTTGTTTGTTGGGCATGTGCGCGGCCGCGGCCGCGCAGACCGAGCCGGCCAAGCGTGTCGCGGCCGGTCTCGAGAATGAACTGGCTAAGCGCCAGGAAGAGGACACCAAGACGCGCGCCAGGCTGGATGAGGCCCGGACACGGCTCGACAAGGCGGCGCGCGAGGTCGCGGAGCTGTCGACGCAACTCGGTGCCCGCGAGCAGCGCAATGTCTACTTTTTTCGCAACGGCGACGGTCACGAGTCCGGCGGGCGCCGCGCGATGCTCGGCGTGCAGATCGATCCGGACAGCGGCAAGGACGGGGCGCGCGTGCAGAGCGTGAGCCCCGGCGGGCCGGCCGCCGACGCGGGCCTGGCCACGGGCGACCTCATCGTGTCGATCGATGGCAAGTCGATCGCCGGAGCGGACAACTCCTATCGCACGCTGGTCGACAAGATGCGTGACGTGAAGCCGGAGCAGAAGGTGAAAGTGCGCGTGGTGCGCTCCGGCAAGAACAGGGACCTCGTGGTTCTGGCACGTCCGATGGTATTCGGCAGCACGCAGATCCGCCGCATGGGTGGCGGGCCTGGCAATGAATTCGTGACCAGCACGTTCGGCGCGCCCGGCGGCGGCGCGGTGCGCTTGAACGCAATGCCGATGCTGCACGAGTTCGGCGGCATGTTCCCCGGCGAATTCGGCGGCATGGAGCTCGCGAGCCTCACGCCCAAGCTCGGCGCGTACTTCGGTACGAGCGAAGGCGTGCTCGTCGTGCAGGCGCCGGAGAACGACGCCTTCAAGCTCGAGGACGGCGACGTGATGCAGACCATCGACGGCCGCAAGCCGGAGGACGGCGCGCATGCGCTGCGCATCCTGCGTTCGTACAAGCCCGGCGAGAAACTGAATCTCAGCGTGCTGCGCCAGCGCAAGCCCGTGACGCTCGCCGTGACTATGCCCGAGCGTCCGGAGTTCATGGAGCACTTCGCCATGCCGGACATTCCGCCCATGCCCGCGATGCCGATGAGGGCGCCGATGCCGGCGGTGCCGGGAACTCCGGGCTCGCTCGAATAGCCTGTCTTCCATGACGTCGGCGGCCATGGCGGTACACTCGCCGCCGTGCGCCGCACCGACTTCCACTACCACCTACCCGAACAGCTCATTGCTCAGCAGCCACTCGCCGAACGTTCGGCGAGCCGGCTGCTGACGCTCGATGGCGCCAACGGCGCGCTCGCCGATCGCCAGATTCGCGATCTGCCGCAGCTCGTCGCGCCCGCAGACCTGCTGGTCTTCAACGACACGCGCGTGATCCCGGCCCGTCTGTTCGCCACCAAGGAATCGGGTGGCAAGGTCGAGCTGCTGCTCGAGCGGCCGCTCGGAGGTCATCGCGCGCTGGTGCATGCGCGCGCCAGCAAGTCGCTGCGTCCCGCGATGTTGCTCGAGAGCCGCGGCGGTGCCATCCGCATGCTCGAGAAACGCGGTGACCTGTGGGTGGCCGAGCTGCCGCACGATGCCCTGGCGTTCTTCGAGCAGCACGGTCAGATACCGCTGCCGCCGTACATCCGCCGCGAGCCGAACCTCGCCGACAGCACGCGTTACCAGAGTATTTTCGCGCGCCGCGACGGGGCGGTCGCCGCGCCCACCGCCAGTCTGCATTTCGACCACGCGTTGCTCGAGGCGCTGGATGCGCGCGGTGTGACGCGCGCCTTCGTGACGTTGCACGTCGGCGCGGGCACCTTCCAGCCGGTGCGCACCGACGCGGTCGGTGCGCACGTTATGCATGCCGAGTTCGTCGAAGTCGACGCCGCCGTCTGCGCGGCGATCGCGGCGACGCGCGCGCGCGGCGGACGTGTGATCGCGGTGGGCACGACGGTGGTGCGCGCGCTCGAGAGCGCGGCCGGTGGCGGCGCTCTGCAGCCTTATGTCGGCGATTCGTCGCTGTTCATCATTCCCGGATTTCGTTTCAAAGTCGTCGACGCCATGGTCACCAACTTTCATCTGCCCGAATCCACGCTGCTGATGCTCGTGAGCGCATTCGCCGGCCGCGACGCCGTGCTCGCGGCATACGCGCACGCGGTCGTGCACGAGTACCGGTTTTTCAGCTACGGAGACGCGATGTTCGTGACGCCCGCCCGAGGGAACAACCCGGAAAGCAAAGAAGGCGCGCACTCGTGACCGCACGCTTCACGTTATTGGCTTCGTTGTCCGGAGCGGCCGGAGTCGCGCGCCGCGGCCGGCTCGAGCTCGCGCATGGCGTGGTCGAGACGCCGGCCTTCATGCCGGTCGGCACCTACGGCACGGTCAAGGCCATGACGCCCGACGAGCTCGAGCAGCTCGGTGCCCACATCGTGCTGGGCAACACCTTTCATCTCATGCTGCGACCGGGCAACGAGATCATGCGGGCCCACGGAGGCCTGCACCGCTTCATGAACTGGAAGCGGCCCATCCTCACGGACTCGGGCGGGTTCCAGGTTTTCAGCCTCGAGTCGCTGCGCAAGATCACCGAGCAGGGCGTGCAGTTCCGTTCGCCCCTCGACGGCAGCCCGGTGCGCCTCACACCCGAGGACTCGATGGACGTGCAACTCGCGCTCGGCTCCGACATCGCGATGGCGCTCGACGATTGCACGCCGTATCCGGCGACGGAGTCGCAGGCGCGCGAATCGATGGAGCGCTCGATGCGCTGGGAAGCGCGCAGCCACGAGCACTACTACGTTCAGGGGCCGGCGGCCGCGGGTCTCGAGGCTGCGCCCGGAGAGTTGTTTGCCATCGTGCAGGGAGGCATGCATCTCAACCTGCGCCTGGCATCGCTCGAAGCGCTGAGCAAGCTGCCGTGGAAGGGTTTCGCGGTCGGCGGTCTTGCCGTCGGCGAGCCGGAAGAAGACCGGCTGCGCGTGCTCGAGGGTCTGCTGCCGCACATGCCAGCGGACAAACCGCGCTATCTCATGGGCGTCGGTCGGCCGCAGGATATCGTCGCCGCGGTACTGCGGGGCATCGACATGTTCGACTGCGTGATGCCGACGCGCCACGCGCGCAACGGCCACCTGTTCACCTCGCAGGGCGTGGTCAACATCCGCAACGCGGTCCACCACGCGGATACGGGACCGCTCGACCCCGCCTGTGCCTGTTACACCTGCCGGAACTACTCGCGTTCCTACCTGCGGCACCTCGATCGCTGCAACGAAATATTGGGCAGTCGGCTCAATACCATTCACAACCTGCATTACTACCTCGAGCTCATGCGCCGCCTGCGCGCTGGCATAGAAGAGGGGTCGCTGGATGCCGTGATTAGCGAGTACTGCCGCGTCGGCGCGGACGAGTCGCAAGTCTCTCTGGCATAAATTTGGTTTTCGGCCAAAATACGCGGCCCCGCGCCAGTGGCGCGGTGCCTGTTTCGGTTTACGTGAGATAACACCATGAATTCATTGATTCCCGACGCCATGGCGCAAGCCCCCGGCGGTGCCCCCGGAGGCAGCGGCCTCTCCATGATCGTCATGATGGCGCTGTTCTTCGTCGTCTTCTATTTCCTGATGATCCGTCCGCAGCAGAAGAAGCAGAAGGAACATCAGGCCATGCTCGGCAAGATTTCCGCGGGCGACGAAGTCGTGACGAGCGGCGGCGTCCTGGGTCGCGTCGTGGATGTGGGCGATCAGTTCCTCACTCTTGAAGTCGCGGAGAACGTGCGCATCAAGGTGCAGCGCTTTCAGGTGGCCTCATTGGTGCCGAAAGGCACACTCAAGGGAGCCTGAGGTCGCGACATGCTCGAGTACGCGCGCTGGAAATACATCCTCGTTTCGGTCGTTCTCGCGTTGGCGCTGCTGCTGGCGCTGCCTAACTTCTTCGGCGACGAACCCGCGCTGCAGATAGCCCGCAAGGACCACGAGCCCGCCACCGTCGAACAACTCGCGACGGTGGAGAAAGTGCTCAAGGATCACGGCGTGCGGTACATCAGCGCGGGGCTCGATGGCGACAACATCATGGTCCGCTTCGATGACGTCAACGATCAGCTCAAGGGTCAGGACGTCGTCAAGGACGATGCCAACGGGCTCACCAAGGCGTACGTGAACGCGATGTCGTTCGCATCGCGCGCGCCGCGCTGGGTGCAGGCGCTGGGGTTGCGCGCCATGCCGCTCGGCCTCGACCTGCGCGGCGGCCTCTATCTACTCTACCAGGTGGACGTCGATGGCGCGGTCGCGCAGCTGCTCGACAGCCACGAGCAGGATTTCCGCAAGGCGCTGACGAAGGCGCAGATCGCCTACAGCGACATCAACCAGATCACCGACGACTCGGAAGTCCCCAACGGAGTGCGCGTGCTGCTGCCGCCGGGAGCGGACACCGGCGCGGTGCGCGCCGCGCTCGCCAAGGCCCAGCCCGACATTTCCTGCCGCGACGGGGCGGTGGGGCAGGGCGCCGCGGTGGAGTGCGTGCTCAGCAAGATTCAGGTCACCGAGCGGCGCAATTTCGCCATGGAGCAGAACATCGCGACGCTGCGCAACCGCGTCAACGAGCTCGGTGTTTCCGAGCCCATCGTGCAGCGTCAGGGCGCCGACCGCATCTCGGTGCAGCTGCCCGGCGTGCAGAACTCGGCCGCGGTCAAGGACATCCTCGGCAAGGTCGCGACGCTCGAATACCGCATGGTGTACCAAGGTGCGCCGCTGCCGAACGGGGGCACCCCCATCGGCACCAAGAAGTACAAGGACCGCGAAGGCAGTCCCGTACTGCTCAAGCGCGAGGTCATCGTGACGGGCAATCAGCTCGTCAATGCGACGCCCACGACGACGCAGAGCGGTCCCGGCGTCGCGATCACGCTCAACAGCTCGGGCGGCGACGCCATGCTCAAGAACACGCAGGCGAACGTCGGCAAGCCGATGGCCGTGGTGTTCATCGAGCAGCGTCGTGAGACCAGCGAGGTCAACGGCCAGCGTGTCGACCGCACCATCAAGGACGAGACGGTCATCAGCATCGCGACCATTCGCGGGGTCTTCGGCAGTCAATTCGAGACCACCGGCCTCACTACCGCCGAAGCGGCGGATCTGTCCAAGCTGCTCAAGGGCGGTGCGCTGGCAGCGCCCATCTCCATCGCCGACGAGCAGGTCATCGGTCCGCAGCTCGGCAAGGCCAACATCGAAAAGGGCGTGAAGGCGCTCATCATCGGCATGGCGGCGCTGTTCGTCTTCATGATGGCCTACTACCTGTTGTTCGGCGTGGTCGCGAACCTCGTGCTGATTGCGAACGTGGTGGTGCTGACGGCACTGCTGTCGTCGTTGGGCACCGTGCTCAGCCTGCCCGGCATCGCCGGCATCATCCTCACCGTCGGCATGGCGGTGGACGCGAACGTGCTGATCTACGAGCGCATTCGTGAAGAATTGCGCAACGGCGTGTCGCCCCAGGCGGCCATCAAGTCGGGCTTCGAGAAGGCCTTCTCGGCCATTCTCGATTCCAACGTCACGACGTTCATCGCCGGCTTCGTTCTGTTCCTGTTCGGCACCGGCCCGATCCGCGGCTTCGCGATCGTGCTGTCGCTCGGCATTCTCACGTCGATGTTCACGGCGCTCATGGGCTCGCGCGCGTTGTTGACGCTCATGTTCGGCGGCAAGCGCAAGCTTGCGACGCTGCCCATTGGTTGATCAATTGCTGACGGGCTAAAGAGGAAAACGCATCGTGGAATTTTTCCATAAGAAGACCAGCTTCCCGTTCATGGCCACCCGCAAGGTGTGGTACACGCTGTCGGCCGTGCTCATGGTCGTCTGCTTCGTCTCGTTCTTCATGCGCGGGCTGAACTTCGCGGTCGATTTCACCGGCGGTGTCATTGCGGCAGCGACTTTCCAGAAGCCGGTGGATGTCGAGCAGGTGCGGCACGCCATCGAAGCGGCCGGTTTCGAGGAGCCGACGGTCCAGGTCGTGGGATCCGCTAACAACATCCAGATCCGCCTGAAGCCGCGCGTGGAAAGCATCGAAGTGCTGCGCCCGATGTTCCAGACGGCGCTCGCAAAGATCGATCCCACCGTGCAGATCACCCAGTTCGGCTCGGTGGGCGCGCAGGTCGGCAAGGAGCTGCGCAACTCGGCGTACCTGTCGCTGTCGATCACGCTGGCGCTCATCGGCCTCTACATCATCCTGCGCTTCCACACCTGGCGGTTGTCGCTCGGCGCCATTCTCGCGGTGCTGCACGACCCCATCCTCGTGCTCGGTGTGTTCTCGATCACGCAGACGCCGTTCGACCTCGCGGTGGTCGCGGCCATTCTTGCCGTCATCGGCTACTCGCTCAACGACACCGTCATCGTGTTCGACCGCATCCGCGAAACGTTCGAGAAGAATCGCCGGCAGGCGCCCGAAGTCACGCTCGATGCGGCCATCAACCAGACGCTGTCGCGCACCATCATGACCAAGGTGGTCACGTCCATCGTCGTGGTCGCGCTGCTGGTGCTGGGCGGCGAGGCGCTGCGCGGCTTCTCCGAGGCGCTGCTCATCGGCATCCTCGCGGGCACCTATTCGTCCATCTACATCTCGAGCTCCGTGGCTTTGTCGTGCGGCCTGAAGGCCGAGCACGTGTTTCCGCCGGTGCGTAAGGATCCAATAGACGAGCTGCCGTGATTCGGGCTCGTAGTTAGAGGAACGGCCGCACCTTGATCGAATTGCTGACCGACCCGCAGGCGTGGATAGCGTTCGTCACGCTGTCCGCGCTCGAGATCGTCCTCGGCATCGACAACATCATCTTCATCTCGATCCTCGTCAGCCGGCTGTCG
>JAYTOI010000083.1:0-11410 GCA_043747875.1 Pseudomonadota bacterium | reverse complement strand
CGACTTCCCTATTTGGCCTTGCTCCAGGTGGGGTTTGCCGTGCCGCCGAATGTTGCCACCGGCGCGGTGCGCTCTTACCGCACCGTTTCACCCTTACCGGCCTCATTGCTGAGGCTTAGGCGGTTTGTTTTCTGTTGCACTTTCCGTCGGCTCACGCCGCCCAGGCGTTACCTGGCACCTCGTCCGCAAGGAGCCCGGACTTTCCTCCCCATTTCGCGAGAAATGCAGCGACCGTCCGGCCGACTCCGGGGCGCACCATAGCGGCATGCGTCGGCCTGCTCAATGTGTTTTTTCAGCCGTGCCGCGTGGTTGCGCGCGCCGCGGGGCTCAGCCCGCGCCGATTTCCCGCGCCAGTTCCAGGGCGCGTGCATATGCCTCGTTGCGTCGCGCGCCCGTGAGTCGCGCCGCGACGGACGCGGCCTTGCTAGGCGCGAGCTCCGGCAGCAGCGCGCGCAAGGTCGTGTCGAGCGCGGCGCGTGCGCTGTCCTGCGCTGACGCGCGCGGCGCTCCTTCCACCACCACGGTGATCTCTCCGCGCGTGAAATTGGCATCGCTGCGCGCCAGACCGACCAGTTCCCCGAGCGTGCCGCGGTACACCGTCTCGAACAGTTTCGTGAGCTCGCGCGCGACGACCGCGCGCCGTTGGGCGCCGAATACCGCGCTCATGTCTTCGAGCGCCTCGACGATGCGATGCGGCGCTTCGAAATACACCTGCGTGCGCGTCTCCGCCGCCAGCTCCGCCAATCGAGTGCGACGCTCGGCGAGCCGTGCCGGCAAAAACCCCTCGAACGAGAACCGTTCGGTGGGCAACCCCGCGATACTGAGGGCGGCGGTGATCGCCGATGGTCCCGGCACGGCGACTACGCTGATGCCCTCGCTGCTCACGCGCCGTACCAGCTCGAAACCCGGATCGGACAGCAACGGCGTGCCCGCGTCGCTCACCAGCGCGATGCGCGCGCCGGCCCGCAATTTCACCAGCAGCTCGTCGATGCGCTCGCGCTCGTTGTGCTCGTGCAGCGACACCAGCGGACGCGACAACCCCAGTGTTGTCAGCAGTTGCCCCGTTCTGCGCGTGTCCTCTGCCGCGACCCACTCAGCCGCCGACAGTTCATCGCGCGCACGCGGCGAAAGATCGCCGAGATTGCCGATGGGCGTGGAAATCACGGCCAGTCGGCCTTCGAGACGAGCATGCGTAGCAGCCACTATACTTCTCCGCCGCTTTACGACGCGGCACACGCGAAGGCTATTCGACGCATGAGGTCCGTGAAAGCTCTGCACAAATCATTTGCCGTCTGCGCCGTGGTCGCGCTGGCTCTGCTGCTCGCGGGATGTCCAGGCACGCCCCGCCGAAGCGGTCCTCCGAGTGTCGACCGTGCTGAGCTGCTGACGCGCTCCGGCGACCACGCGGGCGCAGCGGCCCTCTACGAACGTCTTGGCGGCGAGACCTCGGGCACGGATCGCGTCGAGTTCCTGCTGCGCGCCACACGCTCCTGGCTATCGGCAGGTCGCCCCGCCGACGCCGACCGCGTGCTGGCCGCGCTGCCGCCCGGCCTCACCCAGCAACATGAGATCGAGCAGGCGCTGCTGCGCATCCAGTCGTCGGTAGCGCAGGGCCGCGGCGACGAAGCGTGGCGCACTGTCAGCTCCATGCTGCCGCCGACGGCCCCGGGCGCCGCGGCGCGCTACTACGAGACTCGTCAGCAAGTCGCCATCGCCACCAACCACCTCGTCGACGGCATCCGCGCCGAGCTCGCGCGCGAACGTCTCATCCCGCCCGGCGATGCGACCATCGCCCGCGCGGAGTTGTTGGCACAGCTGCGCGCGGCGGCGGACCGCGGCGTGGCACTCACGCCTCCACCCGCGAGCGACACCATGGTGCGCGGCTGGCTCGAAGCCGCTGGCGTCGCCGCCGACAACGCGCGCAACCCGACGCGGGGTGCCACGCTGCTGTCCGCATTTCGCGCGCGTTTCCCTTCTCATCCCGCGCTGGCCGCACTCTCGGGAGAACCGGGCATCGGCGCGGATCAGGCGCCCGCGAAGCTCGAGGCGGCGCCGCATCTCGCGCTGCTGCTGCCGCTCAGTGGACGCACCGCAGCTGCCTCCGCGCAGATACGCGACGGCTTCATGACGGCGTACTACCAGATGCCGGCGGCTTCGCGGCCGCGGCTGCGGGTCTATGACACTGCCACGGCCGCCATCACCGACACGGTGGCCGAAGCCAGCGCGGCAGGCGCGGAATTCATCGTCGGCCCGCTGACGCGCGAGGAAGTCGTGGCCGCGGCGGACCTCCTAACTACCCGACCTCCGGTGCTCGCGCTCAATTTTCTGCCGGCCGAACGTGCCGCGCCGGAACGCTTCTTCCAATTCGCGCTTTCGCCCGAGGACGACGCGCGCGCGGTGGCGCGCACCATCGCCGGCACGGGCCGCCGGCGCGGCGTGGTCATCGTCCCCGAGGGCGACTGGGGCGCGCGCGTCGGCGCTGCGTTCGAGGAAGAACTGCGTGGCGCGGGCGGCTTTGTGCTCGGCCAATCGACCTTCAACGCAGGCGAGAAGGACTACGCGGCGAGCATTATGCAGGTGCTGCGCACCGACGATTCACGGCTGCGCTATCAACGCATCCAAGGGGCCATCGGGCAGAAGCTCGAGTTCGAGCCACGACGCCGTCCCGACATCCAATTCATCTTCGCGCCCAGCCAACCCTCGAATGCGCGGCTGTTGCGGCCCCAGCTGCGGTTCCACCTGGCGGGCGACATCCCCACGTATACGCTCGGCGACGCCTACGATCCGCATCCGACCGCCAACCAGGAAATCGAAGGCGTCATGTTCCCGGATATGCCATGGATGTTAGGCGACGCGGGACTCGCGACCGAGGTGCGTGACACCGCGGCGCGCGCCTTCGGTGACTCCAACTCGCGTCGCGGACGGTTTTTCGCATTCGGATTCGACGCACTCAGGATTGCGGCCTCCCTGCAGCGCGGCTCGAGCATCAATCCCCAGGGTCTCACCGGCACGCTGTCCATCGATCCGCAGGGTCGAGTGCGGCGTGACCTCGAGTGGGTGCGCATCAAGAGCGGCGCCCCGGTGCCGCTCGATCCGCGCAGCGAGGTGATTGCCTCGCCCTGATCGGCGAATGGGGACTCGCCATACCGGCGAGCCAGACAAATTCGGCTGCACCTGCGAATCACGTCTCCCGCTTTAGACAGGAATATCCGCAGGCATGGATCGCCGTCAGACCGGCACGCTCGCCGAGAACAGCGCCGCCGCGTTCCTCGAATCCCAGGGGTTCACCATCGTCACGCGCAATTTCCAGCGGCGCGTCGGCGAGCTCGACGTGGTGGCGCGCACCGGCGATCTGCTGATCGTCGCAGAGGTTCGCACGCGCGCCCGCGAGGACTTCGGCGGCGCGGCCGCAAGCATTGGCCGTGCCAAGCAACGGCGCATCGCCGCCACCACCTCCCTGCTGTTGCAGTGCCGCCCGGAGCTGCGCCGCTGCCGCGTGCGATTCGACGTGCTCATCGTGCGCGACGGCGGCATCGAATGGCTGCGGCACGCATTCGACGCCTAGGAAAGCTCGGAAGGCCCTGCTTTGCCAAACCACGCCGGTACGTTTAAGGTCGCGCCTACATGCGCGACCTAGACGAACTGTTCCGTAACAACAAGGCATGGGCCGAACAGATCCGCCGCCAGGATCCGGAATTCTTCACCAAGCTCTCGCGCCAGCAGACGCCTACCTACCTGTGGATCGGCTGCGCCGACAGCCGGGTGCCCGCCAACCAGATCGTGGGTCTGCTGCCCGGCGACGTCTTCGTACACCGCAACATCGCCAACATGGTGGTACATACGGACCTCAACTGCCTGTCGGTCATGCAGTTCGCGGTCGACATCCTCAAAGTGAAGCACATCCTGGTCGTTGGCCATTACGGCTGCAGCGGCGTGCAGGCCGCCATGCGCCGGCAGCGCGTCGGGCTCGCCGACAACTGGCTGCGGCACGTCCAGGACGTGCACGAGAAGCACGCGCACGCGGTCAGTGCCTGCCACAGCGAGAACGCCGCGTCCGACCGGCTGTGTGAACTCAACGTCATCGAGCAGGTGGCCAACGTCTGCCAGACCACGATCGCGCGCGACGCCTGGGAGCGCGGCCAGGAGCTGCACGTCCACGGCTGGATCTACGGCATCGCCGACGGCATCGCGCGCGACCTCGGCACGACGGTGTCGGACTTCCGCGATGCGGCGCCTACCTATCACTCGGCGCTCGCCAAACTGGCCGATTTGCGCAAGGTCAAGGAAGCATGAGCGTCGCGGTTTCGGCCGCGCCCCCTCGTCACCCGGCGCGCATGGCGGTAGCCGCGCCGCTGGCACGTGCCACGATCATCGCGTGGCTGTTGATCTGCGTCGCCACATCTTCGTTCGCTGGCTCGCGTCCGGCAATCCGGCATGAACTGCCCGTCGAAGGCACCACGCTGGCGTTGTGGGAAAAGCGCGCTGGCACGCCTAGATCGACGCTGCTACTCGTTCACGGGCGCACCTGGAGCGCGTTGCCGAATTTCGATCTGCACGTCGCCGGCGAGCAGCGTTCGATCATGGACGCGCTGGTGAACGAGGGTTTTGCGGTTTATGCGCTCGACCTGCGCGGTTACGGCGGCTCCGCGCGTGATGCGTCGGGCTGGCTCACCCCGGAGCGCGCTGCAGACGACGTGCAGATTGCGCTCGCCTGGATAAACCATGCGAATCCGCGTGCGCCGCGCCACGCGGCGCTGGTGGGCTACTCGCGCGGAGCGCAAGTCGCATTGCTCGCGGCGCAGCAGCATCCCGAATCGATATCGGCACTGGTGCTGTTCGGCTTCCCCACGTCGGTGCGCCTGAGCCCTGTGGCCGATGAACCGCTGCGCGAGCCGAACACGGCGGCGAATGCCGCTTCGGATTTCATCACGCCGGGCGCAGCCTCGCCGCAGGTGGTCGCCGCGTACGTCGCGCAGGCGCTGGCCGCGAATCCGGTGCGGACCGACTGGCGCGACGAACGGCAATTCGTGTTTGCGCCCGAAAAAATTACGATGCCCACGCTCGTGCTCTACGGCGCGCGCGACCCTTTCCTCATACCGGATTCCGTCAGCTTCTTCGCCGCGCTCGGGACCTCCGATCGGGCGTTCGTAGTGCTGCCCGAGTCCGATCACGCCGCGCACGTGGAAAATTCCCGGCGCGCCTGGATCGCCGCCATCGTCGCTTTCCTGCGCCAGCCGCGCACCTGAGGCAAGCCATGTTCGTCAGCATGTGGATGACGCGCGAGGTGTTCACGGTGGCCGCGAATGCTTCATTGGCCCACGTCGCCACGCAGATGGCGCGGCGCAAGATCCGGCGCGTGCCGGTCGTCGCGAGTTCGCCCGAGGGCCCACGCCTGCTCGGCATCGTCACGCACTCGGATGTATTGCACGCGTTTCCCGCCGACATCAATCCCTTCGCCGTGAACGCGGCGGACGGCATGAAGACCTTGGAATCCGCCGCGGGCAAGGTTCAGGTCACCGCGGGCGATCTCATGGCGCGCGAGCCGCTGGTCACCGCGCCCGACACGCCGATCGAGAACGCCGCGCGAACGATGCGCGATCACAAGATCGGGGCGTTGCCGGTGGTGAGCAACGGTGTGCTGGCGGGCATCATCACCGAGTCCGACATTTTCCGCGCCATGGTCGAGGTGTTCGAGGCACCCGAGCGCGCAGTGCGCATCACCTTCGCGCTCGGGCCGGACGAAGACGTGCTGCCGCTGGTGGCCGACATCGCGCGTCGCCGCACGATGCGTGTCACGAGCTTCATATCTCTGCCGCGCCAGACTCCGCCCGTGTGCGTGGTGCAGCTCGCCGGCGAGGAGGTGGAGGCGACGCTCGAGGAAATCTGGAAATCGCGACACCGCGTGATGAACGTGGTGCAGCTGGCCGAGAAACCCGCCGCCAAAAGCTAGCGGCCGCTTACCAGCGCAACTATTTGACGACCGTGAGATGCGGACGGCGTCCGCCATCTTCGGGCGGCGTGGGCTTGGTCGGCGGTTCGGGGCCGAGATCCTGCTCGGAGAACACCATGCCCTCGCCGGTCTCGCGCGCGTAGATCCCGAGCACCGTGCTCACAGGGATGCGCACGTGATGCACGACGCCCGCGAAGCGCGCTTCGAACTCGATCCAGTCGTTGCCCATGACCAGGCGCTGCGTCGCCGTCGACGACAGGTTCAGCACGACCTTGCCGTCCTTGACATAGGCGCGCGGCACTTCGACACCTGCCTTCTCCGCGTCCACGATGACATGCGGCGTCTCGCCGTTGTCCATCATCCAGCCGTGCATGGCGCGAATGAGATAGGGCCGCTTCGAGATGCGCGCGCGATCGTTCATGCCAGTCGCATCTCCCGCTCGCTCTCGGAGAGACTGGTGCGGAACGCGGGGCGCGAGAAGATGGTGCTCGCGTACTTCAGGATGGGCTGCGCCTGCGGCGGCAGATCGATCTCATAGCGCGGCAGGCGCCACAGGATGGGCGCGATGGTCGCATCGACCATCGAGAACTCATCGGAGAGGAAGAACGGCTTGAGCTTGAACAGATCGGCGCTCTGCAGCACGTTGTCGCGCAACTCCTTGCGCAGATTCGCCATGTCCTTGGTGCCGGGCGCGTCGAGCTTGCGCGCGAGATCGTACCAATCGTGCTCGATCTGATAGAGCGCGAGCCGCGCGCGCGCGCGCGACACCGGATCCACCGGCATGAGCGGCGGATGCGGAAAGCGCTCGTCGAGGTATTCCATGATGACGCGCGAGTCGTACAGCACGAGATCGCGGTCGATCAACGTCGGAGTCGTGTGGTAGGGATTGAGATCGAGCAGATCCTCGGGATACTTCCCGGGCGCTACGTCGACGATCTCGATCTCGATCGCCTTCTCAGCGATTACGATGCGCGAACGATGACTCCACGGGTCATCGGGCGCCGAAAAGAGCGTCATTGTTGCACGGCGGCTCGACAATCAGGTCCTCCTCGCGAGAGCGGGGACGCACCGGAAGTGGTGGAGCTCCGGTTCGGGTTGAGAATCGCCGCTCAGCGGACGTCCTTCCAGTATTCCTTCTTGAGCATATACGCAACGCCCGTGAACATGAGCAGGAACAGCACGACCCACAGGCCGATGCTCTGCCGCTCGACCTGCGTCGGGTCGCTGACGTAGTCCAGGAAGTTCACCGTGTCGCGCACGAACTCATCGTACTGCTGCGGAGTGAGGCTGCCGGCGATGCCTGCATCGAAGATCGGCGCCTTCGCGGCCTCGTGCCCGGCGCCTTCCGCGCCGGCTTCTTGCTCGTGCTGCTCGGCGGCGACGTGCAGCACCTGCACGCCCTGCAGGCTCGCGAGCACGTGCGGCATCGCAGTAGCGGGCAGTTGCAGATTGTTGACGCCCGTCTGGCGGCTGGCCGGATCGGCATAAAACGTCGTGAGGAAATTGAACACCCAGTCCGCGCCGCGCGAACGCGCCACCAGCGACAGATCCGGCGGCGGCTTGCCAAACCACTCCTGCGCATCGGCGGCCGGCATCGCAGCCTTGAGATAGTCGGTGGGCTTGCGTCCCGGCGGGAGCAGGAACGACGCGCACTGATCCTCGGCGATGTGCAAGTCCTGGCAGATGCGCGAGTAGCGCATGTACTTCACGGAATGGCACCCGGCGCAGTAGTTGGTGAAGTTGCGCGCGCCCCGCTGCAATGAGGCGACGTTCGCGATCTCGTTACCCGCTTCGCGCGCCCAGGCGGCGTGACCAGCTTCGTTGGCCGATACCGTGCCGCCCGCAAATAGCGTCAGTGCGCCGACGACGCTTGCAAAACTAATGCGCATGGTAGGTCACTCGATCGGGAACCGGGCCGTTGGCGTCCGCCTTCGACACGAACGGGAGCAGGATGAAGAACGCGAAGTACAGCACGGTGAAGATGCGCGCCAGCAGCACGTAGATGCCGTCGGCGGGCTTCAATCCCAGCCACATCAACACGCAGAACGTCACGAAGAACATGCCGAGCAGCAGCTTCGAAACGACGCCGCGATAGCGGATCGATTTGTTCTTCGCGCGGTCGAGCCATGGCAGGAACAGGAACGCCACCACCGACAGCGCCATCAGCAGTGCGCCCATCTTCTGGTCCGGAACCGCGCGCAGGATCGCGTAGTAAGGCGTGAAGTACCACACCGGCGCGATGTGCTCTGGCGTCGACACCGGATTCGCGGGCTCGAAGTTGGGCGGCTCCATGAACAGGCCGCCGAATGTCGGGATGAAGAACACCACGATCGCGAACAGCGTCAGGAACAGGCCGACCCCTACGATGTCCTTGAGCGTGTAATAAGGGTGGAATGGGATGCCGTCGATCGGCTTGCCCGTGTCGTCCAATTTTTCTTTTATCTCGATGCCGTCGGGGTTGTTCGACCCCACCTGCCGCAGCGCAACCAGGTGCAGCGCGATGAGCAGCGCGATGATGAATGGCATCGCGATGACGTGCAGCGAGAAGAACCGCGTCAGCGTCGCGTCGCCGATCCCATAGTCGCCGCGGATCCATTCCACCAGGTCGGGGCCGATGCCCGGGATGGTGCCGAAGAGGTTGATGATGACCTGCGCACCCCAATACGACATGTTGCCGTACGGCAGGACGTAGCCCATGAAGGCTTCCGCCATCAGCGCGAGGTAGATGAGCATGCCGATGACCCACAGCAGCTCGCGCGGCGCCTTGTAGCTGCCGTACATGAGCGCGCGCGCCATGTGCAGGTACACGACTATGAAGAAGAATGACGCGCCGACCGCGTGCATGTACTGCAGCAGCCAGCCGTACGGCACTTCGCGACGCAGGTATTCGACTGAATCGAAGGCGTTCGCCTCGCCCGGCTTGAAATGCATGGTGATGAAGATGCCCGTCACGATCTGCATGACGAACACCAGCAACGCCAGCGAGCCGAAGAAGTACCAGATGTTGAAGTTCTTCGGCGCGTAGTAGCCCGTGAGCTGGTCGGCGATGAACTGGTCCACCGGCAGGCGCTTGTTGAACCAGGCGCGGAAGCCGCCGCCCTTGATGACCGCGGACATCAGGCGACTCCTTTCGCATCGGCTTCGACGCCGATGACGAGCGTCTTGTCGTCCTTGAAGCTGTACGGCGGGATCGCGAGATTCAGCGAGGCCGGCGAGCCTTCGAACACGCGGCCCGCGAGATCGAATTTCGAGCCGTGGCAGGGGCAGAAGAATCCGCCCGGCCAGTTCGCCATGACGCTCGCGTCACCCGGAGTGAAGCGCGTCTTGGGCAGACAACCCAGGTGCGTGCAGGTCCCGATCATCACCAGGAACTCGGGATTGATCGCGCGCGCAGCATTCTTCGTATAGGCGGGCTGCTCGGACTTGGCGGATTCCGCGTCCTTGAGCTCGCCGTCATGGCCAGCCAGCGACGCGAGCATTTCCGGCGTGCGCCGCACGACGTAGACCTGCTTTTTGCGCCAGATCGGCGTGATCATCTGCCCGGGCTCGAGCTTCGACAGATCCACCTCGGTGGGCAGACCCGCGGCGCGCGCGCTCTCGGATGGTTTCCACGACGCCACGAAGGGCACCGCCGAGAGTACTGCGCCGACCACGCCGGTACCGGCGGTGGCAGCGATCAGGAATTTGCGCCGACTCTCGTCGACTTCGGGGACGGTATCGTCGGCCGCATGATCAATCATTCAAAGACCTCGTTCTAACGCTCCCGGCACGAGCCCCAACGCAAATGCGTGGCTGCGAGACCCCGGGAGGCGGCGCATTATACACATGCGGATCAGCCGCTTGCGGACCCAGCCAAGAGGATCATTCAGCTCATGACGATGCGACCCTTCCTGCGGACCATCACCTTCGTTTCTGTCTCGGCCATCGTGGGACTCGCCGCTGCGTTCGTCGCCATCCTGGTGCGTCCCGACCTGATTGCGCGCCGTGTGGCGCCGCCTTCCGCGCCGATCCAGACGCCCGCGCCGGCACCCGTGGCGACGGCACCCGTAGTTCAGACTCCGGCCTCAGAACCGCCGCGGCAGCTGACTTCCTATGCCGAAGCGGTCGAGCGGGCCGCGCCGTCCGTGGTCAACATCTATACGGCACGCCTGGTGACAGAACCGATCCAGCCCAACGCCATTGAACAGTTGTTTGGCGACGTGCGGCCTCGCTACCGGCAGCGCCTCGAGCGGAGTCTGGGCTCCGGTGTGATCGTCGACAGCGTGGGTCACGTGATCACCAACCACCACGTGATCGAAGGCGCGAGCCTGATTCGCGCACAACTCGCCGACGGGCGGGTGGCCGAGGCGAAGGTCGTCGGGCGCGATCCAGATACCGATCTGGCGGTACTGCAGCTCGACCTCAAGAGCCTCGACCTCAAGAAAAAAGACGTGCCCGTGATGCCGCTCGGCCACTCCGATCGCCTGCGCGTCGGGGACATCGTGCTGGCCATCGGCAATCCCGTTGGCCTCTCGCAGACGGTGACGCAGGGCATCGTGAGCGCCACCGGACGCGGTCAGCTCGGCGTTGCCACGTTCGAGAATTTCATCCAGACCGATGCGCCCATCAACGTCGGCAACTCAGGCGGCGCATTGATCAACGCGAATGGCGAGCTCATCGGCATCAACACCGCGGTGCTCGCGAAGAATCTCGGCGTAGAGGGCATTGGCTTCGCAATCCCCGTGAATCTCGTGCGCGGCGTGATGACCGAGATCCTCACGAAGGGCCGCGTGGTACGCGGCTGGATCGGCATCGTGCCCGTCGACGTGGACCCCATCGAAGCGCAGCGCTTCAATTTGCCGAGGCCGGGTGTGGTGATCAAGAATCTCTACGTCGGCAGTCCCGCGGCGCTTGCGGGCATCGAGCTGCGCGACGTCATCCTCACGGTCAATGATGTCAAAGTGACGAGCGCGCAAGACGCGCTCACGCGCATCGCCAACGCCAAGCCGGGCCAAAAGGTGAAGATCACGGGAATTCGCGCGGCGGACAGCTTCACGACCGAGATACAGGTCGGAGAGAGACCGCGAAGCTAGTCAGGGGCTGCGCCCCACGACGGAAAACGCCGTCGAAGCGACGGCGTCCGTATTTATTGGAGGCAGACCACCACATTGGCGGCGTAGCTGCGCCAGTTGATCGGAATCACGAACGAACGTCCCGACGTCGCGGCGGCGGTGGCCGCGTTGTTGCGATCGCAAATCGTTGGCGTCGAAATGACGAAGTTGCGGCCGAAATCGCGGCGCGCATTTCCCGAAATGGTGTTCGCGACTTCGCCGACGAGATCGCGCACGTTCTGTTCGCCGGTGTCCGTCTCGTTCATGCACATCAACATGACCGACAACATGCCGCGCGGCGCGGTGAAATAAACCTTGCCTTCGCGATTGCCCGAGATGCCGATGACGCCGGCGTAGTCCTGCACCACCG
>JAYTOI010000082.1:0-39157 GCA_043747875.1 Pseudomonadota bacterium | reverse complement strand
TGTCTGGTAACAAACATCCTACCAATCCCGACCAGCCTTCCTTACTTCAGCCTTGGCCTCTCGCGCGTGTAGCGTTGCGGCTTAAGTAAGTGCCATTCGTGTTCACCCATCTGCAGCGCTCCATGATTCGCGAGCGGAAAAATCTCAAAAGGCCGCCCGGTACGTTCACGACGCTGCTTACCGCAGATGTTCTTTTGGACGTCCTTCACGAGCGTGTCGCGCGATATGCTCAGGCCGGTTTGGTCGTGGTAGAACTCCACTTCCTCGTCGTAGTACTTGGCGAAGTCCGCCATGTTGCAGTCGTTGAACGCGTCGAACATGTCTCTATCCATCAACGTGATGGTGCGGCTCAGTCGCTCGGTATCGGACTGAGCTTCCGAGGGCGCGGCGCGCAGCGGCGCCGACATGAGAAGGAGCGTGGAAAGTACGATGCCCGGGCAAGCAACAATCCAATAAAGCCTGTTCATCACTTCCCCCTGCACGGTTGTCGGTCGGATTCGGCGTAATCGACCGTCTTTGACGCTTCAGCTGGGGTTTGGCTAGCTCGGATCACAGATGACCCTTCGGCCTCGTGACGCTGACGAATGTGCCGCATGCCAAAAAGATGAGTTCGCCTAGCTGCAGCGATAGGCGATGCGCGAGGGCCTCGAGTGCTGCATCAACGGCCCACTCAGGATCAGGGACATTTCATTCGAGACGACTTCCGCGAGTCTCGCTTGCCGTGCCCAAGTCGCCGATCTGTGGACTTATGGTGTTCACATCAAACGAGACCCTACTGTGCTTGCAGAGTGCCAAGTCGCGTGTCACGGCGTCTCAAGGTGTGACACAGGAAACGAACGGGCGCCTAACTGCTAGACCTGTGCAAGGAAGTGCACGCGAGGTGAGATTTTCGCAGTGTGCTTCTAGTGGCGTACACCCGCCCAGGGCCGAGTCCGCGGCCCACATTTGTACCAAGCCGAAACCGACGGGGGAGTACAACCCACTCTTCGCTCAGGAGATGGCATTCCGGAAGCGGCACGGCGAAATATAACAGCGATGTTATACTTTTCACATGCCATCAACGAAGCCATACCGCGGCCTCGGAACCATGCTGCGGCACCTCATCGAGCTGCTTGACGGCGATGTCGAGCATGCCTACCAGCAACTCGGACTGGACTATCGCCCGCGCTTCACGCCCGTGGTCCGCGCACTCATGGAGTCCGAGCCGCGCTCTATCCGCGAAATCGCCGACCACTCCGATCTCACGCATTCGGCCGTAAGCCAAACGGTCGCGGAAATGAAGCGGGCGGGCCTCGTGAGCCTGGCTAGGGCCAGTGCCGACGGGCGCGCTCGCCTGGTGCAGCTCGCGCCGCGATGCCGCGCGATGCTGCCGCGCCTGCAGCGGCAATGGGCTGCGACCAACGCCGCAGCGGAAGGTCTTGACGCTGAACTGTCGAGCTCGTTGCGCTCGGCGGTGACGGAGGCCATCAGTGCGCTTGAAAAGTCGCCCTTCAGGGACCGCATTCAGAAACACATCAAACGGAGTCGTACATGAAACGTTCCCTGGTGGTTGCCGTTGCAGCGCTGTTTGTTTTCATGGCCCAGTCCCTGTCTGCCGCGGAAAGCGTGAGTGAACGTCGCGAGGCCATCAAACGCGTTGCAGAGCTGCTCGAAAGCAACTACGTGTATCCGCAGCGCGGCCGCGAGCTCGCTCGGCGGCTTCGGCGCGAGGCTGAAAACTCCTGGGTCCTTGAAGGAGAGCCGCAACTATTCGCAGAGGCCCTCACCGCAAAGCTTCGCAGCTGGTCGGACGACGGCCACTTCCACATCGACTTTCGCGATGGCGGAGCAGCCGCCACCGAAGAAAGCGCTTTTGGCGAGGCGGAGTTCGAGAAGTATTACGGGAAGGACGTCAACCACGGGTTCGAGCAGGTGAGCAGGCTTGCAGGTAACGTGGGCTATCTCGACCTGCGTGTGTTTGCGCCACCCGCCATGGGCGCCGACATGGCGGTTGCCGCCATGACGCTGCTCGCGCAGCCGAGCGCGCTCATCATTGATCTGCGCCACAATGGCGGCGGCGACGGCGCCTTGGGATTGCTGATCGCCGGCTATCTACTCGATGGCGCACAGCCGATGAGCGGGACCTACCACCGGCCCAGCGATACGCTCACGCCCTCGGCCACGCCCGTCTGGGTGCCCGGTCGCCGATTCGGCGCCGACAAGCCCGTATATCTGCTGATCTCCAAGCGCACGTTTTCGGCTGCGGAAGCATTCGCCTATGACCTCCAGGCACTCAAACGCGCCACCGTCATCGGAGAGCCCAGCGGTGGGGGCGCCCACCCGTTCGTATATCGGCGCATCAGCGAACACTATGTGTTGTCGCTGCCCGAAGGGCGGTCGATCAATCCAGTCACCGGCAAGGATTGGGGGGGCGTTGGCGTCATCCCGGACGTGCGCGTGAATGCCGACCTCGCTCTCGAGGAGGCGCTGAAGCTGGCCGGCGCCCGTTAGCGTGAGCCTTGTGTAGCGGAGGAGGCAGACATATTTTTCGCGTCGATCACATCCCCGCCACAAATCTGTCGACACTCCATACCCTCGCGCGCGCCTCGCGAAAGCGACACCAGTTAGCGTCGCGGCTGAACTGAAACAATCGCCAGCGACGTCACAGGTGTGCCGACTCCTGCGTGCAATGATGTCCACGGTTCGGCGCTCCCGACCGGCCGCGGCATCGCGCGCTCTGGACTGTTGGCGGGCCGGTCTTAATTGCCGCCCGGTGCGGGCGTGCCAACTTGCACGGCTGTGAGGTCATATGGGCCCGCCGCGTACCGCAATGGATCGCTCTCCCGATCGGCATAGGCGCCAGCATCGGTTCGTCCGCCGCTTCGAAGTTGCTACGATGTGCGCCATGAAAGCCGCGATGCGCGACGCCTTCGAATCGCTGCTTTACGACGAGATCGCGTCGCCCATAGGCCGACTCCGCCTCATC
The DNA here is from genome assembly GCA_043747875.1 of Pseudomonadota bacterium. Lineage (GTDB taxonomy): Bacteria > Pseudomonadota > Gammaproteobacteria > Steroidobacterales > Steroidobacteraceae > CADEED01. Next base: position 36,192 of record JAYTOI010000082.1, on the reverse strand, counting down.
GGATCGAACGATGCGCTCGTCGCGATCTGGTTCGAGCATGGCCGCGACGCCGCGCGCGACACATCGACGCTCGTGAAGGGCGAGTCCGCGATGCTGCGGCGCGCACGTCACCAGCTCGATGAATATTTCAGCGGTGCGCGTCGCAACTTCGATCTGCCGCTCGCGCCGCGCGGCACGGAATTCCAGCAACGCGTGTGGGCGCGGTTGCAGCGCATCGACTACGGCGCAACGATGACCTACGGTGCGCTCGCCGCCGATCTCGGCAATCTCAAAGCTTCGCGCGCGGTTGGCCTCGCAAATGGCAGCAATCCGATTCCCATCGTCATTCCATGCCATCGGGTGATCGGCGCTGACGGTTCGCTGACGGGCTTCGGCGGGGGGCTTCCCATCAAGAGCGCATTGCTTACCCTCGAGCGCGAGCAGCGACAACCTCGGCTGCTGTGATCCGCGCGCTCAGCCGCGCGCGGACTCCCACAGAATGCGGGCCTGCGCCGCAATTACTTCGGGCCGCTCTTCGGGCCAGAATAGTTTCGCGTTCTCGAGCAGCCGCAGGCCGCGCGAATTGCCGAAACTCTCCGCGAGATAACGTGCGCTCTTCGCGCTGAAAATCGTGTCGTCGACACCCCAGACGACACGCGTCGGCACGCGGCACGTCGACAATGCGGGCCGGATTCCCGACAGCGCATTGCGCCCGAGCGCGACCGCATAGCTGTGCAGTCCACGCACCCGTTCGGCCGATTCGAGCAGTTGGCCGAAATACACGCGCAATGCCTCATCGGTTGGATGCGCGGGATCCATGTAACACTGGCCACCGATGCCGCGCTCGGACCGCGCGAGGATCGGACCGCGCGCCCAAGGTTTGAGCTGCTCCTCGACGAATCGCCCGCGCCGCGCGAGTTCGATGACGGGCAGCATCGCCGGTGGCGGACTCTCGATTTCGGTGTCGCAATTGGTGAGCAGCAACGAGCGCACGCGCCGCGCATGGCGCACGACGAACAGCTGCGCAACGGCACCGCCGGAATCGTTCGCGATCAGATCCACACTTTCGATGCCGAGCGCATCGAGCAGGCCCGTAAGCATCTCGACCTGGGCCTCCGGCGTTACGGATTGCCCGGGGGCGGCGCGCGATTGACCCATGCCCAGAAAATCCGGAGCGACGCAGAAGCGGTACGGAGCGAGTAGTTCGATGGCGCCACGCCACTGAAAGCCGGTGAGCGGAAAGCCGTGCAGGAACAGCGCCGCGCGGCCCGCGCCACGCGCGAGATATGCGATCTCACCGTGGCGTGTGCGAACCCTGCGCAGCCACGCATCGACCGGGTTCGCATAAGAGTGCGGAGCGGCGATCGCGGCCGCCGGCCCGACTCCGCCGAGGAGACCCAATGCCTGCGCTGCCGCCAACCGGCCTGCGAGCTTCAAAACGTTCCTGCGATTCATGCGCTCATTGAGCGCCCCGCTCGCCCGCCGCGCTGTCGAATTCTTTAGCGACGCGCACGCTAAAGAATTCGACAGCGTGCACACGCACCAACGGGCGAAATCGCGGCGATCCTTCACGCACGGAGAAATCATGAACGCCCGCTACCTTTTCGCCTGGACCGCGGCCGCGCTATTCGCGCATACGCCCTGCCGAGCCTCAGATCATCTCGACACGGCCGCGGTCGTCGCCGATCCCGCGGCCGACATCGGCGACCTCTATGCATGGACGTCGACCGACGGGAAGCGGCTCAATCTCGCGATGACGATCGTCGGCAAGAAATTCTCCGATCACGTGCGCTATGAATTTCACATCGACAGTGGCCGAAGTGGGCGTCCGTTCCGCGTCACCACGACGATTGCATGCGAGTTCCTGGCCGCGACCGCGCCCGCTTGCCGGGCAGGCGACGTCGATTGGCTGCGCGGCGACGCGAGCGGCCCCGACGGCATCGCAGGCGAACGCGGCCGCTTTCGAGCCTTTGCCGGTCTGCGTGATGACCCGTTCTTCAACAACGTGCGCGGCACGCGTGCCGCGCTCAATGCAGCCGCCGCGGCATTGGCCGCCGGCGCGCCGCGCGATGCGTCGGGTTGTCCGAGCTTCGACCGCGCGACGGTGACCCGCATCCTGGACGAGTGGCGTCACACCGATGGACACGCAGGCGCCAACCTGCTGGCCGGCTGGAAGACTGCGGCACTCGTCGTGTCCGTCGACCTCGACGTCGTGAATCGCGGCGGCAGCGAGTTAGGTATTTGGGCCGCGACCACCGTGCGCGCCGCGCCGCCCGGCCATCCATCACTCGCCGCTGGAACCGCGATCGACCGCATGGGCCGCGCACTCACCGCGAATGCGCTCATCGGCACGTTCGATTCGCCGGCCGCGAGCGACCGGCGCAAGACGCAATACAACCAGGCGCGTCCGGGTGAATGGCAGTCCTTCGCGGACGATCTTGCCGCGACGCTCGCGGTTTACGACGGACTCGACGGCGTCTGCGGCAACCAATGGCAGGCAGCCGACGCGCCGGGCCCGAAGCGCTATGCTGCACTCGCGCTCCTTCTCGTGGACGACCGGATCCGTATCGACTCGCGCGCGCAACGTTGTGAGCGCTTCCTGGCAGTGGAGCGAATCACGCGTGAACACGATGCTGGTCGCGATTGTGGTGGCCGCACAGTGAACGTCGACGCAGTCGACGTGTTCCGCTCGTTGCTGGTCCGCGGTCGCGAAGACGGAATCGATGACGGAGTGGCGCGTGACGATCACGAGCATTCCTCCACTGTGTTTCCGTTCCTCGCCGCACCGTGAGCGGTCGCGCGCGAGTAGCTAGCCGCGCGTCACGAGTGCGAAGCTCCGGCGGCAAGCATTGCGTTCCGGCGCCGCCCGAACCGGTCCGGGAATGGGCGTCCGCGCACGCAGCGGACCTGACGACCTGATCGGCCAGCGCCGCGCCCACAACAGACTGCGGCTTTGACACCCTGCCAATCAGGGAACGACGAGACTATCAGTGCCGTAAACGGCTCGAGCGACAAAATGGGCTCGCGATCCACGACCAACCGTCCATCAAACACTCGCAGCGCAAAAGAAAGTCGTGTCATCTGTTATCAAGACCATTCGCCGCCCCCTTAAGGCCATGTACCATCGCCATCGCAATGAGTCGCATGGAAGAGCGGTATTTGATTGCCTCGATGGAATTCGAGGGCGTGTTGCGTGCCTGTCTGCATCGCTACACACGCAACGCCGCTGACGTCGATGAGTTGCTGCAAGAAACGTATGCCCACTTGTTAGCGGCCGGCTCCGTTCCGGACCGCGAAGAAATCCGTTCCATCCGTGCCTTCGCGCTCACCGTCGCGCGCAACGTCGCGCTGTCGTGGCTGCGACATCGGCAGGTCGTTCCCATCGAGCTTGTGGCAGACGTCGAAGCGCTCGAGTTGTTAGATGAGTGCGGTCACGTCGAGGAGATCGTCAACTCGCACCAGGAACTGGCGCTGCTGACGGCAGCGGTTTCGCAGCTGCCGGCGCGTTGCAGGCAGGTGTTCACGCTGCGCAAGGTGTACGGCTTGTCGCAGAAGGAGATCGCGGCGAAGCTCAACATCTCCGAGAACACCGTCGAGCAGCATCTCGCCAAGGGCATGCGCATGTGCAGCGCCGCGCTGGCGACGTCGCCGATGGCCGAGCGGCGCTCGCCGTGGTTCGACCGCATGCGCAGACGAGCGGAGCCGACGACGTGAGCCCGCAAGAGGACGTCGAAGAGCAGGCCAGCCGCTGGTTGGTGGCGCACGACACGGGTGCGGTTAACGGCGCAATGGCGGAAGAGTTCCAGATCTGGCTCGAGGCCGACGTGCGTCACCGGGTCGCATACCGCCGCCTCGAGGCCACTTGGCAACGCGCTGCACGACTACACAATCTGCGGCCGCTCGATCGTGACCCCGACGCCGACCTGCTCAAACAACGACGGCTGCGCAAGCCGGGTGGGTTGGCTGCGGCGGCCAGCATCGCGCTCGCATTGTTCGTCGGCGGCTATCTTTTCTATCAGCATCAGCTCGGCTGGCAACGGTACGAAACGGCCATCGGCGGTTTCTCGCGTCTCGTGCTCGACGACGGAACGCTCGTCGACTTGAATACCAACAGCGAGTTGCGCGTGCGCTTCGGCGACGCGGTACGCGAAGTGCGGCTCATGCGCGGTGAGGGCCGTTTCCTGGTGGCGCACGAGTCGTCGCGTCCATTCGTCGTCAACGCCGCAGACACGCGTGTCCGCGCGGTCGGCACCGCCTTCAGTGTGCGGCTGCGCGACTCGGAGCACGTCGATGTGCTGGTCGCCGAGGGCAGCGTCGCCATCGCGTCGAAGCACGTGCCCGCACCGCCGCCGCTCAACGCCGGGGAAGCCGCGATTGTGTTGTCCGATCGCATGTCGGTGAGCCGCGTGGAGCCGACGCTGATGCGTCGCAGGCTTGCATGGACCGCAGGCCGCTTGGAATTTCGCGGCGAAACGCTCGGAGAAGCGGTCGCCGAATTCAATCGCTACAACGTCCGCCAACTGACCATCGCCGACGAATCGCTCGCCGGTCTGCGCGTCGGCGGTGTATTCAATGCCACCGATCCCGAGAGCTTCGCCGCCGCGCTCGCCAGCGCATTCGACCTGCGGCCGGAGATCATCGGATCGGACGCGATCATTCTTCGACCACCGTGATTCACGCTCGCGATGCTTGGACATCGCGAGCATGAATTTCCGAAGGGGGCTTTGGGTCGGTGACCACTCATCCCGCACGTCCGCGCCCGTTTGCACGCCTGTCGCTGGCCATCTGGCTGGTGACCGTGTTCATGGGCAGCGCGCGTGCCGCTGATGTCGTCGTCCGCTTCGACATCGAGGCGCAGAGCGCGGCCGAAGCGTTGGCGGAATTCAGCGCGCAATCGCGACAACAGCTGGTGTTCGACTTCGAAGCTGTGCAAGGCATTCGCACGCAGCGTATCGCCGGCGAGCTCGCCGTGCCGCGGGCACTCGAGCGGTTGTTAGGCGGCACCGGGCTGTACTTCAAGATCATCAACGACCGCACCATCAGCATCGTATGTCCGGTGGTTGCTGCCGCGTCCGGGGCCGCGGTCGCGACTCAGCCCTCGCACGAGCCGGATGTCGCTGCGCGCGCGCGGCGCGCGGGCGCGGCACCGCGCCAGACCGCGGTCGCCGCCGTGCGTGTCGAATTCGCCAGTCGCCCGCTCGAGGAGATCGTCGTCTCAGCCGAGAAACGCGACCAGATCCTGCAGCGCAGCGCCCTGGCAGTCACCGCGCGCTCATCGCGCGAGCTCGAGCGCGATCAGGTCACGAACCTCAAGAGCGTGACGACGATGATTCCCAATCTGCAGATCGGCGCGAGCTCCACTCAGGCGGCATTCGATCTCGCACTGCGCGGCATTGTCTCGACGAATCGAACGGAAATTGGCGACGCGGCGGTGGCGTTTCACGTCGATGGTTTTTATTCACCGCGACCGCAGGGCGCGACGTTGGTGATGTACGACCTCGACCGGCTCGAAGCGCTGCGCGGTCCACAGGGCACACTTTTCGGTCGCAATGCCAACGCCGGCGTCATCAACGTCGTCACCGCGAAGCCCGAGATTGGCGCGTTGAACGGCGCGGTGGATCTGACGCGCGGCAACTACGAGCTCTCGCGGATCAAGGGCCACATCAATGTCCCGCTCGGTGACAACTTCGCGTTGCGTGGCGCGGCATTCGTCGAGAAGCGTGAGGGATTCACCTCCTTCCTGGCCGGCTCGAATGTCGATGACTCCACCGCGCGCTATGACGATAGCGACAAATTTTCTGTCCGTCTCTCGGCTTCGTGGGAACCGGACGGGCCGTGGCGCATGTTCGCATCCGCCGAGCGTTATGCAGATCGCGGCGCCGGCACGATTCCCGTCAGCCTCAATCGCGCCAGCGGCGCACCGCTGCGTTCCGCGCTCATCAGCTCGCCCGGGATGCTGGACATGAAGAACGACACGTTCCATCTACGCGCCGATCTGGAGACGCGCGGCAACCTGGAGCTGTCGTACCTGTTCGGCTGGGCGCGCATGACGCGCCGGAACGTCAGCGATTACGACGTCGGCCTCGCGCACGATCCGCAGTTGCGCACGCTGCCGAATCCGCCGGTGGCGGCGACCTACGAAGAGGAGCGACGTACCGACGACGCGGAGTTCATTTCGACGCAGCACGAGTTTCAGCTCAAGCCGATCGAGCGTGAGCGCTGGGATTTTCTCTTCGGTGGATTTTTCTACCAGGAGGAAAACGCGATCCGTTTCGACGTGGACGTGCGGGACGATCGCGGCACCCTGCCCGGAATGCCCGACGCGGGCGACGTGCGCTACGCGACTGCCTACCTGCAGCCGCATCGGCAATTGTCGGCGTGGGCGGGATTCAGCCAGCTCACCTGGCATGCCTCGGAGGCCGCGCGCGTGAGCGTCGGCGCGCGCTATACCGAGGACACGAAAGAGGACCGCGGCGGCATCAACATCACATGCCCGACTCCGCTCGCCACGATCGGAGGCGGTGGCTTCAACCTGGCGGGCATCGATACCGCCGACATCCCATTCGCGCCAGATCCGGATTCTCCGGTTCCCGTGCCGGGCACCTGCCGCATCACCGCCCACAACGACGTGCACAAACATTGGTCGAAGGTCACGTACATGGCGCGGTTCGAACATGATTTGCGCGACGGATTGCTCGCTTATGCGCTAACCAATACGGGCTTCAAGTCCGGCGTCATCCAGGATGGGGGCACTTCCGCGGACCCCGAAGAGGTGACGAACTACGAGCTCGGGCTCAAGGCCAGCTTGTTAGACGGCTCGATGACGGTGAACACCGTCGGGTTCTACTCCGACTATTCAGACATCCTGCGGGCCGCGGTCGAGTGGGACTCGAACGGCACGCAGCAGCTCGTGACGCGCAACGCGACGCGGGCGTCGATATACGGTATCGAATCCGAGCTGCAGTGGCAGCCAACGGCGCGCGATTCGGTGCAGGCGGTTTTCACATATCTCACCGCCGATTATCGTGACTATCAAACCATGGATGCGCAGTACTACATCACCTCCGACCCGCTGACTCCGGTCGTAAACCTGCGTGGCAACAAGCTGCCCTTCGCGCCGACATATACAGGCGCATTCATATACGAACATTTTTTCCGAATCCGTAACGGAGGACGGCTCATCCCGCGTCTACAAACAAAGTATCAAAGCGAAATGTTTTTGACCGATTTCAACCGGGCGTCCGATCGGCAGGCGGGGTACACGCGGACCGATCTGAGCCTGCGCTACGAAGCGCCGGGTGACTGGCTGGTCGAGGCTTTCGTGCAGAACATCGAGGACGAGGCAGTGAAGAACAACGTGGATCTGCGCGGTAGTCAGCCCGGCGCGGGAGGCGTCGCCGGATTCCCAGGCGTTGCACGCGCATTCTTCGACGCCCCGCGCACGTACGGATTGCGAGCCATGATTCGGTTCGATTGACCCGACAGATATGCCCTATGGATGGGGCAGAAAAGCGGGGGGTGGGGTCACATCAGGACGATGTCCCCACCCTCTGCCCATCGACAGTCACTTCGATGGCCAGGGTGCCCGACCCTGCAGAGGCCGCTCCGCTCCCCCTGACCGAGGTAACCAGGGCAGCGCCAAAAACGAAACCAAGGATCTCGGCAAGTCGCGGTCCATCGACGTTCGCGGCGGTCATCGCCGTGCCCAGCGTGGCACCAGTGCGCAGCGCGGACAGGAAGGTGAAAACGTCGGGTGCGATGCGCTGAACTTCGACCGATTCGTCTCGAATTCGAACCAGGATGCACTCGTCACCCTCTAATTGATCCACGGGCGCAGCATTTTCCTCCTGGTTGGCGCACCAGACACTGAATACGCGACAGGCCGACTGGAGCAGCCGAAGCGACGGCTGAAGTGTTAACGACAGATGCTCGAGCTCCTCGGCCGCGAAGCCGCCAAGGGACTCGGCGCGCACCCCGGGAAGCTCAGTGGCGATGCTCGCCTCCTCCCGCGCCCATTCGAGCGCCGCCAGATCGGCGAGCCAGGCGTATTCGCCGCCGGCGAGTTGCATCGCAAGAAACGGCGCAAACTCGCGGCCGATCCATTGCAGGTCGCCGCTGCGCGATGGAAATTTCTCCCGATAGAAGTGTCCGAGCTGGCGGAAATAGTCCGTGCCCACACGTCGCAGAACTACGGGATACGCGCGCTCGAGCGCCTGCCGAAAGGCGATTGCGGTGTTGTTGCGATAGACGGCGAGATGCGCCGGCCGCGTCACCCCGCCGGCCTGCGCGGGATCCCGCAGCGCCGCGGCGAATGCGGTTTGCTGATCACGCAGCGAGGCCACGAATGCTCCCCAGGATCTGGTCCGCCTGCGCGGCTTCCGCGACCAACGTGTCGAGTGGAGGGATGTCGGTATCCCATTCGATGAGCGTGGGCAGCGCGCCGAAGCGCGCCAGCGCGATCGCATACAAGTCCCAGACCTCGGCACACACTTTAGATCCGTGCGTGTCGATCAGCAGCGTGCCGCTGCGAGCGTGCCCGGCCAGGTGGATCTCGCGCACGCTGCCTGGCGCGAGGCCCGCGATGAATGCGTGCGCATCGAATCCGAGATTGCGCGAGCTCACGTACACGTTGTTGACGTCGAGGAGCAGTCCGCAACCGGAGACTTCCGCGACGGCGCACAGGAATTCCCATTCGCTGAGATGCGAGTGCTCGAACGTCACGTATGCCGAGACATTTTCGATGAGCAGCTGAATACCCAGGAAATCCTGGGCTTCGCCGACCTGTCGCGCCAGCAGTTCGACGGCTTCGTCGGTGTACGGCAGCGGCAGCAGGTCGTTGAAAAACTCGCCGCCGACATGCCCCCAGCAGGCGTGTTCGGAAACGAGGCCCGGCTCGAAGCGCCGGATCGCATGCTGGACGCGTGCGAGATGCTCGCGGTCGATGCCGTCGGCCGAACCGAGACCGAGGCCTACTCCGTGCAGCGACAGTGGGTAGTTAGAGCGTGCGCGCAGCAGCGCCGCGGTCGCCGCGCCCCCTTCGTGGAAATAGTTCTCGGTGTGCGCCTCGATCCAGCCGATGGGCGCGCGCCCGGCGGCGAGCGCCGCATGATGAACGGACCGCAGGCCGATCCCGGCGCACGCCGGAATCGGCCCCGCGCACACACCTCGTGCATCGAGGTGCGTCACGGCGACTACATTTTCACGCCGCCGGTGACGACCTTTCCGCCCATCTTCTCGCACTCGCCTTTCGGGACGTACTTCCACTCGTTCGGGTCCTTGTCCTTCTTGGCCTGGCCCGCGCACGCATGGTCGTTCGCGGCACAGTCGTTCTTGCCGGCCTCTGCGACGCCGGCGCACTTCTCTTTGGCACCGTCTGCGGAGGCGACGCCGCCCATCATCAGCAGGCTGCCGACGGCGGACGCGATGGCGATGGTCTTGAGATTCATGAAACTTCTCCGGTTTGTTGTACTGCAGATACCCATCCAGGCAAACGGACCCGGACCCGCCCCGGTTTATTTCATTGCGGGGACGGGACGCGATGTTCCAGTTCGGCGCGGCACAGAGCAACAGCGAAGTTCTAGCGATGCGTCAACGGTGCATTCGCGGCACTGCGGCAACAAATGGCGCGCCAGACGCTTCCGACGATGCTGACAGCGCGTCACTGACGCAGCTAGCCACAGAGCATCGGTGTAGATCGTTCCCAACAGATATTGCCGCTGCGAGCCGCGCACGCACCGTTTCTTTTTCTATTCCGATTGTTATGCTCCGGACACGGGTGCGGTCGTGCTGTTGTGCGAACGCACCAAGGGGATTTAAAACATCAGCTGCCGCTCACGGCGCGCGATCACCGTGACCACGACAGCACTCTCTTGCAGGAGGCTTCATGCTTTCCCATCGCTACCGCGGCCCTGGCCGCGCAGGCGCGCTGCTGTGTTTAATCACCGCATGCGCCCCGTCATCACTCGTTTTTGCACAAGATCAAGATCAGCCCGCTCCGGACAAAAACCTCGATGAGGTCGTAGTCACCGGTTCGCGCATCGCGCGGCCCAACCTCGACTCACCGGTTCCCGTCACCACTGTTACTTCCGAAGAACTGTTTCAGACAGGAAGCACGTCGGTCGGCGATCTGCTCAACGATCTGCCGTCTCTGCGCAGCACCTTTGGACAGTCGAATTCCAGCCGTTTCCTCGGCACAACCGGGCTCAACTTGTTAGACCTGCGCGGTCTCGGTACGCAGCGCACTCTGGTGCTCGTGAACGGTCGTCGGCACGTCGGCGCTGATATCCTGAACAACGCCGTTTCGCCGGATACGAATACCTTTCCGTCGGATTTGATCGAGCGCATCGACGTCGTGACCGGCGGCAACTCCGCGGTCTACGGCTCGGATGCCATCGCGGGCGTGGTGAACTTTGTACTCAAGAAGGACTTCCAGGGCCTGCAATTCCGCGGCCAAGGTGGTCAGTCCTTCGAGCAGGACGCCGACAACTACTACGCCAGTGTCCTCGCGGGCACTAACTTCTGGGACGACCGCGGCAACATCGCGGCCAACCTGGAAGTCGCGCAGCAGGATCCGTTCTTCGCGTCCGACCGCGATAATCTGAGTCAGCAGGGATTGTTCGTCCTCAATCAACAGGATACGGGCACGATCACGAACGGCTCGGATGGAATTCCGGATCGGGGGTACTACCATGATGTGAGGGCCGTAACATTCTCCAACGGCGGCTCGATTCTGCTGGCGCCCCCGCAGCCTATGGGAGGCCTCTACGCGCCCTGCGGTTACGGACCGAACATCAACCCAATGACCGGGTTACCCACCCCGTACAACTGTCCTTATATCTTTCAGCCTGACGGGACGCTCGTGGCGCAGACCGGCCGCCGCATTGGCTTCGGTGCAAACGGAAACTTTGACGGTGGCAATGGCTCGAACAATCGCGAACACGACCTGCTCGGCGTATATCCGAAGCTGGATCGCTACGCGCTGAACGTGGTCGGCAACCTGCAGGTCACCGACGCGTTCGCTCCATTCGTCGAGGCGAAATTCGTGCGCACGAAGTCGTTGCGCTTCGGCAGTCCCGCGTTTTTTCAGGGCGGCACGCTCGGCGACCCGCGTGAGCAGCCTCGCTTCGACAACCCATTCCTGTCCGATGCTCAGCGTGGGCAGATCAACGTCGCGCGCGCGGCAACCGGCCTCGGCGCCCTCACGGGCGCCACCCGATTTTTGCTGTTCAAGAACCTCGCGGATTTTGGTCCGCGACAGGAAGACGCGACGCGTGACACGACGCGCATCGTGCTCGGCGTCAACGGAAAGATTGGCGATGACTGGACCTACGAGGTAGCCGCCAACTGGGGCCAGTTCAAGGAAGACACGATCGTTAAAGGGAACATGGACCGGCAACGCTTCAATCTCGCGATGGACGCCGCGCGCAATACCGCCGGTCAGATCGTCTGCCGGTCGCAGATCGATCCGGCATGGGCGGTGGAGTACGACGACGCGAACCCGTTGAGCGTCTCGCGGCTCTCAAACGACATCGCAGAGTGTCAGCCGTTGAATCCGTTCGGAGAAGGCAATATCTCCGCCGCAGCGCGTGACTACGTGCTGCGAAACACCACGTCGGTCGCCCAAATCGACCAGATGGCGTTCAGCGCTTCGATCACCGGCGATACGGGCAAATGGTTCTCGCTACCGGCCGGCGCGATCGGCGTCGCAGTCGGAATCGAGCATCGCGAAGACGACGTCTTCTTCGAGGCCGAGGAATTGGTCACAGCCGGGCTGACGTTCTACAACGCGCTGACGCCGCTCGATCCGCCGAAGCAAAAGGTGGACGAAGTATACGCGGAGTTCAGACTCCCGCTGCTGAAGGAGATGACGGCGGCGCAAGAGCTGACGTTGAATCTCGCCGGCCGCTACTCCGAGTACAACGGCTCGACCGGCGGTGTGTTCGCGTACAACGGCAGCCTGGAATACGTGCCCGTAGAAGGCGTGCGGTTACGCGCGGGTCTCGCGCGCGCGGTGCGTGCCCCGAGCCTCACGGACCTGTTCTCCGAGCAGGGGGAGAACTTCGCGACGATCAACGATCCGTGCTCCGCGCGGTTCATCGGCGGCGGTAGCACGACGCGTCGCGCGAACTGCCTCGCCGCCGGCGTCCCGACGACGTACGACCACGTGTACACGGCGACCCCGCGGATCCTGAGTGGCGGCAATCCTGAGCTCACGGAAGAAACTTCGGATTCGTTGACCCTGGGCGTGGTGTGGCAGCCGACGTTCCTGCGTGGCTTCTCGTTCTCGGCCGACTATTTCGACATCGACATCGATGACGTAATCACGGCGCCGACGGCGCAACAGATCATGGATGCGTGTTACGACGCGCCGGATCTGAACAATCCGTTCTGCGGCTTGTTCCAGCGCTGGGGCGCTGCCGGCGGTCCAGTCCCGACGACGGACGTCGCCTACTCGCTGCAGAACGGCACGCTGCAGCAGACCCTGCTCAACTACGCGAGCTCGACGGCGCGCGGCATCGACTTCGAGGTGGGCTATGCCGGAGAGCTCGGCAACCTCGGCAAGATCGATTCGCGTTTCGTCTACACGCGTATGCTTCAGATCGACGACTTCCTCGATCCGGCCAACCCGGACCGTCCGGATCAGGTGCTGTACGAGCTCGGCGATCCGAAGAATGCGTTCAACTGGAACACGAACCTCGCGATGAAGAAGCTCACGTTTGGCTACCAGATGCGCTACATCGGCCGCCAGGTGATCAACCTCGCAGAGGACGTGTTCGTAGTGGGCGGCCGTCCGCCGCAGAACCGGGACTACGCCGAGAAGAAGTACTATCACGGGTTGTTCTATCACGATGTGCGCGCGGCCTACGACATCAGCGATGACATCAATGCCTACGTGGGCATCGACAATGTCGCGGATCGCGTGCCGCCGCTGGGCCTCACGGGCACCGGCGGGGGCAGCGGCATCTACGAGTCACGCGGCCGCTTCTGGTACGGCGGCTTCAAGTGGAAGCTCTGATCGCCTGACGATCTTGTGTCACACGGAGGGCCGGGGAAATCCCCGGCCCTTTTTTTAGCAGGCTGAGCGAGCGCGACCACGGATTGCCATTTATGGCGCCTTGCGCGAATGGGGAGCGCCGCCGCTGGAACGACGCGTCATGGGCTTGCTCTCGCGATGGGGACGAATCGTCGAAAAGCGGACGAGAGTCCGTCAAACAGCGCGGAAAACACCGAGCGCATGCTCGCCGGGCGCAACCGCAGAATTACTTAATGGAAACTCAATCCAGGGTCAGCGCACTTCTGGCAGGTGCTGGCGCGCTCCTGTGACCGCAGATGATAGGCAGCAGCAGTACTTTCGGCGGCCCCTTCGATGACAATTAGTTCGATGGATAAAGGTAAGTGCAACGGTTGTTAGCGCAACCGTGGAGTACTGGCGTTCGGCTCAACGACGGGGCAACAACTTTTCACGTCGGTCAAAAACCAGTAGTTGCTCGACCACTCTTTCACCACTGCTCGTTGTTCGGGCGTCCCAAATGCTATCGACAATTTGTAGCTCCGGATCCAGAGGGCGCCTCAGTGGCGAATGTACGGCCACCCCTTCCGTCTGCACAGCACACACTGAGGAGCGACAAGCGAGAGCGGTGATGCGAACTGAGGTGTCTACCGCGAAAGAAGCGCGGATTCGAGATTCCATTCCCGGAGCCCATCGTATGTCACTGCGTTCTCTCTCAAGCGTCTTCAACACGCGATATACATGCGCGCATCCAACCTCTGATTTATCAAGCCTCGTGCATTCTGCTTTGATCAATTCAGACACCGGAAACGGTGCGCCTTCAGGCACGGACAAGCCACCCAATTCCAAGGGCCTGCTGTCCGCTGGCGCACCTCCGGAAGATGACGCGAATTGAGTGTGTGCCTCTTGGCTTGAGAGTTCATCAACCCCGCTTTCCATCGGAGGGGGGGGGGCACGATTAACTTTGGCGTCTCGCGCATTCTCGGTTAGTTTGCCGACATTCTGGGGGCCATTTCCACTCGAAGTCTGGACGCGGGAATTATGAAGCGTCTCGTAATCAGCGTCGTCGTCGGTCCCTAGTTGACTAGCGCGATACCAGTTGATCGACGTTCCGACGGCAATCGCAGCCAACAAGACGACCACAATAATTCCGAGTCGCTGGGTCATAACCGCTATCGTGGGACCTTGATATCGTCTTCGCCGACGTTCCCACCAATAGTTGAACTGCCGTCCGGGTGAATTATGAGAGGCTCGCGAATTGCTTGTGACCTATTTGCACCCAAATTTTCGTAGTATTTCTTGTCCTCTCTAATAATCATACGTTTTGCTGTCTCTTCCATTCCCTTGTCGCCGGTGCGCCTACCCACTTCCTCATCGGCGCGATAGTCAGCGCCATAAATGGCTGCGTCGGTTGCGTTGTCCAGTCGCACCTGCAAAGGAGTTTTCACGGCTGGCATGGGCGGTTTGAGAGTGACGCCATCTTCTTCATATGGCGAATTCTTTGGCTGTTGTATCGGCGCCGGCTTGTTGTCCGACGGATTACGCGCTTTCGCCTGTGCAACGGTGTTTGCCGGCAGATCCTTCTTTTCATCCTCTTCAGCGAGTCCTAACGGATCCAGTCTATTGATTGGATCATTGCTTACGTACGCATACCAATTGATCCCGTCGTTGTAGCCGATAGGATCAGTTTGCATAAAACGGCCGAGCGTGGACGAATACATGCGCGCTTTGTAGTAATACAGCCCCGCGCCCCAACCTAACCACATCTGGCCGGTGTACGCATACTCGCCGAAGCTAGTTCCGCTGACTACTCCATACTCGTCATAGTTGTTGATGCCGAGCTTCGTGCCAGAGCCGTCAGAAACCGCGATGACGCTGCCGCGTTCGTCTTGATGTAAATACCGCTTGTCCGCAGTTCCAGCTCCCTCGTACCACACGAGAGGTTCATCGGCACCCGGACCGTGAACGTAGCGACGTCGAATTGCGTTAGTCACGTCGCACTCGAGCACCATATCTGTGCCATCGTATTGGATCCATGCCGCCACCCCATTGTCGGTCTTGAAAAGCCGATTCGAGGCGTCGTAGCGGAGAGTTCCTCCGCCCGAAGCACTTGTTAGTGCGTTCTCAGCTGAGTATCCATACGTGGCTACACCATTCGACGTCAGGTTTCCCCGAGCGTCGTAGACAATCGTTGCGCTTCCAGCGCTTGTGTATTCATTCAGGCCGTTGGTCCCGTACGTTCGATTGACGTTGTAGTGACCATTCCAAGCATACGAATCATTATCTCGAGTTGAACTGACCCTCTGGCTCGCTGGGTTGAAGCTAAAGGACGACGTAACGTCGAACGAAGTACCAGCAAGGTTATTGGCTATCGACTGAAGGCGACTTATCGCATCTGGGACCAGAGTCGTCACGGTCCCGTTGCCGCGATTGATACTCGTGCGGTTCCCTCGGCTATCCATTCCATAGCTTGCAAGCACACCCGATCCACTACCGGCTCCATTTTCCCGGATATGCCACACCTCGCCCGTCGTGTAAAAATCCTGCGTGACGTAGAAGTTGTCGGGCCATCGCGTCTTGATTCGGCGTCCCGCCGAATCGTAGTCGTATGCCATCGAACCGCTGGAGCAAGCGCCAGTCTCATTTGTCAATTGTCCCAGCGCGTTCCACGAGTAATAGTTAGTGTCCTCCTTTGTAGCGGCCATTAGATGACCCTGAAGGTCGTAAAGTGAGTACGAGACATCCACCTCTGTCCCAGGCAGATTCTTTCCGGTCATCCGATTCAAAGCGTCGAATGAGTAGCCGATGAGTTGTCCATCGCGAAGTGTTCGTTGGATCAAGTTTCCGTTTGCGTCATAAACAAGCGTCTCGATGTCGGACGACGAGCTTGAACCCGGGTTAGTCTTGCTAGGAAAGGCAGTTGTCCATAGCCGATCGTGACCATCGTGCGTGTATGTGGTCTTGTTTCCCTCTCCGTCCGTGATCGTCCACAGCCTGCCGTTGCCGGTATACGTGTAAGTTTCTTCGTCGCTGCCAACGGATGTGCCAAAGCCGGCCTTGAGGACGGTGCGCTCGCCAGCGAGGTTGTAGACGTTCTTTGAAATACGGTCCGCGCCATAGGATCCGGTGGTCTGCGGAATGCACGCGTCGGTCTGTAAATTCCATTGAGCCGGATCCATGCGGACCGCGGTGCAATTCAATCGACCGGAACCGTCGTAGTTGTACTGAGTGACGGTGTAGATAGTCCCGCCGCCCGACCTCGTTTCCTTCGTCTTGCGGCCCAATACGTCGTACGTCCTGTCCACGGACTCCAGGGAATTGAAGGCGAGCCAGTCTGCATCGGACTGGCCATTCACAGTCCCCATCTCGACCTTGGTCAAATTTCCGGAACCATCGTAGGTGTTACGAGTCGCCCGATTCGGCAAGGGGTCTGTGCCGTCGGGATCTGGGCTGATCACGCCCACAATTCTTCGCATCACGTCGTACCGAGTGCGGGTCGTATCCGCTGTTCCGTCGAGCGGCCCATCGACTGTAAGTACGTTTCCTGCTGAGTCGTAAGTAATGGTAGTCGTCGCTGCCACCGATGCGTTACCCGCCGCAACAGTGGTGACGGTCGGCAAAAGGTTGTTCGCCGTCCCACTTGAACCATAAGCTATCGTCGTTTTGATCTCATCCGGGCTTCCGCCGCAGCTTGAGTGGGTCATGCATTCCGATATGCCAGCGAGCATCCACACCGGCGATGCAGCTTGGACAAACCCGCCGGAACTGTTCTTGATCCAGGCGTAGAGTTGCGTATAGCTATAACGCTTCTGCGGACGGACGGCACCTGGCGTGGGCGCGGGTCGTGTTTCGGTCAGGATTCCGCCGTGATTGGGGTCATAGACGTAGTCGGTTCGATTGCCTTTCGCATCGATGAAGTAGTCGGCCTTGTTGCAAGTCTTGCGATTTGTGCACGTGGCCGAATAGCTCGCGGTACTGACGATGTTCGCAAGTCCGCTGCCAGGCTTTGCTTCCTTGCGCTTTTCGACGACATTGGAACGCTCGTCTCGTACGAACCAAGTGTCGTTCCCCTCCATCGCCCAGGTCGCGTAAAGCGTCGTCGATTCGTATGGTTGAACCGCTCCGTCTTCGTAGCCGAACCACGTGCCACGGCCGAGCGGATCGATGATTTCTTGCACCGCTCCTGCCCCGTTTGTGCTGACCGCGGTGGCGGCGCCGCCGGGCCCAACCATCGTCGTTCCCCCGCCGTAGCCTGTGTAGGTGTTGCAGATATCGACATACTGTCCAAAATTGTATGTGTATGTCTCGCCTGTTCCAGTAGTTTGAGAGACCACCTGATCCAACTGCCGGTTCGCCGGCGCCCACGAGTCTGGCGGCGGACAAACGTTATAGACGTTGGTGATCTTGCAAACGCTTTGGCCAGGATCCTTGATGCAATTCAGGTGGCCCCATCCGATGTACGTATACGTTGTCGTTTGGCCCAGCGCGTTGGTGGCACCGACGATTTTGCCTCCGCCGGTCTCTAGCGGGCCGGTGCCGATCGTGTAGGTCACCGTCTGCACACCGGCAGGACAGGTCGTGGTCGCCGCCGTGACGTGGTGCTCTGCCATGTTGATCACGCAGGCTTTGGTCGCACTCTCCCACAGGAACATGTAGCCGCGATTGCTGATGACCTTGCCGCCGATGTAATCGTGCGTCGTGCCGTCCGGGAACGTGATCTTTGTTAGAGCAGGGGAACTACTCGCGTTGTATAGGTACACCGTTCCGCGAGCGTCCGTGAAGGTGAAGTAACTTCCCGAAGTTGGACCGCCGTCACCGATCATCGTGAAGACCAGAGATTCGTCGTTCTCGATGAAGGGTGTGTAAGCCCCACTTTTGTGCGCCCAACTATTCGACAAGCCGCCGCGGAACCTGCTTGTGCTGGTTCCCGTGAGCACTGTGTAGATCATCGCAACGAGACCCGAAGGCGGCGGCATTTCGTCGGGTGGATAGATGTACGGGTTGCGAACGATCCTGGCAGTCGTGTTGTACGACCAACTGACGGCGTCCGTGCTCGAGTACTTTCGAATGTGTTGCAGTCCAGCCAAGCCCCCGCCACCTATCGATAAATCAACTACTCCGTTGATATTGAATCCGCCCGCCTTGAAGCTGACCCCGGTCGGGCTCTGCGTATCCGCAACAGGAGGAAGATTGATTTCGGCCTGAGCTCGAGCGGGCGATTGCCATGCAGTCAAGATCAACGCGATCAACGTGCAAACGAAACCGGAAATTCGATGGGCAACGGTCATAGGGCGTCCCTCACGTCATCAGCGTGGAACAAACTGGTCTTTTAGCTCGCGGACACGCGACCACTTCAGGGCGGCGGTGGATTCGGCGAGTTCGTCGTGACGACGGTCTTCCGGTTGTTCGCCTTGTCGTGCGTGTAATTGGTCGTGACGTTGTTGTTCACGGTACCGGTGCGTACAACGCGAATCAACCGACCTTTGGCATCGTATGTGTATGTGACGGTCTCGGCGGCGAACGATCCCGTCACGAGCGCAAAAGCAATCGCGGCTAACAGCAGCACTCTCATAACAAGACTCCCTAGCTGACCTAAGCTTGTTGATTCTGTCGCGAGTAGAACATTTCTCTAACCTGCGAGCGATATCTTTCCTAGCTATTGTTGAGCTACCCCATTGTCGTTGGCGCGATGTATTCGTCGCATGCACACGAGATCAGCCGCCCTATGCGCCAAACGCAACCCGGGATTTTCGGCGTCGTGCCGCGATGCAACGCGGTCGCCGTGGGATCGCCGTCCTAGCCGGCTTGTTCGCGCGAGCTGCGCACCGGGTATGCCATGGACGATGACATCCTGCCGATCATCACAGCGCAACGCAGGCACGCAGTGTCAGAGGTACGGGGCTTCAGCGGCGTTGCGCTTGTCAGTCGTGGCCCGCCGGTCGTCGATGGCGGAGTCGCAAATGCTCACCAGGTAGTGGACATCACCGTGACGATGCGCTTGAGCATGTTCTTGCTGGTCTTTCCGCCGGTAAATGCGCCGCCGACGGATTTCGCGCGCTTGTGGAACTCGGGCTCGCCGATGACCTCGCGGGTCGCGGCTTTTTGAGCGAACGCGCATACTGAGGAGCGTGTCCCTCGAACACGCCACCCAGCGCCGTGCCTTTCCAGCGACGAAATGCATCTCGATGGTCTGCGCTGCGGCTCGATGACGAGCATGGGGCCGCCGGTCTCCGCACCGTAGGAGTTGCCGCCGTCGACCAGCGCATAGGCGATCGCTTTTCGCTGCGCGCGGATCCGGTCGCTCGCATTCTGCGCGGCGCCGTTCTCGATCCCCGCAAAATCAGCGCCTTGATCTCATACCCGCCGAATTCATTGACTTTGGTCCGTAGCGACGGCTTTCCTTCTGGCGGTCCGCCATGCAAAGGCGCAAATATGGAATGAATCGGCAACCCGGCATACGCGGTCGCGTGCACGGTAGAGGCGTATGATGTCGGCCGACCCCGCGAGCTCGCAGCCGGACTTTTCGCATGGCAATCAACACGTGGAAGTGGGCGCCGGTCGCCATTCCCATCTCCTATCTCATTGCGGCACATCTCGCCTTCACGCAGCGCTCACCGGGCTTCGCGGCGCTGGCCGTGGCCGTGCTCGTGATGGCCGCCATCGCGACCTGCCGGGGCCGTCATGCGTGGTGGCTACGAGCGCTCGTCGCGGTCTCCGGCGGTGCGCTGGTGGTGGCGATCGCGCGCGAGGCGGCTCCGCCGGTGGTCCTGTTCCTGCCTCCGGTCGCGATCCCGCTCGGCATGTCGTGGCTGTTCGGTCACACGCTGCTGCCCGGACGGATGCCGCTCGTCGAACGGATAGCGCACGTGTTTCACGCACCGGAAATGCTGGAAGAAGATCTCCTGCTCTATACGCGGCGCGTCACCTGGGCCTGGACGCTGTTGCTCGCGGCGCTGGCGCTTGCCAATCTGGTGCTGGTGGCGAATCTCTCCCCCGGCGGCCTGTTCGAGCTCGCGGGCATGGTGCCGCCATGGCCGGTCGCGGCGACCGCATACACCTGGCTCAGCAACGTCGCTACCTATCTACTGATCGGCGGCATGTTCGTGGCGGAGTTCGCCATCCGGCTGATTCGATTTCCCAACTACCGGTTCCGCAATCCGGCGCTGTTCATCGCGCGCGCGCGGGCGCGGATGCCCGAAATCATGAGGAACTTCCGCGGTGGCTGAGCAACGCGTCGCCGCGCTCCTGATCGACGTCGCGCATCCCATCTTCGCGGGCCATTTCCCCGGCGAGCCGATCGTGCCCGGCGTGATGCTGCTCGAGTGGGTGGTGCGCGAGACCGCCGCGACAGTGGGCCGCGATGCCGAACGATTGCGGATCCGCGAGGCGAAGTTCTTCGAGCCGCTCAAACCGGCGCAGGAGGCCGAGCTGTATCTCGACGCGTCGCCGACACGCTGTGCCTTCCGCATTCGAAGCGCGGCGCGCGATCTGGCGTCCGGATCGGTGGACTGGGAATGACTGAGACGCTGGATGCGAAGTGGCAGGCGCGTCCGGAAGCCGGTGGGCGGATCGGGAAGTGGCTGCTGCGCACGCTGGCGTTCCGCGTGGGACGCCGCTTCGCGTTGCTCATCACCTACCCCGTGGCGCTGTATTTCATGATACGGCGCGCACCGGAGCGCGCGGCTTCGCGACTCTATCTCGGCCGCGTACTCGGTCGCCGACCGCGGCCGTGGGAGATATACCGACATTTTCTGTATTTCTCGATCGTGACGCTCGACCGGCTTTACCTCATGGCCGACCAGTTCGCGCGCTTCGACGTGCAGATCTTCGGCGTGGAGAAATTGCATGCCGCGCTTGCGAAGGGCAACGGCGCGCTGTTGTTGAGCGGGCATCTCGGCAGCTTCGACGCGCTGCGGGTGCTCCATACGCGCAGCCCGCTCCGCGTGCCGATCCGCATCCTGCTCGATGTCGGCCAGAACGCCGGCTTGTCGCACATGCTCAACGCGCTCAATCCGAACCTCGCCTCGACGATCATCGACGCCCGCCGCTCGGGACCCGAACTGGTGCTCGAGATGCAGAGCGCGCTCGCGAAAAATTCCGTGGTGTCCACCTTGGCCGATCGCATGCGACCCGGCAATTCGCCGATCATCGCCGACTTCCTCGGCGCGCCGGCCGCGTTCCCGGCCTCTCCGTGGTTGTTCGCCGGAGCACTGCACGTTCCGGTCGTCATCGCATTCGGGTTGTACCGGGGTGGAAGGCGCTATGAACTGCACTTCGAGGAATTTCCGTGCGAGTTGCCACGCGACCGTGGCGCGCGGCGCGCGGCGCTTGCGGCGATCGCGCAGCGTTTCGCAGACCGGCTGGCGCACTTTGCGCGTCTGGCCCCCTACAATTGGTTCAACCTCTATGACTTCTGGAACCAAGCGGCGACTGCGGACCTTCCTGCGACCAGCAATACTGCTGCCCGCGCTGCTGTCGATATCGGCGATGCGGACGCAGGCACACGGCATTGACGAGCTCGAACAGCGGTTGAAACGCACCCCGCCGATCAGCACGCCGTTCGTCGAATATCGATTCTCGCATCTGCTCAAGCGTCCGCTGCGCACTTCGGGACTGCTCGAATATCGCGCCGATGGCGTCATGGCGCGCACCGTCGACGCTCCGTATCGCGAACGCACCGAGATCGCGGGCGACGAAGTGCGCATGCGCCGCGGCGACCAACCCGAGCGCCGGATGTCGCTGCAGCGTGCGCCGCAGATGCGCTTGTTGTTAGGGGCTTTTCGCGCGCTGCTCGAGGGTCGCCTCGCCCCGCTCGGCGCGGACTTCGAAGTGACGCTCGCCGAGCACGAGGATCGCTGGCTGCTGACGTTGAAGCCGCGCGACGCGCGGCTTGCCGGCAAGCTCGCGCGCATCGACGTGCACGGCAGCGCCGACCGGCCGGTGTGCCTCGAGTCGATCGAACCCGATGGCGACGCCACGCTCACCATGTTCGCGGCCGCCTATGAATCCCTGCGACCCGATCGCGCCGAGCTGGAAAAATCCTGCCGCATCGCGGTAACCGCGACCCACGCTCCGTGATGCCGCGAAGCGCCTGGATCGCGTTGGCGCTGTGGTGCGCGACGCTGGCGGCCGGTACGCTGTGGATCCAATCGCGCCTCGAAATCTCGGCGGATCTGCGGCTGTTCATGCCGACGCCACGCACCGAGGCGCAGCGGCTGCTGGTGCGCAACATCGGCGAGAACCCGGCCTCGCGGTTGCTGCTGGTTGCGCTGAGCGGCCGGCTGCCGGAAGCGCTGGCGGATCTGTCGCGGGTGCTGGCGGCGGCACTGCGGCAACGGCCGCAGTTCGGCCTGGTTGCGAATGGCGAACAGGCGCCACCGTCGGTACCGGACAAACTGCTGGCATACCGCTATCTGATCACCGATTCCTTCGATGCGGAAAAACTGGATGCCAGCCGTCTCGCGCGCGAGCTCGACGAGCGCGTGGCCGACTTGAGCTCGCCGGCTGGCGGCATTGTCGAAGACTGGCTCGCGCGCGATCCCACCCTCGAGCTGCTGCACCTGGCGACGCGCTGGCAACCGCGCGCGGAGCCGCGCCGCATCTACGACGTCTGGTTCTCCGCGGACGGCATGCGCGCGCTGTTGCTGCTCGAAACACACGCCGCCGCATTCGACCCCGACGGCCAGCAGCGCGCGCTCGACGCGCTGCAAGCGGAATTCGCGCGCGCCGGCGGACTCGATTCGACCGGCCATCCGGCGGCCGAACTGGTCGTGAGCGGCTCCGGGTACTTCGCCGCGACGATCAAGAACCGCACGCAGGCCGAGGCCGCGTGGTTCGGTGCCGCGGCCATGCTCGGCATGGTGCTGCTCATGTGGCTCGCCTACCGCGATCTGCGCTTCACCTTGTTAGGTGCATTGCCGCTGGTCTCCGCCGCGCTCGCCGGCCTGGCGATGGTGGGCCTGCTGTTCCAGAGCGTGCACGGCATCACGCTGGCATTCGGATTCACGCTGATCGGCGTCGCGCAAGACTATCCAGTGCACCTGTTCAGCCATCTGCGCGCCGGCGAGACGGCGCGGGCGACGGCACGGCACGTATGGCCGCCGCTCGCCACCGGCGTGGCGAGCACCTGCATCGCCTATCTGGCGTTTCTGTTCTCCGGGGTCATCGGTCTGGCGCAGCTCGCCTGTCTCACGGTCACGGGACTCATCGTCGCGGCGCTGACCACCCGGTTCCTGTTGCCGCTCGTGCTCGGGGTCCCGCGCCGCGATGCGGCGGACTCGCCGCTGCTGGCACGCCTCGACGCATGCGTGGAACGGCTGCCGCGCCTGTATCTACTTGCGGTCGTCATTCCCGCCGGTGCCGTGGTGGTATTCGTGGTGCGCGCCCAGCCAGGCTCGGGCAGCTTCTGGCAGAACGACCTGTCGCGTCTCACGCCCGTGTCCGCCGAGCTGTTGCGCCGGGACGTCGCGCTGCGCGGCGAGCTCGCCACCCCGGACATGCGCCATCTGCTGGTCGTTTCGGCCGACAGCGAAGACGCGGTGCTCGCGGGCCTCGAACGGCTCGACGTCCGCCTGGGCGCGGCAGTGGCGAGCGGCGCCATCGATGCGTTCGACCACGTGGCGCGCTATCTACCTGGCGCGGACACACAGCGCCGCCGCCAGGCGGCGTTGCCGACCCCGCGGCAGGCGCAGGCGATGCTCGCGCAGATGCCGCAGGAGCTGCCCTTCGAAACGGACCTGTTTGCGCCCTTCGTCGAAGACCTGGCGCGTGCGCGCGACCTGCCGCCCCTGACGCGCGCCGGGCTCGGCGACACTCCGCTGTCTCTGCGCGTGAACGCCGGGCTGTTCGCGCGGGATGGACATTGGTACGGCCTCGTGACCTTCTACGGAATCCACGACGCGGCGGCGCTTGCGGCGCTTGCGGCGCTTGCGTCCGAGGCGTCCCGCACCACGTTCCTGGATCTCAAGTCCGCCTCCGAGGAACTGGTGGCCGCGCAGCGCTCGAAGATCATCCTGTGCCTCGAGGTCGCCGCGCTGCTGCTGATTGCCGTGGTGTGGATCGCGTTGCGCCGTCTGACGCGCGTCGTGCGGGTGCTCGCGCCCATGGTGCTGACCACGCTCGTGATCCTGGCGCTGCTGCGTGGCTGCGACGTGTCACTCACTCTCTTCCACCTGATCTCGCTGGTGCTCGCGGCGGGACTCGGTCTCGACTACGCGTTGTTCTTCGAGCACGCGGAGGACGATCGCGCCGCGCACCGGCGCACGCTGCATGCCGTGATCGTGTGCTCGCTGTCGACGCTGCTGGTATTCGCCTTGCTCGCGCTCTCGACCGTGCCCATCCTGCAGGCGATCGGAATCACCGTCTCGATCGGTGTGGTCTCGAACTTCCTGCTCGCTCTGATGCTCACCCGGCGGCGTGCATGATCGACATCTCCGATCTACTGCCGCACAAGGGCAGCGCGCGCATGATAGAGCGCGCGATCGCATGGGATGCGGACTCGATCACCGCGGCCACCGCCACGCATCGCTCCGTGGACAATCCGCTGCGGTGCGAGGGTCGTCTCGCCAGCGTGCACCTCATCGAGTACGGCGCGCAGACGATGGCGCTGCACGGCGCGCTGCGCGAGCTCGCGGCGGGTCGCACGCCGCTGCCGGCCCTGCTCGTCTCGGCGCGCGACTTCCGCGCGACCCGTGCCTTCATCGACGATCTTCCGGGTGAACTCACGGTGCGGGCGCGTGCCTTGTTGGTTACGCCATCGAACTGGCAGTACGAGTTCGAAGTGCTGCACGCCGGCTCGAGTCTCGCGAGCGGTCGGGTTGCCGCCATTGCCCGAGGCGGGGCCCGAGGCGGGGCCCGAGGCGCGGCGCGCGGTGCTCAGGCCGCGGGTTGAAACAACAACGGGGCGGCCGCCGGCGTCGCGCCGGGCAATACGCGCTCGACCGCTTCGATGGCGGATGTCGGCGCGCCCGCGCGTGCGCGCACCAGGATCTGCGCGGCCAGTTCGTGCAGCAGCGCCGTGTTGCCGCGGATGCGGTCCTGGAACCCGCGATCGTCGAGCTCGTCGCCCAGGCTGCGATTGAGTTCCGCGAACCAGGGCAGTGCGGCCTGGTCGAGCATGCGCGAGGCGTTCGCGGCGGGCCGCGCCGCCGACCATTCACGGAACAACAGCTGCAATTGCGTATTCAACCGCTGCACCGACGCCAGCTCGCCGCGCAGGCGCGACAGCGATCCCAAGTCGGTCAGCCGACGCCCGAAGAAGAACTGGCACAGGATTCCCCAGTAGAACGCGTAGTCCCAGAGCACCTTGATGGGCATGACTTCGGCATTGCCGAACACCGGGTACTGTCCGCGATACAACTCGAGCGTGCTCTCGTAGAACGAAAAATAGATCTGCTCGTACAGGGGTGCGTACGTCGCGAGCGGCCGGCCGGCGCGTTCATGCGCGATCAACTCGCAGATGAAGGTGTTGGAGATCGCGATGAAATCCGTGCCGGGTGAGTAGAACGGATCGAGGAACAGGCCCGCCTCGCCAGTGAGCGCCCAGCGATCGGTCGAAAAGACGTGCCGGCAGCCATACGAGAAACGCTTCAGCGCCACGAAGTCCTGCAGCGTGTCGCGCTCGCGGTCGACGACCTCGGCGAGCTGCGGCTGGTGGGTGCGCAGCCACGCGCAGGCGCGTTCGAACGAGTTCATCGTGCGCAGCGGATGCACCGTCTCATCCGCGACGATACCGACGGAATGCGAGCCGCTCGACAGCGGAATCAGCCACACCCAATAGCCGGGGCCGACGAGGTGATTGGTCGACAGCCACCGCTCGCGCCGCTCGCAGCGCGCGTGCCACTGCGCGTCGTGCGACCAGTCGTCGATGTCGATGCGCGTGCCGAGCCGGAACCAGACGGCGTTCGCGTGGTGGCCGTTGTCCGTCTGCAGCCCGAGCTGGCGGCGCAGCAGCCCGGCGCGGCCGCTGGCATCGACTATCCACCGCGCTTTGAGCGAGTGTTCTTCGCCATCGTGCTCGTAACGCACCGCATGCATGCCCGCGCCAGCCTGCGCGCTGTCCAGCTCGATTTTGCGAATGGTCGCGCGCGTGCGGAAATCCACGCCGCGCGCGCGCGCCTCGGCACCGAGATGGTTCTCGAGGATGCCGCGGTCGAGCTGGTAGCCCGGCGTATGCAGATAGCGGCTCGCGCCGAGCTCGGTGACGGCGTCGATGTCGCGCCTGCCGTGGCTGAAGAAAAACCGGAAGCCGAACTTGCGCAGCTGATGCTCGCGCAAGTGGGGCGCGAGTCCGAGGATCGTGTCGAGGTAGTGCGCGCCGATCTCCACCGTGGATTCGCCGACCTTGTGCACCGCCGTCGGCACCGGGTGCGCCTGGCGCTCGAGCACCGTCACGGACAGTTCGGGCGCCGCGCCGCGCAGCTGCAATGCCAGCGTGAGGCCGCCCAGCCCTCCGCCCAGGATGACGACGTCCGCGTCGTGCATCAGCTCTGGACGTGCATCGCGAGGCCGAGCGATCGTGTCGCCAGGCAGACGATCTCGTGAGACCCGCCGAGCGCGAGCGCTTCCATGAGCGGCAGGCAGGACTCGGTGGAGTTGCCGGCAACCAGCGCCGCGTTCTCGGGACGCGGCCGACTAACTACCCCGGGTTGCGTCGTGAGTATGAGGTCGATCTGCGCGCGAGTGCATGCAGTTCTGTGCGGCGAGACGACGAGCGCCACTGACAGGAGGTGCCTGCTGCGCGCCACGGGCGCCAGCGGTCCGCGCGCATCGATGTCGTACGCGACGAGCAGGATGGGCTGGCGATCGCCGAGTGCCTGCACACAGGTCTCGAGCAATCCCGCGCCGAACGACTGCTCGCCGGCGCTGAGCGCGGTGTACGGTCGGTTGCAGCCGGTGCCGATGCTCCAATAGCCTGCCGCGGCGTTGTGCACCGAGTTGTGGAACTTCGTGGGCGACACGAGCATCGGCGTCGACGAGAGCGTGGCGCACATGTAGTCGGTGATCGCCAGATCGCCGTGCATCGAGCTGAATACGCAGGGCAGAGAGGCGGGATCGCGCTGCGCGGAGGCGCAGGCGCGCATGGCGGACTCGATGGCGATGGCGACGGTGTCCGGCGCGCGCCGTCGCTCGGTGGGCGCGAGCAACCCGGGGGCGGGTCGCGGCGCGGGCTGTTCGGGCGCCGGCTCGCGTCCGGCGAGGATGTCGCGCGCGAGCTCCCATCCCGGCAAACGCTCCGACCACAGCGCGATGCCGTCTATGTACAGGCGCGCGGGTGTCTGCAGCAGGTTCACGCCGCGGCCGCGAACAGCAGAACGCAGTTGCTGCCGCCGAAACCGAATGAGTTGCTCATCGCGAAGCGGATCGGCCCAGTCGCGTTGTCGATACGCACCTGCGGACCGCAGGAGGCATCGAGCGCGCGCGCATTGAGATTCCCCGGCATGAAACCCGCCTCGATGCTGAGCATCGTGACGACGGCTTCGACAATGCCGGCGGAGCCGAGCGTGTGGCCCGTCCAACCCTTGGTGGAGCTGGCGTGCGTGCGTGCCGGAAAGAGCCCGGCGATGAGCTGCGCCTCGATTTCGTCGTTCTTGAGGCTGGCGGTGCCGTGCAGGTTCACGTAGTCGACGTCGACAGCATCCACACCGCCCGCGGTGAGGGCTGCTTCTATCGCCAGCCGCGCGCCGCGGCCGGAAGGGTGCGGCGTCGACATGTGATGCGCGTCGCTCGACTCGCCATAGCCTAACAACCTCGGACCGCTGCCCGCGCGTTCGAGCAGGGCGAAGCCCGCGGCCTCGCCGATGCTGATGCCGCTGCGCTGCGCGTCGAACGGCCGGCACGGGTCCTTCGACACCAATGCCAGCGAGTGGAAGCCGAACAGCACGCTGCCGCACAACGAGTCGACGCCGCCCACGACCACCGCATCCGCGATGCCGAACTCGATGAGACGCGCGCCCTGCGCGAACGCCTTGGCGCTGGAGGAGCAGGCGGTGGCCACCGTGACGGTGACGTTGCAAAGCTCGAGCGCGCGTTCGACGAACGCAGCGGTGGAATGCGGCGTGTGTACGGCCTGGTAACGCAGGTCCTCGGGGAACTGTCCATCTTCGGTGAGCCGCGAATAGGCTTCTTCGGTGGCGCCGATGCTCGATGTCGACGTGCCGAGCACGAGCGCGATGCGCTGCGCCCCGTACCGCAGCCGGGCCGCTCGCACCGCGTCGAGAAATCCGTCCTGGCGCAACCCGCGCCACGCGAGCCGGTTGTTGCGGCAGTCGAATTCCACAAACTGCGGCGGCAATGGCTCCGCTTCGAGATCCGGCACGCGGCCCACCCAGGTGTCGAGAGGATCCCGTCCGAAGTCATTCGGCCGCAGGCCCGAGCGCGCGGCGCGCAGCGCGTTCAGCAGTTCGGCGCGCCCCTGACCGGCGGCGCAGGTTGCGGTGTACGCCGTGACGCGAAGCGGTGACACGGAATGGGGGACCTCAGTTCGATTTTGCGAGCGCGGCGAGCTGCATTTCCTGCTGGAACGCCGTGATGAGGTTCTGGACCCAGCCCGGGTACTTCTTATGGATCGTGGGCTCGCCCTTCTTGTTGAGCTTGTAATCCAGATTCACGCTGTCGACGTAGCGGAGGCGGATCTTCTTGCCCGTAGTATCGAATTTCAGCTTCACGACATGCGTGCGCACGTTGAGTGTGGCGTTGATTTCGTCGCCGCTGTCGCTGGTCAGCAGCCAGCCGCGCCTGATGAGGGTTTTGCGCACCACGTCCGTCACTTCTTTTTGCGAGAGCGAGGCGGGCGTATCCACGGGCGGCGGATCGACGAGCCTTGCGGCGCCCATCAGCATGACGGCCACCGGCACGATGAACAAAGCCCTAACCAGATACGTGCTCACGAAAGCTCCTCCCCGGACGCGCCCAAAGGCTATTTGACTCTATTTTTCTCGACGTGCGCCGCGAGATTGCTCAGCGACGCGAAGATGCGCCGGTTGTCTTCGTCGTCCGATCGCAATTGAAATCCGAAGCGCTTGGAGATCTCGAGCGCGAGTTCCAGCGCGTCAATGGAATCGAGACCCAGTCCAGCGCCGAATAGCGGAGCGTTCGGGTCTATCTGCTCCGGCTTGACGTTCTCAAGGTTGAGCGTGGTGACGATCATCGACGCGACTTCCTGCTCGGTGGGTGTTGCGGTCGTACTCATGGCAGGCGTTGTGATGCTCGAACGTCGCAGGAAGAGGCGGCTATTATAGCCATCGCAGGGGTCCTCACTTTTCAAATGACGTCTCGAAACAACGCCGCCTTACGCAGCTTCGACTGTGACGTCATCGTCATCGGCGGAGGCCCGGCCGGCGCCACGGCCGCCACCGATCTCGCGCGCCGCGGCCGCGCCGTCACGCTTTTCGAGCGGGACATTCATCCGCGCTTTCACATCGGTGAATCGCTGCTGCCGATGAACATTCCCATCCTCGAGCGGCTCGGCGTGCTCGACGCCGTCGAGCGCATCGGGGTCCGCAAGCCGGGGGCTGACTTCCCGGCCGCCAACGAGCGTGGCTTCAACGTATTCGAATTCACCCGCGCCCTGGGCAATCCCCCCACCTATGCATTCCAGGTTCAGCGCGCGGACTTCGACGAAATCCTGCTCCGCAACGCCCAGGCCGCGGGCGTTTGCGTGCATGAGCAGACGGAAGTGCTGTCCGTCACCTTCGATGCCGATTCGGGCACGTCGGGTTCGGCCGATTCCAAGTCGGCAATGGTCGAGGTGCGCGACGACGCGGGCGCGGTTCGCCAACTGCGGGCGCGTTATGTCGTGGACGCATCGGGCCGGCAGACTCTGCTCGGCACTCAGCTCAAGCTCAAGGAGCGCAACCGCCGCCACCGCAGCGCCGCCGTTTTCGGGCACTTCACCGGCATCGAACGGCGTGGGGAGCCATACACCGGCAACATCAGCATCTATCGCTTTCAACTGGGCTGGGTCTGGCTGATTCCGCTGCCGAATGGCATCACGAGCATCGGGGCGGTCTGCCTGCCCGAGCGTCTCAAGCAGCGTGGTGTCGATCTCGAATCCTTCCTCCTGGACATCCTGCGCTCGGTGCCGGGGCTCAGCGATCGCGTCGCGAATGCGCGACTGACGGGGCATCTGGAGGCCACCGGCAACTACTCGTACGAGTGCCGCCGCATGTGCGGTCCGTGCTGGATCATGATCGGAGACGCCGGCGCGTTCGTGGACCCGGTGTTCTCGAGTGGCGTGTATCTGGCGATGCACGGCGCCGAGCGGGCGGCCGAGCTGGTCGATCGCGTGCTCGGTGGCGCGGCCGAAGTGCGCATGCAGCGCGCCTACGCGCGCGAAATCCGCGGCGGCCTGCGTAAATTCTCATGGTTCATCGTGCGCTTCACGACGCCCGCGCTCGCATGGCTGTTCGCGAATCCGCGCAACATCCTGCGCGTCGAGGATGCGATGGTCGCGTTCCTTTCGGGCTGCGTGTTCGAACCCGCGCCCGCGCTGCGCCGGCTGCGCGTGTTCAAACTGCTGTACTACGTCACGTCGCTGTTCCTGTGGCGCGAGACGTTGCGCCACTTCCGCGAAGTCCGGCGCGGGTCGGTTAGCTGACGATGTCCGGCAGCGCCGTCTCCCGCCTGAGCGCAGTCGCGCCACGTATCGAGTACCAGATGCGCGAGCCTGGGCGCGCGCTGCCGCCCGATGCGCTGTTCGCCGTCGAATTCGGCATGCAAGCCACCGCGCTCGCGCCCCGCTGCGCGCGCGTGCGGCTCGAGCCTCTGCTGGGCGCAGGGCTCGTCGAGGTGTGGCGTGCCAATGGGCCGGTGCGCGGCGGTTTCGACGGCCAGATCCGCTATGCCATGGACGATCACTTTCTCGCCGGCGCCATCGAAGTGCACGAGCGCGAGCACGGCGGACTCGGCGCCGCCAGTGCCTATGCCTACCGCGCCATCACCGAGTTCCGGGCGAAGTCCAACTACCGCCATCTGCTGCGCATCTGGAACTACCTCGATGCGATCAACCTCGGCGAGGGCGATATGGAGCGCTACCGCGTGTTCTGCGCGGGCCGCACGCAGGGGATAGCGTGTTCGCCGCCGGCGCAATTTCCCGCCGCGACCGCGATCGGCCGCCGGGACGCCGACGACGTGCTGCAGGTGTACTGGCTGGCCGGACGCGAGCCAGGCATCGCGCTGGAAAATCCACGCCAGATCGCGGCCTATCGCTATCCGCGGCAATACGGCCCCGCGGCGCCGGTGTTCTCGCGCGCCATGCTGGTCGCGCCCGATCTGCTCATGATCTCCGGCACCGCCAGCATCGTCGGCCATGCTTCCCAGCACGTGGGCAGCGCGCAGCGGCAGCTGGCGGAGATCTTCAGCAATCTCGACAGCGTGCTGCACCGGGCCCGCGCGCACGCGCCCGCCCTGCCGGCGCGCTTCGGACGCAGCACTTTGATCAAGGTCTATCTACGCGATGCGCGCCATCTCGATTTCGTGGAGCGGGAGCTGCGCGCGCGCCTGCCGGCGGATACGCCGCATCTCGTGTTGAGCGGCGACGTCTGCCGCTCGGACCTGCTGATCGAGCTCGACTGCCTGCACGCGGCGCGGTGAGCTCCGCCCCTCGATAGCGATGGTCAGTCCGGGGTGGATTGCCCGCGCGCCAGCTCGAGCAACCGCGCGCGCGACACCTTGCCGAGCGGATCGCGCGGAATGCGGTCGACGAGCACCAGCGGGCGCGGCACGAACACCGCGTCGAGGCCGGCGGCGAGCTCGCTCGCGATCTGCCGCGCGGTCACCCGCCTGCTGACCACCACGGCGGCAACGCGGTTCGCGACTCCCGATGCGGTCTCGGGCTGGAATGCCACGGCGTCCTCGACGCCAGCCACCGCGCAGATGCGGCGCGTGATGTCGGCCAGCGAGGCGCGCTTGCCGGCAACCTCCACCAGATCGGAATTGCGTCCGCGCAGCGCGAAGTGATCCGTGCCGCAGAGCTCGAGTACATCCTGCAACTGCTGCGCGTGGGCAAACCAGGCGGCGGTAACGCGCGTGGAGTCCGGCTGCGCCTCGATGGAAATTCCGTCGTACAGGCGCCATTCCTGCTCGCGCACCGTGCGCCGCGTCGCGATGACGCAGGTCTCGGTGGAACCGAACATCTCGAGCAGCGGCGCGCGGAGTCGCGACTCGATGCGTAGCGCGAGGTCGGCGTCGAGCGGGGCGGTGGCGCTGACGATGAGCCCGATTTCGGGAAATTCCACGTCGGCCTCGGCCAGCGCGCGCAGATGCAGCGGCGTGCTCACGAGCACGCGCGATCGTGCGGTGCGGCCCAGAGCGGCCGCCACGTCGGCGGGGAACAGTGGCCGATCCGCGTCTATGCTCATGCCCCCCAACAGTGGCAGCAGCACGGTGAGTTCGATGCCGTACATGTGATGCGGCGGCACCGTGCCGACGATCGACACAGGCGCATCGGTGGCGACGCCGAGCGCGCCGCGGATCGCAATGGAGTTGAGCGCCGCGCTGCGCACCAGGGCACGGCCGCGCTTCTCATGCGCCTGCGGCTTGCCCGTGCTGCCGGACGTGAATGCGGTGAGCACCAGGCGCTCGTCATCGGCGAGCGACAGCGCGGCGGCGGGCGGGTCGGTGCGCGCCGCGCCCCAACACATCTCGTCTGATAGAGGCGCGCGCCAGCGCGCGACGTCGTCGTCGGTGATGCAGTGGCTGTCGGGATATCCGGCGCCGAGCTCGGCGACCGCCAGGGGCGTGCGCGCGCCGGGCATGAGCTGCGTCTGACTGGCGAGCGTGCAGGCGGCGAACGCCACGAAAAACTGCTCGCGTGATTCGCACAGATTGATCGCGTACCGATGCGGCGGCAGCCGCGCGGCGACCCTGGTCGCGGCGCGCCGGAATTCGGCGCGCGTCATCGCTGTTTGAGGGCGCCACAGCAGCACGTCGCCGGCGGATGGGTCCGCGTTCATGAGAAGCGCTTCAGCACGAGCGAAGTGTTGATGCCGCCGAAGGCGAAATTGTTGGAGACGACGATGTCGGTATCGATCTCGCGCCCGTCCGCGCGTAGATAGTCGAGCGGCGCGCACTCCGGATCCACCGTGTCGAGATTCAGCGTGGGCGCAAACCAGCGGCCGTTCATCATCTCGACGCTGAACCACGCCTCGAGCGCGCCACAGGCCCCGAGCGTGTGTCCGAGATAGCTCTTCTGCGAGCTGATGGGGACGCCCGGACCGAACACCGCTGCCGTGGCACGCGACTCCGCGAGGTCGCCGTACACGGTTGCCGTGCCGTGCCCGTTGATGTATCCGACCTGCGCCGGCAGCACGCGTGCATGCTCGAGCGCGCGCTCCATGACGACGCGCATCGTGCGCTCCTCGGGCCGCGTGGCATGCACGCCGTCGCTGTTGGTTGCGTAGCCGATCAGCTCCGCGTGGATGTGCGCTCCGCGCGCGCGCGCGTGCTCGAGCTCTTCGAGTACCAGCATCGCGCCGCCCTCGCCCACGACCAGCCCGTCGCGCTCCGCATCGTAGGGACGTGGTGAAAGCTGCGGCGCATCGTTGCGGCGGCTGGCCGCGTACAACGCATCGAACGCCTTGGCCTGCGACGGACACAACTCTTCCGCGCCGCCCGCGAGCATCGCGGTCTGGCGGCCGTGCAGGACGGCCTCGAATGCATATCCGATGGCCTGACTACCCGACGTGCACGCGCTCGACGTCGGGATCACGCGGCCGCAGATGCCGAAAAACATGCTGAGATTTGCGGCGGCGGTGTGCGGCATCATGCGGATATAGGAGTTGGCGTTTACGCCCGACCCATCGCCGTCGATGAGCATCTGCGCGAAGTTCGCTAGATCGGGCGTGCTGCCGATGCACGAGCCGCACGCGACGCCCATATCGCCGCTGCGTACGAACTCGCTGCCTTCGAGCTGCGCGTCGGCCAGCGCCATCTCCGCGGCGCGCACCGCCAGCCGGGAGACGCGGCCCATGCCGCGCAACTGCTTGCGCGTCCAGCGCTCGGGTTCTGCGAACGTATCGCAGGGGGCCGCGAGCCGCGTGCTCAGGTCGGTGAAGCGATCCCACTCGGCCATGTAGCGCACCGCGTTTTTGCCGGCGCGGAAGGCGCGCTCGATCGCCGGCCACGAATCGCCCAGCGCCGAGACGCCGCCCATACCGGTGATGACGACGCGGCGCATCAGCACATGCCCCCGTTCACCGCGATCACCTGCCGCGTCACGTACGCGGCATCGGGCGACATCAGAAAGCTCACGACGCCGGCCACTTCGTCGGCGGTGCCGATGCGCTGCATCGGAATCGCCTCGAGGATCTGCTCGCGTGGCGTGTCGGGACCCAGCATGTCGGTCTCGATGAGCCCGGGCGCGACGCAATTCACCGTGATCTGCCGTTTCGCGAGCTCCAGCGCCAGCGCCTTGGTGGCCGCGATGATGCCGCCCTTGGCGGCGCTGTAGTTAGTCTGTCCGCGGTTGCCCATCATGCCGGACACGGACGCGAGCGTGACCACGCGGCCGGGCGCGCGTCGGCGCACCATCGGCATGATCACGGGCTGCAGCACGTTGTAGAACGCGTCGAGGTTGGTGCGCAGGACCAGATCCCATTCTTCTCCGGTCATCGCGGGGAACGCCGCGTCGCGCGCTATGCCCGCGTTGCACACCACGCCGTAGTAGGCGCCGTGCGTTTCGAGATCCGCCGTCAGCGCGGCCGACGCAGCGGCGCGGTCCGCGACGTCGAACGCGAGGCAGCGGGCGGTGCGACCCAGCGCGCGGATTGCGCCGGCCACGGTCTCCGCCGCATCGCTCCGCGTGTGGTAGTGAACGACGATGTCGTGGCCGTCGCGCGCCAGGCGCAGCGCGGTGGCGCGGCCGATGCCGCGGCTCGCACCCGTGACCAGCACCGTGCTCACGCTGGCGCCTGCCCGATGGCGGCGCCCGCCATCATGCCCGGGCCGGCACCGTGGGTGCGCAGGTAGTTAGCGACGCGGCTGGTCAGACAGGGCGGCGACTCGAACAACAGCTCGTTGTGCGGCGGCTGCACGGCCACCTGCACTGTGCGTGCGCGTACCACCCGCGCGCCGTCCGCGGCGTCGGTGATCAGATAGTTGACCGCCAGGCGACTCTCCCATTCGACCAGTGACGCGCGCACCATCAGGCGATCGCCGAATCGCGCGACCCGCACGTATTTCACCTGCAGATCGATGATGGGCCAGAGGAACCCGGAGTCGAGCATGTCTTGCAAATCGAAGTCGATGGCACGCATGAGCGCCCAGCGCGCGTTCTCCAGATAACGCACGTAGTGCCCATGCCAGACGACCTGCGCCAGGTCGACGTCGGCAAACGCCACCTCGCAGGAAATCTCGGCCCTGATCGAAGAGTGTTTTCGCATCGTGAATTCTAGTGCGGATGCCGCGCCTGGACGCGCCGTAGCCTGATCCGTCGGCCGATCAGCCGCGGCGCGCGCCAGATCATCCCCAGCAACAGGCGCACGTGCATTCTGGCGAGCTGCAGATTGTCGAGCAACATGCGGAAGTGCGAGATGCCGTCAATGGGATACGAAACGCGCGTATCCAGCCAGCGCAGTACGTGGCCGCGCCACACCAGCTTCACGAGGATCTCGACGTCGAAGTCCATGCGCGTTCCCACGCCGTCCTCCTCGACCACGCGCAGCACGCTGCCGATCGGGTAGAGCCTGAAACCGCACATCGAATCGCGGATGGCGGTCAGCGACAGCGTCTGCAGCCACACCAGCACGTGGGTGATGTAACGGGACATGAATCGCAGGCGCGGAATCGATGCGTCGAACACAGGCTTGCCGCAGATGATGGCATCGGGCTCGAGCGCCGCCGCGGCGAGAAATCGTGGCACATCGCTCAACGTATGCTGGCCATCGGCATCCACCTGGAGCGCGTGGGTGAAACCCGCCGCGGACGCGGCGCGCAGACCCGCGATCACCGCAGCTCCCTTGCCGCCATTCACCGGCAGACGCAGGAGCGTGGCGCCGGTGCTGCGCGTCAGCTCCTCGAGCGCCCGTCGGCAGCTCTCTCCCGAGCCGTCGTCGACGACCACGATCGGCAGTCTCTGCGCCTGCAGCACTGCGACCACGTGCGGCACCGCATGCTCGTGTTCGTAAACGGGAATGACCGCCGTGACGTTCGGCGCGGTCACTGGGTCTGCAATCGCTCGATGGTATCGACGAGGTTCTGCACGGTGC
>JAYTOI010000081.1:0-6762 GCA_043747875.1 Pseudomonadota bacterium | reverse complement strand
AACTTGGACGAATGGGTCGCCGATCGGGTTGCAACCAGATTCCAGTCACCGCAAAAAAGAAGCCCCGCTGATCGCGGGGCCCATGGTTGCTTGCTTGCTTGTGGAGGAGTGTTTTCGCTCTTCTTCTTGTTGTTGTCCGATGCGGTCTTTGTCGCGCCGCTTACCAAAGAGAGAGCAAGTGCTGTGCCAGACGATTACGACGCGATCAGGAACGTGGAAAATGCTTAGCGAGGCCCTGGGAGACGCAAAGTGCGAGTTTGCGCAATATGTCACGTCGACTGGCCGCCTCCTCCTGTAAAAACCGTCGACACCGAATGCCGAGTGGCGGCGACATAACGACGAGCCGCTCCGAAACAACGTTGTGCGATCAATCAGTTGAACTTTAAGTCCAGGTGTAAATGAGTCCGACAGTCGTCCAAACAGCGTTCCGCCGCTGGCTTTTCACGTTCGGCACCTTGTTGGTGATCCTGTCGGGTCCGCCGGCGCCCGCGGCCGAGGCGATCCCGCGTCCCGAGGGCATTCAGTCGGACGTCAATTTCTGGATTCGTGTCTACACCGAGGTGACGACCAACGAAGGGTTCCTGCACGACGAGCGCAATCTCGGCGTCATCTACGACACGGTGAAGTTCAGCGGCGTCAGTTCCTCGCGTGATCGCCAGCGCCTGGTGGACGACCGCCGTGACAAACACATCGCGGCTCTGCGCCGGATCATCGCCGCGCTGCCCACGGAAGACGCGCGCGAGGCGCTGTCGGCCGACGACAAGCGGCTGCTCGCGCTGTGGGGGCCGAACGTCAGCCCGATCGTGCTGCGCGATGCGACGCAACGCATCCGCTTCCAGCTCGGTCAGGCGGATCGCTTCAAGGAAGGGCTGGTTCGTTCCTCGAGCTGGTCGACGCACATCGCCGAGACGTTTGCGAACCAGGGCCTGCCGCCCGAGCTAGCCGTGCTGCCGCACGTCGAGTCTTCGTTCAACGCCGCGGCGTATTCGAAGGTCGGCGCCGCGGGCCTGTGGCAGTTCATGCGCTCGACGGGGCGCCGGTACATGCGCGTCGACGATGCGGTGGACGAACGGCTCGATCCCTATCGCTCCACCGAGGCCGCTGCCCAACTACTTGCCTATAACTACCGCGTGCTCGGCAGCTGGCCGCTCGCACTCACCGCGTACAACCACGGCGCGGCGGGCATGCGGCGCGCGCGCGACACCGTCGGCACGGACGACTTCGTCAAGATCAACCGCACCTACAACAGCCGCACCTTCGGATTCGCGTCGCGCAACTTCTTCCCGTCGTTCCTCGCGGCGCTCACCATCGACGAGAACCCCGAGAAATACTTCGGCGCGCTGCAGCCCCGCCCCGAGCAGAAGTTCCGCGAGATCACGATGCCGGCGTACGTGCGTCTTTCGACGCTCGAGCAGGCGCTCGGAGTGGATCGCGAGCAGCTGCGCACGCTGAATCCGGCGTGGCGGCCGACTATCTACCAGGGCACGCGGCTGGTACCGCGTGGTTATCGGCTGCGGCTGCCGCACGACACGGCCGAGAAGTGGACCAGCGATCTGCTGACATCGAAGCTGCCGTCGAACGAGTTGTACGCGGGGCAGATCAGCGCGCGCTCGCATCGCGTGCGCAAGGGCGAGACTCTGGCCGCCATCGCGGCGCGGTACGGCATGACCGCGGCGCGGCTGGCGCAGCTCAACGGGCTTTCGGAAAATGCGCAGGTGCGCGCGGGGCGCCGCCTCAACCTGCCCGAGCAGTTGCCGCGGCTGATCGCCAGCGCGGGCGCCGTGCAGGCGGCGCAGGCGGCGGCTACGGCCGAGTCGCCGTCGCCCGAGAACGCCACCGCCGCCAGTGCGCCGGGCGAGGATTTCTACGTCGTGCGTCGTGGCGATTCGCTGCAGCTCATCGCCGCGCGCGTGAGCGTGCCCGAAGCGCAATTGTTGCGCATGAATTCACTCAAGGATCCGGATCGTCTCTACGAGGGACAGCGGCTGCGCATCGCCGGCCAGCTCAAGGCGGAGCTCGCCGCCGCGAGCGAGACCGAATCGGAGACCAAGGTGGCGCAGATCGATGCCGCACGCGGTGAGGCGCAGCGGGAAGTCGCCGCGGTCCAGGTCGTGCGTGAGCAAACCACGCGCCCGCTCGGCACGGGCGAGCCGACGCGCGGCCGGGTACGCTCCGCGGCGACGGTGGCGATGGAAGCGGCCACGACCCAGGATGTCGCGGCGTCGGTGGTACAGGCAGCGGAAGTTGCGCGCGAGCCCGTGTCCGCCAGCCAGGCAGAAGAGCTGAGCCCGGCGCTCGGGCCGGTGGCGGTCGCGCAGGGTCTGGCGGATTCGATCGACTATCAGGTGCGCGACGACGGTTCCATTCGCATCGAGGCGACGGAGACGCTCGGGCAGTACGCGGACTGGCTGCAGATCCCGACGCAGAAGCTGCGGACGCTCAACAAGCTGCGGCCGAAGCAGCCGGTGTTGTTAGGCCAGAAACTCGCGCTCGACTACTCGCGCGTGTCGCGCGAGAACTTCGAGCAGCTGCGGCGCGACTACCACGCGAAGCTGCAGGGCGAATTCTTCGCGCAGCACCGTATCGGGGGTACCGAGGTGTACATCGTGCGGCGCGGAGATTCGCTGTGGACGATGACCCAGCGGTTCAGCAACCTGCCGATCTGGCTGCTGCGGCAATACAACCCGGATACGGATTTGTCGGATCTGAAGGCGGGTACGCAGGTGGTCATGCCGAAGGTGGAAGTCGTGACCGGGGGCTGATCCTCCGTTTCCGGAAAGTTCGCCTCACTCCGACGCCCCATCTACTGCCGCGTCGCAAACTCCTTGAAACGCGTATCCGTGTCCTCGACCTTCGCCGCGAACACGGTCTTGATCGATCCGTCTTTCGTCTCCTCGAGCACGCGCAGCGACACATTGCGCGCGGCGCCGAGTTGCGCCAGCAGCGCCGCATCGATCTTGTAGTAGTACATCGCGCTCCACGGGGTCGGGATCCGGTACGGCGATGCGCGCAGACCTGCGAGGTCCGCCTCGCGGCTCGGCGCGCCCAGCGCGATGGCCGCCCCGTTCACTTCGACGACCGGCAGCGTGTCCGGCGGAGATTGGAAGGGCACGGCGACCCACAGGAACAGTTCGCGCGTCCCCATTTGATTCGTCTCGAACGGGCCTATGAATGCAAAGCGGCCGCTCGGTGTCACCACGAATGTTTCGCGATACAACTCGAACGCATGGCCGAAGCGCGCGATGGTCGCGCCGGTTTCGGCGTCGAGTTGTTCGACGACCGGGGCATCGTCGGGCAGCGCAGCGCATGCGCCCAGTGAGAGCGCCGCGACGGCTATCAGAGTGGAACGGAAACGGCCTGTCATAATCGAAACCCGTGGACATTCTTGCTGCATCGAACACCCCAACCTGTGACGCGATCCGCTACGAGTCCCGCATTAGACCCCTATAATCCCATGCGTCATAAGTGCTTGTTTTCTAATTAAATGTCGCTTGTTACGAGAACTCTTGCACTGACGGTCACGCTGTTGGCGTGTCTGTTCGTTGGAACGGCGTCGGGTGACGCGCTTCCCTATCATGCCCGCGCCATGGCGTCGTTGGGCGCCGAATTGCCGTTGGCCGATCGCGTGCTGGTGCGCAAATCCGAACGGCGTCTGTACCTCATGCGCGGCGAAGACGTACTGCGCGCCTATCACGTTGCGCTCGGCCTCAACCCCGGCGGACACAAAGAGCGTGCCGGAGATTTCCGCACCCCGGAAGGCAGCTATCGCCTCACGCGCCGCAACGCCCGCAGCGATTTCTTCCTTTCGATCCAGGTTTCCTACCCGAACAACCAGGACGTCCAGAACGCGCGTCGTAACGGCTGGCCGCCAGGCGGGTCGATCATGATCCACGGTTTGCCGAACGATCCGCGGCACGGCCCCGACTACTACGCGACCCAGGACTGGACGGACGGCTGCATCGCCGTCACCAACGCCGATATGGTCGAGATCTGGATGATGACCGCGGACAACGTGCGGATCGACATTCAGCCCTGATCCCCTGAGCCGCGCCCGCGGCGGAACAAGCTCCCCACGGACGCTAGTACACTCGCTCCCCTGATCCAGAGTGAGTGAATAGAGGGGATATCTTGGAAACCAGCATCGTCATTCCCGATTTCGTCGACGCCCGCATCGGACCGCGCGGCAGTCTCGAAAATCTCTCCCAGGCCGAGATCGAAAAGCTTCTGGACTCCCGCGCCGGGGGCCTCTATCAGCTGTTTCGCAAGTGCGCGCTGGCCGTCATGAACTCCGGCAGCGAGAGCGACAACGCGAAGGAAATCTTCGACCGCTACAAGGACTTCGAAGTCGAGCTCGTGCGCCAGGCGTGGGGCATCAAGCTCGAGATGAAGAACGCGCCGGGACAGGCTTTCGTCGACGGCGAGATGATCCGCGGCATCAAGGAGCATGTATTCGCCGTGCTCAGAGACGTCATCTTCATTTCCAATGAGATCATCGAAAGCGGTCGATTCGACCTCGAGAATCCGGCGGCGATCACGAACGCGGTGTTCCACATCCTGCGCAACGCGCGCATTCTCGATTTCAAATCGAAGCCGAACCTGGTGGTGTGTTGGGGCGGCCACTCGATCGGCACAGAGGAATATCAGTACACGAAGAAGGTGGGCTACGAGCTCGGCCTGCGGGGCCTCGACGTCTGCACGGGCTGCGGCCCGGGTGCCATGAAGGGCCCCATGAAGGGGGCGACGATCGGCCACGCCAAGCAGCGCATTGTCGGCGGGCGGTACATCGGGCTCACGGAGCCGGGGATCATTGCGGCGGAGCCGCCGAACCCGATCGTGAATCAGCTGGTGATCATGCCGGACATCGAAAAGCGCCTCGAAGCCTTCGTGCGTCTGTCGCATGGCATCGTGGTGTTCCCGGGCGGTGTGGGCACGGCCGAGGAAATTCTCTATCTGCTCGGCATCCTGCTCGAGCCGGCAAATGCCGCACAGCCGCTCAAAGTGGTCCTGACCGGCCCGAAGGCGACGGCCGAATACTTCGTCCAGATCCGCCATTTCATCGAAAACACACTGGGAAAGAAGGCCGCGGATCTGCTGCACGTCATCGTCGACGATCCGGCGGAAGTAGCCCGTTACATGGTGTCGGTCATGGAGGAGGCGCGTGACTACCGGCGCGCCAACAGCGACTCGTACAACTACAACTGGCTGCTCAAGATTCCGCCCGCGTTCCAGCATCCGTTCGAAGTGACGCACGAATCGATGCGCGGACTGCGGCTCTATCGCGACCAGCCGGCGCACGAGCTGGCGGCGGATCTGCGGCGCGCGTTCTCCGGAATCGTCACCGGCAACGTGAAGGAAAACGGCGTGCGCGCGATCGAAAAGTTAGGGC
Organism: Pseudomonadota bacterium; assembly: GCA_043747875.1. Lineage (GTDB taxonomy): Bacteria > Pseudomonadota > Gammaproteobacteria > Steroidobacterales > Steroidobacteraceae > CADEED01. Next base: position 1,376 of record JAYTOI010000081.1, on the reverse strand, counting down.
CTTATGAGCTCACCGGCGACGCGTCGGTCATGAAGCTGCTCGACCAATTGCTGACCGCGTTCGTCGCGCAGAAGCGCATGAAACTTCCCGGCAGCGCCTATCGGCCGTGTTACCGCCTGGTCGCCTGAAGTTGTTTGGAATAACAATAATGATCCACACCGTTAAATCGTCGCGCGCGTGAGCGCGTTTCCCGCGACATAACGAAAAAATCTCTGCGACCCAGCCCGCATCGCCCGCAGAGCGTAGCGTGCGCGTGAATCAGTTCCTGTCGTTTCGGTGCGACGTTTACGTAGTCTTACGTCAACCGAAAGGGAGTACCCATGAGTTCCTCAGACCGTAACCGGGGAAATGCTGCGAACGGCGCACCGCCGCCAGTAGGCACCGATGCCTACGCCGCGTGGCTCGAGCGCATGCAGCGCACGCGCGGGCGGCACGCAGCCATCACCAAGAATCTCTACACCTGGTCTAGCTACAAGCATTGGGCCGACAAGGTAAAGGGCACTTGGGAAGACGAGCCGATTCCGAACAAGAAGTAGACGAGCGAGAAAAACACCGCGTTCGAACGCGGGTTGAAGTCCAGCAATGGCGACGCAGTGAACGGGGTGTGCCGCGGGAATGCGGACGCGCCTCGAGGGTGCGCAGACTGAAGGGCCAGCTGGTTGAATCGAGGCACGTCCCCATTCCCAGGAATGAGGATGGCTGTCGCTGAGCTCGCAGTGCGCTGCGGCGCACTCCAACCTATTACCAGTTCTCGTGGATGAACCGCGCTTCGTGTGCCGCCGTGCCATCGGCCGGCTCGATGTTCTCGGGCACGATTTGCGGCACCGCGGGGGTGGGCTGTTCCGCCAGCGGCGCGGGCTGCTCCGTGAGCACGCGTTCGGGCTCCAGCCAGGCCAGTACCGATTGCCACTGCCCCAGGTCCTCTTTCACGAGGTAGGGCTTCATTTCATGGATGCCGACGCCCTGTTCGGCCGCACGCACGTAGTTCTGGGAGTCGCGGATGGTCGCGATCACCGGAATTTCGAGCTTTTCGAGAAAACGCATCAGCGATTGGAACATCAGCGTGTTCTTGCGCACGCGGTTGGCGATGACGCCGATGCGGTTCTCCGCGCGCTTGATCTTCGCCACCAGCAGCAGGTCCGCGATGCAGCGCGAAGCCGCGTGGATGTCGATGTCCGACGGCAGTACCGGCACGACGATCTTGTGCGCGTCGCGCGTGAGCTCGGGCAGGGCGCGTCCTTCGACCGCGGCTGGACTGTCGACGACGACTTTCTCGGTGCCCTCGGGCACGCGCATCTGCCAGCTCATCGTGGTGCGCGAATCGCGCTCGAAAGTGGCGATGCCCTTGATCTCCGGCTGCGGCGCCTTGCGCTTGC
>JAYTOI010000080.1:0-27800 GCA_043747875.1 Pseudomonadota bacterium | reverse complement strand
GCGCCCCTCACCGTGATGGGCCCACATCAACCGCGATCCGCACTCGCTCCGGGCCTATGTCCGCCTAACTGAAAGCCGCAACCCGACAGGCTGCTAGGCGTTCTGATTGTGTGGCTTCCGGCCGCGGCAAGGTGGTTAGGCCGAGCCGCGTTCGGTCGCCGATTTAAGCCCAATGGCAGTGGTTGGTCAATCGCTGTCACGCGCGCCGCGACGCGCGGCGCGCGCAGCAATCTGGACGCAATCTATCTATTCCACCGACGGACCATCAGCTGGATAGCTAGTGAGCGTCGTGCGGCGGCCCCTCAGGCCGCGTCGCGTTCGGCCTTGAGCAGTACCGCGACGTTGCGCTCGACCCAGCGGCCGAACAGTCCCGCGAGGCGCGCCAGCGATCGGCCGAGCGGCGTGAGGCGGTATTCCACGCGCGGCGGCAGTTCCGGGTAGCTCTTGCGGCTCACGAGACCGAATGTCTCGAGCTTGCGCAATGTCTGGATGAGCATCTTCTCCGAGACGCCATCGACGCCGCGGCGGATCTCCGCAGTGCGCAACGGCCCTCTCGAGAGCTGCGTGAGCACGAGCATCGTCCACTTTTCCGCGAGCACGGCGAGCACGCGGCGCGAAGGACAGACGGAGCTGAAGACGTTGGGCGCTGGATGGTTGCGATTCATCGGCGGAACGCTAGCACACCCGTCGCGCCGCGGCGGCGGGTATCGGGCTCCCGACACTTACCAAAAGGTATGTACCTCTCCGGGTACACTTACCAGCAGGTAAGTACTTGTAACGCGGTGTGCGCGCCTCTAGATTTCCGGCTCGCTTCATACAACGAGAACGGAGTTAACCCATGCAACTGTATTTCGCCCCCGGCGCCTGCTCGCTCGCCTCCCACATCACGCTGCGCGAAGCCGGCCTGGCGTTCGATCTCAAGCGCGCTGACCCCAAGACGAAGAAGCTCGAGGACGGCGCCGACTACTTCGCCGTGAATTCCAAGGGTGCCGTTCCGGCGCTGCGCCTCGACGACGGCCAGATCCTCACCGAAGGCCCGGTGATCCTGCAGTACCTCGCCGACCAGAAGCCCGAGACCGGTCTCCTGCCGAAGGCCGGCACGTTGCAGCGCTATCGCGTGCAGGAGTGGCTCAACTTCATCACGAGCGAGGTCCACAAGACGTTCTCGCCGCTGTTCAACCCGGCCGCCGGCGCCGAGGTGAAGGACTATGCGCGCGCGCTGCTCGAGAAGAAGTTCGACTGGCTCGAGAAGCAGCTCGCGGGTAAGACTTTTCTTACAGGAGAGGCGTTCACGGTGGCGGATGCCTACCTATTCACGGTGGTGAACTGGTCGGGCGCAGTCGGCGTCGATCTCGGCAAGTGGCCTGCGCTCCAGGCCTTCCACGGCCGCGTCGCGGTGCGTCCCAGGGTGCAGGAAGCCATGGCCGCCGAGGGTCTTCTCAAGAAGGCCGCCTAGCTATTTAATATATTCGATCCAATACCGCGCCGGTCGGGTTTTCGCGACACACTGTCGTTCCGAAGACCCGGGCGGCGCGTTCGCGCGCTCCGGCGCGCGCTCCAGTAGCTAGATAAAGAGCGCTTTCAGCGCTCTAGTCGATGTCTCGTCACGCAAAGTGCGAGACACCGGGAACATTTTCGTTCGTCCTGCATTCCCTGAGACGCGGTGCAGCTATTTGTCAACGAAGCGGCTGACTCCGCCATTTTCGCTGCATAGCACCATGCAAGTAGATTGGCTCGCAATGGCTCGACACATTCTTGAATACGTCTGAAAAAATCTTCTGGCATGCGTGAAAGAGCTGTGCCATTTTGTGCGCCGATTTTTCACGTGGAGAAATCGCACGATTGATTCGCAGCTGCCGCGGCCGTGCCGGGCAGTGTGCTAACTACCACCAGAGGCCCATACGGAAGCGGGGCAAAGGGACGCGGCTTGACCGCCGCGATGACCGGGAGCGCGTAGCGCAGGGAATCCCGGTCATTGAGACCTGCCGACTAGGGCCTCTAAGCCATCAAAGGGAATTGGTGTATGAAATGTTCTGTTTTGCTTGTTACGGCGGCGCTGTGCTGTGCTGCCACCGCGATTCATGGCGCGCCGATGGACGAGGTCCGGGGCGAGGAAGTCGCGATCACGACCGCTGCTCCGTTCGTGCCTCCAGCGATCACGCGGAAGCACGCGACCAAGGTAAAGCTCGACATCGAGGTGAAAGAGCACACCAAGATGCTCGCCGATGGCGTGGCCTACACGTATTGGACGTTCGGCGACGACACGCCGGGCAAGTTCATCCGTGTGCGTGAAGGCGACCTGATCGAGACCAAGTTCAGCAACCATCCGGACAACACGGTGGCGCACAACATCGACTTCCACGCGGCCACCGGGCCTGGCGGCGGCGGTGAGGCGTCCTTCGTGGCGCCGGGACACAGCGCCACGTTCACGTGGCGCGCGATGCGTCCGGGCCTGTACCTGTATCACTGCGTAGCCGCGCCCGCGGGCTTGCATCTGTCGAACGGGATGTATGGCCTGATCCTCGTCGAGCCGAAGGAAGGCATGCCCAAGGTCGACAAGGAATTCTTCGTCGTGCAGGGCGAGTTCTATACCACCGGCGCGTACGGCGAACCGGGGGACCAGCAGTTCGACATGCAGAAGGCGCTGCACGAGGAACCTGAGTATGTGGTGTTCAATGGCCGCGTTGGCGCGCTCATGGGCGAGAACGCACTGCGGGTGAAGGCCGGTGAATCCGTGCGCCTCTATCTAGGCAACGCGGGGCCCGCGCTGGTGTCGTCGTTCCACATCGTCGGGGAGATCTTCGACGGTGTGTACGGCGAAGGCGGCACGACGATCAACCAGAAGAACGTGCAGACCACGATCGTTCCGGTGGGTGGCTCTTCGATGGTGCAATTCACCACGGAAGTGCCGGGCAAGTACGAGCTCGTCGATCACTCGATGTTCCGCGCGTTCAACAAGGGCGCGATGGGTGCGCTCGAAGTGAGCGGCGCACCGCGGCCCGAGCTGTTCAGCGGCCGGCAGTCCGAGGAGCTGTTCAATCCCGGCACGCGCCTGGAGCGCTTCGTGCTGACGCCGGCGCAGCCGGCGGCGGCGGCACCGCAGACGGCAGCGCTGGCCTCGAAGCCGAGAAAATCTTCGGAGCAGGTCGCCGTCGCGGCGTCGAAAGCAACGCGCCCGCCTCAGGATGCGGCCCTGCACGAGCGCGGCAAACAGGTGTACGACAAGATCTGCACGACCTGCCATCAGGCGGACGGCCGCGGCATGCCCAACGTGTTTCCGCCGCTCGCGAAGTCGGACTTCCTCATGGAAGACGTCAATCGCGCCATCGGTGTGCTGATCGCGGGCCTGCAGGGACCGGTCACCGTCAACGGCAAGAAGTTCGACGGCCTCATGCCCGACTTCTCGCTGTCGAACGAGGACATCGCGGCCGTGCTGAGCTACGTGCGCGGCAATTTCGGCAACGAGGGCTCGAAGGTCACGCCTGCCCATGTGCAACGGGTGCGCACCGTGCTCGCCGCGTCCGGCTCGCGCGATCCACGCCAGCTCGCGGCTCGCGGCGATCTGCCTCGCGACAGCGAATAGTCGGGGGCACTCCAATGATGCCCCTGCGAGGCGTGGTCGCGCTCGGATTGTCAGGCGTGGTGTTCTCGATGTCGGCGGCGGGCGCGGAAGGCGCGCCCGCGACGCCGCGGCACGAGGCGTGCGCCACCGAGCGCGCGGAGGTATTCGTGCCCGCGGGACGCTACCAATCGTTCTACAAACGTGCGCGGCCTGGCGGCCCCGTGCGAGTCGCGCCGATGTGTCTCGGCGCGACGCCCGTCACCCAAACAGAGTATCTGGAATTCGTGCGCGAGCACCCGGAATGGCGCAAATCGCGCGCGACGAAGCTGTTCGCCGAGGACAGCTATCTATCCGACTGGCAAGACGACCTCACTCCGCCGGCGGATGCGGCCTCGAAACCGGTGACGTTCGTGTCGTGGTTCGCGGCCGGCGCATTCTGCGAGTCGCGCGGCGCGCGCCTGCCGAAGGTGGCGGAGTGGGAGCGCTTCGCGGGCGCGCCGGCCCCGGCGACCGCGCAACGTACCAGCGCGGCCGGAGCCACGCCGTTTGAATTCGCCATGGGGACTCCGGCGGCCGATCTCGCGGCGACGCCACTGAAACTCGCCGGAATCTGGGAGTGGACCAGCGACTTCAACTCGGCCGTCGTGTCGGGGCGCATCGGCAATGCGCAGGACAGCGATCAGGGTCTGTTCTGCGGCGCCGGATTCCGTGCGGTGGATCCGTCCAACTATGGCGCGTTCCTGCGCTACAGCTTCCGCAGCAGCCTGCGAGGCGACTTCGCGCTGCGAAACCTCGGGTTCCGCTGCACTCGGGAGGCGTCCTGATGCGCGCGCTGATCGCACTGGCGGCCGCCGGGCTGGCGTTGGCGCTCGGGCAGGATGCGCCCGCATCCGATGCGGACGATGCCAGCGGCCGTTCGTTGTACCAGCTCGAGTCCGCGTGGACTGACGACAGCGGCAAGGCACTGCGGCTGCGCGACCTCGGCGGCGGCGTGCAGGTGCTCACGCTCATCTACACCTCGTGCCCGGGCGCCTGCCCCGCGACCGTGAAAGCGCTGCAGATGTTCCAGCGTGGTTCCAAGGCCGCCGCGCGCAACACCAGTTTTCTGCTGGTCACAGTGGATCCCGAACGGGACACGCTCGAGGTGCTGCGCCGTTTTCGGCGCGACATGCAGCTCGAGAAAGAAGGCTGGAAACTGCTGCGCGGTTCCGAGTCCGAAGTGCGCAAACTCGCGGCCGTGCTCGGCTTCAACTACGAGCAGATCGACTCGGGTGAATTCGTGCACTCGAATCTCGTCACCGTTCTGAACGCGCGCGGCGAGATCGTGCATCAGCAGAATGGCGTCGACGCGGACTCGACCGCACTCAAGGACGCCATCCAGAGAGCCGCCATCGAAGATTCTCAATAGCGGGACGGTACCGTTTGACGGTGCCGGGGATGGGCCATTGCGGTTGGCTCAACTCCCTTTCCCAGCCACGAAAACCCCTCCCCGGCACCACCTTTCCGTCAACCGGCCGCGCGGGCGCCGCCCCGCTCCGCGCGCTAGCTACTAGAACTTGCCGCGCACGCCCATGAAGAAGCGCTTGCCGAACGTCTCGAACTGGATCGGACGCGCGGGCGCGTTCTCCTGCACCAGCTGCTCGTCCGTCAGGTTGATGCCCTCCAGGAACAGCGACAGGTTGTCGTTGATGTCGAAGCCGACCGAAGCGTCGAGCTGCCCGTACTCCTGGTTGAACTCGGGCAGGTTGCCGCGGCCGGAGGCGTTGATGAGCCACTTCGAACGCCAGTTGTACGAGGCGCGCACGCTGAAGCGCTCGTTCTCGTAATACATCGACGCATTGTAGCTGTCGCGCGAGAGGCCGGGGAACGTCAGCGGCGAGCCGTCGATCTGGTTGGTCTGCGTAAAGCCCTTGTCCTTCTGGTACGTGTAGTTAGCCAGCACGCCGAAGCCGCTCCAGAAGCCCGGCAGCTTGTCGAACGCATACTGGATGCCGGCCTCGACACCGTTGATGGTCACGTCGTCCGCGCTGTTGATCGGACGCGAGACCTGGAACGCAACCGGATCCGGATCGACGAACTCCGGAGCGGTCTGCAGCAGGACGTAGCGCGCGATCTCCTTGCGGAACACGGCCAGTGACGCGAAGTTGGTATCCGAGAAATACCACTCGAGCCCGAGGTCGTAGTTTGTCGCGAGAAACGGCAGCAGCAATGGGTTGCCGCGCGAGCCGGTGTGGCCAACGATGTCGGTGCTGCGCCGGAACGCGAGCGCGCTGGGCGCGGGCCGCGCCAGCACCTTGCCGGCCGCGAAGCGCGCGACCAAAGTGTCGGGGACGACGCCGACCTTGAGATTGAACGACGGCAGCGTCTGGTCGTAATCGTTGTCGAACGACAGAAACGGGAAGTTCACCGCCCCGCCCACCACCGGCTCACGGTTGTAGCCGGATGAATTGCTTTCCGTCTTCACGTAGCGCACGCCCACATTGCCGGAGATCGGCATCGGCAGGTCGTCGAAGCTGAAGTCGAACTGCGTGTAATAGCCGGTCGTCTTCTCCTCCACGGACCAGTTGTCGAGATACGCGATGAACGTCCCGTTGGTGTTGGGGTTGGTGTTCGCGACCGTCGGATCGAGATTGCCCGCGAGCGGATTGATCGTCCCGGCCAGCGCGAGCGCGGCCGCGATGGTGTCGTAGGTATTGTCGTTCCAGTGATTCACGACACCCGCAAACCCGAGGTCGCCCGTCGAGAAGAACTCGAGTGGATTCGTGCGCGACGTGGTGTTGACGATGTTCTCGATGTTCGCGCATGAGGTCTGCGCGACGACCACGGCTCCGCCGCTGTTGACGTCGACGCCGGCGTTCGGACCCGTGCGACACGACAGGCGCACCGTCTTCTGGCGCAGGACTTGATCACTGTCGTATTTGTGCTGCTGCGCGCCGGCCTTGATCTTCAGCCACTCGATCGACTCCGGGTGCCATTGCAGGTTGAAGCCGCCGGTGACCTCCTTCGTGTTGTTGTCACGCGGGTTGTACACCGAATCCAGGCGGTTCACGCCCGTGCCCGAAGTGAGATCGAAGCCCGCGGGGAAAATGATCTGGGGTGCGCCCAACGAGCCCGTGTAGTCGACGATGGCGCGCGTCAGGCCGAACACCTGCGCCGATGAATTGATTTCGTCGTTGTGCACCTTGCCCTGCGACAGGTCGACGCGTGCATCGACGGTGAAATCACCGACGTTCCAGCTCGTGCCGAGCGTGGTCGTGTACTGCTCGCGCGTCAAACTACCCAGGATGTTGCGATAGGTCAGATCGAGCGGGAACGTGCCGTTCGCGCCATTGCCCGTGAATTCGATGTGCGTCGGGGTGAGGTCGTCGCCCAGGGTCGTGTTCGCGTAGTCGAACAGACCGCCATCCCCGTTCAACTGCAACAGCGAGTTGTTCACTTCCTCGAAGCCGCGCGCGTAAGTCGTATCCCAGAAGACCTTGAAATCTTCGCTGGGCCGGAATTCCAGGATGAGGCTGGCCGCGCGGCGCTCGGTCTCGCGACGGTTGTTGATGTAACGCGGGATCTGTGGATACCAATCGCAGACGCCGTTGTTGTCGAAGTCGTTGCGCCTCGCGCCGCGAGTCGCGGCGGCGGAGCACCCCAACGGATTCGCGGGCAGCGTCGGCGGCACACTGCGGTTCCAGCCCGTGGTGTTGGCGGTGGCGTTGTTCAGGTGCCGCTTTTCCCACTGCAGGGCGAGCAGCGCGCCAAAGCGTCCATCGAAGAACAGCTTGCTGCCGAGCAGCGCGAGCTTCGGATCGGTGGCTTCCGCGAGATCCGAATACACGGCTTGCGCGGACCCGGCGACGAAGGGCTCGTCGCTGTCGAATGGCCGGCGCGTGATGATGCGCACCGTGCTGATGCCACCCTCCGACATCTCGGCGGTCGGCGTCTTCACGACTTCCAGACGCTGCACGAACTCGACCGGCAGATCGCGGAAGTCGACGGCGCGGTCGCCGCCAGCGACGGTGAGCGGCAGCGCCGCGACACCATTGACCTCGACGCGTACCAGGCCCGGCTCGGCGCCGCGGACACTGACGCCACGGCCCTCGCCGTCCTGGCGCGTGATCTGCACCCCGGTGACACGCTGCAATGCTTCGCCCAGATTCTTGTCGGGGAAATCGCCGATGTCCTCGGCCGAGATCGCGTCGACGATCTGCGCGGCGTTTTTCTTGGCGTCGAGCGAGCTGCGCAGGCCGGCGCGGATGCCGGTGACGATTACTTCCTCAACCTCTTCGACCGTCTGGCCTGGTGCGCTTTGCGCCAGGGTGAGTCCCGGTGCGAGGACGGCGGATACCGCCGCGGTGATGAGCGGAAAGTTGAATCTGCGCACGAGAGACCCCCAAGTTGGTCGGCTGCAAACGCGTCGGAAGACGACGCGGTGCCGGAATTTGAACCCTCTTGAGCGAATTTGCAAATTCTTGGCGGAAACGCCGAGTGCAGTAGGGCGGTCTTTGCTCGAATTTTGATCCCTTTGAGCGAAGAGGTGCCGCGGGCGGGCGCTTACGCGCGGCACCGGATGCGCATTCGCTCCTCCGCTATTTCTTCGGAAACGCGTACAGCGAGTAGTACGCGTTCATCTCCGCGGGCGCATTCGCGTCGAACAGCGCCGCCGATGCGAGCCGCACGTGATACACGCGCGCAGTCTGGCGCGGATGCACAGCCGGCTGATCGAGGGATGCGAGATCGAAGTAGATGGACTTGCGGTCCGCGCCGATGCGCATCGCCGTCATCTCGGCGCGCAGGTCGAGCTCGGGCGAGCCGTAGTCGGGCGAGTCGCGATACGTCCACGACTCGAGCCTGATCGCCGCTGCCAGCGCGGCGTCGGCGATGCCGCCGCCCAGCGGCTGCGTGAGATCGAGCCGGAACCCGTTTGGAGTAGCGACCATTGCCACGATGGCGGGCGCGACGGTCTTGCCGTCCCAGCGCAGGTGCTGCAGGCTCGCCACCTTCCCGCCCTTCGCCTGCCAGCCGCGGCCCGTCTGGCCTAACAACAAGCTGCCGTCGCGCAGGAACACCGGCCGCATGACGCCCGACTCCAGCCCTTCGAAGAACGGCATGACGCTGCCCTGCTCCATGCCGTCGACTTGCTGGAGCACTACGCGCAACAGGTTCGACTGCGTCTGGTCGCCGATCAGCATCTGTCCGGCGAACGGGCCGCGCTTCTGCGGCACCCAGGCGGGGTTGCCGGGCGAGTTCGCGACGCGGTTGTGCGGGAAGAGGATGACGGCGCGTGCGCGGCGATCCATCCACTTCTCCCACCGGATTTCCGGCGACGCGGGCGCCATGCCCGGCAGATCGACGAGCCCGGCCGGGTGGCCGTAGTACCGGTCGCGCTTCAGTTCGAACATCTTGGAGGTGCCGACGTACTCGCCCTGATTGTCCGCGTACCACAGCCGGCCGTCGGGCCCCAGCCCCAAGCTGGCGGGGCTGCGCAATCCGTTCGCGAACAGCTCGAATTTCCCGTCGGGATCCACGCGCACGGCCCAGCCCGAGAAACCGCCCCACGTGCCCATGTACGCGCCGTTGGCGTTGTACGTGCTGTTGGTGCCGTCGTGCGCGAGGTTGAGCGCGAAGTAGTAAGACCCGTCGGCCGCGCGCACGGGGCCGTGCAGGTAGGTGTGATAGTTGCCGTGATACGAATGCGCGTCGAACAGCGTGTCGTAGCGGTCCGCGATGCCGTCGCCGTTGGTATCGCTGATGCGCGTGAGCTCGGCCTTCTGGCCCGCTACGACCACGAGACCCTTGCCGTCCTCGGCCACGACGCCGAGGCTGTCGAACAACCCCTCCGCGAACAACCGCCACTCGCCCTTCACGAGGCGCCAGATGCCGGCGGTACGCGTGCCGACCACCAACGTCCCGTCCTTCGCGACGGCGAGCCCGAGCGCCTCGAACAACTGCTCGCGCCCGTAGTTGTCCCTGGGCGGGTACCAGCTTTCGATCGACCAGCCGGCGGGTAGTTTGGCATCCGCCGGCGCGATCGTGAGCGGCGCGTGCTTGTAAGAGTAGTTGGACGGCGCCGGCTTCCAGGCGTGCGCGCCGAGCCCGACGCGGCCGGTGAGCCGCGCGCGCTGCGCGCCCGCGGGCAGCGTCCAGCGCTCGCCCGCCAGCGACCCGGCGCTGGCGCTGGCCCGTTGCAGCAGCTGCAGATTCAGCGTGAACTCCTGCGCGGCGACCAGCTTGCCGCCCACCTCGATGGTGACTGCGCCGTCCGCGGCGATGGAAGTGGCCACCTCGACGACGTTCTTGCCGACGCGGTATCGGAACACCGGGGCCGCCGACTTGCTGCGCGAATCGCGCGAGTAGCCGAGGAACTGCGCGTCGACGGCCGCGATCTGCGCGAGCTGATCCTCCTTGCGGTCCAGGAGCAGCTTCAGCGTGTCGAAGTCGCCGAACTTCGCTTCCTTGAACGTGAAGTCGATCGGCTTGCCGCCCGGATCGAGCGGCGCGAGCAGGTACTCGTGCGCGCCGAAGCCGATGTCGCGGCTGTCGTAGCCGAGCGCGAGACCGCGCCCGCCGCGGTTGGTGAGCTCGCCCGTCATGTCGAGGAAGCCACCCTGCCAGATCTTCACGATCGCGAGCAGCCGCGGATCGAAGGTGTAATGCACACCGCTCGGATTGCCGACGTGGATGCTGCGTCCGGAGACGCCCGCGAGCGGACCGCGCTGCAGGCGCACCTCGTCGCCCACCAGCCACTGCAGGCGATCGGCCAGCGGGTCGTAGACCTGCGGTGGCCCCGATGGCGACGCGAGCCGCACCACGGGCCCGCGCTCGGCGAGCTCGTTGAGCGTGGTCAGATAGGCGCCGACGGCGTCGATCTGCCAGTCGCTGAGCGCCTCGGGGGCGAACGCCGGCATCACTGGTAGATAGGCCGTGCCGCGCGTGGGTCCGCTCTCCGCCACCGCGAGCTGCTCGGCCGGCTGGCGCAGGCTGCGGTGCAGGTAGTCGCGCGCCGCCTTCACGCGGAAGCGATGGCCCTCGCCCTCGACGACCTCGCGATCGCGCGGATCGCGGCGGAACAGCCCGAACAGATTGGGCCCGGACGTGACGCCGGTGGCGTCCTTCTCGACCAGATGACAGGCGCTGCAGCCGACGGACTCGAAGGTCTCGCGACCCGCGGCCACCACGTCGACCAACTCTTTCTCGTTCGTGACACCGCCGGACGAGGCAGGCGGCACCAGCGAGTCGAAGTCCGCGACTTCATAGCGCACCTTGCGCAGCGCGAACGGGCCCGACTGAACCGTGATGAACGTGGGGCCGCCGCGATCCTCGGAATTCCAGCGGGCGCCGGGGCTCGCGCCCGTGAACAGCACGTTGCGGCGGGTATTGACGCCGACCCGCACCTCGGGCGCATAGGCGTTCTGAATTTTCGTGTATCCGGCATCGAAGCGCGGCGCGCGAAACGACAGGAACACCGGCTGCCACTCGCCATTGCCCGCGAGCTCGACCGCATAGCGACCCTGGATGTGGACCACCGCCTGCGCGCCCGAGGGCGCGCGGAATTCGAACGTGGTGATCGTGTCGCCGAGATGCAGGCGCGTCTCCAGCGCTTCGGTGGCCGGATCGGCGCCGTGAGTGAGCACGCCGTCGGCGGCAGTCCATTCGGAGTTGGGCTTGAAAGGACCGAAGCCGGGCGGCGCATTCGAAGGACTTTGGGCGGCGGAGAAACTTGCGAGCGCAATCAGGGTCAGAACAGCCGCGCCGAGACGAACGAACTTCGACATGACACCCCCTTGAGGGCGGCTACACTAGCGCAATCCCACGAGTGAGACACCCCATTGCTTTGGATGCTTCTTGCCGCCAATGGCGGCGCCGTCAGCCCGGCACCTCAAGCTGAAATCATCATCGCCGGATCGCGCGTGGCCACCGACCCCGCCGCGGTCGGCGCCAACGTCACCGTGCTGACGCGCGAGGATTTCGACGTCGAGAAGCCGGCCAAGCTCGCGGACCTGCTGAGACGCGTCGCGGGCGTGCACGTCGACCAGGTGGGCGGCCGCGGCGGTACGGGCTCGCTGTACCTGCGCGGCGCCGATCCTAACTACACGCTCGTGCTGGTCGACGGCGTGCGCGTCAACGACCCCACCAACGCGCGCGGCGGCTCCTTCGATTTCGCGGCGTTCGACGTCGCCGACATAGAGCGCGTCGAGATCGCGCGCGGTCCGTATTCCGCCGTGTACGGCGGCGACGCGTTGGCGGGCGTGGTGAACATCGTCACGCGGCGCATGGCGCGGGAGCAGACCACCGTCGCGCTGGATGCCTACGGTGGCGCCTACGACACGCGCGAGATCTCGCTCAGCGCCGCCGGCCCGCTCGCGGGCGGCGGCGGCAATTGGTCGCTCGGCGCCAGCGACTCGAACGAAGGCGAAGTGGTGCGCGGCAATCACTTCGAAGGGCGCCGCATCTCCGGCAGCTTCGACACGGGGCTCGGCGATGCCGTGTCGCTCTTCGTCACCGGCCGCCATGCGCGCACCGAGCGCGCCGGATTTCCCGACGACAGCGGCGGCTACGGCTTCGCTGCCCTGCGCGACACGGAGCATCGCGACGCGGACGAGTCGGTGTTCGGCGCGGGGCTCACCGCGCGCGCCGGCGACGCGACGTTCGGCCTCACGCTGGGCTTCTTCGATCGCGCCGATGGCATCGATTCGCCGGGCATCGCGCCCGGCGTGCGCGATCCGTTCGGCGTGCCGCCCAGCGTCGTCGACACCGACCTGACACGCTATTCGGCCACGCTCACCGGCACGCAGCGGCTCGGCGAGTTCGTCACGCTCGCCTACGGCGCCGACTGGCTGCGCGAGGAAGGCACGAGCGACGGCGAGCTGGATTTCGGCGGCGGATTCGTGCTGCCCACCTCGTTCGCATTGACGCGCACCTCGTGGGCGCCGTTTGCGGAGATGCGGCTCGAGACTCGCTCGGGGCTGTCGGCACAGGCGGGCGTGCGCGTCGACCAGCCTGACGGCGAGAGCTCGGTCACGAGCCCGCGCATGCGCGTGGCCTACGAGCTCGCGGGCACCGGCATCACACTGGCCAGCGCCTGGGGCAAGGCCTTCAAACTACCCAGCCTGTATGCGCTGGGCCATCCGCTGGTCGGCAACCCGCAGCTGCTGCCGGAACGCGGCGAGTCGCAGGAACTCGAAGTGTCACAGACGCTGCTCGACGGCCGCGCGCGTTGGAGCGCCACGTGGTTCGACGGGGAATTCCGCAACGCCATCGATTTCGATTCCGGCCCGCCGCCGATGCTCGTGAATCGTAATCGCGTGAACACGCGTGGTTTCGAGCTCGCGGCCCGCCTCGCGATCGACGACGCGTGGCGCCTCGATGCCAGCGTCACGAACACGAAGAGTCGCATCGCATCGAGTGGCAACCAATTGCGCAACCGGCCCGAATGGCAGGCCGGCGTCGGTCTGCACTGGAATCCGCTCCCGGCACTCGGGCTTTCGGCAGCCGCGACCCACGTGGGCCCGGCGTTGGATTCCTCGATCGCCACGGGCGACGTGCAGCTCGGTTCGTACACACGCATGGATGTGAGCGCGGCATGGCAGGTCTCGCCGCGCTTCGAGACCTACCTCGCCATCGAGAATCTGACCGATGAGCGCTACCAGGAATTCGTGGGCCACGAGGCGCGCGGCATCATGCCGCGGGCGGGCGTGCGCCTCAGCCTCTAGTGAGGGGAGGCCTGCGGACGGCGATTCGCCTTCCGAGGCCAAGTCGCAGATTCATCCGCGCGCAAAATTGTCGTCGCCAGGCTTGTAAGAAAGCCCGCCGGGCGCGTACTACCCTTTCATGAACGGCGAATCGACAGCGCGGGAAGGAACAGCGAGCAGCACGGCGCCCGAGAGGCGCGCGCAGCTCTTCTCGCAAGCCACGAGCGAGTTCGCCGGCGCCATGACGCGCGTCGTGCGCGCCTACGAAATCCACGCCGAGACCCGCCGAGACCTGCTGCAGGACATGCAGATCGCGCTGTGGAACAGCCTGGACGGCTTCGACGGCCGCTGCAGCCTGCGCACGTGGGTATATCGCGTGGCTCACAACATCGGCGCGAAGCACGCGCTGAAGCAGGCACGCGCGCATGCAAGCCGGCACATCGGACTCGACGATCTCGAAGCCTTGCCGGCGGAAAGCTCCGCAGAGACGCGTGTCGAGCGCGAGCATGCCTGGGAGCTCCTGCTCGGGTTCATCCAGCGCCTGCGCCCGCTCGATCGACAAGCGATGACGTTGTACCTCGAGGACCTCGACGCCGCCGCCATCGCGGACATCACTGGCCTCTCGCCCGAAAACGTCGCGACGAAGATTCATCGGATCAAACGGGTGCTCGCCCGACACTTCACTGGAGGACGCGAACATGAATGAAGTCGAAGACACGCTTCGCAATGCCTGGCTCACCCCGGGCGGCGAAATGACGTCATCCGCCGTGCGGATCGCGCGCCTCGCGGCGGACGCGCGCCGCCGCTCTCTTTTGAGCCGCTGCCTCATCGTTGCCGTACTTTTCGGCACGGCCGCCTGGGGTGTATTCGAGCTGGTTCGGATCGCCTCGCCGCTCGCCAGGATCATGGGCTCGCTGCCGTTCTTCCTGTTCGCCGGCGTCAGCTTCATGGTGTACAGGCGATATCAGGCGCGCGCCACGCAGCCTTCGTCGAGCACCGCCGATTTCCTGCGCGACGAGCTCGGATGCGCGCGCGACGAATGCCTGTGGTTCGCCAGCTGGCGCGGGTTCGCGCTCGTCCTGAGCGCAATGTGGCTGATGATCGCAACCCGCATCACCGCCGCCGGCCCTGCCGAGGCCTTTGCACACCGAGGATTCGCGGCCGGAATGGCGATTGCCGTCGTTGCGCCCATCATTTGCAGCGCCATCGTCTTCTTTTTCTGGCGTCTGTCGCTGCGCCGGTCCGCCGCCGCGCGGCAGCTCGAGATCGACCACCTCGGCCTGATCGAGCGCACGCGCTGAGGCGGATTGCCCCGGGTCGCTCCCGGGGCACGAGGGTCCAACTACCCGCTATTTGCGCAGCTTGGCGAGCAGACGCAGGATCTCGAGGTACAGCCAGATCAGCGTCACGGTGAGACCGAAGGCGCCGTACCACTCCATGTATTTCGGCGCGCCGTGCTGCGCGCCGGCTTCGATGAAATCGAAATCCAGCACCAGGTTCAGCGCGGCGATGACCACGACGAAGAGGCTGAAGAGGATGCCGAACGTACCGCTGTCGTGGATGAAGCCGATCGGCTTGCCGAACATCGACATCACGATGTTCACGAGGTACAGCAGCGCGATGCCGCCGGTGGCCGCCACCACGCCGAGCTTGAAGTTCTCGGTCGCCTTGATGAGCCCCGACTTGTACGCCAGCAGCAGGCAGGCCAGCGTCCCGAACGTGAGGCCCACGGCCTGGATGACGATACCCGGGTAGGACAGCTCGAACAGCGCGGATACACCGCCGACGACGAACCCCTCGAGCAGCGCGTAGATAGGGGCGGTGATGCCCGCCCATTCTTTCTTGAATATCGTGATCAACGCGACGATGAGTCCGCCGATGACGCCGGTCCACACCAGCGGCATCACGGCGCCGGCATCCTGCGTCGAGTAGAACCGGCCCCAGGTGTACGTGGCGGTGATCAAAACCAGGGCCAGCAGAATGGCCGTCTTGTTGACGGTCCCGGCGATGGTCATGCGCTCGTCGGCGAGCGCGACCTCGAAGGCCTTCGAATTCAGTACGGGATTACCGGATCGCATCGTGCTTTCTCCGTCTTGTCATTTGATGGCGAGCACGACGGGCTTGTACCCGCCCTTGCTCCGGAAATACAGCAGCAGGCCGAGATACACGAGCAGCATGATCACCGGCAGGACCGCGATGGTGCGCAGCGCTTCGAGCTTCGACTCGGCGTCGATCTTGTCGACCACCGCCTGGTCACTGGCCGAGATTGCGGCGCGCCTCGCCGGATCGATCGCGGTGTACGAGCCGAACATGCCCTTGCGTTGCTCGGTCAGGGAGCCCGACAGTTGCGTGCCGTTCTTCGCATCGTATTCGGCGATGTGCTCGACCATGGCGCGGTCCTGCACGCCGCCGATGACGGGCGAGCCGACGATGCCGGCGCCCAGCATTCCCACCGCGGCCACCACGTTCAGGGTGATCGCGCCGCCGCGCGGCGACTGCTCCGCGACGACGCCGAGCGACGTGGGCCAGAAGAACGCCTTGCCGACACCGTAGACCGTGGCGGCGACGAGCAGCATCACGCCCGCGGTCTTGGACAGCAGGACGAGCCCGATCGCCGCGAGCGCGGCCGATGCGGCGAGCAACCCGATCGGCGAAAGCTTGTGAACCAGCGGTCCGGCGAAGAGCCGCAACACCAGCACCAGCGTCATCGTGTAGATGAGCACGGCCTGCGCGGGCAATCCGAGATCGCCCATCGTCTTGTTCATCATCGAAGTGATCCAGCCATCGGTACCGAGCTCGGTGACCGCCAGCGGGATCATCACGAGGATCATGACGATGAACAGCGGCTTGCCGGGTGAGCGCGACCACAGCCCGTAGCCAATCGTGATCGCCGCGATGAGACCCCACTCGATGGCAGCCGGGAGGCCGAACACGCGCCCCAGCTCGAGGATCATGAGCACCGCGATCACGAACGCGCTGATGAACCCGGCTTCTGCCAGCATCTCGCGATACGACACGCCGGCCGCCACACGCTCGCTCTGCGGAAATACTCGCGGCAGCAGCATCACGATGTAGATGACGACCGGTATGAGCATCAGCGCCATCGTGACGCGCCAGCCGACGGGGCCGGAGTAGATGCCTTTGAACGCGTCGGAACCCAGGAAGAGTGCGAGCAGGCCGCCGAGCACGAAGCCCGCGGGCCACCCGGCATGCAGACGATTGAGCCACGTGGTCTTGTCGTGGCGGAACTGCCGCGAGATCAGCGGATTGATGCCGGCTTCCACGGCGCCATTACCCAGCGACAGCACGAAGCCGCTCCAGTACAGCGACCAGTAACCGTCCGCCATCAGCGTCATCGCCAGACCCGCCAGATGACAGGCCGCCGCGAACCACAGAATGGCCTTGAAGCCCACCCGGTCGATGATGAGCGAGAGCAGCACGATGCTGATGGCGAACGGCCACAGGCCGACCCCGAACAGCTCGCCTTTCTGCGTCTCGGACAATCCAAAGTCCACCCCCCACGCGTCGAGCGACGACGCGCGGAGGATGAAGCAAAAGGACGTCGCGACCAGCGCGGCGAAACACACCGCGAAAGTCTTTTTGGCCTCGGCCGACTCGGGCAGCGCCCCAGTCATAGCGGCTTCTGTATTCATCTCCCAACCCCCTCGAACTTTGTAGTTAGAGTCATTTCAAATCTTCGTCCAGGCGCTGTTCGCCTGGCCTGACTTCAATACGGCCTCGATGAACGCCATGACGCGCGTGCCGGTCGCCACGTCCGGCGCGAACAGCGACGCCGCCTTCGGCGAGCGGCCTTCGAGTCGCGCGCTCACGCGCTCGGCGAAATCGGCGTACAGCTGCGAGAAGGCCTCGATGAAGCCCTCGGGATGTCCGCCCGGCAGCGCCACCGAGCTGGTCGGCGTCTCCGGATCGCCGCGCCGCACGACGCGCGGCGACTGGCCCGCCTCGACGATCAGCAGCTCCTCGGGGCGCTCCTGGTACCACTCGATGGACCCGGCTTCGCCGTACACGCGCAGCCGATGGCTGTTGAGGTGGCCGAGCGCCACCTGGCTGGCCCACAAACTACCGCGCGCGCCGCCCGCGAACCGCAGCAGCACGTTGACGTTGTCGTCGATTGCGCGGCCGGGAACTATCGCCGTCACGTCGGCCGCGACCTCCGCCACCTTCTCGCCGGTGACGAACTCGGCGAGCTGGAAGGAGTGCGAGCCGATGTCGCCGAGTGCGCCCGCGCCGGCCTGCTTGGGATCGGTGCGCCACGTGGCCTGCTTCTGCCCGCTCTTCTCGAGCGCGGTTGCGAGCCAGCCCTGCGGATATTCCGCCTGTACTACACGCAGTGTTCCGATGAGGCCGTCGGCGACCAGCTGCTTGGCGTGGCGGACCATCGGATAGCCGGTGTAGTTGAACGTGACGCCTAACAAACGCTTCTTCTCCGCCGCCAGCTTCACGAGCTTCTCGGCGTCGGCGTGATTGGTGGTCAGCGGCTTGTCGCAAATGACGTCGAGGCCGGCCTCGAGACAGGCCGCCGATTGCTCGTAGTGCAGGTGGTTCGGGGTGACGATGGATATCACTTCTACGCCATCGAGGCGATTTTTTTCGCCCGCGAGCATCGCGTCGACACTCGGATAGGCGCGCGCCGCGTCGACGCCGAGCGCGGCGGCCGAGCGCCGGGTCTTCTCCGGGTCGGACGAGAACACGCCCGCGACGAGTTGGTAGTGTCCATCGAGCCGTGCCGCCATGCGGTGCACCGCACCGATGAACGCGCCCTCGCCGCCGCCGATCATGCCCCAGCGAAGCTGCCGCATCTACTTCAGGCCCAGCGTGCGCAGCGCGACGGAGGCGTCGCCACCTGCGGCGAAGTCGTCGAAGGCCTTCTCGGTCACGCGGATGATGTGCTTCTTGATGAACACCGAGCCCTCGCGCGCGCCGTCCTCGGGATGCTTGAGCGCGCACTCCCATTCGAGCACCGCCCAGCCTTCGTAATTGTTAGCCGCCATCTTCGAGAAGATGCCGTTGAAGTCGACCTGGCCGTCGCCCAGCGAGCGGAAGCGGCCGGCGCGGTTCACCCACGGGGCGTAACCCGAATACACGCCCTGCTTGCCCGTCGGACGGAACTCCGCGTCCTTCACATGAAACATCTTGATCCGGTCTTTGTAGATGTCGATGTACGCGAGGTAGTCGAGCTGCTGCAGCACGAAGTGACTGGGGTCGTACAGGATGCTGCAGGCCACGTGGCCCTGCACACGCTCGAGGAACATCTCGAAAGTCTCGCCGTCGAAGATGTCCTCGCCGGGATGCACTTCGAAGCAGCAGTTCTGCCCGTTGTCCTCGAACACGTCGAGGATGGGCCTCCAACGCCTCGCAAGCTCGTCGAATGCAGCCTCGATGAGGCCCGGCGGCCGCTGCGGCCACGGATATAGATAGGGCCAGGCGAGCGCACCCGGAAACGCCGCGCAGTTGGTGAGGCCGAGGTTCTTGCTGGCCTTCGCGACCAGCTTCATCTGCTCGACGGCCCAGGCCTGGCGCTGCGCCGGGCTGCCCTGCACCTGCGCCGGCGCGAAATTGTCGAACTGCAGATCGTAGGCCGGATGCACGGCCACGAGCTGGCCCTGGAGGTGCGCGGCCAGCTCCGTGATCTGGATGCCGTGCCTGGCGGCCACGCCCTTGAGCTCGTCGCAATACGTCTTGCTCTCGGCCGCCTTTGCGAGGTCGATGACGCGGCCGTCCCAGCTCGGCAGCTGTACGCCGACGAAGCCGCACTCCTTGGCCCACTTCGCCATGTCGTTGAAATTCTGCAGGTGCGGGCCGCCGCCTGCGAACTGCGCCAGGAAAATCGCAGGTCCCTTGATGGTCTTCACGCGAACCTCGAGCGGAAAACTAGTGAGTCAGACTTCGAGCTTCAAAAGATAGTCCGCGCTCATCTTCACCGACTCGAGAATGGGCCGCGTGAACGGCTCTTCCTGCTCGTAGAAGAAGTGTTTCACGCCGTTGGCCTTGGCCGTGCCGATGACCTTCTTCCAGTCGATGGTCCCCTCGCCGACTGCCGTGGTGGTGGCATGGTGCGGGTCGTCGGCGAGCTTGCCGATGTCCTTGACGTGCAGAGCGACTACACGGCCTTTGTACTTGTTCAGGATCTCGATGGGATCCTGTCGCGCGGCCACCGCCCAGCCCACGTCGAGCTGGATCTTCACGTTCGCCGGATCGGTCGAGGCAAACAAGGTGTCGAACGCCGTGGCATCGCCGAACTTTTTGAACTCGACGTGGTGGTTGTGATAGCCGAACTGCATGCCGGCTTCCTTGACCTGCTTGCCGAACTTGTCGAACAGCTGCGCGTTCATCTTCCAGTCGCCCGGATCGAGCGCGTCCATCTTCTTGCCCCAGTCGAGCTTGGCCTTCGCGGCATCCGACATGGGCGAGGAGCAGATGATGTATTTCAAGCCGAGCGTCTTCGCGTCCGCGATGATTTTGTCGGCGCCGGCGACGATATTGTCAGCGCTTTGATGCGTGCTGACGGGAGTGAGGCCGATGGTCTTGAGCAGCGTGCCGATCTCGGCCGCCGGCTTGCCGTAATAGCCCGCGAACTCGATCTCGCGGAAGCCGAACGAATGCAGCTTGCGCAGCGTGCCTTCGAGATCCTTTTCCGCCTCGGACTTCACGGTCCACAGCTGGATGCCGAGCGGAATCTTGGCGCTCGAACTGGCGAAGGCCCGGCTCATGAAAGCTCCGGCCACCAGGCCGGTTCCCGCGGATACGAGGAACTCACGTCTGCGCATTTTTACCCCTCAACTTTGTTGTAAGGCGGGAGGCCCGTCCGTGGCCCCGAACCCGGACGCCGGAGTACAAGGCATCGGCCGTGGGCGCGTCAAGGGATCGGTGTGTCCCCATTTGGACAGCGCGCAGCCGAGGCGCGTCCCTTTTGCTAGCAAGCGAGGAACGGCCGCGAAGCGCGGCCTGCCTCATTATCCCTCAGCCCTCCCGCGACCCGGCGATCTCGGCCAGCTTCTGCCGCAGCTCCGAGAGGCGCGGCGGCTTGCTCAGCACCGAATGCACTTCCGGCGGCACCTCGCCCGTGCCCTGCAGCCGCTGCCCCCAGCCGGTGAGCATGATGATCGCGGTGGCCGGCGCGGCCGCCTTGATGGCCGCGGCGACGGCGCGTCCGTCGACGTACGGCATGCCGAGATCGGTGATGACCACCGGAAACGGATTGTTGGCTTTGTGCGCGTCGACAAACGCATCGATACCGACACGGCCACCGTTCGCCGTCTGAACCTGATGCCCCTCGTGCAACAGCACTTCGCGCAATGAGTTGAGCAGGACCGGATCGTCATCGATGACCAGGATGCGTGTGTGGCGCGGCAACGCTTGTATTCGCAGGCTCGCCGTCGACTGCGGCGCCGCCGTGGGCACTGGAAAGGTCATGCGTATCTTCGTGCCCTCGCCGGGCGCGCTCACGATGTCGAGATCCGCGCCATGGCGCTGCGCGATGCCGTACACCATCGCGAGACCCAGCCCCGAGCCGCGCTCTCCCTTGGTGGTGAAAAACGGCTCGAGACAGCGGCGGCGGGTCTCCTCGTCCATGCCCGCGCCGCCGTCGCACACCTCGATGTACACGCGTCGACCCACGGACTTCGCGGCCTCGAGCGCATGCCCGGCGCGCAGAACGATACGCCCGCCCGCGGGCATCGCATCGATGGCGTTGAACACGAGATTGATCAGTGCTTCGCGCAACTCGCTCGCGATGCACAGCACCGAAACGTACGGCGCCTCGACCTCGATGGCCGTCTCGATGACGACGCCGCGCTGCTGCGCCATGTCATGCCAGCGCGCTCGCGTGAGGTCGAGCACCTGCCTGAACATCTGCTCGGCATCGATCGGCGCGAGCTCGAGTTGCGTCTCGCGCTGGCGATAGAACTCGCCCATGCGTGCCACTGTGTGCGCCACATCGTCGACGGCGCGCTGGATCGTTTCGAGCTTCGGCCGCGCCTCGGCGCTCACGCTGCCTTCCTGCGCGAGCAGCATCTCGACGTACAGCGAAACCGGCGAGATCGCGTTGTTGATGTCATGCGCGATGCCGCTGGCCATCTGCCCGAGCGTGCGCAGCCGCTCCTGTTGCATGACGGAGTTCTGCGAAAGATGCAGATCATCGTATGCCTGCTTGAGCGATGCATGGAGCTGTGCCTGGTTCGCCGCCAGCGATACGTGGTCGCAGAGCATGCGCAGGAATTCGCATTCGCCGCTCGAAAACGCCGCCTCGCGCAGGCGCGCCGCGACCAGCACGCCGAACACACCGCTGCGCTGCTCCACCATGAGCGGCGCCACGACCATCGAGCGCAATCCGACCGCGGCGAGCCGTTTGGGGAATGCGTGTGCGACCGCGGAAATGTCCGGCTCGTAGACCAGCTCGCCCATCACGCATCGCCCCAAGCCGTTGTCGTCGACGTCGATGCGCGCGCGCTCCACGATCGCCAGCTCGCGCGCGAGGGTCTCGCTGCCCGCCCCGACCAGTCGCACCGTGAGCTTGCGCGCGTGATGCTCGTAGTCGAGCAGGACGGCGAAATCCACCGGCAGATCGGCCTCGACGCTGCGCACCATGACCTGAAATATGCTGTCGAGATCGTGGCGCTCGCCGATGGCCCGCGTCAGTCGCTGCAGGAGCTGCAACTGCTCGACCTGTTTGACGGCGCGGTTTTCGGCGTGCATGCGCACCGCCGCCTCGTGGCGCAGTTCAGCCACCACCGCTTCGAGCTCGGCGGTGCGCTCCGCCACCCGCGCCCCGAGCGCGTCGTTGCGCAGCGTGAGATCGCGTTCGGCGCGCATGCGGCGCACGGTATCCGCAGTGCCGATCTGCATGAGGCTGAACAGCAGGAACAGCTCCGCGAGGACCTTCCCGACGTGCGCAATCATTGCCGCGGCATCTGCCGGCGCGCGTGAATAGAGCATGCAGACCGCGCCGACGGCCATGATTCCCGAGAACATCCCGAAGACGCGGGCCACGGGGTCGGTCGCGATGATGCGCGCGTGACCCGCGAGCACGACGATCCACAGCAGCGGCACGAGCAGCAGCGAGGGCCGCGTGATGCCGAGGAATCCGGGGTCGGCATAGCGCGGCACCTGCTGAAACAGCAGCACGAGTCCGATCGCCAGCACCAGCAGCAACCCGCCGAACAGCAGCGCATGGACGCGCCGCGCGCGCACCGCCAGTGCCACGCCGATCCCCAGCGGGAGTAGATAGGCAGCGGGCGGCCAGGTCGCGGGACGCAGCAGGGTCGCCCAGTGGCGCTGCTCCGCGGTCATCGTCGTGTCCGAGATGGCGAAGATGAGGTGCATCAGCTCGAGCAACGCTGCCGTGGCAAAGCACAGCGCCTTGAGGCGCGCGAGCAACTGGCCGCTGCGCCAGCCCATGTCCCACAGCAGGAAGGCGAGCAACCCCGCGAGCAGCACCGCGGTCGTGTCGAAGATCGTGTGCAGAGCCGGGAAATCGCGGCTCGAAACGAGCGTGAACGCCGCGGCGGCGGAGACGAGGACGACCAGTGCAACGCCGAAGTCGCGCCGTGGATCGAGCTTGCGGAATGCGTCCATCTTCCATCCGTTGGCCTTCGGCCGAACGAGGATACGCCTAACTACATAGTCCGGATACGGCTCCAGACCCTTACGGGCGCGCAGCGGGGCAGGAACCCGAGCTAGGTAGAAGTCCCGTCCTCGCGCGAGCCGGCAAACTCCGCCAGCTTCTGGCGCAGCTCCGCGAGCCGTGGCGGTTTGCTCAGAATCGCATCCACCTCGGGCGGCACCTCGCCCGTTCCCAACAGCCGCTGCCCCCAGCCCGTGAGCATGAGAATCGCGCTGGCCGGCGCGGCCGCCTTGATGGCCGCCGCGACGGCGCGTCCATCGACATAAGGCATGCCGAGATCGGTTATGACCACCGGGAACGGCTTGCCGGATTTCTGCGCGTCGAGGAAAGCCTCGATGCCGGCCTTGCCGCCGTGCGCGGTCTGCACCTGGTGGCCGTCGTGCACGAGGATTTCGCGCAACGACGTCAGCAGCACCGGGTCGTCGTCGATCAGCAATATCTTCGTGTGGGTCGGAACCTTCTGCACGCGCACGCTGGCGGTGGACTGCGGCGCGGGCGCGTTCTGCGGAAAGGTCAGGCGGAACGTCGTGCCCTCGCCCGGCGTGCTGCGGATGTCGATGTCCATGCCGTGCCGCTGCGCGATGCCGAACACCATCGCGAGCCCCAGCCCCGTGCCGCGCTCCCCCTTGGTGGTGAAGAACGGCTCGAGGCAGCGGCGCCGCGTGTTCTCGTCCATGCCGATGCCGGTGTCCGCGACCTCGATGAACACGCGCCGCGCAATGCCCTTGCCGGCTTCCAGAGTGTGTCCGACGCGCAGGATGAGCGTGCCGCCCTCCGGCATGGCGTCGGTGGCATTGAGCACCAGGTTTACCAGCGCCTCGCGCAGCTCGCTCTCGATGGCCATCGCGACCGGCCCTTCTTTGGAAGGACAGTCCGGCGCGCTCTCGACGCGTGTCTCGATGACGGCGCCGCGCTGCTGCGCCATGTCGGACCAGCGCGCGCGCGTCAGCTCGAGCACTTCGCGCAGGATGCGGTGTATCTCGACCGGCACGAGTTCGAGCTGCGCCGGCTTCTTGCGATAGAACTCGCCCATGCGCTTCACGGTGTGCGCCACGTCGTCCACGGAACGCCGCACGATCTCGAGTTGCTGGCGCGTGCGCTCGCTGAAGCCGGTCTCGTGCGTGAGGATGGCGTCTACGTACAGCGCCACGGGCGAGATCGCATTGTTGATGTCGTGCGCGATGCCGCTCGACAACTGTCCGAGCACACGCAGGCGCTCCTGCTCGAGCACGGCGTCCTGGGTCAGGCGCAGGTCCTCGTAGGCCTCGTGCAGCGAGGCGTGCAGTTGCGCCTGATTCGCCGCGAGCGACACGTGGTCGCAGAGCTGGCGCAGGAACTCGCACTCCGCGCTATTGAAGGCGCCCGACGCGCGGCGCGCGACGATGAGCACGCCGAACACGCCGCTGCGTTCTTCCACCATCAAGGGCACGATGACCATCGACTGCAGGCCCGCGCCCGCCAGCCGGCGCGGAAACGGAAACGGGCTGCCCGTGATGTCGGGCTCGTATACCAGCTTGCCCGCCACGCATCGGGCCAGGCCGTTCCGGTCGATCTCGACGCGCGCCCGCTCGCCCATCGCGAGCTCCAGCGCCAGCGGCGCGCTGCGCGTGCCGACGCGACTGACCGTGAGCACCCCGACGTTGTGCTCGTAGTTGCACAGCGCGACGAAGTCGGCGGGCAGATGCTCCTCGATGCTGCGAACCACCACCTGGAAGATGCTGTCGAGGTCCTGTCGCTCGGCGATCGCGTGCGTGATCCGCCGCAGCAGGTCGAGGCGCTCGATCTGGATCAAGCCATCGCTCTGCGCCGCCTGCCGCACGCCGACCTCGCGGCGCAGGTCGGCGTTCAGCGCCTGCAGCTCCGCCGTGCGCGCGACCACACGCGCTTCCAGCGCCTCGTTCGTGGTCTTCAGCAAGCGCTCGGCCCGCAGGCGCTCGACCGTGTCCTCGATGCCCATCTGCGTGAGACTGAACAGTAGATAGAGCTCGCCCATGACGCGCACCAGATGCGCGATGACGGCGACCTTGTCCGTGGCCGTCCGCGAGAACATCATCAACAGCGGCACGAGCAGCGTGATGGCCGCAAACACCGCGAACACGCGCCCGAGGCGCTCGGTCCCGCGGATTCGCCAGTAGCTCACGAACACCGGAATCCACAGCAGCGGCGCCAGCGCCAGCGTGGGCCGCGTGATGCCGAGGAAACCCGGCTCGCTGTAGCGCGGCAGCGTGAACAGCAACATGAGGCCCGCGGCCGCGACGAGCAGCACGATGCCGAGCGGCAGGACACTCGCCGCCTTGCGACTGTGCGGCAGCGCCGCCATCAGACCCAGCGGCAGTAGATAGGCAGCCGGCGACCAGGTGCCGAGGCGCAGCAGGCCGGCGAACCGCGGCGCGCCGGAGAAGTCGAGCGCCGTGAGCACGTGCAGCAGCTCGAGCAGCGCCACGACCGCGAAGCACACCGCCTGCAGCCGCGCGAGCATCTGGCCGGTACGCCAGCCCATGTCCCAGAGCAGGAACGCGAGCACGGCGCTCAGCAGGAACACCGCCGTGTCGAGGATGGGGTGCAGCGCGGGGAAGTTGTCACTGAACGACAGCAGCACCGCCACCACCGCGATCAGCAGCAGTGCGGCCACGGCGAACATCTCACGGCCGGGACTCAGCGTGGACCTGACGTACATACTCCCCTTGCCGGCACGCGGCCGGAAGCCGAAAGGATACTCCTTGACACGCATGGTCTAATAAACGGAATGAACAATCGCCTCGATCGCGTCGTCGATCCTTCATATGACCACATCGTCGGCACGCCGAACGCCGAGATCACGCTGGTCGAATACGGCAGCTACGACTGCCCGCACTGCCGCGCCGCGAACGCGCGCATCAGCGAGGTCCGTGAGCAGTTGGGCGAGCGCCTGCGCTACGTATTCCGCCACCGCCCCATCTCCGGCAGCGAGCTCGCGCGCCGCGCGGCGGACCTGGTGGAGCAGGCCGCGACGCCCGCGGAGTTCTGGAGCGCGCACGTCGCGCTGATGACGCGCTCGCGCACGCTGACGGAGGAAGACCTGCAGACCGTGGCCGCGGAGCTGCGGGTTGCCGGGCTCGAGCACGACGCGCGCGGCGCCGAAGAGGCGAAGGCACGCGCGCACGTGGACACCGACGTCGCGAGCTCGCATGCCAGCGGGGTACGCTTCACGCCGACGTTCTTCATCAACGGCCGGCGCTATGACGGGCCGTGGGACGAGGCCTCGTTCACCGACGCCATGCTGGGCTCACTGGGCTTTCGCGTGCGCAGCGCGGCGCTGAATTTCGCCAGCTGGGCGCCGTCGACCGGACTGCTGCTGTTGTTAGCGACGTTGGCCGCGATCTTCTTCACCAACTCGCCGCTGGGCACGGCGTTCGCCGGTTTCTGGAACACGATGCTCGGCGTCGGGTTCGGCGCGGCGGAATTCCAGCTGCCGCTGGTGCACTGGGTGAACGATGCCTTGCTCACCGTGTTCTTCCTGGTAGTGGGCCTGGAGATCAAACGCGAGTTCACCGTCGGGCATCTCGCCACGCGCCGCAGCGCGGCGCTGCCCATCGCAGCGGCCATCGGCGGCATGGCCGTGCCGGCACTTATATATGTGTTGCTGGTGCCGGCGGGCCCCTGGCAGATCGGCTGGGGCGTGCCGATGGCCACGGACACCGCATTCGCCGTAGCGCTGATCGCGGTCATGGGCGCGCGCGTGCCGGTGGAGCTGCGCATCTTCCTCACCGCCGCGGCCATCGTCGACGACATAGGGGCCATCATCGTAGTGGCCATCTTCTATTCGGATTCGCTCGCGCTCGCGCCTTTGTCCGGCGCGCTGGCGGCGGTCGGAATGCTGGTGGCGCTGAACCGCTCGAGCGTGTATCGCGTCTGGCCGTACGTGCTGGTCGGTGTGGCGCTCTGGGCCTGCGTGCATGCCGGCGGTCTGCACGCGACGCTCGCGGGCGTATTGCTGGCCGCGTTCATCCCGACGCGCCCGCCGCCCGACTACCGCGCGCTGGTGGCGCAGGCCGACGCGATCCTTTCGGCGGAGGCCAGCCACGGCGGCGAACAATTCCGGCACGGCCCATCCACGCCCGCGCTGCGCGAGCTGGATGCCATCCACGATCGGCTCGAGTCGCCCGCCGACCGCCTGCTGCGCAACGTGGCCCCGAGTTCCAGCTACCTGGTGCTGCCCATCTTCGCGCTGGCCAATGCCGGGGTCGTCATCGCGGCCGAGGTCATGGGCGGGCACGGCATGCTGATGGCGGCCATCGTCGGCGGTCTCGTCATCGGCAAGCCCGTGGGATTTCTGCTGGCGTCGTGGCTGGCGGTGAAGTTGAACCTGGCTGAGAAACCAGCGGCGTATTCCTGGCGCCAGCTCGCGGGCGCCGGCGCGCTGGCGGGCATCGGGTTCACCATGTCGCTGTTCATCGCGGGGCAGGCGTTTCCGGACGCGCAGGATTTCGCGGCCGCGAAGATCGCGGTGTTCGCGGCCTCGGTGCTGTCGGCGGTCGTCGGCGTGGCGGTGTTGTGGAATGCGGCACAGGGGGAGAGTGAGGGGACGTAGGCGCGACCGTAGCGCGGGGAGATTGGCTCGGACCGTGCTGCGGACGACTGGCTAGACGAGTTGGCGCAGCGAACCTGTGGCCAATAGATCTCGATGGGACCCAGACGGCGGAAGCAGGATTGCGAGCGTTGCGTTGACTAGTTAGACGTCGCGTGGTGAAGTGGAATCAAATGGTTACGAGTACAAGCCCGTGTTATGCGTCACTTTTGACGCTTTGTAATGCCGCATTTATGCGGTCTACTTATAGTTAGGCCGCAATTCAGCCCATGACGCCAGACCCGACGCGACGGGAGCAAATTCGAGACCTCTTGGAGCTTCTGGCTTCGGAAGAGCGGCAGCTCACGT
>JAYTOI010000079.1:0-25438 GCA_043747875.1 Pseudomonadota bacterium | reverse complement strand
TGCTACGCCTGTTACCGCTCGACTTGCATGTGTTAGGCACGCCGCCAGCGTTCAATCTGAGCCAGGATCAAACTCTTCACTTAAAGATTTCGATCTTCAGTAAATGAGTATCCAAAGGGCCCATTGCTGGACTTTTTGGTACTCGGTTAATGCCTCCAAAAGATGCATTGACGCGAGTCCCCACACAAATTACCTGCAAATTTTTAGACAGCACTTCGGCCGCTTTGGGCCGAAGAAGGGGGCGGAATTATAGGCGTGAACCGCATTCCGTCAACCTTTGTATTCAGACACTTATCTCCCGCAGCGAGAGCCACTGGGGCCATCGGTGCGTGAGGGGGCGCATTATAGGCAGCGAAATCGGTCTGTCAACGCGTTGTAACGCATTGCGTCAGAATCATCCTAAGTCACTGACAGATAATCTTATTTTCCTTCTGTCGGACCATATTTGCGGCCCAAATCGCGACCACGGGCCGCGCTCCGCATTCCTACTGCAACAATACCCATCGGAATTTGTGCTTCCCGACCTGTATCAGGTGTGTCCCATTGGCCAGGGTGTGGTCCCGCGCCGCAACCTTGGCGAGCGTTTCGGCCGATTCGCCGACCCGCACGGCACCCTGATCGATCAATCGATTGCCGTCCGAAGTGCTCGCGACGAGCCCCGCGTTCTTGAGCACGTTGGCGAGACGTTGCGGTGCGCCGTCGGTAGTTAGAGCAACGCGCTCGATGTCTTCCGGCACTTGTCCCTGCTGGAATCGCGCTACAAATGCAGAGAGCGCGCGCGCGCCGACGCCCGCGCCGTGGAAGCGATCGACGATCTCGACGCCGAGCTCGAACTTCACGTCGCGGGGATTGCGGCCGTCGGCCACCGCTTTCCGCAGCGCGGCGACATCCGCCAGCGGCCGGAACGACAGCAGTTCGAAATAGCGCCACATCAAATCGTCTGAGATCGACATGAGCTTGCCGAACTGTGTGTCGGCCGCTTCGTTGATGCCTATGTAGTTGCCGAGCGACTTGGACATCTTGTTGACGCCATCGAGGCCCTCGAGCAGCGGCATCGTCATGACGATCTGCGGCTCCTGGCCGTAGCTGTCCTGCAGTTGGCGCCCGACTAACAAATTGAATTTCTGGTCCGTGCCGCCGAGTTCGACGTCGCTGCGCAACGCCACGGAGTCGTAACCCTGCACCAGTGGATAGAGGAACTCGTGGATCGCGATGGGCTGGTTGCCCTTGTAGCGCTTCGAGAAGTCATCGCGCTCGAGCATGCGCGCGACGGTGTGGCGGCCGGCGATCTCGATGAGGCCCGCGGCATTCATGCTGCCGAACCAGCGCGAATTGAAATCGATGCGCGTCTTGTCGGGATCCAGGATCTTGAAGATCTGTTGCTGGTACGTCTGCGCGTTCGCTTCCACCTGATCGCGCGTGAGCGGTGGGCGCGTCGCGTTGCGGCCCGTCGGGTCGCCGATCATCCCGGTGAAGTCACCGATAAGGAACGTGATCTCGTGCCCGAAGACCTGAAACTGCCGCATCTTGTTGATGAGCACGGTGTGACCGAGGTGCAGGTCGGGCGCGGTGGGATCGAACCCGGCCTTGATGCGCAGCGGTTGGCCGCGCGCCAGTTTTTTCACGAGCTCGCTCTCAACGAGTACTTCTTGCGTTCCGCGCATCAATTCGACGATCTGTTCCTGCATTTCGGGGCTCTTCACTCGAGTCGCTTTCCAGTTTGTTAGTAAGAGAACACGGACACGCACGATGGACCGCACACCTTGCGTTCCAGGCGATTGACCCTTTGCCGATCCGTGGGTTACGTTGTATAGATCGTGCCCACCTTCATCAAGCCCGCCATCCCCGGAATGTCCAGACGCGTGGCCGTCCTTCTGCAGGTCGGTCTCGTCGCAATCGTGACCACCCTCGCCGCCATTCCGCGGTCGGACGAGGAAATCCCGCGGCTCGCGACGTCGACCGAAGCTCCCGTTCAGGCGCCAGCGCCGATCGAGCCCGTCGCGGCCAGCATCGGTCTGTCCACGATCGACGTGGTCGTGAGCCGCAACGACACCATGGATCGCCTGTTCCGTCGTTTCCAGCTCAATCTGGGCGACCTCGCGATGCTGCGGGACCTGCCGGAGTTGCGCAGTCAGTTCGACCGGCTGTACCCCGGCGAGTCGCTGCGCTTCATGCATCGCGACGGCGCGCTCCTCGGCCTCGAGCGCAGGCTGTCGGATAGCGAAACGCTCAAAGTGACGCGGGACGAGAAAGGATTTATCTCCGACGTGCTCGAAAATCCGCTCGAGGTGCGCACCCGGGTCGCCAGCGCGACCATCCAGAGTTCGCTGTTCCAGGCGGCGGCGGACGCCGAACTCACCGATCGCATCGCATTCGAGCTCGCGGACATCTTTCAATACGACATCGACTTCGTGCTCGACATCCAGGAAGGCGATCGTTTCACCGTCTACTACGAAGAGATCTATCAGGACGGCACATCGCTGCGCACCGGCAACATCCTTGCCGCCAAATTCGTCAATGAGGGCCGCGAGTATCGGGCCGTGCGCTACGAGAACGCGGCCGGGCACGTGGAGTACTTCACGCCCGACGGCAAGAGCCTGCGCAAGGCATTCATCCGCGCGCCAGTCCAGTTCTCGCGCATCAGCTCACGGTTCAATTCCACGCGACGCCATCCGGTTCTCAACCGCATTCGCGCACATCGTGGAGTCGACTACGCAGCGCCCGTGGGCACCCCGGTGCGCGCAGCCGGTGACGGCAAGGTGAAGTTCGTCGGCCGCCAGGGCGGATACGGCAACGTCATCGAGCTCGAGCACGGCTCGGGCGTCGTGACGGTGTACGGACACCTGTCGCGTTTCGCGGCACAGCTCAAGCGCGGGCAGCGCATCGAGCTCGGCCACGTCATCGGCTACGTCGGCATGACCGGCCTCGCCACCGGACCGCATTTGCACTACGAATACCGCGTTCGCGGTGCTCACAAGAATCCGCAGACCGTGCCGCTTCCGAACGCAGCCCCGATCCCGGCGGACGACCGCGAGCGGTTCCTCGCCGCCACCGCTGAGGTGGTCAACGAGCTCGATTTTCCGGCTGGACCGCTGCTGGTGGCGCGCTGAGGCAAGGCGGCACAACTGTCACATTCCGCGGACCGAGGCTGTGGTGAGATAGCGTTTCCGGAACGCGCGCACCATGGACCAGTCCGATCTCCGCTCTCCCGAGCACTACATCAACCGCGAGCTTTCGCTGCTCGCGTTCAACGAACGCGTGCTCGCGCAGGCGCTCGACGAAAAGATTCCGTTGCTCGAGCGGCTCAAGTACCTGTGCATCTCCTCTAACAATCTCGACGAGTTCTTCGAGATCCGCGTTGCGGGTCTCAAGCAGCGCATCGAGCTCGGCTCGGATCAACCGGGACCGGACGGCCTGACGATCACCGAGCAGCTCACCGGAATTCACGATCGCACGCGCAGCCTGGTCGCCGCCCAGTACGCCTGCCTCAACGACGTGCTGCTGCCGGCGCTGCGCCGCCACGGCATCGAGTTGCTCGCGCGCCCGAACTGGGACGACGAAACCACGCGCTGGCTCGAAGGCTATTTCGAGCGCGAGGTGGAGCCCGTGCTCTCGCCGCTCGCGCTCGATCCCGCTCGCCCCTTCCCGCGCATCCAGAACAAGAGCCTGAACTTCATCGTGCGACTCGCGGGCCAGGACGCGTTCGGTCGCGATACCGGGCTCGCGATCGTGCAGGCGCCGCGGTCGCTGCCGCGCGTCGTGGCACTGCCCGGGGAAGGTGCTCACAAGCGTTTCGTGCTGCTGACCGGCATCGTGCAGCACTTCGTATCGAAGCTGTTCGCCGGCATGGAAGTGCTGGGCTGCTATCAATTTCGCGTCACGCGCAACAGCGACCTGTTCGTCGACGACGAGGAAGTGGATGACCTGCGCCGCGCGCTCGAAGGCGAGCTCGCACACCGGCGCTACGGCGCCGCCGTGCGCCTCGAGGTGTCTCGAGATTGTCCGCCTGATCTCGACGCGTTTCTCATGCGCCAGTTCACGTTGGGGGAGGTGGATTTCTACGAGGTCTCCGGCCCCGTGAATCTGAATCGCCTCGCGACCATCTACGACCTGGTGCAGCGGCCGGACCTCAAATACCCCATCTTCACCCCGGGCCTGCCGCGTCGCGTCGCAGGGTCAACCGATGTTTTTGCGGTTGTCCGACAGAAAGACGTGTTGCTGCACCACCCGTTCCACAGCTTCGGCCCAGTCATGGATTTCCTGCGCGCCGCCGCGGCCGATCCGCGCGTGCTGGCCATCAAGCAGACTTTGTACCGCACCGGCAACGAGTCGCCGATCGTCGACGCGCTGGTCGCGGCTGCGCATTCGGGCAAGGACGTCACGGTCATCGTCGAACTGCGCGCACGCTTCGACGAAGAAGCCAACATCGAGCTCTCCAACCGGCTGCAGGAAGCCGGCGCGCACGTCATGTACGGCGTCGTCGGATTCAAGACGCACGCCAAGATGTCGATGGTCGTGCGGCGCGAGCCGGATGGACTGCGTCGCTATTGCCACCTCGGCACCGGCAACTATCACCCGCGCACCGCGCGCGGCTACACCGACTACAGCCTGTTCACCTGCGATCCGGAGATTGGCCAGGACGTGCACGAGTTGTTCCTGCAGCTCACCAGCCTGACGCAGACGCCGCGCCTCACCAAACTACTGCAGTCGCCGTTCGGAATGCACGAGAAGGTCATCGAGAAAATCGAGCGCGAGGCGGAGCACGCCACGGCCGGCCGCCCCGGCCGCATCATCGCGAAGATGAACTCGCTCGTGGATCCGCAGGTCATCGACGCCTTGTATCGCGCGTCGCGCGCGGGCGTCGACATCGATCTCATCATCCGCGGCCTGTGTGCGCTGCGCCCTGGGATTCCCGGCGTGTCCGAGCACATCCGCGTGCGCTCGATCGTGGGCCGCTTCCTGGAGCATTCGCGCGTGTTCTTTTTTGGCAACGATGGCGGCAGTGGCGGCGCGAGCGAGCTGTACCTCGCGAGCGCCGACTGGATGGAGCGCAATTTCTTCCGCCGTGTCGAGGTCGCATTCCCGGTACGCGAACAGACGCACCGCGAACGCATCCTGCGCGATCTGAATTCCTACCTGGTGGACAACACCCAGGCGTGGACGCTGTGCCGCGACGGCACGTATACGCGCTGCGAGCGCGGCACCGATACGGCGTTCGACGCGCAGGGCGCGTTGCTCGCGCGCTATGCCGCCGGCAGCGCGCCGGCGGTCGCGCCCTGACCGCTACTTCGCGCTGAACGCGCGCAGGCGGAAATTCACAGTCTTGAGGTTCTCGGTCTCGCTCTGCAGGTCAGCAACAGTGAGCGGATGATCGTCGAGCCAGCCAGCCGGGAAGCACAGCTCGAGCGAGCCGGACCGCGCCGTCAGCTTGATCTCGGGCAGCGCGACGGAGCTGCGCCCACGGTGCAGCAACACGGCCAGTCGCAGCAGCAGCGTCATCGCCGGGGCGCGCTTGTTCCAGGGTGGAGCGAGGTCGTCCGCCTCCTCGATGGCCGGCTTGCGGCGGTGACTGCCGACCATGATCGACAGCAACTTCTGCTCCTCGCGCGGAAAGCCGCCCATGTCGGCGTTCGCGAGTAGATAGGCGCCGTGGCGGTGATAGCCGCTGTGTGCGACGTCGAGCCCGATTTCGTGTAGCCGCGCGGCCCAGCGCAGGATGAGCTCATTGGACGGATCGCCCAGCGACCACTCCTGCTCCACCTGCTCGAGAAAATTCACGGCGGTCGCCTCCACGCGCTCGGCCTGCGTCGCGTCGACGTGATACCTCTCCTGCATGCTCCGTACCGTGCGCTCGCGCGCGTCCTCGTCGGTGTAGCGGCCCAGCAGGTCGTACAGCAGGCCTTCGCGCATCGCCCCGTCGGCCACTTTCATGTTCTCGATGCCGAGCTGCTCGAATACCTCGGCGAGGACCGCGACGCCGCCCGCGAACGAGAGCTTGCGATCGTCGGTGACGGAATTGAGCTGGATGTCACGGATGTGCTCGATCCGACCGAGTTCGTGGATGATCCGATCGAGGCCATCCGCCGTGATCCCGCCTGCATTTGGATCGAGCTCCCGAATACCATCGCCGATGGCGCGCACGGTGCCCGAG
Source organism: Pseudomonadota bacterium (assembly GCA_043747875.1). Taxonomy (GTDB): domain Bacteria; phylum Pseudomonadota; class Gammaproteobacteria; order Steroidobacterales; family Steroidobacteraceae; genus CADEED01. The sequence goes on along the minus strand of JAYTOI010000079.1, from coordinate 19,287 downwards.
CTGCCGACCGCCTCGTCCCAGCCGCGCTTGCGAAACGCCGCCTGGTACGGCTCGATCGCCTGGCGCGCGGCGACGCGGCAGCGCTGCATGCGCTTCTGCGACAGACGACCTTCCGCGAAGAACTCCTCGCTGAGGCGCACACATCCCATCTGCAGGCTCTCGAGCTCTAGCGGCTCGAACGACTCGCCAATGATGATCTCCGTGCTGCCGCCGCCGATGTCGCAGACCAGCCGCCGCCCGGGTCCGCCCGGCATGGTGTGCGCCACACCCGAATAGATGAGTCGCGCTTCCTCGATGCCCGACACGATTTCGATGGGATGCCCCAGCGCTTCGCGCGCGCGCTCCACGAATACTTCCGCCCGACGCGCTCTTCGCAGCGCATTGGTGCCGACGACGCGCACGCTGTCGGGCCGCATGTCGCGCAGGCGCTGGCCGAATCGCTCGAGGCAAGCGATGGCGCGCGACGCAACGTCCTTGTTGAGCCGTCCATCGGGTTCGAGGCCGGCGCCGAGGCGCACCATTTCGCGCAGACGATCGAGGATGACGAGCTGGCCGTGCGTGTAGCGCGCGACCACCATGTGGAAGCTGTTGGATCCGAGATCGACGGCGGCGAGGACGTCCGGAACGGACTTCGAAGCGCGGCGCGCCACGTCAACGCAGGTTGGTCACGCGGAGAAGGATGAGCCGCATCCGCACGTGGTCTGCGCATTTGGATTGCGAATGACGAACTGCGCGCCATCGAGTCCTTCGCGGTAATCGATTTCGGCGCCGGTCAGATACTGGAAGCTCATCGGATCCACGAGCAGTTTGACGCCCTGGTTCTGGACGCAGGTATCGCCGTCCTGCTCGTTCTCGTCGAACTCGAAGCCGTATTGCATGCCCGAACATCCCCCGCCCTGCACGAACACGCGCAGCTTGAGATTCGGATTGCCTTCGCCACGGATCAGGTCACTCACCTTGCGGGCGGCGGCGTCGGTGAAAGTCAGGGTATCGATTGAGGTTTCAGACATGTGCGGCACACTACGCGCGTGATTTTGCCGCCGCAACTTCGCGTTCAGACTGGGCCGAGTCCGACTGGGACGTGCCCTCGTCTGACCTGGATGGCGCGGCGGCCTTCTGGTTCACGGCGTTGAGCGGGATCAACTTACCCGTTATGACGGCGCCCGGCGCCATTTCAATGACCCCGTAGTGCACATTGCCGTTGACACACGCCTTGCCGCCGAGAACCAGCCGCTCGCGCGCATGCAGGTCGCCGTTGACCGTGCCGTTCATGACGATGTTCGTGACCTCGACGCTGCCTTCGATGAAGCCGCTCTCGCTCACCGACAACGCGCCGCCGTCCTCGGCTGAGCTGCGCACGTTGCCGTTCACACGGCCGTCGAGATGCAGCCCACCGGAAAATTCCAGATCTCCGTTGAGGCTCGCGGTCTTGCCGAGAAGCGTATCGATCCGCGTGGAAGTCTGCTTGCGTCGCCCGAACATGACCCTCTCCGCGACGCCCGCTACTGCGGATCGACGCTCCACACGTACGACTGTTGCACCGGGGCGGAACCGCGCCGGTTGGATCGAACCTCGACGAGCAACTGACTCGGTTTCATGCCGGGAGGCACGGTGACTTCCTGATCGATGTTTTCGAGATAACGAAACGTGAAGGGTATCTCACGTCGCTGGCCGCCCGAGAGTGTCGCGAAATCCGCACGCCCGGGTTTGCCGTCGACCTCGCCATCGACTGACAAGACGACGACCCCGCTCACCACCGAATCCGGCTTCATGGGCTGGACCAGCGTGAGGCGGATTCGGAACTTGTTTGCCGTGGACGTGGCCACCATACGCGCCTGCTGAATTTTTACCTCGGCCGAGTTCGCATTTTGGGTGACGATGCCCCGGAAGAAAGCCAATTCCTGGTTGGCGCGGGCCACCTGGGCCTGCAATTCGCCGATCGTCCGCTGCACCTCTTCACGCTCACGGGTCTGTCCTACGGTGGAAGACTCCAGCTGCGCCACCTTGGCCCGCAGCTCCAGGATCGTCACCTCATGGGCCTCGATCTCGCGGCGCAGGGATGCCCGCTGCTTGAGCGCGGCGACTGAATCGAACCCTGCGCTGTAGCGCCCGAACTCGAACATTCCGTACACACCGCCGGCTACGATGAGCAGCAGCACGATGATGGTGATCCAGCGGCGCCCGGGCGCGTACGTCGTGACGACGAGTTTTGGAGGCAGTCCGGGCATCTCGCGCTCAGCGCTCGGCGACGGCGGCGATTTCGGACTGCCACCACTCCGGCAGCGGCGGAGCGCCCCCTGGAAATGCGATCGTGGCGAGCTCGGTGAGCATTTGCACGTACACCGGCCGTTTGAAATAGATGACCTCGCGCACCGGCTGCCAGTAGTTTGCCCAGCGCCAGCCATCGAACTCCGGCTCGCTGGTATGCGCGAAGCTGAAGTCGACCGAACCCTCCGGGACCGCGAGACGCAGCAGGAACCAGCGCTGCTTTTGCCCGATGCAGGTGGGACCGCGGCCGCGGCGCACGTAGCGCTTCGGAAGCCGATAGCGGATCCAGTCGCTCGTGGACCCCTCGAGCCGCACGTGCTCGCGAGTCAGACCGATCTCTTCCTGCAGCTCGCGATACAACGCGTGCTCCACCTGCTCTCCTTGACGCACTCCGCCCTGAGGGAATTGCCACCCACGACCGCCAGCCCGCTGTCCGAGAAATACCTCGCCGCTGTCCCGCATCAGCACGATGCCGACATTGGCTCGATATCCCTCTGAGTCGATCCAGTCGCTCATGGCGGATGTTTTACCGGGTGGAGCGCGGACGAACAAGGCAAAGGGGAATTGATGGACCTTCATTGGGGGGACTTCATTTGATGGAGAATGGGGGCGCCGTGCTGCCGCAGCCACCCTCATCCCTTCGATTCACTGCGCTCGTCGTGCTCGCCGCTGCGGTCGCGGTCCTGGCACTCGTGGCCGGGTCGACCGATGTCGGCGTGCGTCCGGCGCTCGCGGCGCTGTTCGGCGATCCTGCCGAACCCGCGCGCACCGTGGTGCTCGAGCTGCGCGCGCCGCGTTTGCTGTCCGCGTTCGCCATCGGCGCGCTGCTCGCGCTCGCCGGCGTGCTGTTGCAGGCACTGTTTCGCAATCCGCTCGCGGATTCCTATGTGCTTGGGGTTTCGGGCGGATCCGCCGTCGGGGCGCTGCTCGCCCTGCTGGTCGGTGGATCGCTGTGGCTGGTGCAGGGCGCGGCGGCGCTCGGAGCAATGGGCACCACGCTGCTGGTGCTCGCGCTGGCGCGCGGCGGCGCCACCGTGCGCGTGCTGCTGACGGGCGTGGTCATCGCGAGTGCCTGCGGCGCCGTCGTCACGCTGGTGCTGGTGCTCGCGGACAACGGCCAGCTGCGCGGCATGATGTTCTGGCTCGCGGGCGATCTCGGCTGGGCCGCGCATCCCGTCGTCATGATCGTCCTCGCCTTGTTAGCCACCGCCGCCGTGGCGCTGGTCGCGCGGCCGCTCGACGTGCTCGCGACCGGCGAGACCACCGCGCAGAGCCTCGGGCTCGACCTGCGTCGGTGGCGCGTGCTCATCGTGATCTTCGCGGGGCTGCTCACCGCGGGCGCGGTGCTGCAGGGCGGGCCCATCGGATTCATCGGAATGCTCATTCCGCACCTCGTGCGGCTGGCATTCGGCACCGCCGCGCACCGCGTCGTGGTGCCGGCTGCCGCGCTCGCGGGCGGCACGCTGCTCGCGGCTGCCGATCTCGTGGCGCGCACGGCCGCGGTACCGCGCCAGCTGCCGGTCGGAGCGGTCATGGCCTTGTTAGGGGTGCCGGTGTTCCTGGTGCTGCTGCGGAGGCTCGAGGGCGCGCGCTGAACGGGGGCAAGGGACAGTGGGGTACCTCATATCCGCCGCGCGCAACGAGTACCTGTCGCGGCGTCCGCGGATTCATTCGCCGCGAATCCTCGCAATCCAAGAACAGCTCTGTCCCCTTTATTCCTACCCGATGACGTGCGTCGATCCTTCGACGCGATTGCGTCCCGCGCTCTTGGCGCGGTACAGCGCGGCGTCGGCTTCCGCGATCAATCGTTCGGCCAGCGCCTTGTAGTCGTGCGAGCGCGGCTGCGGCTTCGCGGTCGCGAGCCCGATCGACAGCGTCACGGTGACGTGCGCGCCGCCATGGACTCGGATCGGCGACGCGCCCACTACGTGGTGGATGCGCTCCGCGAGCTTCACGGCATGCACCGTCTCCGCGCCGGCCAGCAGAATGGCGAACTCGTCGCCGCCGAAGCGCGCGCCGGTATCACCGGCGCGAATCTCGCCTTCCGCGCGCCGCGCGACTTCCTTGAGTGCCTCGTCACCGGCCAGGTGGCCGAAGCGGTCGTTGATCTCTTTGAAGTGATCGATGTCGATCATGAGGCAGGCCAGCGGCTTGCCCGTGCGCTCGGAGCGCGCGAGCTCCTCGCGCAGGCGATTGTGGAAATAGCGCCGGTTGTGCCAGCCAGTGAGGAAATCGGTGACGCCGCTGCGCACCAGCCGCGCGCGGTTCACCGCGTTTTCGAGACTGATCGCGACGATCACGCCAAGATGGGCGAGGAAGTCCGCCGCGAGATTCCCCGTGAAACGACCGGGATCACGGCTGCCGAACGCGACGACGCCGATGGCGCGGCTGTCGCGCGGCAGCGGGATCAGCGCGACGCTTCCCGAGACGAGGCCCGGTGACACCATCAACTCGTGATCCGCGGCACTGTAACGCCCGAGCCAGGGACGATCGAACTGCGGCAGCTTCGGCGCCAGCGGCGACACCGCGTCGATGAAGCGCACCTCTTCGATGACCGTGCTCGAGAGATTCTCGCTGCCGGAAAGATGCCGCAACTCGTGCTGGGGATCGAACAGCGACAGTGTCACGAAGTCGAGCGCGTAGGCGTCTCGCAGCCCGGAAACGATGCGGTCGAACAGCTCTCCCAACGAATGCGCCAGCAGCAGTTCGATCTCGCGAGCCTGCGTCTTGCGCAGCAACAGTTCGTTGCGCGCGACTTCTTCCGTGAGCGCGCGCAGCCGCTCACGCAGCTCCTCCGGCGTACCGGTGTAAAGATCGTGGCCTTTGTTCACGCCCGCCGCTCGGTAACCGAACGCCGATCTTCCAGATATTCGCGGCCGCGCCGCATGAGCGACGCGAACGCTTCGAAGTCCTGCGAGATGACCGCCGACCGAAGTCGCTCGACGGCTTGCGAGAGCGCCTCGAGCGATTCCGCGCCATAGTCGTTGAGACTCTGGATTTCGAAATATAGCTCCGGACTTTCCGACGCCACGCGCGATGCGACGTCGAGCTGCGAGTCGAACGTGGTCGACGACAGTTTTGCGAGCCGCGGCGCCGCCTCACCGCTCTCCGCGAGCGCGGTGAAAAACGCGATGTTCAAGGCATGCGACAGACCGAGCACGTAGGCGATCAGCCGGTCGTGATCGTCGAGCGACATCACCACCTGCTCGACCATCGTGGACGCGAACAGCTCGCGCGCCGCGGTGGTCGCTTCCACGGAGCCGGCCTCGACGAAGATCACGTGGCGACCCGACAGCAGCTCCGTATCCGGCCCGAACATCGGGTGCAGCGACGTCACGCGGCAGCCGTGCGACTTGAGCGCGTTGAGCCCGGCGCGCAGCGGCGACTTGAGCGAGCCGACGTCGAAGACGATGCCCTTGGGCCGGCGCATCGCGATCTCGCGCAGGATCTTGTCCGTGACGCCCAGCGGCGTGGCAACGATTATGAAATCGTGCGCCAGCGGCGTCGCCCGCCAGTCGGCCACGTGCGTGAAGCCCGCGGGCGCGCCGGCCGGGTCGGCGATTTCCACCGCAAAACCCTGGGAAGTCATGAAATCCGCGAACCAGCGGCCCATCTTGCCCGCGCCGCCTATCACCAGCGCCGTACGCCCCGAGCCCGCGCCCTGGGCGGCCACCCGCGCCTGCTCCTGGGTAGTTAGGGACGAGCGGATCAGCAGGCGCAGAATGTTCTCGGCGAGCTGCGGTGACACGCCGTACTGCCTGCCCGCCTCGCGCGCCGCCAGCAGCACCTCGCGCTCGCGGTTGTAGTCCCGCGTCGCGGACCCGGTCTCCCGTTTGGCACGAATGATCTCGCGGCTGGTTTCCTGCCGCTTGCCTACCAGTTCGAGGATCTGGCGATCGAGTTCGTTGATCCGCTTGCGCAGCTCTTCGAGCGAGCTCATGGAGTACCTTCGTTTACGATTTCCGCCCTAGCTTTTTACGGTTTGGGACGTGCGACTGCAAGGTGAACCCGCTCGCGGATAACATATGGGCCATGGAGCTCTACAACGACCTGCTGCCCGATCCCCTGCCCGCCGAGCCGATGGCGCTCGCGAGCGCCTGGCTCGCCACGGCGCGCGCCGCGCGCCAGCAGCCAAACCCAGACTCGATGGTGCTCGCGACGGCGTCGGCATCGGGCCAGCCGTCGGCGCGTATCGTGCTGTGCAAGGAGATGGACGTCGAGCAGGGACGTGTGTCGTTCGTCACGAATTACGATTCACGCAAGGGCCGCGAGCTCACCGAGAACACGCGCGCCGCGCTGGTGTTCCACTGGGATCACTCGCACCGGCAGATCCGCATGGAAGGCGTGGTCGTCAGGGCACCCGCGGCCGAGAGCGACGCGTACTTCGAATCGCGCAACTGGCAGCGGCGCATCGGCGCCTGGGCCAGCGCTCAGAGCCAGCCATTGCGCTCGCGCGAGCAGTTGAATCAGGCGGTGCGCGCGGCCTCCGAGCGCTTCGGTACTCCGGAACCCACGCCGGACAACGTGAACGAAGCGGTCGCCGCCGCCATTCCGCGGCCGCCGTTCTGGGGCGGCTTCTACCTGTGGGCGGACGCGGTCGAGCTGTGGGTCGAGGGCGCCGCCAGAATCCACGAGCGCGCGAGGTGGACCCGCTCTCTAACTACATCGGGCTTGAGCCCGTCGTCGAGCCAGGGGGTGAGCCGGCCATCCAACAGCAGCGCGGGCTTCCGTCCGGGGCCGTGGGTCGCCACGCGCCTGCAGCCCTAGACCGGGCGCGGCGATGTGGCGCTTCCTGCGCATCTCGATCCTGCTGTTCTTCCTCGCGGTCGCCGCCTATTCCACGCTGTACGACCGCCTGAGCACCCGGGACTGGGACAACACATTGTGGATCGGCGTGTTCCCGGTCGATGCCGATGGCACCGCCGCCACGCGCGCCTACCTCGAGCGCCTCACGCCGGCGCACGTGGCCGAAATCGAGCAATTCGTGAATCGCGAGGCGCGGCGCTATGGCATCGAGCTCTCGCGCCCGATACGCGTCGAGCTCTATCCCGAGGTGCACGAGAAACCCCCGCCGCTCGCGCCCGGCGCGGGCGCGATCGCCCGCATGTCGTGGAGCATCCGGCTGCGGCTCTACGCGCGCCGAAATTCCCATCCCGCCGGCCGGCCGGCGCCGCAGATCCGCGTGTTCGTGCTGTATCACGACCCGGCGTTCACGGCCGCGGTACCGCACTCGGTGGGCCTGCAGAAGGGCCTGGTCGGCGTCGTGCACGCATACGCCGCCGCCGACATGACGCGACCTAACAACGTCGTCGTCACACACGAGATGCTGCACATGCTGGGCGCTTCCGACAAATACGACCTCGAAAGCCTCGCGCCGCTGTATCCCATCGGGTACGCCGAGCCGGACCGTAACCCGCGTTTTCCGCAGTCGCTGACTGAAATCATGGCGGGCCGCTACGCGGTGGACGCCAGCACCTTCGAGATGCCTGAATCGCTGGCCGAAGTGCGCGTCGGCCCGCAGACCGCGCTCGAAATCGGGTGGACGGAGCCGAAATGAGCGACTTCACGCTCGAAACGGCCGGTCTGGCGATCGCAGTGCCGGGCCGCGCGCTCGTCAGCAACTTCGATTTCACGATCCGCGGCGGCGAGTTCTGCGCACTGCTCGGCGGCAATGGAGCGGGGAAATCGTTGTTGCTGCGTACGCTGGCCGGCCTGCGCGGGCCGGACGCCGGCGCGGTGCGCATGCAGGGCACGCCCATCGACGCGCTGCCGCGCCGCGCAATCGCGCGCACGCTCGGCTTCCTGCCGCAGGACCCGGACGCCGCGCCCCAGGGCATCTTGCGCGAATCGGTGCTGCTCGGGCGGTTCGCGCATCTCGCGATGCTCGAAGCGCCGCTGGCGGCCGATCACGAGCGCGTCGCCGCGGCGCTGGCGCACGTCGGCCTGGCGGGGCTCGCGGAGCGCGAGTTGAGCACGCTCTCCGGCGGCGAGCAGCGCCGCGCGGCCATCGCGCGCCTGCTCGTGCAGGCGCCGTCTATCTACCTGCTCGACGAGCCGACGAATCATCTGGACCCGGCGCAACAGATCGCGATCCTGGAGCGGTTGCGTGCGCTGGCGCGCGCCGGCTCCGCGGTCATTGCGAGCCTGCACGATCCGAACCTCGCGCTGCGCTTCGCCGACCGCGTCTGCCTGCTCGCGGGGAACGGCACGGTGGAACAAGTAGCCCAGGACGCGCTCGATGTGGCGCGGCTCTCGCGGCTCTACGGCATGGAGTTCGCGGAAGGCCGGATCGGCGGCCACCGCATAGTTAGTCCTATCTGACGCCCTGCGCGCAGTCGACGGCCACTGCGTCGCGCATCTGCTGCGGATCGACCGCGCCCGGGCGCTCGTACCAGCGCTTCGCCACCTGCGTGAGCCGCTCGCGGACTTCCGGATCGTCCTGCCACGCGATCTTCTGCATGCGCAGCACCCGATCGAACGGATCGCCGTCGTCGCGCGCCAGCACGGCGAGATAGGCAACCTCGAGCTCGAGACGGCACGGCGGCGCGAGCCCATCGTAGTGCGGCGCGGGCATCACCGCGGCGCCGGCGGCCACGGCCGAAGGCGCGTCCGGCGCGGGCTGCGCTGTTTGGGGCGGCGACTTCGCGGCACGCTGCTCCGCGAACTTCTTGCTGGCGTTGTAGGCATAGAGCAGCGCCGCGACGCCCACGATTCCGAAGATGCCCCAGCGCAGGAACACCGACATTTCTCAGGCTCCGAATGCGATCGTGTCGAGGATCGGCCGATGCAACGGCCCGTTGGTCGCGAGCACGTGCGTCGTGTCGAGGCCTACCGGGCCGCCGCGCAGGTCGGTGAACGTGCCGCCCGCCTCCTCGACGATGACCGTGAGCGGCGCGAAGTCGAGGATGTTCACGTCCGACTCGAGAACCACGTCGAGCGCGCCGCGCGCGAGCAAATGGTAATGCACGAAATCGCCGTAGCCGCGGATGCGGTTGATGCGGCCGATCAATCCACCGAAGCGCGACCAGGCCGGGGAAGCCGCAAGCGTCTTGAGATTGCCGGTAGACACGATGGCGGCGTCGAGCGCGTTCACCGTGCTCACGCGAATCGGCTGGCCGTTGAGCCACGCACCCTTGCCGCGTTCGGCCCAGGCAAGCTCATCGTAGGCCGGCGCCATCGACACGCCGAGCACGAATTTTCCGCCGCGCATGAGCGCGATCTGCGTCGAGAAGAATGGACACTCGCGCACGAAGGACTTCGTGCCGTCGATCGGGTCGACCAGCCACACGCTCTCGGCGTCCATGCCGGATTTGCCGGTCTCCTCGCCGTAGAAACCGTACGACGGAAAGCGCTTCGCGAGCAGCTCGCGGATCGCCTCCTCCGAGCGCACGTCGGCCTCGGTGACCGGTGTCTTGTCCGCTTTCACCTCGATCCTGACGTTGCGTTGATAGAAGCCGCGGATCACGTCGGCGGCGGCACGGGCCGCGTCGAGCGCGGCCTTCAATTCCGGTGACTGGTCTGGGGTGGTCATATCGTCGGCAAGCGTGCGGAGCCGCGCGCAAACTGTCAATTCGCCGCGAATATCGCTAGAGTGCGGCCGCCGAAAGGTTACGGGAAGCCGGTGAGCCAGCATTGATTGGCGAGTCCGGCACTGCCCCCGCAACTGTAATCGAACCCAAGCGCATCACTAGCCACTGAGTCCTCGCGACTCGGGAAGGCGATGCAGCGAGGCCGAGAGGCTTCAGTTCGAGAGTCCGGAGACCGGCCTTTTGGCGTTCAGTCCTGGCCGCGGCGGGCGGCGAGCGGACCTTCACCGGTCTCTCCACGCACTCGCGCCAGGGTCGTCAACGCAACGGCCATGCGGGCGTGCATGGAAAGGTCTGTCATGAAATTTTCGCTTCGTCTTTCGCGGCTCGCTGCCCTCGTCGCCGCCGCGCTTCCAACGGCCGGGCTCGCGCAGGACGCGCTCGAGGAAACCGTCATCACCGCGACGCGCACGCCGGTGCCGCTCGACTCGGTCGGCGCGCCCGTCATAGTGATCTCGCGTGACGACATCGAACGCTCGCTCGCGAGCGACGTCAGCGAGCTGCTGGCGCAGCACGCGGGCCTGGAGATCGCGCGCAACGGCGGCCCGGGCCAAACTACCTCGCTGTTCGTGCGCGGCACCGACAGCAACCACACGATCGTGCTGGTCGACGGCGTGCGCGTGAATCCGGGCACCATCGGTGGCGCGGCGCTGCAGAACATCGCGCCGGAGTCGCTCGAGCGCATCGAAATCGTCAAGGGGCCGCGCTCTGCGCTGTACGGCTCGGACGCGGTCGGCGGCGTGGTGCAGCTGTTTACACGCGGCGCGGACAAGAACGGCGCGAGCGGCGGCGTGACGCATGGCAGCCACGCGACACAGCAGGTCTTCGGCGACGCGGCGCTTTCCAGCGAGCGCTTCAAAATGGGCGTCGGCGGCAGCTACTCGCAGAGCGATGGAATCGCGCCGCGCCTCATCAACGACAGCGAGCGCGGCTGGCGCAACGTGACCGGCCGGCTGTCGGCGGAATTCGCGGCGAGTGAAGCGCTGACGTTCCGTGGTCGTGCGTGGCGCGCGACCGGGCGCACCGAATATTCGGAGTCGAACGGGCTGCCCGTCGTGCCGCCGGTGTACATGGGCGTCTCGCAGGATTTCGAAACCAGCGTCTACTCCGCCGACGCCGAATACGCGGGCGCGGACGGCCTGCGCGTGCGTGGCACGCTGAGCCGCATGAACGACGTCATCGACCAGAACGAAGCGAACTTCGGCGGCTTCGACTTCGCGCATACGCGCCGCGACAACGTCGACGTGCAGGTCGACCTGCCGCGGCTCGGCTCGCACCTGCTGTCGATCGGAGCGCAACACGCCGACGAGAACGTGCGCGCGTTGTCCTTCGGCACGGCGCTCGACGAGGACACGCGCGTGGTCCAGGGTTTCCTGCAGGATCAGTTCAGGCTCGGCCGTGTGATTTCACGGCTCGCGGCGGGCTTCGTCGATCACGAGACGTTCGGCAGCGAGATGACTTGGAATGCCGAGATCGGCACGGCCTTCGGCACCGGCACGAGAGTCACCCTGTCCGGCGGCAAAGCGTTCCGCGCGCCAGATGCCACCGACCGATTCGGTTTTGGCGGCAACCCGGAGCTCGACCCCGAGGTGTCGCGCCAGGTGGAGATCACCGTGCGCCAGAAGCTCGGCGAGCACCAGCAGGTGTCGCTGTCCGCGTTCGACAACCGCATCCGCGATCTCATCAACTACTTCGTCATCGATCCGGTCACCTTCGACGGCGAGAACCGCAACATCGACCGCGCGCGCATCAAGGGTGCGGAGCTGGGCTACGAGTACGCCAACGAAGACTGGCGCGTACGCGCCGATCTCACGCTGCAGGATCCGCGCGACGAGAGCACGGACCAGCGGCTGCTGCGCCGCTCGCGCGAGTCGCTCAAGGTAGCCGTGAATCGCGACGTGGGCCCGCTCGACCTCGGCGTCGACGTCGCCGCGTACGGCAACCGCAAGGATTTCGGCTTCCCCAGCAACTCGACGTTGGACTCCTACACGCTCGTCAACGCCACCGTGCGCTGGCGAGTGGCCGGCGACTTCACACTGCAGGGACGGCTCGAGAACGCGCTCGACGCGGACTACACGCTCGCGCAGGGTTACCGTACCGAGGGCCGCACGTACACGATCGGGGTACGCTACAGCTTCGACTGAACGATTGGGTGGAGGCGCAATGGGACATCGTTTGAGCAGGATCTACACGCGCACGGGCGATGACGGCACCACTGGGCTCGGCGATGGCGTGCGCGTGCGCAAGGACGATGCGCGCGTGGAAGCCTACGGAACGGTGGACGAGGCCTCGAGTGCGGTTGGCATGGTCCTCGCGGTGCCGGCGATCCCGCCCGAAGTGGCGCGCTGCCTCACGGAAGTTCAGCACGACCTGTTCGATCTCGGCGGCGAACTGTGCCTGCCGGGCACGCGGGTGATCGCAGCGCAGCGCGTCACCGAGCTGGAGCAGGAGCTCGACCGTTTCAACGAACCGCTGCCCGCGCTGAAGGATTTCATCCTGCCGGGCGGCGGGCCCGCGGCCGCCGCCTGTCATCTCGCGCGCACGATCGTGCGCCGCGCGGAGCGGCGCGTATGGACTCTGGCCGCGCGGGAGCCGGTGAACCTGGAGGTGCCGCGTTATCTCAACCGTCTGTCGGACCTGCTGTTCGTGATCGCGCGCGTGCTGGCACGGCATGAGAACGGCTCCGAGGTGCTGTGGCGGCACGACCGAGGGCGCTGAAGCGCTACGGCGCCGCGCCTTCGAGGTACGCGCCGAAGAACGGCAGCACGTCGGCCTCCACCCTCCCCTGCGGCGTCCACATCCGGTTCCACGCATCACCCGAATACTCCTCGGCGAAATGCGGGATGCCGTACTCCTCCAGCTTCCGCGTCAGTGCCTGGTTCGAATAAACGTGCCCCTCCGTCGGGTCGTACCGCCCCCAGTCGAGCTTGAGCGCGCGCAACTGCTTGAGACCCTCCGCATGCTCCTTGAGCAGCGTGTCGAGCAGGAATCGGGACGTGATCGCGATGATGTTGCCCGTGTGCGGCCGCAGCTCGCCGCCCGCCGCGGGGTCGGGCTCGACCATGAAGTCGCAGAAGAACGGCGGGCGGTCCGGATTCGGTAGATAGGCCTGCGCCATCGCGACGAAGATCGACGCGTAGGTGTCCTTTTGCAGGTCGTGCCAGGTGCGCGCCTCGTGCACCACCTTCCAGTTCGGGCGCCACATGCCGGGTTGCAGCCCGGTGCCCGTGCCGACCGGATGCATCGCGTAGACGGCGCCGAACTTCCCGGGATGCAGCATCGCGACCTTGATCGCGGCGAACCCGCCGAAGAAATCGCCCGTGAGGCCGCGGCTCGCCGGCATCGCCAGCGTCCTGTAGTTCGCGTCGACGAAGGGCACGAGCTCGCCGGCGATGTGGTCGATCCAGCGCCCCGCGACGCGGTCGTTGCCGAACATGTTGATCCCGTTCGGCGTCGTGAAATCGCCCGCGACTACGATCACCTTGCCGAGCTGCCGGCGCGCGATCGCACGCTCGAGGAATTCGGCGAGCCGGTTCTCGCTGAACAGCTTCTCGGCGCTCCAGTGCAGGTTGTGGAACCAGTACACCACCGGATAGCGCTCCGTTGAACGCTGGTATCCGTCCGGCAGCCAGATCTTGATGCGTCGGCGCGCGTCGACGCCGACCAGATTATCGGCCAGCGCCTTCGAGTCGATCGTCGCATCGATGATGCGGCCGGCCGCCCCGACCCGCGTCGTGCCCAAGGCCAGGAACAGAGCCATCACGCAAAACCAGGTTTTCATCTCGCCTCCTCGAATGAGTTGGCGTATTGGAACCGCCCCCAGGCGGTCCGTGCTGCTTCAGGCGTCCTGGCCGGTCGGCCCGGACTGTGCGGACGGCGCGGCCGAGGCGGCCTGGGCGCGGCGGCGGAACTCGGTCGGTGTGGTCCCGGCATGCTGCCGGAATGCTGCGTTGAAGGTCGACTTCGAGTTGAAGCCGACTTCGAGCGCGATCTCCCACACCGGACGCGACGTCCGCGCAAGTTGGTCCATCGCATCGCGGATGCGTCGGCGGTTCACGAGATCGTAGAAGCTGGTGCCGACATCCTGGTTGATGACCTGCGACACGTAATGCGGGTTCTCGCGCAGCTCGACGCAGAGCAGCCGCAGGCTCAGCCGGCCGTCGCGATGCAGCTTGCGCGCATCCCAGGCTTCGTCGAGCTTGCGCAGGATTCTGGCGCGGATCGGCGCGTCGAGCGCGGAACGGGCGTAGCGGGCTTCCTCGGGCTCCGATTCGAGCTCTTCCGCGAGCGGCTGCTCGTCGGCCGGCAGCGTGCGCGCCGCGGTCGCGAGCGCGAACAGGGCCCAGAGCGTGAACATGATCTCCGCGACGGCAAACAGCACGATGAAACCCGCGTCCTTGCCGAGCATCAGGCAGTGCAGCGTGCGCGCGATGCCGACGACCCAATGCGCGCCGACCACGACGAGCATGAGACGCAGTGTGTTCGACTCGCGGTCGGGAATGTCGGAAAGCAGCGCGCGCGCGAGGCGCGACTGGCGGCGCAGGATTGCGTGGCTCGCGCGCAGGTAGTACAGCGCCTGCACGGCGAACAGCGCGACCGCGGCGATCATCGTTTCGTGGATGATCTGCGTGAGCCAGTCATCCGCGGCCTCACCGCCGGGCATGAAGCCGGTGCCCAAGTGTGCGCTCTGCGTCAGCGGCACGAGCAGCGTGAAGCCGATCACGATGGGCAGGAGATGCGCGCGCGGCAGGTCACGGAGCCGCGGCGGCGTGCCCTCCGCGAGTGTGCGGGCGTACAGCCACAGACAGGGCGCGAGCAGCAATGCAACCGCCATGACGAGCGCGAGCCACAGCGCCTTCGCTGGCGAGACGGGATTCGACATCAGCCATTCGCACGCGAAGCTCAGCGATTGCAATGTCAGCAACGCGACCAGCCAGCGGGCCCGGGGCCGTGGACCGACGTAGGCGATGAACGCGAGCAGCAGGCAGCCGAGGAGCGCGACCGCGTAGAGGGAGCTGTGGAAGGTATTCATTCGATCGTTCTCACGCGGCCCCACTCGAATGACGGGCCCGGATCGGTCTTGCGACCGGGCGCCACGTCGCAATGGCCGACGATGCGGTCCGCGGTGATCTTCGGATACGCCTCTAACAACTTCGGCAGCAGCGCGCGCAGCGCGCCGTACTGCGCGTCTTCATACGGCAATTCGTCCGTGCCCTCGCACTCGATGCCGATCGAGTAGTCGTTGCAGGCATCGCGGCCCTGCCACGACGACTTTCCCGCGTGCCAGGCGCGGTCATTGAACGATACGAACTGCTCGACGCCACCATCGCGCCGCACGACCAGATGCGCCGATACGCGCGCTCCCGCGAGCGTGGCGAAGAACGGATGATGTTCCGGCGGCATGACCGCGCCGGTGAACAGTTTCACGATCCAGGGACCGCCGAACTCTCCGGGCGGCAGGCTGATGCCGTGCAGGACGATGAGATCCGGCGCGACGCCCGGCCGCGCATCGAAGTGCGGTGAAAAAACCTGTTTGACGCCTACCAGCAGGCCGGTGCCAACATCGACGTGCATGCGAAACCTCCGCCCCCATATTCCCACATGCCACAATAGCCCGCGATCCGGCGACGCACGATGGCCACACACGACGACAACTACACCTGGGCGACGCGCGATCTCGCGCACGTGTGGCATCCGTGCACGCAGATGAAGGACCACGAGTCCGTGCCGATGATTCCGCTGCGCTCGGGCCGCGGCGTCTGGCTCGAGGACTTTGCCGGCAAGCGCTATCTCGACGGCATCAGCTCCTGGTGGGTGAATCTCTTCGGCCACGGGAATCCGCGCATCGGCGCCGCCGTCGTCGAGCAGTTAGGCCGCCTCGAGCACGCCATCTTCGCGGGCTTCACGCACGAGCCGGCCGTGACGCTGGCCGAGCGGCTGGTGCGCCTCGCGCCACCCGGGCTCACGCGCTGCTTCTTCGCGGACAACGGCTCCGCGGCCATCGAAGTGGCGGTGAAGATGAGCTTCCACTACTGGCGCAACCTGGGCCAGGCACGCAAGACGCGCTTCATCACGCTGTCGAACAGTTATCACGGCGAAACGCTGGGCGCGCTGGCGGTCGGCAACGTCGAGCTGTACAAGTCCATCTACCGGCCGCTGCTCATGGACGTCATCACCGCACCGTCCCCGGACGCCTTCGCGCGCGAGCGGGGCGTGAGCGAGGCCGACCACGCCCGTCACATGTTCGCCGCGATGGAAGCCGTGCTCGCGCAGCATCACGGCGAGGTGGCGGCGGTCATCGTCGAGCCGCTGGTGCAATGCGCGGGCGGCATGCGCATGTACGACCCGGTCTACCTGCGTCTGCTGCGCGAGGCCTGCGACCGCTACCAGGTGCACCTCATCGCCGACGAAATCGCCGTCGGCTTCGGGCGCACCGGCACCATGTTCGCCTGCGAGCAGGCCGGCATCCGGCCCGACTACCTGTGCCTGTCGAAGGGGTTGACCGGTGGCTATCTACCGCTGTCCGTGGTGCTGACCACCGAGCCGGTGTACGCAGCGTTCTACGACGAATACGCCAAGCTGACGGCGTTCCTGCACTCGCACAGCTACACCGGCAATCCGCTGGCCTGCGCGGCGGCGAATGCCACGCTCGCGATCTTCGAGGACGAACCGGTGCTCGAGCGCAACCGCGCGCTGGCCGCGCATCTCGGCGCCAGCGTGGCGCATCTCGCCGACCATCCCCACGTCGCGGAAATCCGCCAGCGCGGCATGATCCTGGCCATCGAGCTCGTGCAGGACCGCGCAACGCGCGCGCCCTGGCCCTGGGAACAGCGGCGGGGGCTGCGCATCTACCGGCACGCGCTCGAGCACGGCGCGCTGATCCGCCCGCTCGGCACCACCATCTACTTCATGCCGCCGTACGTGATCGCGCCCGAGGAGATCGATCTGCTGGCGCGCATCGCCACCGAAGGGATCGAGCTCGCATGCGCCTGACGCGCGTCTTCGTCGAGCAGAAGCTCGTCTCCGACAAGGGCGTCGGCTTCTCCGAGCAGGCGGGGCTGCATCTCACACGCGTGCTGCGCCTCGAGGCGGGTGCGCGAGTCACGCTGTTCGACGGCAGCGGCGGGGAGTACGAGGGCACACTCGAGCGCGATGGCAAGAAGGTGTGGGCAAGAGTCGGTGTACACGATCCGGTCGAGCGCGAATCACCATTGCACGTGACGCTGGTGCAGGGCGTGGCGCGCGGCGAGCGCATGGATCTCATCGTGCAGAAGGCCACGGAATTGGGCGTCACCCGCATCGTGCCGGTGTTCGCGGAGCGCTCGGTGGTCAAAGTGAATGCCGGGCAGAGCGCGCGCAAGCACGGGCACTGGCAGGCCATCGCGGTCTCCGCCTGCGAGCAGTGCGGGCGCAACCGCGTTCCCGAGGTCGCGGAGCCCATCGCACTCGTGGATGCGGTACGGGCCTTGCCCGCCGATGCACTGCGTTGCCTGCTCGCCGCCGACGCGCGCGATTCGCTGGCGGCGGTCGCGCGCCGCGACACGCGCACTCCCATAGTCCTGATGATCGGCCCAGAGGGCGGACTCGCGGACGTGGAGCGGAATTTCGCGGCCGCAAATGGCTTCGTGGCCTGCGCCATGGGGCCGCGCATCCTGCGTACCGAGACCGCCGGGCTCGCGGCGCTCGCGGTGCTGCAAACCGTCACGGGGGATTTCGGCGACTGACGATCCGCAGCGCGGCTTGCCGGGGCGGCGTCTCATCCGCGTGATCGTTCTCGAGCGCCGTGAGCGCCTCGAGGTCGCGCGGGCGGATGCGCTCACAGACAAAGCGCGCGCCCTCGTCGCTCAGGTGGTTGTCGTCGCGATACATGAGCGTGCCGCCGATCACCGCGCGACAGACGCGCTCGTCACACAACACCCGCGCCGGATCCACCACGCGCAGTCGCGCTGAGCTTGTCTTCCGGGCGACACTCGTGAGGATCGCGCGCGAGGTCGCGAGCCGCGCATCGATCGCGTGGCGTGGCATCGTGCACGCCTGCTCCGGCGGCGCGGGCAGCCAGCGGTCGACGGGACGCACGGCAGCGCACGAACGCGGCGAGAAATGGAGCGGCGGCACCGGCATCACCAGCACCACCTCGCGATCGCTCGCCAGCAGGTGAGCGACGTCGCGAGCCAGCGAGCGGCGGATCGCTGGCGCGGGCCAGATAGCCACCGAGCCGGGCGAGCTGTATGAGGCAGAAGTGCAGAGTGGGTTGGCGTTGCAAATGGGCGGGGCGGTGGTCGACCATGAGGCGATTCAGCAGCTCGATTTCCAGCGGCGTGAAGGCGAGCGAGGGTTTGGCATGGGCGGTGGCACGATTCAGCATCGTCAGCCAGAAGCTGCGCCAGCTCAAAATGCAAAATGTCGCCAGCAGATTGACGAGCCGCTCTGCCGTGCGCAGCTTCGACTGTTCGGCTTGGCAACCGGATTTGAGGATCTTGTGGAAGACCTCGATTCTCCAGCGCAGCCCGTACCAGTGAAGCTTTTCGATCGCCTGCGCGCGCGATGTAACGGGAAGATTGGTGATCAGCTTCCAGTGAATCGGATCGCGGCTGCGCGGCTTGCCGCGCTCGGTCGCGTGCAGCACGGTGAGCTGCAGTGCCGGATATCGGCGCTGCTTGTACAGCGGCGGCTGCACGAGGATGCGCCGGAACTTCAGTTCCAGTACCGCTACGGAGAGCTTGCCGTGACGGTCGCGGCACAACAAGCTGAAGATGCTCTGCTGGGAGCGCAACGGCTTCATCGTCTGGTACAAGCGGCTGGAGCGCGATCGATTCCATTGGCCGCGCCGCATCGATGAGACGGCGCTTAGTTTGACGGGCGAGCAACTCAACTGGCTCCTCGACGGCTACGATGTGTGGCGGATGAAGGGGCACGAGACACTCACGTTTTCGGCACTGAGCTGAGAAGATTTCTTCTCCGATCGGCTCCACTCGGTAGTTAGCCTTTGGTATGATCGCGCTCGTGAGTTCGAGGGCCATCAGCCTGACCGCCAGCCCCGCAGGATCGATCGATTTTGCCGCCTTGAGCGCGCGGCTTGCGGCGCGCGAGGCGCGCATCCAACTGCTGGAAGAGGAGAACCGGTGGCTGAAGAGCCAGCTCTTTGGCCGCTCCTCCGAGAAGCGTGCAGTGCAGATCGCAGTCGAGCAGGCTCATCTGTTCAACGAGATCGAGGCGCTCGCCGCCCGCGCCGAACGTGCCCCTGAAGCGGTGCAGATACCGGCCCATGAGCGCAAGCCACGCGGCCGCAAGCCCTTATCGGCCGATCTGCCACGTGTGGAGATCGTGCACGACTTGCCGGAAGAGCAGAAGGTGTGCGCGACTTGCAAGGGCACGGCGCTCAAGAAGATCGGCGAGGAGAGGAGTGAAGATTGTGCACCAGCGAGGAGTGGCT
>JAYTOI010000078.1:0-77533 GCA_043747875.1 Pseudomonadota bacterium | reverse complement strand
CCGGTGCCGGCGCGCGTCACGGCCAGCGAGAAGGTCGTGGGTACGACGACGTTGAAGGTCGCCGTCACGGAGCGCGCCTGCGTCATCGACACCGTGCAGCCGCCGGTGCCCGAGCATGCGCCGCTCCAGCCCGCGAAGGTGGAGCCGCCCGCGGCGGCGACGCTCAGCGTGACCGAAGTGCCGTTCGTGAAGCTGGCATTGCAGGTGCCGCCGCAGTTGATGCCGGCGGGGTTCGAGGTGACGGTGCCCGCGCCGGTGCCGGCGCGCGTGACGGCCAACGCGGGGCCGGGCGGCGTGCCATTGAGCGCCGCGGTGACCGCCGGGAAGAAGCGGTCGCTCATCTTGATGAAGCCGGACGTGACGGGATGCACGCGGTCGAAGGTGTCCGCGCCCACGTCGAAGCCCGTGAACTGGTTCACGAGGGTGATCGGCGACTGCGAGGTAGTGAGGCCGGCGGCCCAGGCCGGCAGTGCGTTGTTGAACGCGATGACATCGGCATTGCAGTTGCCGCAGGTGGGAGGATCCATCGGGATGATCTGCGCCACGATGATCTTCATGTTCGCGTTGTGCGCGCGCATCTGCCCGATGAGCTTGGTGAGCGCCGTGAGCTTGGTCTGCAGCGTGATGAAATGGCCCCACATGTCGTTGGTGCCCAGGTGCACGATGACGATGCTGGGCCTCGCGGAGGTCAGCCAGGCTGGCAACAGATTCTGATCGGCGATGCCGGTGATCGAGAAGCCGCTGTGGCCCTCGTGCTCCACGTCGAACGCGAAGCCACAGCCGCTGCGGTCGGTGCTGGTGCCGACGAAATCGATGTTCGTGAAGCCGGCCCCCTGCAGCTGGCTCCATAGATAGGCGCGCCAGCAGCCGGGCGCGGCCGTGATGGAATCGCCGAGCGGCATGATGCGCGTCTGCGCAACCGCCTGCGATGCGATGCCCAGTGCGAGCACGGCGAGCAGCGATGTCACGAGAGAGCGGAAGGTGAATTTGCGGAACATGAGACCTCCTTGTGATGGGCACACGGAGCGAGCCCAAATTCGGTACGTGCACAATTTTTTCTGGCTGACTGGCGTCATCTCCCCGATCCCCCGACGCCAGCGCTCGCGATGATGAGCCGGAAGTTTTCGGATGGGAAGGCGGATGTGTTGTGCGCCCGCCAGCGGGGACATTTCGAGAGGACACAGGCCATTGCAGTGGACATTTCCGGCCCGCGAGCACCCCGCGATCGTGCGCCCGGAGCGGAAATGCCCCGTCAGGGCGGCGGTTGTTAGTCCCGCCTGACTAATCGCGCGAAGTCGCGGATCATTTCACGCGCGTCAGCGAGGTGATGACGTAGCTGTCGTCCAGGTGTGCGCTCCTGGCGCCAAGTGTCGCGCGCACCTTGACCTCCACTTCATCCACCGAGATGCCCGCGGCGGCGAGTGTCTTCTCTTCCACTTCCACGAGGTACATGTCGCCGCCGGCCCGGAGCGCCCCGAAGGTGATCTCTCCCTCGCCGCCGTCCGCCTCGGCATCGCCTTCGGTGACGGACATGTCCAGCTCGCCCTCGAGCGTGGCCGGCACGGAGGCCAGCGTCGCGGGTTGCGTGCCGCCAACCGCCAGCGATGTCTCCTTCGACCCGCACGCCGCGAGCATCAGGATCAGGAACAGGCCGGTGAGTCTTGCAGTGATCATGGGGTCTCTTCAGGTTGAGCCAGCTTGACGATTGCGATGGACGCGCCCAAGACTGCTGCGCCGAAGGCGCGCGCAATTTATGCTTCGCTCCCGGTCGACCGCCACCGGCTAACCTGGATGCCTCTTCACATGAACACATGGTATACGCGCGCCCCGCGGCCCCTGGCTTGTTTGTTTGCGGCACTCGTCACCATTTTCGCCGCAACCGCGGCAACCGCTGCCGATGCCGCGCAGCCGACCCGCGACGAGGTCGCGGCGACGATGCGGCGTGCGACCCAATTCATGGTCGACAAGGTGTCCTATCGAGGCGGTTACCTGTGGAACTACCTGCCGGATCTGTCGCGCCGCTGGGGCGAGATGGAAGCGCGCGAGACGATGATCTGGCTGCAGCCGCCGGGCACGTCGAGCATGGGTCACGAGTTCCTCGACGCCTATCACGCCACCGGCGACGAGTACTACTACCGTGCGGCGGAGCAAGTGGGCGGTGCGCTCGTGTGGGGCCAGCATCCGAGCGGTGGCTGGAACTACGTGGTCGACTTCGCCGGCGACCGCAGCCTGCGCGACTGGTACGCCTCGGTGGGCAAGAACGCGTGGCGGCTCGAAGAGTTCCAGCACTATTACGGCAACGCCACGTTCGACGACCAGGTGACGACGGATGCGGCCACGTTCCTGCTGCGGCTGTACATCGAGAAGCTGGACCCGCGCTTCAAGGCGCCGGTCGATCGCGCCATCCAGTTCGTGCTCGACAGCCAGTACCCGGTCGGCGGCTGGCCGCAGCGCTTCCCGCTGAGCAGGGAGTTCTCGAAGCACGGACTCGCAGACTACTCCTCCTATCTAACATTCAACGACGACGTGGTGTGGGAGAACATTTCTTTCCTGTTGCTCTGCTACCAGGTGCTCGGCGATCAGCGGCTGCTCGATCCGATCACGCGCGCCATGAATTTCTTCCTGGTCTCGCAGCAGGGCGCGCCGAGCGCCGGCTGGTCGTTGCAGTACACGCTGGACGTCAAGCCGGCCGCGGCCCGCACGTATGAACCCCTGTCTCTGGCGACTCACACCACGGCCGCCAACATCGGGCACCTCATCACGTTCTACGAGCTCACGGGCGACACGAAGTATCTGGCGCGCGTGCCGGAGGCCATCGACTGGCTGGACAAGGTGAAGCTCGCGAAGCCCACCGATCGGGGCAACACGCATCCCACCTTCATCGAGCTGCGGACGAATCGCGCGCTGTACGCGCACCGACGGGGCTCCAACATCGTCAACGGCGAGTATTACGTCGACTACGATCCGAAGCACGGCATCGGGCACTACTCGACCACGCGCAAGGTCGACACCGCGGGCCTGCGCAAGCGCCTCGATGAGGCGCGCAAGGCCGACCCGCAGGTGCTCGCGAAGCATTCGCTGCTCGCGGCGGGCGCGGGCATCGTAGAGCTGCCGCGCTACTTCGCCGAGCGATATGCGCCGCCGCAGAAGAATCTCGACGAACAGTTGCGCGCCACGCTGACTTCGTTGAACGAGGCCGGCTTCTGGCCCGCGCCGTTGCCGCAGACCAGCCATCGGTACACGGGGCCGGGAAGCAAGGAGATCCCGACCGGAGATTTCGCGGGCACGCACGTCGGCGACCAGACCGACACCTCGCCGTACACGGACACGGCGCAGACCACCTCCATCTCCACCCAGGAATACCTGCGCAATATGAACGTGCTGGTGCGCTGGTTGGCGCAGTCCAAGCCCCGGTAACGCGCTCAGCCGCGCGCGCGTTCGAGCCGCTGGCGCAGCAGCGGCGCCGCGAAATCGATGAATGCGCGCAGCTTGCCGCTGGTGCGGCGCTCGCGCACGTACACGAGATTCACGGGCAGCGTCGAGCGCCGCCTCGGCCGTGCTCACGAGCATGCGCGAGGGACCCGCACCGCTCCAGGTGTCGGCCAGGCCCGGCCGCGCAACCTTTTCACGCGCTCGTGTTACCCACCAAACCGCGTCCGCGTCGCGCATGCCGGCGGAAAAATTTGGCAGTTTTCATCCGCCGATTACGATTTCCACATAGATGGCGTGCGGTTGTCGCGCAGAATCGCGACCCGCCGCGGTTTTTTACCAAGGAGAGCTCGATGGGTTTCGATGCCGACATGAGGAAAACGCAGGACCGCCTCACCGGATGGGTCAAAGAAAACACCATCACGATCGACGCCTTCGCGGCCATCCAGGGGATGATCAATTACTACGGTGGCGAACGCGAACGCCTGTTCGACTCCATGCAGAACGAGCTCAAGCGCGATCGCGACGGGCAGGGCAACTGGGACAACCTGTGTGACAAGGCGCTGAGCATGCTCGACAGCGCAAACAGCTCGATCGCCAACAAATATCCGAACGGCTTCGCCGGTATCGGCCTGGGCGACTTCTACGAAGGCGAGAAGGGCAACTGGACGCTCTGCAAGAACACGAAGATCTGCGCGGTCGCGGAAGCCATCTACATGTGCAGCCGCGCCAACGCGGACATCTTCAACAAGTTCGAACAGGACCTGAAGAAGTCGCGGGAAGAAGGCAAGGTCGTCGAAGAGCTCAGTCGCTCCGCGTACGGCACCGTAACGGATACGGCGAAGGAGGGCGCCGCGCAGGTTACGGCAATGGCGATCGCGGCGCCGGTCGTCAAGGTTCCGTTCGTCGGCAAGGTGCTGGCTCCGATGATCCGCAGACTGGTCCTCAGCATGACTACTACCTCCTCCACGCTGCGCGATCTCGCGCGCAAGAAGGCCATCGCCCGCAAGGTACTGGTCGAGAACAAGGAGCTGCACAACAAGGCCAAACAGGACATCGGCACCGAAGCCATCGAAACGTGGATGGGCAAGGCGCGCAGCATCATCGGCTCGTGGAAGAACTCGCGCGGTGACTACGCCGCGGAAGACTGGGGGCAGTTCGCGCGGCCTTGCCTCGAGATCATGGAAGTCAAGAACGTGCAGGCGAAGGACAAAGCAAAGTCGCTGGTGGAAACCATGCTGCCGCTCTACGACGAATCCATCAACAAGGCGTTCATCTCGCTGTTCAGTGACCCGGAGACGCTCGAGAGGCTCAACACGGCTTTCATCGAGAGCATCATGAAGATGATGGACGATCTTGCGAAGGAAGATCTCGTCTTCGCGACGCTCATGGACAACCCCGCGAATCGCCTGGCAAACCAGGAGATGAAGGCGATCATGGGCGAAGTCCTGAAGGCGGTGCAGGAGCTGAAGCAGGCGGTGCGCGACAGCTACGACATCATGAAGGGCTGACGGGCTTCGCGCGCGTCGTCTGAACCTCGTCTGCTGGAGAACGCACATGGCTGACAATGTCGACTGGTTCGTCGCGCCCACCGGCGTGCGCGGCGATGGCTCGCGTGAGCGTCCGTTTCACGATCCCTGGGTCGCCTTCCGGCGCGCCGAGCCCGGCGACACCATCCACGTCGCGGCCGGTGCCTACTACGGCCGGTTCGATCGTTCGTCATGGATCATCGAGTGCCCGAGGCTCACGGTGCTCGGCGGCTATTCGCGCGACTTCGCCACGCGCACACCGTGGAAAACTCCATCGGTGCTTGGGTGTTACGCGGGCTATGAATATGCGCGCGAGAACAGCCTCGTCAGTGGACGCGAAAATCATTCAGACCTGATCCTCGATGGCCTGTGCTTCGATGCCGCGGGCCGCAACCAGTACGGCGACAGGCCTGGCGATGGCATCGCGCGCATTCCCGCGATGGACGGCGCGGCCGTTTCGCTGAGCGCGCCCAACGTCACGATTCGCAATTGCGTCGTCGCGAACAGCGGCACCGGCGGCGTGGAGCTGACGGGCAGCGGCTCGCGCTTCGAGAACAATCTGCTGATCAGCGTGATCGGCATGGCCATGCTCCATCTGCGCAGCTCGTCCCAATTGATCGAGAAGCCCATCGTGGTGACGGGCAATTCGTTCTGCTTCATGCACGACATGGGTGAGCCCGCGGGCACGGGCGGCGATCAATCGCAGGGCATCCGCGTGAATTGCCCCGCAGTCATCGAGAGCAACGTGTTCGTCTCCTGCGGCAACACCGCGATCGCGGTGTATCTGGACCTGCAGCGCGTCGTGATCGAGCGCAACGTGTTCTTCGCTTCGCCGCACGATGTCATCGAGTCCCGCGGCAGCACCACGAAGGGCGAGATCAAGGAGAAGAATCTCGAGGAGCTGGAAGATCTCGGCTTCAAGTCCTGCGCCGGAAACGTGGTGCAGGACCCCGCGATCAAGGGGCTGGCGAACATCTGGCTGGAGGGATACAGCCGCGACATGCTGGCCCGGTACGGCAAGCCGCCGCGCGACGCGGTCAACGCGCTGCGCGCCGCGGGAGGCCTGGCCGCGCTCGCGCCGACGGATGTCCAGGCGAACGATCAGAAAGGCGCGGTGGCGCCGCGCTATCCGATGGATGAGATCGGAAACATCTCGGCCGGCGCCAGGCAAGGCTGCCACGCCGTCGAACTACCGGTTTCTCTGACGCCGCGCGTGCCCGCGCCGACGCCGGAATACCGGCGCATCGAATGGCCGGCGATGGTGACGGCGGACGCGAGCCTCGCGAACACGCGCGTCGAGTTGCGCGTGGGACTCGGCAGCGAGCAGAACACCCAACTACTGGCGGACGCGCCGGTCGAGACGCACATGGGCGTGCGCCTCTACAACCCGGGCACCGACGACAACTCGTTCTACGCGCTGATCCCGCGCAATTCATTCGCATCGCGGCAGTATCGCGAGGGCCGGAGCTATCAACGCGGCATGGAGGTGGAAAAGACCTACTGGGTGCGCGGGGTCTATCGCACCGACACCGGTGCCGCGCGGCAGAAGGCCACGCTGGTCGTGGAAGGCGTCGAGCCCGCGCCCATGTTCGCGCCGCCGCTGCCGGCACGGCCCGCCGGCCGCGACTGGTTCGTGCGTGCCGGGTCTTCGGGGGGCGATGGCAGCCGTGAGAAGCCGTTCCGCGATCCGTTCCAGGCGCTGGAGAAATGCGAGGGCGGCGACACCATTCATGTGGCCGCCGGCGAATACTTCGGCAAGCTGCGCTCGGGCAAGTGGCTGCTCACCATGCGCAATCTGGCGTTGTTAGGCGGCTACGACGCCGAGTTCACGGCCCGCGATCCGTGGACAAATCACACTCGCTTCTCGCTCGACGCCGAAGAGAAGGCCAAGGGCCGTCCGTCGGGCACGCCGCTGTACTCGGAAGAGAACAGCGACGGTCTCGTGCTCGACGGCTTCATCTTCGACGGCGCGACCTGGAACACCTACACGGACGGCTCCCTCGATCTCAAGACTTCGCCGCTCGCGCCCCTGGTCCGGTTGCGCGGCGTCGATTCGCCCGTCACGGTGCGCAACTGCCTGTTCGTCAATGCTTCCGACGGCGCCGTCGCGCTCGATAGCGCGGTCGCAATCTTCGAGAACAACATCGTCGTGAACACCAGCAGCGACGCGTTGGTGCTGAACGCGAACGGTGCCGGCCCGGCCATCGTGCGCAACAACACGATTCTCTTCGCCTGCGATCCCACGCAGCGTGCGGGAAGCGGGGAATCGAGCTCGCGCGGCACGTTGATCCAGCTCAAGGGGCGCGGCGGCATCACGCTCGACTCCAACATCATCGGCTTCGCGGACAACTACGGCATCCGCGCCGCGCTCCCACAGGACAACATCACGCTGCGCAACAATGTCTTCGGCGCGAATCTCTTCAATCATCTGTGCGACTGCCAGTACCTGTTCGCGGACGGCACGAATTGGACGCGGCGCGTGGAGGGCGATTCTTCGTATGCGCTCGAGGGCAACAGGCTGGCCGTGTCGCAATGGCCGGTAGATAGGGAATTCCTGGATCAGGCGTTGGCCCGGCTGTTCACACTGCCGTCGCGCATCGGTGCAGAAGAGTGGAAGGCGATTGCCGCGACGACTGGCGCGGCGGCACGGCCGGTGGAGGAAAAGCCCGCTGCGACTGCGGCGGAGCCTGCGCCCGCTCCGGCGCCGGCCGACGCGGGATCCTCGCTCGCAGCGATGCTCGCCTCGATCAGCAGCGCGTCCAGCAAGCTCACGAAAGAGATCGACGCCGTGACTGCGCCGCCGCCGGCGCCGAAGTATTGCCCGGTATACGACTGGAAGAAGGCGCTGGCACTCGCGAGCGAGGGCGCCGACACCACGCCCGGCGCGCATCGCAGGAAGCTCGAGATCTCCTTCGGTTCGTTGCAGGCGAAGGTCGAGAAGACTTACACGCCGATCAATGCCGCGGAGCTGGATGCGTTGCGCGAAACGCTGCATGAGAAGCCGATTTCCCTGAGCATCACGCAGCTGCGGGACTCGTCCGCGAATCCGTCCGTGTACGCGCCCGGCACCGACCGCAAGGACTACAGCGCCTACGGCGTGGCCACGGTCGATGCGCCGACGCGCACGCGCATCGCCATCGTGGTGCGCGCGGACACCGATGTCAGCCGGAAAATGGGCCGCGTGCAGGCCTCGGACAAATT
Source organism: Pseudomonadota bacterium (assembly GCA_043747875.1). Classification (GTDB taxonomy): domain Bacteria; phylum Pseudomonadota; class Gammaproteobacteria; order Steroidobacterales; family Steroidobacteraceae; genus CADEED01. The sequence goes on along the minus strand of JAYTOI010000078.1, from coordinate 69,374 downwards.
GAACGTGCGCGGCACCGCGTATCACACCAGTGGCGCGAGCGGACTGTCGATCGTAGTCGACTCGTTCGAGGTGCCGGGAGCCTGACGCCGCTGCCTTTGCATCACCACTCTCGCGGCGTCAACGGGCCGGGTTCTCGTGCACCAGGCATTCATAGAATGCGTCGAATGCTTTTATGCCGGCGAGGCCCGGCAATTCGCGTGAGCTCGGCGCGCGGTCGATCACGAGGGCCTGATTCGATCTGCCGTCGAAACTCCGCCATTCGGGCAGGCCGGCACCGTTGGGATCGCCGGTCGCGGCAAAGTTGACCAGGTATTTGCGCAGCAGCGTCGAGAGGCCGCGATCGTGCTCGGTCGCTCCAGGCACGAAGTTGCCGAACACATATGGATACTCGCTGCCGTGCGGAGCCCCATTGGCCTGACTGGCGGTGCGAACGTCGAAGAAATACACGAACGCCGGCCTGGCGCCCTTGGTCGACTGTAAACGTGCCCAGGTCCAGGTCGACCAGCCGAGCCCGCCGTCACGATTCACGCGTCTAACTACGGAGCGTGCTTCCTCGTCCGTCGTGAATGGTGGATAGGCCGCTTCGAATGCGGCGTGCGTCTGTTTGCACGGCGCGTTGGCGAGATCCCCATTCGCGGATTTCGCGGCGACGTCCGGCGGCGGATCGCCGGCCTCGTCCGAGGCATAGCCGATCACGGTTGGCGTATCGTGGAAGTGACCGCTCTCGTACCGCCCTGGTGCGGGCCGGCAGTGTGTGGGCGGTCGTGATGCGCAAGATGCCGTTGGGAATGAAGATCTCGGCGCCGGAGAGCTGGCTGGAGACGAGGATCGCGGCTGCCAGCGCGTTGTCGTCGGCCACGCAGCCGTCCATGACTGCGCCGTAGCGCCGCACGTCGAGCGGTGGATAGGCTGTGCTCGTGGGCGTCACGCCGGGGTTGCTCTCGGCGGCGGTCAACACTCCGTACGAACTGGCGCAAGCCTGCGCGGTACCGGCCCTCGACAGCAGCGCCGACCCCGCGGCGGCACCCAACAAAATGCGCGAAATGTCCCGACGATCCATGCTTCATCTCCCTGTTTTCTGGCGTGTTCGAAGGGCGCCGAGCGATCGGCTCTCAAAGACTGCTTCTGCTTCATCGCAGCAGCGCGTGACATCGATGTTTCAGCCGCGTGTTCTGCGCGTTCCCGGCTTGTAAGCCAATCTCGTCTTGATAAAACTGGCGAAGCGTTCTATACGAACGCTTCGCTTGCGCGGCCGATGTCTTGCTTGCCATCGAGTCTCGAGCATGGATTGCAAAGTCACACTCGCGTTCCAACGCGAGTCACGGAGGACGTATGTCTGTTACACGCACGGCTCGCATTCAATCGGTCTGGATTTTCTGGCTGTTCCTGCTGGCCGCAGTGCTGCTGCTCGGCGCAACCGCGCGCGCCGCGACGCTGCCCACCGGCTTCGCCGAAACGCGCATCGCCACCGGCCTCGCCAGCCCCACCGCGATGGCCTTCGCGCCGGATGGCCGCCTGTTCGTTGCGCAGCAGGGCGGCGCGCTGCGCGTCATCAAGAACAACGTGCTGCTCACCCAGCCGTTCCTCTCGGTCAGCGTGAACTCCTCCGGCGAACGCGGCCTGCTGGGCATCGCCTTCGACCCGAATTTCGCCTCTAACAATTTCGTGTACGTGTACTACACCACGTCCACGGCGCCCATCCACAACCGGCTGAGCCGCTTCACCGCCAGCGCCGCCAATCCGGACGTCGCGGCCGCCGGCAGCGAAGTCCAGCTGCTGAACCTGCCCAACCTGAGCTCCGCGACCAATCACAACGGCGGTTCGATTCACTTCGGCACCGACGGCAAGCTCTACGTCGCGGTGGGCGAGAACGCCAATGGCGCGAACGCGCCGTCGTTGAACACGATCCTGGGCAAGATCCTGCGCCTGAACCCGGACGGCTCGACCCCGTCAGACAATCCGTTCCTGAGTCAAACTACCGGGCAGAACCAGTTGATCTGGGTCCGCGGCCTGCGCAATCCTTTCAACTTCGCCATCGATCGCACCAACAGCCGCGTCCATCTCAACGATGTCGGCGAGAACACCTGGGAAGAGGTCAACCTCGGCGTCGCGGGCTCCAACTACGGCTGGCCCTCGGTCGAGGGGCCGAACCCGCCCAACGTCGCGGGCGTGCGCTATCCGATCCACAACTATCAGAACGCCGGCAATTTCTGCGCGATCACGGGCGCGGCGTTTTATCGTCCGATCACGCAGACCTTCCCCGCCGAATACGCGGGGCGCTATTTCTTCGGTGATTTCTGCGGCGGCTTCATCCGCATGTTGAGTCCGCCCAACTACACGACTTCGGCGGGCTTCGCCACCGGCATCTCCTCGCTGACGGACATCAAGGTGCACACCGACGGCTCGCTGTGGTACCTGGCGCGCGGCGGCGGCGATGTGTTCCGCGTGCAGTTCACGGGCGCGGTCGCGCCGAGCATCTCGACGCAGCCGTCGAGTGTCACCGTGGCGGCCGGGCAGTCCGCCAGCTTCACGGTGGCCGCTTCCGGCACGATGCCGCTGCAATACCAGTGGCAGCGCAACGGGGGAAACATCTCCGGCGCCACGTCGCCGACGTTCACTTTGACTGCCGCCGCGGGCGACAACGGCGCCACCTTCCGCGCCGTCGTCACCAACTCCTTCGGTTCGGTCACCAGCAATGCCGCGACGCTCACGGTGCTCAGCAACGCGCCGCCGACCGGAACCATCACCGCGCCGGCCAACGGTGCTACGTATCGCGGCGGACAGGTCTTCACCTTCGCCGCGACGGGCACGGACCCCGAGACCGGCACGCTGCCGGCCAGCGCGTTCACGTGGCGCGTGGATTTCCACCACGATGATCACGAGCATCCGCACGTGGCACCGACCACGGGCAACAGCGGCACATTCACTATCGCTGATCGCGGCGAGACTTCCGACAACGTGTTCTACCGCGTCAGCCTCACCGTGCGCGATTCCGCCGGCCTGACGCATACGTCGTTCCGCGACGTCCAGCCGTTGAAGAGTGTCATTCGCCTCGAGAGCAACGTGGCGAACGCGCAGCTCACACTCGACGGCCTGCCGGTCACGGCGCCGTTCTCGTTCACGGGCGTCGAAGGCATCTTCCGCGCGATTGGCGTGGTCGCGCCACAAACTACCGGCGGCGTCACGTACGACTTCGTGTCGTGGTCCGACGGCGGAGCGTCGACGCACGAGATCTCGACTCCGACGAACGATACGACGTTCACCGCGTTGCTCCAGCCGGCGACGGTCACCACGGTCTTCACCGACGACTTCGAGGCGGCGCGCGGCTGGACGGCCACGCCCGGCGCGAACACTGCGACCACGGGGGCTTGGGCGCGCGGCGATCCGCAGGCCACGAGCTCCGGCAGCCTGAATCTGCAGCCTACGACCTGCGACGGTCCGTCGGTGAATTGCTTCGTCACCGCATTGGCGGCCGGCACGACGGCCGGCACCAACGACATCGACGGCGGCGTGACGTCGGTGCAGTCGCCGCTCATCTCGCTGCCGGCGGCCAGCACGATCAACCTGCGCTTCCGGTACTACCTCGCGCACGCAAACACCGCAACGAATGCCGACTTCTTCCGCGTGCAGGTAGTTGGAACCAGTGGTGTGCCCCAGACCGTGTTCACGCGCACCGCCACCGCGGCCAACGTTGGCTTCGTGTGGACCACGCAAAACGTGAATCTCAGTGCGTTCGCGGGGCAAACGATCCGGCTGCGCTTCGAGGCCGCCGATGTGTCCACGACGAGCCTCATCGAGGCGGGCTTCGACAACGTGCTCGTGACGCGCCAATAGCGGGTGAAGTCGGGCGCCGGCACCGGCCGGCGCCCGCCATCGGGCCGCTCATCAAACTGATGACGGTGTCCAAAGCTGAAAACGCCGCCACTCTTCACGCTGCGGGAGAATCGCGCTACATTGCGATGTAAGCGCTTTCACACTCAGAAAAGCGTGCCTCCCGGGGGGAGCTTCCATGGAAATCAGGAACCGGGTCTTGACGAGTCTCATCGGGTTGCTGTGTGCCGTCGCCGCATGGAGCTTCACGGGCGAGGTGACGCAGGGCACCGGCAGCTACTCGACGGTGCTGCCGCCGGGCGCCACCGACGTCCAGCCGACTATCTACAAGACTTCCAACGTCACGACGAAGATGCCCACCAACGACTGGTGGAGCTCCACGGCGTGGATGCAGTATTCCGACAAGCAGTATCCGCATCCGCTGGCGGTGCAGAACGCGGCCAATGGCCTGCGCGTCTTCTATCCGGGTCCGAGCATCACGGGCAACGCCGCCTGTGTCTGCGCCTGGATGTCAGACGACGGTCGCGATCTGGTGATCGGCCACAGCGCGACCACGAGTTTTGCGGCCGCGAACGTCGACGGATTCAACGATTGGTTCGTCACCAACACATTCGTCAGCGGCGGCGCGACCTTGAAGGTGAGCTACGGTCACGGATCGCCCTATGTGTTCGCCGACTACGCCGGCGGCACGCCGCGCATCTACCTCCCCGCCACGCCTTCGGTGTGGTCGGGAAATGCCAGCAGCTCGGTGCTGGGCGTCACCATCAACAGCCGGCACTACGCCTTGTTCGGCCGCACCGGGTCGACATGGTCGGGCATCGGCACCGCCACGCTCACGAACAGCGGCACGGGATATTTCTCGGTGGCGCTGCTGCCCGACAACAGCGCCGCCACGCTCGCGAAGTTCCGCCAGTACGCGTACTCGTTCGTGACGAACACGCAGGTGAGCTGGACGTACGACAAGTCCACCAGCCGCGTGAATACCACCTACACGTACTCGACGTCGCCGCGCGAGGGCACGCAGACCGGCACATTGTTCGCGCTGTATCCGCATCAGTGGAAGAACAGCGCGACGACCTTGTCGGCATACACCTATGCGTCGGTGCGCGGCGTCATGAAAGTGGGCGAGGGCGCGACGTTCTCCACCGCCATGAAATATCCGGGGGTGCTGCCCGGCCTGCCTACTCTCGGCAGCTACAACACTGCGACGCTCGCGACCTATGTGAACCAGGCGGCCGGCGAGGTCTACGGCGGACCGTGGGATACGTACTGGTTCGGCAAACGGCTCGGCAAGCTGGCAACGCTCGCCCCGATCGCCGATGCGGTCGGCAATGCAGCCGCGGCCATGCAGTTCCGCAACGAGATCAAGGCCGGCCTCGAGAAGTGGCTGAAGGCGAGCACCAGCTCCGGCGGCATCAAGGCGACGGACATCCTGTACTACAACAGCACCTGGGGCACGCTGATCGGCTATCAGGCGAGTTTCGGATCCGACGTCGAGCTCAACGATCACCACTTCCACTACGGCTACTTCCTCAAGGCGGCCGCGGAAGTCGGGCGCGTCGACAAGAACTGGGTCAGCGATGCCAACTGGGGCGCGATGCTCAAACTACTCGCGCGGGACGTGGCGAGCTCGAATCGCAGCGATACGTTATTCCCGTTCATGCGCAACTTCGATCTCTACGCCGGACACTCGTGGGCGTCGGGGCATGCCAGGTTCGGCGACGGCAACAACAACGAGTCGTCTTCCGAGGCCATGAACGCCTGGGCCGGGTTGATCCTGCTCGGCGAGGCCAGGGGCGACACCGCCATGCGCGATCTCGGCGTGTATCTCTACACGACTGAGATGAACGCCATCAACGAGTACTGGTTCGACGTCACCGGCGCCAATCACCACCCGGATTTCAGCCGCGCCACCGCGAGCATGATCTGGGGCGGCAAGACGGTGGGTGATGCGGTGTGGTGGACGGCGAATCCCGAGGAGGTCCACGGCATCAACTGGCTGCCGATCACGGCGGCCTCGCTGTATCTGACGCAGTACCCCAGCTACACGCAGCAGAACTACAACATGCTGGTCGCCGAGAACGGCGGGTCGAGTTGGGACGTGTGGTCCGACCTGATCTGGATGTATCGATCCATCCACGATCCGGCGAACGCCGTGAGTCAGGTGAATGCATCGCTGGGCGGCCTCGCGCCGGAGGCGGGCAACTCGCGCGCCAATGCGTATCAGTGGACACAGACGCTGAACGCGGTCGGCACGACGGACCTTGCCGTGACGGCTAACCACCCGCTGTATGCGGTGCTCAGGAAGGGCACTGCGTTGACGCGTGTGGCGTACAACATGGGCGGTTCGCCCGTGACCGTGACGTTCTCCGACGGCGCCACACTGTCCGTGCCTGCCAACAGCTTTGCGCACAGCGCCGGCTCGAGCAGTGGCGGTGGATCCAGCAGCGGTGGTGGCACCGGCGCGGCGCAGGTGAACGTCGGCGGCGCGGCGGCCTCGCCGTACAGCGCCGACACTAACTTCTCGGGTGGCACGACGGCGTCGGTGACGAACGCGATCGACACCTCGCTGGTGTCGGCGCCCGTCCCGCCGCAGTCCGTGCTGCAGAGCGAGCGCTATGGCAACAGCACGTACACGTTCGGCGGCTTCACCGCGGGTACCGCGCGCCAGGTCACGCTGTACTTCAGCGAGAACTACTGGACCGCGGCCAGCCAGCGGCGCTTCAACGTGGTCATCAACGGCGTCCCAGTGTTGTCAAACTTCGACGTGTTCGCGAACACGGGCGCGCGCTATCGCGCGATCCAGCAGAACTTCTCCACGGTCGCGAGCGCGAGCGGTCAGGTCGTCATCCAGTTCCAGACGGTGACGGACAACGCGCTGGTCAACGGCATTCGCGTCCAGTAGCAGCGCGCCCGCCCCGTTCCGACACATATATAAGGGTGCCGAGCTGGTCGTCGCCACCGGGACGCCCCGTTCGCCATCGTGATACGCCAGGAAATCCGGCTCCTCGCCGCACCGGCGGCTTCGTCATCCGCATGTAATGACGGCCGGTCTTAATCGCGGATCAATAACAGACCGACTCCAGTGGACGCCGGTCATTTCGTTCCCCGGAGGACTTCCATGGCCGATGTCTCCCGCCGCCTCGCCGCGGCTGCGCCTCGTCTCTTTGTTCTCGTCGCTGCCGCCGGCATCGTGGCGCCCGCTTCGGCGGACAACTGGCATCGTAAACACCGGCACGAGCGCGCCCCGCTGCAGCTGAACGTGCTGGGAACCTATTCGACCGGCCTCGGTGAGGCGAGTTCGGAGATTGCGGCCTACGACGCGCAATCGCGCCGGGTGTTCGTGACCAACGCCGCCGGCAAGTCGATCGACATTCTCGACGTACGCAACCCGGCCAACCCCACGCGCCTCGCGCGCATCGACCTCGCGGCGCAGGGCACGCCGAACAGCGTGGCGGTGAAGCACGGGCTCGTCGCCGTGGCGATCGAAGCGCCGGTGAAGACCGATCCGGGAGTGGTCGCGTTCTACGACGTCGACGGCAAGCCGCTGGCGAGCGTGGCGGTGGGCGCGCAGCCCGACATGCTCACGTTCACGCCCGACGGCAAGCATGTGCTGGTCGCGAACGAGGGCGAGCCCAGCGGCTACGGCGCCGCGGACGTCGATCCCGAAGGTACGGTGAGCATCATTCGCGTGCCCCAGGGGGGCGGCCATGGTCGCGGCGAGTGGAAAAAGTTCGGCGCCTCGAGCGTGCGCAGCGCCACCTTCACGAAATTCAACGGCCAGGAAGAAAGCCTGCGCGCGCAGGGCATCCGCATCTTCGGACCCGGCGCGAGTGCCGCGCAGGACTTCGAGCCCGAATACGTCACGGTCGCCGCGGATTCGCGCACCGCCTACGTGACGTTGCAGGAAAACAATGCGATCGCGGTGGTGGACGTGGAACGTGCGGCGGTCACGAGGCTGCTGCCGCTGGGTACCAAAAGCTACGCGGACGGCGCGCAGGTATCGGCCACCTATGAATGGACGGACCTGCCGTCCATCGGCAGGACGGCGGCCGGCCAGCGCATATTGTTAGGCGGGTTCTCGGGCCTCGCATTCGAGGGCGTCACGCGCGACGGCAAGCTCAAGTTCATCACGCACACCGACCGTGGCCCGAACGGCGAGCCAAGCGGAATCCAGCGCCCGTTCGTGCTGCCGGACTTCACGCCGCGCATCGTACGGTTCACGCTGGACCCGTCATGCGGACGGTTCGAACTCACCCAGCAGATACTGCTGAGGCGCCCGAACGGCGCACCGCTCACGGGACTGCCGAACACGGCGCTGTCGGCGAATGCCAGCCAGCCGTACAACGACGAAGTTCCGGTGAATCTTTTCGGCCAGGGGCTGCCGCTGGATGCGCTCGGCGCCGACCTCGAGGCCATCGTGGTGGCCGACGACGGCAGCTTCTGGATGACGGATGAATACCGTCCGTCTATCTACCACTTCGGCGCGAACGGCCATCTGCTCGAGCGCTTCATTCCCGGTGGCACGCACGCGGCCGCGGGCAGGCCGGTACCGGCCGCCGGCGCGGCGGGCGAACTCGGCATCGAAGCACTGCCGGCGGTGATTGCGCAGCGGCGCCAGAACCGCGGCATGGAGGCGCTGGCGGAATCCGGCGGCAAGCTGTACGCGTTCGTGCAGAGCCCCGTTCGCAACCCGGTGACACTCGGCAACGCGGCGCTCAACGTCATGCGCAACATCCGCATCGTCGAGTTCGATCCGGTGACGCGCGCCACGCGCCAGTTCCTCTATGAGCTCGACAATCCGGCGTTGCTGAACGCCACCGACACACCGGCCGACAAGATCGGCGATGCCGTCGCCAACGCGAACGGCGAGTTCTACGCAGTCGAGCGCGATGACGACGCGGTGCCGGTGTCCGATGTCTCCGTGATCACGAAAAAGATCTACCAGTTCACGCTCGGCACCGCCACCGACGTGACGGGGCGCGACGGGCTCTATCCAGTCGCGCGCGGCGGCGTCGCCGCGGACGTGTCGCTCGACCAGATGACGGCCGCTGAGCTCGCTGCAATCGGCGTGCGGCCGATCGCAAAATCCCTGCACGTGGATCTCGCCAGCGCCGGGTACGCGGGCGGGCAGAAGGTGGAAGGCCTGGCGCTGCTCGATGACGGCCGGTTCGCCGTGCTCAACGACAACGATTTCGGCGTGGCGCGCATCGTGATCGACAACGCCACCGGCCGCTTCGAACGCGCGCCCGGCTACCAGCCCGAGGCAGTGACGCTGGGGCTGCTCGGCGTACCGGGCCTCGACGCATCCGATCGCGATTCGCGCATCAACATCACCGGCTGGCCGCTGCGCGCTCTCTATCTACCGGATTCCATCGCGTCGTTTCGCGTGCACGGTCGCACGTATCTCGTGACGGCCAACGAGGGCGACGCGCGCGAGTGGCCGGGCCTGGTCGAGGAGGCGCGCGTCAGCGCGCTGACGCTCGACGCCACCGCGTTCCCGAACGCTGCCACACTGCGGCAGAACGCGAACCTCGGCCGGCACACCGTGACGAGGACGCTGGGTGACGACGACGGTGACGGCGACTTCGACCGCCTGTTCACGTTCGGCGGCCGCTCGTTCTCCATCTGGGCCACCGACGGCTCGCAGGTGTTCGACAGCGGCAGCGCCTTCGAGCGCATCACGGCGACCGAGGCCCCCGCGTTCTTCAACGCCAGCAACACCAGCAGCGCCTTCGACGACCGCTCCGACAACAAGGGCCCGGAGCCCGAGGCCGTGACCGTGGGCGAGATCGAGGGCCACACCTACGCGTTCATCGGGCTCGAGCGCGTCGGCGGAATCATGATGTACGACGTGACCGACCCGGCCGCGCCGGTGTTCGTGGACTATCTGAACAATCGCGATTTCGTCGGCGGCACGGGCGACCTCGGCCCGGAGGGCCTGACGTTCGTCTCCGCGCACGACAGCCCGAACGGCCGTCCGATGCTGGTCGCCGCGAACGAGATCAGCGGCACGGTGACGCTGTATTCCGTGACGTCGAAATAGGAGTTTCGCGCCAGTTCACAAGTCGTCGCGCTCGAAGAGCGCGACGGCTAGCTGCTTGGAAACGATTCGCTGAGCTCGTTGTACCGCAGGAACACGACCGACCTGCCGTCGCGCAGCGCAGCGGAAAGCAGGCGTTGCAGCGAGTTCAGATAGGTGAACATGCCCCATAGAAAGTGCGTTTCCACGGCGTTGATGGCGTCGTTGCCATACTTCGTCACGGCGGAGTCGAGTGCATCGGCGACCTGACCGATGTCGAACGGCTGGTAGCGCCGGCCGTCGGTCAAAGTTTCCTCGAATGGAGCAATCAGGTCGCAGGGCGTCGAGCGCGCGCGCGCGAGCAGGCGCGCGATGGCGTCGGCGGTGCGTCGCATCTGCGCCTCATCGAGCACGACGAAACGCTGCTGCAGGAACTCGAAGGCAGGCTCGTCGATGAAACGGGCGATTTCGCGCAAGCACCCGAGTGTGTTGTCGTTGTCGGAGAAGAGACAAATGAATTCGTCGGGGGATGCGATCGCGCGATCGTACAGCGCGCTCAACTCTTTGGCAGTGCATGGTTCGGCTGGCGGCTGCGCGGCATCTGCCGCGAGTGTCCATGAGCAGTAGTCAGTGGTCATGTCGGCGCATTAGATCACGCCGGGATGACACCGACAAACAAGGCCACTCATCCCTGAGTGGCCCCGGTCTCGCGGCGTCCGATCCGACCCATCCTGGATCGGACCGGACGCTGATTCAGCCTCGAACTTCCATGGTCTAACTATTTCGCGTGATTCCTTTGCCAGCTACCAGGTGAACAGCCCGGCCCATGGGAACTGGCCGGCGGTCACCGAGAAGTAGTAGTAGCCATCCGCCGCACGGGTCAGCGGCACCTGGCCGCAGGTGCGCGCGACGCCGCCCACCGCGACGGTGCGGCCGTCGAAGTTGTAGCAGCCCCAGCCAGCCACGTTGGTGTTGGTGCGGTAGCACACCGCGCCCGTGGTGTTGAAGTTGCCCGAGTTGCCCGAGAACGTCACCGGGTTCGCGCACATGGCCGGTCCACCGCTGGCGGTGAACGTGGCAGTGACCGCGCGTGCCGCCGTCATCGACAGCACGCAGGTTGCGGTGCCGGTGCACGCGCCGCTCCAGCCCGTGAACGTCGAGCCGACATTCGGCGGCGGCGGCAAAATGTTCAGAGTGACCGTTGAGCCGCTCGCGAACGCGGCGCTGCACGTGGTGCTGCACAAGATGCCCGCCGGCGATGAAAACACGACGCCGGTGCCGGTGCCCGCCACGGTCACTGTGACGGGGAACGTGTTGCTCGATACGTTGAACGTGGCGGTCACAGACCGCGCCGCCGTCATCGCCACCGTGCAGGTGGTCGTGCCGGTGCACGCGCCGCTCCAGCCCGCGAACGTGGCGCCGGTGCCCGCCGCGGCGGTCAAGGTCACGGTGATCCCGTTGTCGTAGTTAGCCGTGCACATCGTGCCGCAGTTGATGCCGGCGATGTTCGACGTCACGGTGCCCGTGCCGGTGCCGGAACGCGTGACACTCAGTGCGAAATCCGGCGCGATGGCGAACGAGGCCGTCACCGCGCGTGCCGCCGTCATCGAGACGATGCAGGCGCCCGTGCCCGTGCACGTTCCACTCCAGCCAACGAAGGCCGAGCCGGGCCCGGCCGCGGGCGTCAGCGACACCGACGTACCGCCCGAGAAGCTGGCGGTGCAGGTCGTGCCGCAATTCACTCCTGCCGGGTTCGACGTCACGGTGCCCGTGCCGGTGCCCGCGCGGCTCACGGTCAACGCGAAGGTGGCGACCGTGCTGTTGAACGTCGCGGTCACCGAGCGTGCCGCCGTCATCGACAATACGCAGGCGCCCGTGCCCGTGCACGCGCCACTCCAGCCGGCGAAGGCCGAGCCGGTGGTCGCGGCCGCGGTCAGCGTCACCGACGAGCCGCTCGTGAAGTTCGCACTGCACGCCGTGCCGCAGTTGATGCCCGCCGGTGCCGACGAGACCGTGCCGGTGCCCGTGCCCGCTTTCGCGACCGAAATCGGGAACGTGCCCGCCGGTGCCGGGACGAACGGCGAGAGGAAATTGCCGGGGATGATGGCCTGCGCGAGGCCGGGTCCCTGCCAGGACACGGCGAAGTGATCGCCGCCCGTGCCCTCCTTCTGGAGCACCTCGACGTAGTATTTCTGGCCGCCGACGAGGTTGATGGGCGCCGAACGCTGCGAGGGCAGCTTGGTCCACTGTCGCGGATCGGTCCAGCTGTCGACGAACGCGATGCGCGTCGCGTTGGCCGGGCTGCCGCTGGTGCTCAGCAACAGGTCGCCGGCATCGTCGCTGGCAATCCAGAACGTGTACGCGCCCGTGATGGGCGGATGGACGTAGCCGCGCACGCGCGCGCCGTAATTGTCGGCGATGTTGGTGGGGCCCTCGAACGAGGTGAGCTGCTCGCTGCCCGTGGGGTTGTTCGGGTAGTTAGCATTGGACGTCAGACTGCTCACCAGGGTGCCCGTGACGCCCAGCCAGGACTCGCGCAAGATCGTGCCCGAGCCGCCCGTGCCCGCGGGCACGAAGTTGGCGGTCACCGTCGTATTGGAGAGCATGCGCACGGTGACGGGGTTGGCCCGCCCGCTCGCGCCGCCCGTCCAGCCCACGAAGTCGTTGCCCGCCGTGGGCACGGCCGTGAGCGAGACGTTGGTGCCGCCGGGATAGCTGTTGCCGGCCGGACTGCGAGTGACCGTGCCCATCCCGTTGGCAACCGTCGTCAGCGTGTAGATCTGGGTCGAGTCGCCGACGCCTGCGCCGCGCAGGATGGCATCGAGCACTAGCTGGTCGACGACGGCGCCGGTGTTGCGATTGAAGATTGCGAACGCATCGTTGGTGCCGGGTTGCGCGCCGTTGTCCCAGTAGTAAGTCTTGATGCCGGCGGTGGCCGCGGCGCGGTTGACGTACTCGTTCCAGTACGCCCGGGCCTCGAGGTTCTTTCCGGCGCGCGTGCCGACGCCATATTCGCCGAGCAGTACCGGCACGCCCTGATCGATCCACTTCGCCTTGACCTGCGCGAAAGTGGCGTCGACGTAGCTCTCATACGCCCAGTTGCAGTTGCTGCCCGAGTCCGGGAACGGCGCGCCCCAGACATTGCAGGCGCCGTTCGGGTTCAGCGTGAAGTCGTACGGGTCGTAGTAGTGGACCTCGACCATGAGCCGGTTCGCGATCGTGTCGGTCGGCAGGTTGAAGAAGTTCAGGCCGTGCTGGATGTTCGTGTTGTATGTCTGCACGACCAGCGTACGTGACGCGTTGTTGCCGCCGGTGGCGCGTACCGCGTTCACGAAGGTCTGGTTGTACGACTGCTGAACGGTGTTGTGCTCCGCGGTCGGCGTGCCGAAGTCGGCATGTACTTCGTTCGTGCCGGCGAACAGCAGGCGCTCGTCATAGTTGCGAAAGGTGGTGGCGATCTGCGTCCAGTAGGCGCTCTGCTTGGCATTCACCGCTGCCTGGAACGCGGTGGTCGGATGATCCTGCAACCAGCCATTGTCCCAGTGGATGTTGATGAGGACGTACATGTCCTGCGCGATGGCCATGTCGACCACTTGCTTCACGCGTGCCATCCAGTCGGCCGGGATCGTCGTCGTGCCCGTGGGCGCAGTGTGGCAATCCCAGGAGACCGGTATGCGAATGGCATTGAACCCGGCGGCCTTCACGGCATTGATGAGCGCCTGGTTGGTAGCCGGGTTTCCCCAGATCGTTTCGCTGCAGATGGCCTCGAGCGTATTGCCGAGATTCCAGCCAACAGTGATCTGGCCAGCCACCTGCTGTGCAGTGGGCAGTGTTTGAGCGTGGGTCGGAGTGGTGAAGGAAATGGACGCAAGAAGCAGCGCGCACAAAGCGACCGCCCGCGACCATTTCGCAGCGAAAGTTCTGCGAAGTGACATTGATTCCCCCTGTCGTGATCAATCCGTCGATCGAATCGGCCTGCGGGTCGAATTCCGCACGTCGCGCAGCCATTGCGAATACTGGCCTCGACATCATCACTAATGCAATGCAATTTTCCCCGTAAATGCTCCGACGCGGCGCGCAGCGCGCTATTGCGGGCGCAAGCGCCGTGCATTGGTCGTGCGCGAGCGGCCGCGTGCGTGTCTCGTTCGACGCCGCAAAAAGACAACGGGACTCGCGGGCGAGACACGCGCGTCTTCAGGATGTAAGCGCTCGGGGTTTCCCGCCGCGGCGTCGGCGCGCGTGCATTGCAATGCAACGCGCGATCGCGCGCGCTTCGACGGCGCGTCACGCGCCGAACTAGTTAGAGCAGGCGGCCACACCGGGTTATGCCTAGGCCACCGGCAGTGCCAGCGGTGACGTGCCGTCACTCGTTCCAAGTTGGTGCGGAAGATGGCGCTCGTATCGGGTAGGTAGGTGGGCGACCTAGTGGAGTCGTGCTTGCGCCGCTGCGGAACCCAGCGCATGAAATCTAACTACCAGCGCTCGTGAAATGATTTGAAACCGGATCTAACTAGACTATGATCCGCGCCGCGGGGGCAACACGTCGACATTGGAGGTTGATATGTTCCGCATTCGCGTCTTCTTCTCGTCTTTTCTGTTCCTGTTCGCCAGCTGCGCCGCGTGGGCGCAAACGCCAGCCGACCATCGTGGCGTGGGCAGCGCGGAAGTCTTTCTCGTCAAGTACCAGGCTTTCAGAGCGGATCTCATCCGCAGCGGCAATGCCGAAGTCCTCGAGGTCCGACTCGGTTACGTGAAGGGTCTTTCGCGCTCCTTCATCGGTGCCGGCGGCGACGTTTCCATAGATCTCGCTTCCGGCAAGTACGTCGCGACGCTGCGCGGCCTCGAGCCGGGACAGGCGTACAGTCTCTGGCTCATGGACCGCTACGAGCCGCAGGACGGCGTCGATCGGCTGTTCAACGACGCGCGCCTCGTGAAGCTCGCGGATGTTTCCGGCTCGCGCGCGGTCGTGAGCGGCCGGCTCGGCGCGCAGCTCCCTGCGGATTTCACGCTGGATCGCATCCAACTGCTGCGCGGAAAGGATGCGCGTGGCGAGACGGTCGCCAGCGGCGCGCTCAACGTGTTCCAGAAGCTGTTCTATCGGCGCCTCGATGCAACCAAGGGCGATGGAGAGCTCGCGCTGCGTCAGTCCTCTGAGCCGCGCCCGGCATTCGCGGATCTCATCCCGGACCTCGCGCGGCAAACGCTTGCCGCGGCTCTGACAGCGGGCGAGTTCCAGTCCTCGATGCCCGACACCGGGACACTGGCGGTGTCGCTCGAGACCCTGATATCGCAGGGCTCGACTCTGTTCTTCAGTGAAACCTTCAAGGGTAACGGCCGCACCTGCGGAACCTGTCACCCGAGGAGCAACAACCTCACCATCGACACGGATTTCATCGCGACGCTGCCCGCGAACGACCCGCTGTTCGTCGCCGAGAACGTTCCGGCGCTGTCGCAGCTCGAGCAGCCGGCGCTCATGCGCCAGTTCGGGCTGATCCTCGAGAACCTCGACGGGCTCGACGATCCGACCAACAAGTTCGTCATGCGCAGCGTGCCGCACACGCTCGGCATGCAGGTGTCGCTGGCGCAGGATACGTCGCAGCTGAGCCCGCCCGCACAGATGACGGGCTGGGGCGGTGACGGCGCGCCCGGTGCCGGCAGCCTGCGCGACTTCGCGGTGGGCGCGGTCACGCAGCACTTCACCAAGCGCCTGGACCGCGTCGAAGGCACGGACTTCAAACTGCCGACCGAGAACCAGCTCGATGCGATGGAGGCCTTCCAGCTCTCCCTCGGGCGCACGGCGGAATTCAATCTAACTACGTTGGTGTTCACCGACGCCAACGTGGATGCCGGCAAGGTCATCTTCCGCGACGGCACCGGCGATCCGCTGGCGGGCGGGCGTTGCTCGGTCTGCCACGGCAATGGCGGGGCGATCGCCGCGAACGGCCAGAACCGGAATTTCAATACCAACGTCGAGGACGTTTTGAATCCGGCGCGCGCCGTGGTGCCGTTTGCCATCGACGGCGGCTTCGGCCAGGGCCCGAATCCGGACGGCAGCTTCGGCAATCGATCGTTCAACACTCCTCCGGTAGTGGAGGCGGCCGATACCGCGCCGTTCTTCCACAACAACATCGCGCCGACTCTCGAGGGCGTGCTCGACTTCTACACCGGGCCGGTGTTCAACGGGCCGCGCGCAGACGCGGCGCGCTTCGCGTTCGATGCGACGCAGCGCGAGCGGGTCGCTGACTTCATGCGCGCGCTGAACGCGTTGCAAAACATCCAGATCGCGCGGCGCCCGCTGCAGGAGATCATGGACATGAACGGCAATTCGAAGAAGGAACTCGACCCGCGCCTGGAGACCGCCGCGTTCGAAACTGCGGACGCGGTCGCGATGCTGAACCAGGGATCTATCTACCCGGGAGCCGTCACGACCCTGGTGGCCGCACAGCAGAACATCGCGCAGGCGCAGGTGACCAACAACAAGCCGGCCAATCGCGCGCTGGTGCAGGCCGCAATCAACCAGCTCGACGCGGCCAGGACGGCCATCGCGCCGTAGAGTTGCGCGCTGCCCGGCCGAGGGAGCCAGGCAGCGCGTTCGACGCGGCGTTGTGGAGCAGCAGCGCGACAGCTCACTTGGAGCTCGGCCCGTGCGTCGGGCACCCGCGCGCGGCCGACGATCGAAAACGCTCGAAGCGCAGATGGCGCGGGCGGGGCCAGCGGCTCGGCCGCGATGTGGCCGGTGATTCCCAGGATGCAGGATGTTGCGGGCCGGCGGCGTCTACCAACAGCGTGTCGATGCCCCGCCAATGGAGTCGGAATACGGACGCCTGGCCGACAATTCCGCCAGCCCCACCACCGCGGTGGATGCCATCGCCTCATCTGGTTTCATAGGTACGCATAATATATCGTATATGACTACTTCAGGAGGAAGTTAGATTGGCCAAGTCTCTCTGGCAGGGCGTTTATCCCGCCGCTACCACGCAATTTGCCGCGGACCTGTCGCTCGATATCACCGCGTGTCGCAGGACGTTGACCGCGCTGGTCGCGGACGGAGTCGACGGACTCGTGCTGCTCGGCACCGTCGGCGAAAACAATTCATTGCGACCCGAGGAGAAGCGCTTCGCGTTGGGCGCGGCGGTGGAGTCGGTCGGCGGGCGCGTCCCGTTGGTGGCGGGTGTTTCGGAGCTCACGACGGACCGCGCCATCGAATATGTGCGCGACGCGGAAAAAATCGGCGTCGACGCGCTGATGTTGCTGCCCGCGATGGTGTACGTGCCGACGCCAGACGAGCTCTACGCGCATTTGCGCGCCGTGGCCGAGGCCACCGCGCTGCCGATCATCCTGTACAACAACCCGCCCGCGTATCGTGTGTCGATCGAGCTCGAGATGCTCGAGCGCCTCACCGCCATCCCGAACATCGTCGCCATCAAAGAAAGCGCGCCCGATCCACGCCGCTTCACCGACATCGCGAACCGATTCGGAGAACGCTTCACGATGATTGCGGGACTCGACGATGTCGCGCTCGAGGGCTTGCTGCTCGGGGCCACCGGCTGGATTTCCGGTCTCACCAGTGCATTTCCCCGCGAGTCCGTCGCGATGATGCGCGCCGCGCAGCGCAGCGACTGGGCCGAGGCGCGCCGCATCTATCGCTGGTTCATGCCGCTCCTGCATCTCGACGCGGAGCACGACCTGGTGCAATCGATCAAGCTCGCCGAGCAGATCATGGGCCGCGGCTCCGAGCGCGTACGCATGCCACGCCTGCCACTCGCGGGGGCGCGGCGCGCGGAGGTGATCGCGCGCGTCGAGCAATGTCGCGCGACGCGACCGCTGCCGCCTTTGGCCGTTCCCGCCTGACCGCCGCCCCTCCGGGAACGCGCCGCCGAGCGGCTTCGATTGACTTTGTGCCAGCGCTGGCATAACCATCGACCCCGCGCAAGGAAGAAGCGTCGTCGGCTATCGGAGGTACATCCCGATTCCGATGCAGAGGGGGACAGGACGATGGTTGTGTTCGCGGAATGCCAGTACTGGCGGTTCCTTCTATTTCCGCGGCTGATGTACGTGCGATTCCCCTCGCGCGGTTTCGAAGATCGGCGTCTCACTTTGCGCGTCGATACCTTCCGCGGCCAGGACGTGGCCGCTCGTTCATCCGACAAGGGGGATTTCATGTTCACGATCAATAGAAGTCTGGGCACAGCTGCACGCTGGGCCGCGGGCGCACTCGTCGCCTCGCTTTTCATGTTCGCGTCGCCTTCGTTCGCGCAGACACAGACCATCGTGCAGAAGCACGGACAGTTGCGCGTTCAGGGCAATCGTATCGTCGACCGGAACGGAGCCGAGGTGCAGCTGCGCGGAATGTCGCTGTACTGGAGCCAGTGGATCCCGAAGTACTACACCTTCAATACGGTGCGGTGGCTGCGGGACGACTGGAAGATCACCGTGATCCGCGCCGCGATGGCCGTGAATTCCGGCGGCTACGCGACGAATCCCACGGCTGAGCGCAACAAGGTAATCGCCGTCGTCGACGCCGCGATCCAGCTCGGCATCTACGTGATCATCGATTATCACGACCATACGGCGAGCGACAACCGCGCGCTGGCGCAGTCGTTCTTCGCGGACATGGCGCGCCGCTACGGAAATTCGCCCAACGTCCTGTACGAGACCTTCAACGAGCCGTTGAACGTATCGTGGGCGAGCGTGCTCAAGCCCTACCATGAGGCGGTGATCGATTCGATCCGGCAAGCGGATCCCGACAACATCGTCATCGTGGGCACGCGCAACTGGTCGCAGGAAGTCGACGAAGCCGCGCAGAATCCGATCAACCGCAGCAACGTCGCCTACACGCTGCACTACTATGCCGACACGCATCGGCAGTGGCTGCGCGATCGGGCGCAAAGCGCGCTGAATCGTGGCATCGCATTGTTCGTCACGGAGTACGGCACCACCGCGGCCAGCGGCAACGGGACGGTCAATGCGGCGGAGTCGGCCGCCTGGTACGCCTTCCTCGATCAGAACAAGGTCAGTCACGCCAACTGGTCGGTCGCCGACATCGGCGAATCTTCCGCGGCGCTCATGCCGAACGCGAGTCCGGACGGCAATTGGTCGGTAAGCCAGATCAAGCCTTCCGGAATCATCGTGCGCAACGAGCTGCGTGCGAAGGCGCCGGACCTTGGTACGACCCCGCCGAATCCGAACCCGAACCCCACCGGCTTGCCTGCGGCGGGTACGTACAGCCTGCGCAATCGCGCCAGCGGCAAGATGGTCGACAACCTCGGTTCCACCGCGGACGGAGCGAATGTCGGTCAGTGGGCCGATGGCTCGAGCAACAACCAGCGCTACGTGCTGACGTATGTCGGCGGCTTCGCAAAGCTCATGTGCGTCACGGGCAGCAAGTTCCTCGACAGCATCAACCGCACGGCGGACAACACGCCGGTGGGGCAGTGGGCGAACAGCGCGAGCTTAAACCAGCAGTGGACGATCACGCCGGTGAGCGGCGCGGCCGGCTTCTTCAAGTTGATCAACCGCGCGAATGGCAAGGCACTCGATACGGGTGGGGCCACCAACGACGGCGGGATCATGGAGTTCTGGGCGAACGGCACCAGCCTCGGCCAGCAATGGCAGTTCGTCGCGCCGTAGTGCGACGGTAGCCAAGCAAGACCATAGGATATTGACATGAAAAACTGGATTTCCGGAGCGCTCTGCGCTCTGTTAGGCAGTCTTTTGCTCACGCCTTCGACGGCGACGGCGGGCTTCCGCATTCAGGGTGGACGACTGGTCGACAACAACGGCCAGGCGTTCGTGATGCGCGGAGTGAGCTATCCATTCACGTGGTTCACCGGGCGGTATCCGAATCAGACCCAGCAGGATCTGACGAATATCGCCAACACGCGTGCCAATGCCGTCCGCATCGTACTCAGCACCGGTACGGGCAGCGCGGCGCGCAACTCGGCCGCGCAGCTCACCAACCTCATCCAGTGGTGCAAGGACCGCCGGATGATCGCGATCCTGGAAGTTCACAATTCCACGGGTTGGGGTGACAACGGCAGCCCGCACATCACCGACGCTGTGAACTACTGGCGCAGCTCGGACATCATGAATGCGCTGCGGGGCCAGGAAAATTTCGTGATCATCAACATCGCGAACGAACCGTTTGGCAACAACTCCTCGGGCAGCTACGTCGCCGACACCATCGCGGCGATTCGCAGCCTGCGCACCGCCGGTTACACGCATAACCTCATGGTGGATGGGGCGAACTGGGGTCAGGATTGGACCAACACGATGCGCAACAACGCGGCGCAGATCTTCAACGGAGATCCGCAGCGCAATGTCATATTGAGCGTGCACATGTACGAGGTGTATGCGAACGGCAGCACCGCCACCAGCTACATGCAGGCGTTCCAAAGCGCAGGCATACCGCTCGTGGTCGGCGAGTTCGGTGCGGACCACCAGGGGCAGCCGGTCGATGAAGGCACGATCATGTCGCAGGCGCAGCAGCGCGGTATCGGTTATCTGGGCTGGTCGTGGTCGGGCAACGGGTCTTGCTGCTTGTCGCTCGACATCGTCAACAACTTCGGCACTTCGCTCACGAGCTGGGGCAACATCCTCATCAATGGGAACAACGGCATCCGTCAGACCGCGGTGGCCGCGAGCGTGTTCTCGGGCACGACGCCGAATCCGAACCCGAACCCCACTGGCTTGCCTGCGGCGGGTACGTACAGCCTGCGCAATCGCGCCAGCGGCAAGATGCTCGACAACCTCGGTTCCACCGCCGATGGCGCGAGCGTCGGTCAGTGGGCCGATGGCTCGAGCAACAACCAGCGTTACGTGCTGACGTACGTCGGGGGCTTCGCGAAGCTCATGTGCGTCACGGGCAGCAAGTTCCTCGACAGCATCAACCGCACGGCGGACGACACGCCGGTGGGCCAGTGGGCGAACGGTGGGAGCTTCAACCAGCAGTGGACGATCACGCCGGTGAGCGGGGCGGCCGGGTTCTTCAAGATCATCAACCGTGCGAATGGCAAGGCGCTCGACACGGGTGGGGCCACCAACGACGGCGGGATCATGGAGTTCTGGACGAACGGCACCAGCCTCAACCAGCAATGGCAGTTCGTCGCGCCGTAGCGCGACGGTAGATAGGTAGATACGGCGGTCGCGGCCCGTTGCCGCGACCGCCGGCTGGTCTCGGCCGGCGGGCCGCACACCGGCAAACACCCTGAGCTCGCGCGTCGCGCGATCGCGTACTGCTCGCGTTTGCAACCGACTCGAAATCTGCGGCGTCGTCGTAGTCGCGTCGCGCCCGTTGATGCCAGGGAAATCAGCGCCTCCGCCCCTGGTGACGCGCCGATGCGATCCATGACGATACGCGCAGCCTGCGTCGGCGACCGCTGCGCCTGCACGAAAGTGGCGCGCCATCACGGGATCGCGTTGCTTGCCGGGCAGTAGTGTCGCTCCATTCCGGCCGACGCAGGCCTGTCTCCGCCCATCGCCGCGCGAGGTCCTGCCCCTCGGCGTCCGCCGCCCGTCCTTCCGTGAAGCGCTGCCGCGGCTGTCCAGTCGCAACTGGATCGATCATGCGATCTCGCGGTCGTCCGTGTGCTCGCGGCACAGGGATGGTTAGCCGCATGAGCACCTGCCGCGATTGCCGCGGACACCACCAGCATGCCGACGCCGATTTACTTTCGCGCGACCGTCATGAAACGTGCGCATCATTTCCTAAATTTGTTTATCAGTAAAAAAGCAGTGATTTCAGCGGCCAATGTGGCATGAATTTCGCGCCGCTCCTATCGGAAATCCGTGTTGACGGTTAACGTCGGACAATGGTGATGAAGTCGAAGGCGAAATCGCAGGGTGCTCGGTGGGCTGGTGCAATGGTGTCGCGTGAAGCAACCATCACGCACGTCGCCCAACAGGCCGGTGTTTCTCTGCGCACCGTGTCCAGGGTCATCAACGAATCTCCGTTGGTGAATGCCGACACCCGCTCCCGCGTGATGCAGGTCATCCGTTCGCTCGACTACCGCCCCAGTCTGCGCGCGCGCGCGCTCGCGTCGCAGCAGTCGTTCATGATCGGCCTGGTCCACGACGATCCGAATGCCGTGGTGCTCGATCATGTCCAGCGTGGAATATTTTCGGTGTGCTCTCAGCGGCGCTATGAGCTCTTGGTGCATCCCTGCCAGTTCGGATCCCCGACCCTCGTCGAGGATATCCTCGATTTCGCGCGCAGCACCCGGCTCGACGGGCTCGTCGTCATTCCGCCCGTCACCGAAATCGAGGAGCTGGCCACCGCGCTCAAGGCTAACAATATTCCCACGGTGGGCATCGCTTCCGTGCCGTTGAAAGACTATGGCCTGATGCTCGTTTCGCAGGAGCGGACGGCGGTGGTCGAGTTGGCGGAGTTCCTTCTCAGCCTCGGGCACCGGCAATTCGGAATGGTGACCGGCCCAAGCCGGTTCAAGTCCGCGGTGGAACGCCGGATCGGTTTCATCGAAGCATTGCGCGCCAAGGGCATTCCCGAATCGCATATCGCGATCCGCGAGGGTGACTACGAGTTTGCGTCGGGCATGTCGTGCGCGGCCTCCCTGCTGTCGCTGCCGGATCGCCCCACCGCCATTTTCGCGAGCAACGACCGGATGGCCGCCGGTGTTCTCAAGGTTGCCGCGCAGATGGGCATCTCGATTCCGCAGCATCTGTCCGTCATCGGTTTCGACGACAGCGTCTTCGCGAGCATGCTCAATCCCAGTCTCACCACCGTCTGCCGCCCGATGAAATCCATCGCGGAGCAGGCGGCCCGGTGGCTGACGGAAACGTCGCGTACTTCGCAAGACCGCGAACAGCCGCATTTCATCGAGCTGAACCTGGTACTGCGCGACTCGACCGGTGCCGCTCCGCGCTGATTTACCCACGTCGCTCGTGGTGCAGATTTCCTGAGAAAATGCCCCCGTAGGACGGGGATATCGCGCAGCGCCCGCATCCACTCTTGCGCGCCTCGCGACTGGAGGCAGGGGCGCGCACCGCCCTGATATGCTCCCCGCACACCACCGGGAGCCGCGCTCATGCGTATCGTCGAAATTTTTCGCACGCGGGCTCGTGTGGCGTTGTTGTGCGCGGCGCTGCTGCTCGGCCCGGAGATCCAGGCCTGCGGCGACAGTCGCGGTGCCGGGCCGCTCGATCTATCTACCGCCACCGCCGCCGACCTCGCGACCGCGCTCGAGCGCAAGCAGACCACTTCCGGGAAGCTGGTGCGGAGCTACCTCGCGCGCATCGCAGAATGCGACGCGAAGTTGCACGCGATCATCGCGACGAACCCGAATGCCCTGCGCGAGGCGCGGCAGCTCGACGCGGAGCGCGCCGCCGGCCGGCTGCGCGGGCCGCTGCACGGCATTCCGGTCGTCATCAAGGACAACATCGATCTGGCGGGCATGGCCACTACCGCCGGCTCGCTGGCGCTGGCTGACAACCTGCGCGCGCGCAGCGCGCCGCTGGTCGAACGGCTGCAGGCCGCCGGCCTGGTCGTCATCGCCAAGGCCAACCTGTCGGAGTGGGCGAACTTCCGTTCCTCCAGCTCGTCGAGCGGCTGGAGCGCAGTCGGCGGGCTGACCGTGAACCATCGCGATGCGCGCCGCACCGCGTGCGGGTCGAGCGCGGGCTCCGCGGCGGCGGTCGCCGCGCGCTTCGCGCCGGTGTCGGTGGGCACCGAGACCAACGGGTCCATCGTGTGTCCATCGTCCGTCAACGGCCTCGTGGGTCTCAAGCCCACCGTCGGCCTGGTCTCGAGCGAGGGCATCGTGCCGATAAGCCACTCGCAGGACACCGCCGGTCCGATGGCGGCCGGCGTGGCCGATGCCGCGCTGTTGCTGTCTGCCATGGTGACGCGCGCGACTCCAGGCGCAGGCCCGCAGACTAACTACTACGCCGGCCTGCGCGCCGACGCACTCAAGGGCACGCGCCTCGGTGTGGCGCGCTTCATCGAGGGGTATTCGCCCGCCACACGCCAGGTGTTCGACACGGCGCTCGAGGTCCTGAAGGCGCAGGGCGCCGAGCTCGTCATGATCGACAAGCTCGACCTCACGGAGCTGCGGCCATTGCAATTGCCGATCCTGCTGACGGAGTTCAAGGCGGATCTCAACGCGTATCTGGCTACGACACCGGTCGCGGTCAAGACGCGCACGCTCGAGGACCTGATCGCGTTCAATCGCGCCGAGCCGCGGGAGCTGGCGTACTTCGGTCAGGAGTTGTTCGAGCAGGCCCAGATTACGAACGGCCTCGACGATCCAGAGTACGTCGAGCGGCTGCGGCGCGCGAAGGCGTTGTCCGGCGCGCTCGGCATCGACCGGCTGCTGCGCGAGTACGACGTCGCGGCATTGCTGGCTCCAACCACCGGGCCGGCGTGGTCCATCGATCTGATCAACGGTGATCGCTCCACCGGATCCGCCTCGCTGATGGCCGCGCTCAGCGGCTATCCACATCTCACCGTACCCATGGGCGACGTCGCGGGAATGCCGATCGGGTTGTCTTTCTTCGGCCGCGCCTGGGACGAGCAGGCGCTGCTGTCGCTGGGATATTCCTATGAGCACGCTCGAAGCGCGACCGATGAGCGCGCGGCGGCCGGCAAGCGCGCGCGGAATTCCGGGCGAAAAAAAGCCGGGGCTGGCGGTCAAGCCAGCCCCGGCTGAGTATCGACGGCTAACTAGTTCAGGGAACTCCCTGCCAGAGCCGGTTCAGAAGCGTCGTCTTGCGGGCGTCGAACGCCTGCCATTCGCCCCAGCCACCCGGATTGGAGATGGGGTTGTAGGCATGGCCGTAC
The DNA here is from genome assembly GCA_043747875.1 of Pseudomonadota bacterium. Lineage (GTDB taxonomy): Bacteria > Pseudomonadota > Gammaproteobacteria > Steroidobacterales > Steroidobacteraceae > CADEED01. The sequence goes on along the minus strand of JAYTOI010000078.1, from coordinate 44,726 downwards.
CAGCCGGCCGTGTCGCCCGATTCCGGATTGATCGACCAGTAGCAGCCTTCGATGTCCTTCTCGACCATGTAGTCGACGAAGGCATCCTGCCATTGCTGATCCACGTTGGTGGTGATGTGGCTCCAGCGAGCGCGGTCACGCAGGTTGGCCTGGCCCAGCGGCCAGTCCATGTTGCCGCCGAACTCGCCGACCACGATTGCGAAGCCCTGCTGCTTGAGGTAGCCGAAGTGCTCTTCCCAGCCCGAACGCAACAGCGTCGGGTTGATCACGATGCGGCAGTCGAGGTCACCAGCCGCGTCGCCTTCGAGGCCTGTGCACGCGGTCTGCGCCGGATCCATGAACATCTTCTGCACGAACACCGACGGGCCGTAGGTGTGCGGCGAGAAGACCAAGCGATCTTTCGGCACGGCGAGCGGGGTGGTGTTCTGCGAGAACAGGTTCTCACCCCAGTTCGGGTTGGTGGCGACATTGCCGTGCGGTTCCTGAGTGAACGTGGTCGGCGAGCCGTCCTGCACTCCCGGCGTCGTACCGATACCTTCCACGACCAGCAGGATGTTCGGGTTGATCGCATTGATGGCGGCGAACGCCTGCTCGGTCAGCGACTTCCACTCGGCCCACGTGTAATCGTGCGGCTCGTTGTAGATGTCGATACCGAAGATGTTGTCCACGCCCAGCGTGCCGCCGATACCCGCCAGAGTGCGCAGGTTTTCGAGCCACAACGAGGTGTTGTACGCATCGATCTGCGTCACGCCGGCCGGATTGCCGGTGGCCGAGCACGATGCATCTTCACGCTTGAAGTCGTAGTTCTCGCGGTCGCGATCCACCCATGGCGGGCGCGCGTCGAGGCGGCCCTTTCTCCAGCCCACGAAATTCGAGCAGGAGTGGATGTCGAGCATGACTTCGATGTTTGCCGCATCCGCCGCCGTGATCATCTGGTTGAGATAGGCACGCGAGGTCGGCTGGATCACCGAGGCATGGTTCTTGAAGATGCGACGGCCGTTGGAAGTCGCAACACCCTGCGGATTGTTCGCCTGGAACATCTGCGGCACCAGCGGCACGCGGATGACGTTGATGCCCATTCCTGCGATCTGCGACATCGTCTGCGCAATGGTGCGGCCCGTGCCGGAACCACCGTTCGCGAAGAACGAATTGCCGACGTACTGCTCCATCGGAGCGCCGCGCGGGTTGTCCTGATCGTTAGACGGCTCATGGCGGCCTTCCATGCCGAACCATGCACCGCAATGCACCGGGAACAGCGTGCCGTTCTTGGTGACGCGACCATTCGCGTTGACGCGGAACAGCGCGTTGTTGCCACCCATAGCCGGCGTGCGCGTCACGGTGATCGCGACCGGCGTGTGCCCCGGGGCGCTGGCCGTGAACACGGCGCTGACCGCGGTCGTGCCTGCCGCCGCGCTGAAGGTCACCGGCAGACCGGTGGCTCCATTGGCCGGCGTCAACGTCAGCGCAAGGGGCGCAGCCGAGATTTCGGTGCTGCCGCTGGTGCGGAGGATGGTCACCGGCACATTCGCGGTGGGCGCGGTGTTCCGGCGAATCGTCGCCTGAGCCGTGCCGCCGCTCGGAACCGAGACCGAGGTCGGTACGGCCTGCAGGGCGGGCTGGACAATGCCAGGAATCGTGAAGTTCACCGCCGCCGAAGTGGTCACCAGAACAGGTGCCGGCACTCCATTGTCAGTCGCTCTGGCCTGCGCCGTGTGCGCACCCGGCGCGACCGCGACGGTGACGCTGTAGGGCGCGGCAATGTCCGCCGCGCCGACGGGGACACCGTCGATCAGGAACTGCACGTTGGCGACGCCGCCACCGGTGTTCGTGTCCGCGGCGGTTGCCGACAACGTCACCGTCGTCGTGCCGGTCGGGAAGACCTGACCCGCGGTCGGTGCCGTCACCGAAACCGTTGGCGGCGTGTTGCCACCATTGACAGCCGGCCGAGTGACCGTCACTGAAGCACTCGCGCTGATCACCGGCGCCGGAACGCCGTTGTCGAATGCGGTCGCTTGCAGTGTGTTGGCGCCCACGAGAAGAGTCGTCGTGGTGACCGTCGTCGTATACGGCGCCGCCGTGTCGGTCGCAACGAGTGCGCCATTGACGCGAAACTCGACGCGCTGAATTGCGCCGCCGGTGTTCGTGTCAGCAGCCGTCGCCGAGAACGCAAAGCTTGCCGCGTTAATCGTGCTGTTGTTGGCCGGTGCCGAGATCGAGATCGTCGGCCCCGTGTTCTGGCCGCCGCCGCCGCCGCAGACCACGCCGTTCAGGCTGAAGCTGCTGGGCGCGGGGTTGAACGGGCCGTTCAGGTTCATGCCCACCGTGAACGATCCGTTGGTCGCAATGTTCGCATTCCAGGGCGCTGTGCTCTGGGCCGTCAGCGTGGTGCCCGACTGCGTGACCGCCACCGGCCAGCCGTTCTGCAACGTCTGTCCGCCGGCGAAATTGAACGTGAGAGTCCAGCCGTTGATGGCCGGGCCGAGATTCCGGATCTCGACGTTCGCGCCGTGAGCGACGTTGCCGTTGCTCCAGGCTTGTGTGTAATTGACTTGGCAGGCGGCGTTCTGCGCGTACGCGCTGGTGCCGCCGAGAGTGGCTACGAGCGCAGCGAGCGCCCATTTCCACTTTAGCGATGAACGAAACATAGTCAGTTCTCCTCCTAGCAACAATATTGCCGATGTCCCGCCGACATCCCGGAGTAGTTAGACGACTGCGCGGCGCGCGCACGAGCGCTTTTGGCAAAGCGTGCGCTCCCTGCACCGTATGACTCACTCCATGGATCACGAGGCCGCCGCATGCGCGGTGACCAGCGTTGTCAAACGAGATCCCCCTGTGAAACGCCCCATAAATTACGCCTAATGACAGCGCTGTCCACCGGAAAAGTGAATGGCCATGCATTTGGCTCGGATCGTGTCCCTGCTGACCCACGCCTTGTCCGCCTTGGCTCGCGTGTTGTCTGCAGGAACGCTGCAGCGCAAATGCTTGCGTCGTCGTGTTTTTTGAACGCGCGTCGAATCTGGCGCTGCGTGTTGTCGGCGACGTGCGACCGCGCGTCGTACATCGATGAGCATGCGTACGTGAATCGCTGGTACCGCTATCGTGATCAGCCGGCTCACTGCCATCGGCAATTTGACTATCTGTCGGGCCGTGCGTGCGTCCGCGACGAACGTTCGTCGCACGCTCCCGTTCGTGGGTACCCGAATCGAGACGACATGATGATCGAGAAGACCTGGCGCGCTCGGGCGAGCGCGCCCGGGGAAATCGCGGATAGATGCTAGAATTTCGTCTTCTTCGAATGGGGGAATTCTCATGAAATTCGGTGCCTGGATGGTGGCCGCGGCATGCGCGTGCGGGGCCTTCGACGCGTGTGCGCAGCCGGTGAATCCGGCACTCACGCAGACCGCGCCGAAGCCGGGCGAGTGGCACGCGCTGTTCAACGGGAAAAATCTCGACGGCTGGACCATCAAGATCGCCAAGCACGCGCTCAACGAGAACTATGCCAACACATTCCGCGTCGAGGACGGGGTCATCAAGGTGGCCTACGACCAATACGGCAAGTTCGACGGGCAGTTCGGCCATCTGTATTCGAACCAGCCGTACTCGCGCTACATCCTGCGGCTCGAGTACAAGATCGCGGGACAGGCGGTCGCGGATTCTCCGCCGTGGGCCAAGCTCAACAGCGGCGTGATGATCCACTCGCAGTCGCCGCTCACGATGACGGTCGAGCAGGCGTGGCCGGCGAGCATGGAAGTGCAGTTCCTGGCGGCCGGCGCCACCGCGGGCCGTCAGACCGGCAACGTGTGCACGCCCGGCACCAACCTCGAGATGAAGGGCAAACTCCTCACGGACCACATCATCGATTCGAGCTCGAAGCTCTATCCAGTCGACGAATGGGTGAAAGTCGAGGTGGAAGTGCGCGGCAACGACGAAGTGATCCACCGAATCAACGGCGTCGAGGTGCTGCGCTACCAGCATCCGCAGCTCGATCCGAAGGAAGAGAGCGCCCAGAGCCTGCTCGCCGCCGGTGCGCCGCTGCAGTTGGCGTTTGGCCACATCGCGCTGCAGGCGGAAAGCCAGCCAGTCTGGTTCCGCAACATCCAGATCAAGCCGCTCGAGTAGCTCCGCAGCATGACGCAGACCACCTGGCAACGGGAGCTTTCGCGCGCCATCACGAAGCCGGAGACGCTGCTCGCGACGCTCGGCCTGCCCAACTCGCTGCTCGCGGGCGCGCGGGCTGCGGACGGCCTGTTCGCCCTGCGCGTGACGCCTAGCTACCTGGCGCGCATGCGTCACGGTGACGCCAACGATCCGCTGCTGCGCCAGGTGTTGCCGCGCGCCGAGGAGCTCAGGGACGCGGCGGGGTACGAGGCCGACCCGTTGCACGAGCGCGCAGCGCTGCGCGCGCCCAACTTGCTGCAGAAGTACGCCGGCCGCGCCTTGCTGGTCACGACTCAGGCCTGCGCGATCCACTGCCGCTATTGCTTCCGCCGCGAATTTCCATACGCGGAGCAGGCGCCGGGCGCGGATACCGCAGCCGCGCCGCGTTTCCACGCCGCGCTCGCGGCGATTGCCGCGGATGCCAGCGTCGAAGAGGTGATCCTCAGCGGCGGCGATCCGCTGTCGCTGAGCGATGCGCGGCTCGCGCAGATCACGGACGCGTTGAGTGCCATCCCGCACATACGCCGCATCCGCGTACACACGCGCCAGCCCATCGTGCTGCCGTCGCGCGTCGACGCCGCGCTGGTCGATTGGGCGCGTGGCGTGCGCCGGCCGCTGATCTTCGTGCTGCACGCCAACCATCCGAACGAGATCGACGACGACGTGCGCGCCGCCTGCACGAAGCTGCGCGCGGCCGGCGTCACGCTGCTCAACCAGTCCGTGCTGCTGCATGGCGTGAACGACGACGTCGCGACGTTGGCGCGGCTGTCCTGCGCGCTCATGGACGCCGGCGTTCTGCCTTACTACCTGCACCTGCCGGATCGGGTGCGTGGCACCGCGCACTTCGACGTCGATGAGCGCCAGGCGCAGGCGCTCATCGCCGAACTGTCCGCGCGCCTGTCCGGCTACCTGGTGCCGCGCCTGGTGCGCGAGGTACCGGGCGCTCCGTCCAAACTTCCGAGCCTGCCCGGTTTTTCAACGAGTTAGGCGTTTCCAAGGATTCGCGAGAACATCCCGTCTAACGCTGGAGAGGCGCTCAAACGGATGGATGACCAGACTCTGATCAGTCGCGCGCAGGGCGGGGATGCAGCCGCCTTCGCGCGGCTATTGGATCTGTACTACGACACCATCTATCGCTTCGCGTGGAAGTGGTGCGGCCACGCGGCCAACGCCGAGGACATCGCGCAGCTCGCCTGCATGAAGCTCGCCACCGGAATCAAACAGTTCCGCTATCAATCGGCGTTCACGAGCTGGCTGTACAAGCTGGTCATCAACTGCGCACAGGACTGGCAGCGATCGCAAAAGCGCCATGACCACGACGAGCTCTCGGAGCTCGAGCCCGAGGGCGGGGGGTCGCGCGCCGAGGATCGCATCTATCTACTGCAGGTGCTCGAGCAGCTCGACGAGCTCGGCGAGGGCATGAAGGAAGCGGCTTTGCTGGTGCACGCGGAAGGGCTGAGTCACGCCGAAGCGGGCGAAATTCTCGGAGTGTCGGAGTCGACCGTCTCCTGGCGCCTGCACGTGATTCGCAGACAGATGTCGAAACACGAGGGCCGGAAGAGCGGGGTCCTATGAAAGAACCAACGAGAGGACAGGAGTTCGAGGAAAAGCTGCAGCGGATCGCGGCGCCCGCGCCCAATCCGCGCGCGCGCGCGCGCGCCAAGGATGCGGCGCTGGCCGAGTTCGAACGCGTGCAGACGGCCGCGAACGAGTCGATCGGGCCGCGGCGCGCGGGTTTCTTCGAGCGGCTCGCGGCGTGGTTGATGGGCCGAGAGGCGGGCGCCACACGCCCCGGCTGGCGACCGCGCGCCGCCTTGTTAGGCGGCGTCGCGAGCGTGTTCGTCGCGGTGTTCGGCCTGATGTCTATCTGGCCGATGGTCACGGGACGGCAGGCGATCCCGTCGTTGGAGGATTCGCGGCAGAGCCGCGCGATACCGAGACCCGCGCCCGCGTCGGCGCCGAACATTGCCAACGAGAGATCCGTCCAGGAGGACGTCGTGGCGGCAGCGCCCCACGGCGGCCTCTCCGCGCAGGACGTCGCGATGCCGCTTGCACGCATGGCCGCCCCGCTCGGCATCGACGCCGAGCCCCGCGGGCCCGCATCGGCCACGGCGCCGCAATCCGCGGCCGATGCGCACCAGCGTGGTGACGTCGCGCACGCACAGGTGGAGAAAAGCAGCGATCCCGCGGTCGTCGCGCGCTTCCGCGCGAACGCGCCCAGCGCCCCCGAAGCATCGGGCGCGTCTGCGAACCTCGGCGTGGGCGGCAGCGCCCAGGAGGCGAAGCGCGAGGCGGATGTCGTCGACGCCATCCGCTCCGAGGATCTCGGCGAACTGCCGGATACGAATGTCGCCGAATCGTTGCGGCGCCGGCCGGCGGTCAGCGTCACTCGATCGCTCAGCAATTTCACCGACACGAACCCGGTGCGGCGCACGGCGGACGCCCGGGTGTCCAGCTTCTCGGTCGACGTCGACACGACCTCCTACCGAGCGGTGCGCACCCGGCTGAATTCCGGCGTGTTACCGCCCAAGGAATCCGTGCGCATCGAAGAGCTCATCAACTACTTCGACTACTCGTGGCCCCTGCCGGAGTCGCGCGAGCAGCCGTTCAAGCCGACGGTCATCGTCAGCGATTCACCGTGGGACCGTGGCAAGAAGCTGGTGCACATCGGCATCAAAGGATTTCAGCTCGAGGCGCAACGACGGCCGGACGCGAATGTCGTCATGCTCGTCGACATCAGCGATTCGATGGACGACGTCGAGCGGCTGCCGCTCGTGAAGGAGTCGATGCGGCTGATGCTGTCGAGCCTCAAGGCTACCGACACCGTGGCAATTGTCGTTTACTCTTCGACTACCGGCGTGGTGCTGGAGCCGACGCCCGTGAGCGAGCGGCAGAAGATCTGGCAGGCGCTCGAGAATTTGCAGCCCATCGCCACCGCGGCGCCCGGCACGTCGGGCATCAAGCTCGCCTACGACGTTGCCGCGAAGAATTTCCTGCCCAACGGAATCAACCGCGTCCTGCTGTGCACCGACAATGATTTCAACGCCGGCATCGGCGGCGCACTGACGCTGCGGAAGCTGGTCGAGCGTGAGCGCGAGCAGGGCATCTTCCTGTCGATTCTCGGCTTCGGCATGGGAGAATATCGCGACGAGCGCGCGCTGGCGCTCGCGCAGCAGGGCAACGGCGTCGCCGCGAACGTCGAAGACGTGCAGGACGCGCGCAGGGTGCTGGTGGAGCAGGCCACGGGTACTTTGTTCACGATCGCGAAGGACGTGCGCATCCAGGTGGAATTCAATCCGGCGACGGTCGCCGAATGGCGCCTGGTCGGTTACGAGGCGCGCGAGCTGAAAGGCGGCGGGTTCAACGACGACAACGTAAACGCCGGCGATGTCGGCTCGGGTCACACCGCGACCGCGATCTACGAGATCACGCCGGCGAGCGCACAGACAGCGCCCGACGAGGGCCGCTATGCGCCGCCTGTCTCAGCGCGGCCGGGCCACGGCGCGCACGAATACGGCTATCTCAAGATCCGCTACAAACTACCCGGCGGCTTCCGTTCACGCGTCATCGAGCAGCCGATCGAGATCGCGCCGCTGCGGCTCACCGATACGCTGCGCCGCGACCTGGAGTTCTCGACGGCGGTGGCGGGCTTCGCGCAGCTGCTGCGCGGCGGGCGTTACACCGGCAGTCTCACGTACGACGACGTCGTGCGGCAGGCCGAGGCGGCGCGCGGCGAGGACCCGCTTGGCTATCGCGCGGAGTTCGTGCAGCTGGTGCGCGAGGCGCAGCGCGCCGGTCGCAATCGTTAGAGCCCGCGCCGGTTCCCTAACTACTTGGTCTTCACCTTGTAGCCCGCGGGCACGTCGAACCTGTCCGCCGGCAGATCGCCGACCACGATCTGAGTGACCGTCGTGCTGATGTTGCTGGCCGCGAGCTTCGCCATCATGCCGGCAATCGGGTTGTCGCCTTTGGCCGTGATCGTCACGTGGCTCTCGAGCGCCATGCCGGCCGCCGCCATCTTGCGGGTCAGCTCGGCGTATGCCTTCGCCTGCGCGGCGCCGGTCGGGGATTTCGCCGTGCGCGGATCGCCGAAGATGAAGCCCGAGTCGGCCGAGGCGCGATAGAACTTCTGGTAGTCGGCAAGTCCCGGAGCAGTGGTGGACAGGCACACCGTGCCCGACAACAACATGGTCGTGTCCATGCCTTCGCCCATCTTGCCGGTGGGACTGAACGGCACGGAGACACTGATGTCGTGCACCGTGCACGAGTAGCCTGCGACCTTCTCGACCCGGCTGGTCTTCGTGAGTGAGGCCTGCATCCCGCCGACGCCCACTTTGCCGAGTTCGTCGGCTATGGAGGCCAGCGGCGTCACCGTCGCGCTCTTCTTCCTGTCGTCGATGTTCACGAACCGCTTGCCGTCGATGTCGATGATGAGCGCATCCGTGCGTCCGCCCATCACGGAGTCGGCGCGCATCCGGTTGCCTTTGATGAAATTCGTGGTGGTGCCACCGAGGTTGATGAAGGATGCCTTGCCGGCGGTGGTCGAGGTCACGGTGACGTCGGCGTGCGCGGCAGTCGCGCCTGCGAGCAATGCGGCCCATAGCAGTTTGTTAGACAGGTTCTTCATGTTCTCTCCCGGATGCATGGTGTGAAAGGTGCGGCGCCTGTATACCTGGAGCCCGCCGTCACCGGCACGGTCAAGTAGTTAGCTCAGAACCGGCTGGGTCGGGCGGTCGCGCGCAGCGCGTGACTATTCGGCGGGGTGCTGCGTGAGGTGGTTCAACAGGTCGTCGCGCACGCCGTAGATGTGCGCCTGCAGGAGCTTGAGAGCCTTGGCCTGGTCGCGCGACTCGCAGAGCTCGATCAACTTGATGTGCTCCTGGTGCGCCCGGTGGCGGTTGGCCTCGGTCAGCGACAGCTGGATGCGCACATAGCGGTCGAGGTTGTCGTGGATCTTGCGCACGAAGTCGAGTGTGATGGGCCGACTGGCCGCGGAGTACAGCTCCTCGTGCAACTTCCAGTTGAGTTCGCCCCAGCGCGCAGGCGGTGAACTGTCCATGCGCTCGACGATCTTGCGCGCCCGGACGATGGCCTCGGGCGTAATGTTGACGATCGAGCGGCGCAGCAGGTCCACCTCGAGGGTCGCGCGGATGTCGAAGTATTCCTCGATCTCGGTCGATGACAGCCTCGTCACCACGGCGCCCTTGTACGGCACATTCGTGACCAGGCCCTCGGACTCGAGTTGCTGGAACGCCGCGCGCACGGGGATGTGGCTGACGCCGAGCCGTTTCGCCACTTCCTCCTGGCGCAACTGATGCCCCTGCGTGTACGTGTTCGAGATGATGAGCTCGCGCAGCGTGTCGGCCACTTGCGCGGAGAGCGATCTTCGCTCCACTCCGATCGTCCTTGCCATCTGCGTTCCCATGCCGCGCGGAAAGGTTCGCGCCGCGAAATTATGCAGCATCGCCCCGCTACCGCGCGTAGGGGGACTTCCGAGCCCAGAATCCATGGTTCGAAAAATATGAAATACTATATATTCTTTGCCACTGACGGGGGACGAGGTCCGAATCGTGTGCGTTGCAGTCTATGGGGCACACGAAGGATGCGGGGCGGCGACCTGGGGCCGCCCCGTATCCTTATCCAGGCGCGAATCGCAGTCGGCCGGCGCAGATCCGGATGAACGATGCCGTGAGAGTTTTGCTCGGCGCATTGATTGCGCTGAGTCTCTTCTACGTGGCGCGTTGGTACCTGCTCGAACGACGGCGGGTGCGTGCGGCGAAAGCCGCGCCGGCCGCTTCCCAGGCCGCGCTCGGCTTCGTCACCAACTTCTTCGACACCCTCGGCGTGGGCTCATTCGCCCCCACGACTTCGGTTTTCAAGCTGTTCCGCATGGTGGACGACGAGCGCATCCCGGGCACTTTGAATGCCGGCCATGCGTTGCCCACGGTGACTCAGGCGCTCATCTTCATCGCCGCCGTCGGCATCGATCCGACGACGCTCGTCACGATGATCGCGGCCTCGATGCTCGGCGCCTGGCTGGGCGCCGGCACGGTCGCGCGTCTGCCGCGCCGCGTGATCCAGGTCGGCATGGGCGTGGCGCTGCTGGTAGCGGCCGCGTTGTTCGTGGCCAAGAATCTGGCGCTCATCCCTGGCGGCGGCGATGCGCTGAAGCTCGGCGGCGTGTTGCTCGCGATCGGGATCGGCGTGAATTTTCTGCTCGGCGCATTGATGACGCTGGGCGTGGGCTTGTACGCGCCTTGTCTGATCCTCGTCAGCCTGCTCGGCATGAATCCTCTGGCCGCATTTCCCATCATGATGGGCTCGTGCGCATTTCTCATGTCGGTCGCCGGCCTGCGGTTCATCACCGCGCAACGCTACGACTTGCGCGCCGCGCTCGGGCTCGGCGGCATTCCGGGCGTGCTCATCGCCGCCTTCGTCGTGAAGGAGCTGCCGACTATATGGCTGCGCTGGCTGGTGGTCGTGGTGGTGGTGTACGCCGCGGTCACGATGCTGCGCGCGGCGTCGAAGCCGGCCGGCGGCGCGCCCCCGGCCTAACTACCGAAGCGCTCGATGGCGAACGGCGCGAGATCCACGGACGGCGTACGGCCCGCGACCAGCGCGGCCATGCACTCCGCCGTGATCGCCGCCAGCGTGAGACCGATGTGCTGATGCCCGAACGCGTAGTACAAGTTGGGCGCGGCGGACAGCCGCCCGATGGCGGGCAGATAGTCCGGCAGCACCGAGCGCGGCCCGACCCAGGCGGGCGCCGCGGCGTCGACGGCGTAGCCCAGCGTTCCGAGAGCGGCCCGCAGGCGCGCGTATTTGGACACGTCCGCCGGCGCATCAGGCGGACGGAACTCCATGAAGCTCGAGGCGCGCAGCCGTCCCGTCATCGGAGTGACCAGGATGCTGCGGTCGGCATAGAGCACCGGAGCGTCGATGAGCGGCGCCTGCCCCGGCATTTCGACGTGGTACCCGCGCACGGACTCGAGCGGCACGCTCGCACCCCATTTCTTTGCAAGCAGGGGTGTGAGCAGCCGCGCCGACCACGCGCCGGCGCACACGACCACCGCGTCGGCGGCGAGCGTTTCCGCGTCTGTGTCGATGGCGAACGCGTCACCGACGCGCCGCAGTGCGCGCACTTCGCGCCGCACGATCGCTGCGCCGCAGCCTGCGGCCGCCGCGGCGAACGCGCGTACCACTTCCAGCGGATCGACGACGTGCGCGCAGCCGGGGAACCACAGCCCGGCTGCGTGCGCGGAGCCCGCGGTCCGGCGTACCGCGGCCAGCAGTTCGGAAGGCGCGGGTTCGGTGCGCACTTCGAGACGGCGCATCGTGTCTGTTTGTACGGAGGCACCTGCGTCGGCCTTCGCGCCCAGCCACACTTCGTAATGACCGTTGCGTCTCAGCAGATCGCGGCGCCGCATGTCGCCGAGCAACCGATCGAGCGCCGTCACGGACTCGCGCACCAGCGGCGCAAGGAAGCGCGTGTGTCGCGTGCGCCGGAATGCGGCGACGGAAAATCGCGCGGCCCACGGCAGGAATGCGGCCACACGGCGCGGCGGTATCTCCAGCGGCCCGCCGAATGCGGTGAGCTCGCGCCAGAAGCCGAGCAGCAGCGCGCGCGACGGCAGCGGCTCGAGCAGCTCGGCCGCGATGTGCCCCGCGTTGCCGAAGCTCGCGCCCGCGATTCCCGGATCGGCGCGATCCACGAGCAGCACGCGCCAGCCTTCGCGCGCCAGCGCATACGCGACGGCGCTGCCGATGACGCCGGCGCCGATCACCGCGATGGCGTGCTGTGAATGCATTCGACTACCGTATAGCAGCTCCCACTCGCACAGGAACCCCGGTGAAATTCATACGCGTCATCGATTCGCACACGGGCGGCGAGCCCACGCGCCTGGTGCTCGACGGCGGACCGGATCTCGGTGCGGGCTCGCTGGCCGAACGCGCCAACGTGTTTCGAGAACAATTCGACCAGTATCGATCGGCGATCGTCAACGAGCCGCGCGGCTCGGACGTCATGGTGGGCGCGCTGCTGTGCAGTCCGCAGCGAGCCGATTGCCAGCTCGGCGTAATCTTCTTCAACAACGTCGGCTATCTCGGCATGTGCGGGCACGGCACCATCGGGCTCGTCGCCTCGCTCGCGCAGACGGGGCAGCTCGCGCCGGGCGTGGTTCGCATCGACACGACGGTCGGACCGATGGAAGCCGAGTTGCATGCGGACGGATCCGTGAGCGTCGCCAATGTCATGAGCTACCGCCGCGCGAAGCAGGTTTCGTTCGAAGTGCCCAGCGTCGGGCGCGTGACCGGCGACGTCGCGTGGGGCGGTAACTGGTTCTTCCTGGTTCGTCACGATCGCATGCTCGACCTGCGCGACGTCGAGGCCCTCACCGATCTCACGTGGCGCATCCGCCAGACGATCAACGCGCAGGGCTATCACGAAGTGGACCACGTCGGGTTGTTCACCGATTCGCCGCGCGCCGATTCGCGCAACTTTGTGTTGTGTCCCGGCAAGGCGTACGACCGCTCCCCCTGTGGCACCGGCACCAGTGCCAAGCTCGCCTGCCTGGCCGCCGACGGCGAACTCGCCGAGGGCGAGACCTGGACGCAGGAGAGCATCATTGGCAGCGCATTCCGCGCCCAATACCACTGGCTCGACCGCGCCAAGGGACAAATTGCGCCCCTCATCACGGGCACGGCGCACGTCACCGCGGAGAGCACGTTGCGGCTCGACGGCGGTGACCCCTTTCAGTGGGGCATCCGAACCTGATGTTTGCATGCCAGCTCCACAACTCGAGTTGCAAATAAGAATTCTTCTCATGTAGCGTTCGCGTTCCGCATTGGACCCCGGATCGTGAATATGTCGAGTCATTCAGCGCCGCTCCCGGTGCCGCGCCGCCGCGCGGCCCAAGGTGCTGTGGTCATGGGCGCGCGATGAATTCGCGCCGCCGAATGCGGGTGTATCGCACGATGCATCTCTGGCACTGGATCAGTGCCGCCGTGTGCCTCGCGGCGTTGCTGCTGTTCACCATCACCGGCATCACGCTGAATCACGCCGGGGCCATCGGCGCGCAGCCCGTGGTGACCAGCCGGGAGGTGCAGCTGCCGGATGCCTTGCGCGCCATGCTGGCGTCCGGCGCGCGCACGCCCGAGGCCGTGCCCGATGCGCTCGCGGCGTGGATCGAGAAGGAGTTCGGCGTGCGCGCGGCGCGCGCGACGGCCGAGTGGTCTGACCAGGAGCTCTATCTATCCGCGCCACGGCCCGGACGCGACGCGTGGGTGTCCATCGACCGCGCCACCGGGGCGACGAAAGCCGAGTCCACCGATCGCGGCTGGGTCGCGTATTTCAACGACCTGCACAAGGGCCGCAACACTGGCATCACGTGGGTCGTGTTCATCGACGTCGTCGCGGCCGCGTGCCTGTTCTTCGCCATCACCGGCCTCGTGCTGCTGATCGTGCAGGCGCGCCAGCGGCGCTCGACCTGGCCGCTGCTGAGCGGCGGTGTCGTGCTGCTGTTCGGCGTCATGATCTTCCTTGCTCATTGAAGTAGTTAGTTGAAACACAGTTCAGTTGGAGTCCCAGCAATGATTCGAAAGCTCAATCGCGCGTGGTTTTTCGGGCTGCTGATGTGCGCGGGTGGCGCGTCCGCGGCCGAGATGAGCCTCAACGTCGAGATCCCGCAGTTGCCCGTGGCCGAGTACCACCGGCCCTACGTCGCCGTCTGGATCGAGGGCGCCGACCAGGCCATCGCCGCCAATCTCGCCGTCTGGTACCAGACCCGCGGCGATCACACGAAATGGTTGCCGGACCTGCGCCAGTGGTGGCGTCGCGGTGGCCGCGACCTCAAGGTGCCGGTGGACGGCCTCACGGGCGCGACCCGCCCCGTGGGTCAGCACATCCTGAAGTTCGACGCCGCGCAGGAGCCGCTGAAGGCGCTCAAGCCCGGCCATTACGAGCTGGTCGTCGAGGCGGTGCGCGAAGTCGGTGGCCGTGAGGCGGTGCGCATTCCGTTCGCCTGGCCCATCAAGGCCGCCAGGCGCGAATCCGCGAGCGGCAAGACGGAGCTCGGCGCGGTCGCGCTGACGCTCAATCCCTGATTGTTAGGAGGACTCATGAAAACCTCACTGTTCGCATTGCTGCTGGCGGCGATGCTCCCCACTGCGCATGCGGCGCGCGCCTGGTTGCTGCCGGGACAGACGATCGTGGCGCGCAACGGCGGCTGGGTCGCGGTCGACGGCGCGATGGCGGACGACCTGTTCTCGTTCAACCAGGGCGCGATGAACATCGATGCGCTCGTGGTCACGGGGCCCGACGGTGCGCCGGTCGCGGCGCAGAACATCGCCAAGGGCAAGACGCGCTCGAGCTTCGATCTGGAGCTGCGCCAGCCGGGCACCTATCGCATCGCCGTGGCCGACGACATGGTCATGGCGCGCTGGGAAGAAGACGGCAAGCCCAAGCGCTGGCGCGGTACGCCCGCCGAGATGGCAACCAACCTTCCCGCGAACGCCGCGCAGCTCGAGGTCGAGCAGATGCAGCGGCGCGTGGAGACGTTCGTGACGGTCGGCGCTCCGTCGGCGCTCAAATCCGCCGGCAAGGGTCTCGAACTCGTACCCGAGAGGCACCCGAACGATCTGTATGTCGGTGAAGTCGCGAAGCTGCGTTTCCTGCTCGACGGCAAGCCGGCGGCCGGCCTCGAGGTGGAGATCGTGCCAGGCGGCACGCGTTACCGCGATTCGCTCGGGGAGATGCGGCTCAAGACCGACCAGGATGGCCTCGTCACGGTCACCTGGCCCGCGGCCGGCATGTACTGGCTCGACGCCGGCATCGAGGACGAGAACGCAACGGTGGCGAACGTGAAGAAGCGCCGCGCGTCGTACAACGCCACGTTCGAAGTCCTGCCGCAGTAGATTGAACCGGCAGCTCGCCATGGCGCTGCTGGCGGGCGCGCTGCTCGCCGGCTGCGCTACGCCGCGCGTGACGCTGCTCGAAGGCACCACCATGGGCAGCGCGTGGACGGTGAAGATCGCCGCGCCGCTGCCACGGCCCGCGGCGGAGCTGCAACGCGGCGCGCAGGCGCGGTTCGAGACCGTGAACCAGGCGCTGTCGACCTATCGCGCGGATTCGGCGCTCAGCCGCTTCAACGCCGACGATCGCGGCGAGTGGGTGGAGGTCGATCCGGAGCTTGCCGCGGTGCTCGCTTATGCACTGAGCCTCGCCGAGGCCAGCGGCGGGGCCTACGACGTGACCGTCGGCCCGCTCGTCAATCTGTGGGGCTTCGGTCCCGACCCAGCGCGCAGCGCCGAGCCCGACGCGGCACAGATCGACGCCGCGCGCGCGCGCGTCGGCTGGCGCAAGGTGGAGGTGGATGTGGCGCGCGGCCGGGCCCGCAAAGCGCCCGGCGTCCGCATCGATCTGTCTTCGCTCGGCAAGGGGCGCGGCGTCGACCGCGTCGCCGGCTATCTCGACTCGCAGGGAGTGTCTAACTATCTCATCGACCTGTCGGGCAAGCTGCGTGCGCGCGGCCACAACGCGTGGGGGGCGCCGTGGCGCGTCGCGGTGGAGCGGCCCGGCGCCGACGACCCTGCCGGCGCGGCGCGCATCGTGCCCGCGGTCGTCACGCTGCGCGATGCCTCGATCGCGACCGCCGGAGACTATCGTCGCTACTTCGAATCCGGCGGGCGGCATTTCTCGCACATCATCGATCCGCGCAGCGGACGCCCCGTCAGCCACGCCGCGGTGTCCGCCACCGCGCTGGGCGCAGACTGCATGCGGGCAGATGCGCTGGCCACCGTGTTCATGGCCATGGCGCCCGATGACGCGCTGCGACTCGCGAACGCCACCGACACCGCGGCGTTGTTGATGGTCCGTTCCGGCGACGCCGACCTGCGCCTGATTCGCAGCGCCGCCTGGCGCGACTCGCCTCCCTGACCCGCCTCCCTGACCCGCCTCCCTGGGGCGCCCCGCGGTGCTGTAGGCGGACACTTGCACACAGCCCGGAACGGTGCCGACACCCGCGGCAGTTTGTTAGGCCGTCCGCTGGTGCAGAATTTCGCACGTGAAGGCCCGACGCTCTCTGTGGCGCATCCTGCGCGGCACGACCGAAAACTGGCTCGAAGACCAGGCGTCGAGCATTGCCGCCGCGCTCGCGTTCTACTGCGCGTTCTCGCTCGCACCGCTGCTCATAATCATCGTTACCATCGCGAGCTGGATCGTCGGCGGCGAGATCGCGCATTTCTATCTACACTCGCAGGTCACCATGCTGTTCGGCAGCCAGAGCGCCGAGCTCATCATGCAGGCCATGCAGAGCGCGCAATCGGAAGAGGGCATGTGGGCCACCATCGTGAGCGTCGTCATGCTGCTGGTGGGCGCGAGCACGGTGTTCGCGGCGCTGGAGAGCGCCCTGCAGCAGATCTGGGGCGGGCGCGATTCTCTGCCGCGCGGCGTGCGCGCGTTCTTGCGGGCGCGCCTCGTGTCGTTCGGCTTCATCCTCGCGATCGGCTTCCTGTTGCTCGTGTCGCTCACGCTGACCACCGCGCTGGCGTCGCTGCGCGGCTACGCGCTGCGCCATTTCGAGGGCTGGGTGAGTCTGTTTGCCTCGATGGACTTCCTGCTGTCGGTCGGACTCGGCACGGGGCTGGTCGCCCTGATGTACCGCTATCTACCGGCGCGGCGCCTGGCGTGGCGTCCCGTGCTCATCGGAGCATTCGCGACCGCGGTGCTGTTCCATCTGGGACGCTGGGCAATCGGCCTGTACCTGGGGCGCGCGACGCAGCCCACGGCCTACGGCGCCGCGGCGTCGTTCGCTGCGTTGCTGCTGTGGCTGTACTATTCGGCGCAGATCTTCTTGTTCGGTGCCGAGTTTACCGCCTGCCTCGGCCAGTCGCGCCAGCCGAAGCCGCTGGCCCACGAACTCGGAGCGGGACCTAGCCGCGTTTGATCGTGAACTTGCCGAACGCGACACCGAGATCCCAGCCGCGACCCGTGCCGCTGAGGGCGAGCGAGACCTCGCCCTTGGTCATGACGCGCGCCGTGGAGGATTTCACCGCGCCCGCGTGTGCTTCGGCGGTGATGTACGAGCCGAACAGCTCATCGACGCTCTTGATGCCCGAGAATTCTCCGACACCATCCTCGATGGACGATTTGCCGGCGGTCAGTCCGCCGCCACGCGCCTCGAGTTTCACGGCAATCGATTGGCCGTTGTTGCAAGTGATGGTGCCCGTGCCGCTGGCGCGCTTGTAGAACGCAGACCAGCCGCTCATCGCGAACTTCATCTTGCAGTCGATCGCGGCGGCGGAGGCGACGTTGCCGAACGAGCCGGCGAGGATCAGGCCAGTGACGATCATTGAGCGGGACAGCGACAGACGGATGGAGGTTTTCATGCAGCGACCGTACCGGGCGAGGACGGCCAAGGCAATTCTTCGCCGACCACCAAAAATGCGCGGGGATGGCGCTTCAGATGTTAGCGATAACAGAGCGCAAGTGACGGGTTTTGCACGCTGTGAAACCAAAATACGATCTTTGTCGTGTTTTGCGGGTTTCCATGATAAAAAGTGATCCGAGTTGACCGTCTCTGCGCAGTGTTGATCGGTTGTGAACGCAGACACTGGCTCATCGAACACGAGTCCGGCATCACATGCGGGACTTGCCCGGGTCCGAGAAGTGCACCTTGTCCGCGCTCTGTGCACTTTTCGACATCGGAGCGCCGCTGGCACCCCTTCGCTGGCGGCGCTCCAACTTCAAATTCCCGGGGACTATTTGCTCGCCGGCTGCGGCGGCGGATTGATCAGGATCTCCGACGTCACCTTGCCGACATCGTTGGCGCCCGTGAGCGCAAGACTGACCGCAAGCTCCTTGCGCATGATGTCGAGCGCCAGCGTCACGCCGGCTTCGCCGCGGGCCGCGAGCGCATAGAGAAAAGCCTTGCCGATGAGGCAGCCTTTCGCGCCCAGCGCCAGTGCCCTGAGCACGTCCTGACCCGAGCGCACGCCGCCGTCGAACAACACGTCGCAGCGGCCGGCCACCGCCTGCGCAACACCGGGCAGTGCCGAGATGGTCGAGGGTGCGCCGTCGAGCTGACGGCCGCCGTGATTCGAAACCACGATGGCATCGACGCCGCTTTCGCAGGCGAGCCGTGCGTCTTCGGAATCGAGAATGCCCTTGACGATCAGCTTGCGCGGCCAGCGTTCGCGCACCCACGCGAGGTCTTTCCACGTGACCGTGGGATCGAATTGCTGCCCTATCCACTCCGAAAGCGTCTTCAACCCGCCCGTGCCTTTCATGCGCGCTTCGAGATTGCCGAACGTGCGGCGCTTGCCCGTCAGCACCTTCAGCGCCCACGTGGGACGCATCGCGACTTCGAACGCGTTGCGCAGCGTGAGCTTGGGCGGAATCGAAAGCCCGTTCTTGGGGTCGCGGCGTCGCAGCCCCTGCACGGGCATATCCACCGTCAGCATGATGGCCGAGCAATTTGCCGCCAGCGCGCGGTCCATGAGCTCCTGGTTGAAGCCGCGATCGCGCATGAGATAGAGCTGGAACCAGAACGGGTTGGTGACCGCGCCGCGCACGTCCTCGATGGAGCAGATGGACATGGTCGACAGACAGAACGGCACGCCGTACGCCTGTGCGGCGCGTGCGCCGAGCATTTCGCCATCGGCATGGAACAGCCCGGTTAGGCCGGTAGGCCCGATGCCGACGGGAATGCTCCATGGCTCGCCCATGATGGTCGTGGAGAGCCGCTGCTTGGACACGTCGACCATGACGCGTTGACGGAATTGCAGCACGGCCAGATCGGTGAGATTGCGATTGAACGTGAGTTCGTCGTACGAGCCGCGATCGGCGTACTCGAAGATGGCGCGCGGCACGCGACGGCGCGCCTCGTCGCGAAGATCGGCTATGGAGTTGAGGATCATGGAAGGCGAGCGAGGCGCGAGTCCTGACTACACTATGCCACCGCCGAGGCTTTGCTTGCCCGGTCGATTTTCAGCGCATTGCGCGCGATAACCACTCTTGCGATACGCGCCAACCGGATCCAGCGCGGCGCCTCCCTGCACGCGCGCCTGCTGCAGGATGGGCGTGACATCGGTGGTGAATCCGCGCTTCAGCGTTTGCGCGGCCATCAGCACGTCGTTGCCGATGCGGTATTCGTGCAGTGCGGACCGCTCTACGATCAACGCCTGGGCGTAGGCACGCTGCAGCTCGATCGCGCTCGTCATGAGACTTTCGATGGGGTCCGTGACGTTGTGCGACTGGTCGAGCATGTGCGCCGGGCGGAAGTTAGGCGCCTTGGCCAGCTCCGCCTCCACCAGCTCGTTGAACACCAGGAACAGGCGGAACGGCTCGATGGCGCCGGCGTCGAGATCGTCGTCGCCGTACTTCGAATCGTTGAAGTGGAAGCCGCCGAGACGCTGCGCGTGCACCAGCCGAGCGACGATCATCTCGATGTTGACGTTCGGCGCGTGGTGGCCGAGGTCCACCAGACAAAAAGCCTTGGGGCCGAGCGTCTGCGCCGCCATCAGCGAGCTGCCCCAGTCCTGGATGACGGTGGCGTAGAACGCCGGCTCGTACATCTTGTGCTCGATGAACATGCGCCAGTCGTCGGGTAGCGCCTTGTAGATAGCCTCGGTGGATTCGAGATAGCGCACGAACGCACGGCCGAGATGCGACTGCCCGGGGAAGTTCGCGCCGTCCCCGATCCAGACGGTCAGCGCCTTCGAGCCGAGCGCCTTGCCTGCCGCGATGCAGTCGAGGTTGTGCGCTACGGCCTGGGCGCGCACGGCGGGATCGGTATGCGTCAGGCTGCCGAACTTGTACGAGAGCTTTTGTCCAGGCTGATCCTGGAACGTGTTCGAGTTCATCGCGTCGAACCCGAGACCGAGTGCGGCGCCGCGCTCGCGCAGCCCCTGGTAGTCGTCGGTGCGGTCCCAGGGAATGTGCAGCGACACGGTCGGCGTCGCGCCAGTCAGCCTGTGGATGACGGCACAGTCTTCGAGCTTCTCGAACACGTTGCGCGGCTCGCCGAGTCCAGGAAAGCGGCCGAAGCGCGTGCCGCCGGTGCCCACGCCCCAGGAGGGGATCGCCACCTTGAAGTTCGCGACGGCCTTCGTGACCTCGTCGATCTTGATGCCGCGGCGCTCGAGTTGTGAACCGAGGTACGCGTAGTCGCCGGCGAGCGTGGCGGCATGCGGCTGGTTGGCCGACGCGATGTAACTCGCATCGCGCGGATCGGCGAAGGCCATGAGTCCCCCGGGAAAACTGGTGAAGAAACTAGATAGAGAGGTCTGCTAGCGCGTGAACGCGCCCGCGTTACCGGCGTCGACGTTCACGATGTTGCCGGTCGACTTGGCCGAACGCTCCGAGGCGAAGAATGCCACCGCCTCGGCGACGTCTTCCGGATAAACGCTGCGCTTGAGCAGGCTGCGTTCGCGGTACACGGTCTCGAGATTGTCGACGCTGGTCTTGTTCTGCGCGGCGCGTTGCGTGGCCCATTCGCCCTGCCAGATGCGCGAGCCGCGCAGCACGGCATCAGGATTCACGACATTGCAGCGAATGCCGAGCGGCGCGCCCTCGAGCGCGAGGCAACGGGCGAGATGCAGTTCGGCCGCCTTGGCCGTGCAGTAGGCAGCGGCGCCTGGTGAGGCGGCCAGCGCGTTCTTCGAGCCGATGAATACGATGGAACCGCCGATGCCCTGCAGTTTCAGCAGCTGGAATGCCTGGCGCGCGATCAGGAAGTAGCCCGTGGACAGTATGTCCATGTTCCGTTGCCAGAGCGCGAGAGTCGTGTCCTCGACGGGCGCGGCGGAGGCGATGCCCGCATTCGATATGCAGATGTCGACGCCGCCGAATTTCCACGAGCTGTCGCGGAAGGCCGCGGCCACCGCGTCCTCGCGCGTCACGTCCACCCAGGAACTGGCCACGACGTCGTGGCCGTACTTTTTCTTGAGTTCGGTTTCGGCGCCCACGAGCGCTTCGCGGTCGATGTCGCAGATGACGACGCACGCGCCTTCATCCATGAGGCGCCGCGCGGTCGCGAGGCCGATGCCGCCGGCGCCGCCGGTGATCAGCGCCACGCGTCCCGCCAGTGCCTTCGGCTTGGGCATGCGCTGCAGCTTCGCTTCTTCGAGGAGCCAGTATTCGATGTCGAACGCTTCCTGCTCGGGCAGGCCGCGGTAGGTGGACACGCTGGCGGCGCCGCGCATCACGTTGATGGCGTTCACGTAGAACTCGCCGGCGATCCGTGCGGTAGCTTTATCCGCCGCAAAAGTGATCATGCCGACGCCGGGCACCAGGTAGACCACTGGGTTGGCGTCGCGAATCTTCGGCGAGTCGGGGCGCTTGCAACGGTCGTAATAGCCCGCGTATTTCTCGCGGTACGCCGCGATGGCCGGCTTCACGCGCGCGGCGAGATCGGCGATGGAATCCTTCGCCGGATCGAACGGCAGCACGAGCGGCCAGATCTTGGTGCGCAGGAAGTGATCGGGGCAGGACGTACCCAGTGCGGCGAGCGCGGCGAGCTTCTCGCCGCCGACGAAATCGAGCACGGTTTCGCTGTCGTCGAAGTGGCCCACCTTGATGATGGCCGCGACGCCTTCCGGCGCGGTCGAGATGGCGCCGCGGATGGTCGGCATGATGCCGGCGGCGATTTCATGGCGCCGGTCGATGGTCAGCGGCGGCGCGACCACGCTGCCGAAGGGACGCTTGCCGCGAGCGCGCTCCGTTAACCACGTCGTCGCCTTGTTGATGATGTCGAGCGTGTTCTCGTAGCAGGCCTTCGACGTATCGGCCCAGGTGAACAGGCCGTGTGCCTCGAGCACCGCGCCTTTCAACTTCGGATTCTGCTGCGTGAGCTCGCGCAGTTTCAGGCCGAGCTCATAGCCGGGACGCACCCACGGCACCCAGCCGATCTCGCCGCCAAAGATCTCCTCGGTCAGCCTCTTCGAATCGGCGGACGCCGCGATGGCGATCAGCGCGTCCGGGTGCATGTGATCGACGTGCGCGCGGGAGATGAGCCCATGCAGCGGTGTGTCGATGCTGGCGGCACGCGGGTTCAGGTTGAACGCGCAGTGCGCGTACAGCGGCACGAGCACGCTGTCCGGATCCTTGCCGCCATAGAACTTCTCGAGCGCGAGAAACTTCTCCATATAGAGAGTGGAGAAGCCGTCGAGCTTCATGGTGCCGAGGTCGCCGCCGGAGCCTTTGACCCACAGCACGTCGGTTTCCTGACCGGTGAGCGGATCCTTCTCCTTTATCTTCGCTGACGTGTTGCCGCCACCGAAATTGGTGATGCGCTTGTCGCTGCCGAGCAGATTGGAGCGATAGAGCAGCAGTTCGGCGTGCGAAAGCCGGGATGCGTGGGCATCGTCCCAACGGTTTTCGATTTCCAGACTGGCCTGGGGCGCGATCTGAACCACACTCATCCAAATTCTCCGGTCGGCAGGCGCTAGAGTATGCGTCCTGCTCGCTATTCTTAGCGGGAAGGCTGTGTAACACACGAAGCCGTCATATACAATCAATCACGTTCATAATCGATCACGGCTTCCATCCGGGGTGCCGCAATGCTGGAAAAAGAACGCCATAACCTGATTTTGAAGCTCGTCGACGAACGCTCGATTGTGAGTGTCGGCGATCTGCTCGACTTGTTGGGCGCATCCGAGGCCACGATTCGCCGCGACATCAACGCGCTCGCGGAGCGGGGCGAAGTGAAGCGCATCCGCGGCGGCGCCGAAGCAGTGCGTCCGCGGCACCAGCCGCATCTGGTGGGAATGCCATTTGCGATGAGTCAGGACGTGAGCGTGCCCCAGAAGCGTGCGATCGCGCGCGCCGCAGCGGAACTCATCGAGCCGGGCGAAAGCATCATCATCAATGGCGGCACTACTACGTTCGCGCTGGTGGAGTTCCTGCAGGACTCCGATCTCGACATCCTCACCAACTCGTTCCCGATCGCCGCGAAGCTGTTCGCGACCAGCCGCAATCGCATCACGTTGCCGGGTGGCACGATCTTCCGCGAGCAGAACATCGTGCTCAGTCCGTTCGAGAACGACACCATCGAGAGCTTCTGGGGCAACAAACTGTTCGTCGGCTGCTACGGGCTGAACCGCTTCGGCATGATGGAGGCCGATCCGCTCATCGTGCAGGCGCAGACCAAACTCTTGAAGCGCAGCGAGCACGTGATCGTCATGGCCGACAGCTCGAAGCTGCGGCGCAAGTCGGCGATGATCGTCGCGGGTCTCGATCGCATCAACACCATCGTCACGGACGAAGGCGCCAAGCCCGAGGAACTCGAAGACTTCCAGGCCGCGGGCATCAAGGTCATCGTCGCGAAGGTGACCGAGAACGACGAAATCAAGAAGCTCGCCTGAGGGCGGGCCGGGGGTTTGCAGTGAAGAGAAGAATGCTGGCGGCGGCCTTGCTGGTCGCGGTCGTGGCGATGGCTGGATGTGGCAAGAAAGACGCCGAGCCGGGAAAGCCCGCGCGCACGCGTATCGGCGTGGTCGCCAAGTCGCTGGGCAATGGCTTCTTCGACGCCGTGAACAAAGGCGCGCAGGAAGCCGCGAAAGAGCTCGATGCCGAAGTCATCTTCACCGGGCCCACCACCCCAACTGCGGAGGGCCAGATCGAAGTACTGAAGTCGCTGATCGCGCAGCGCGTCGATGCCATCGTGGTGTCCGCGAATGACCCCGATGCGCTCGTGCCCCAGCTCAAGCGAGCAATGGAGCGCGGCATCAAAGTGTTGTCTTACGACTCTGCGGTGGCGCCTGCGGGTCGCGTGGTGCATCTCGCGCCGTCGTCCGATGAGCTGATCGGCGAAACCGTGGTCGCGTTGACGGCCGAGCTGGCTCCCCAGCTAGATGGGCAGGCGAAAGGCAAATTCGCCGTGGTGTCCGCGACTCCCACGTCCACCAATCAGAATTCCTGGCTCGAGCAGATCCGCGTGGCATTGCCGCAGCATCCAGGGCTGGAGATGGTGAGCGTGGTGTACGGTGACGACGTCTCCGACAAGTCGTATCGCGAGGCCGTCGCGTTGATCAAGCAGCACCCGGATCTCGTCGTGCTCGTCAGCATCAGCTCGGTCGGCATCGTCGCGACGGCGCGCGCCGTCGAAGACCAGGGACTCACGGGCAAGATCAAGGTGACGGGACTCGGGTTGCCGTCGGAGCTCGCCGGCTACGTACAAAAAGGCGTGGTGCCGAAGTTCGCGATCTGGAACCCCATCGATCTCGGCTACAGCGCCACGCAAGTCGCCGTCGCTCTGGCGCGCGGCGGTGACGCGAAGCAGCCGGTGTTGGCCGGCCGCATGGGCCCCATCACTTTCGGCGCCGACGGCGTCGGCGCCATGGCAAAGCCGTTCATCTACGACGCCAACAACGTGGCGGATTTCGCGAAGATCTTCTGACGGCTGCGGCTCGCGATTCCGTGCCTTCGCCCTTCCTGTCGCTCGCCGGCATCCGAAAATCGTTCGGTGGCGCGCGCGCGCTCGAGAACGCCAGCCTCGAGCTGCATCGCGGCTCGGTGACCGCGTTGCTGGGCGAGAACGGCGCCGGCAAATCCACACTGGTGAAGATCCTGTCGGGCGTGCACCAGCCCGACGCCGGCGAGATCCGCGTCGACGGCAACCCCGTGCGCATCGCGAATCCGGATGACGCGCGTGCGCTGGGGATCGGCGTCGTGCATCAGGAATGCCTGGTGTTCGACAACCTCAGCGTGGCGGAAAACCTGTTCGTGAACTCGCAGCCGGCGCGCCGCGGCATCGTGCGCTGGCGCGAGCTGCAGGCACGCGCCGCGGATGCGCTGCGCGAGCTCGACGCGGACTTCGACGCCACGACGCCCGCCGGTAGTTTGAGCATCGCGCAGAAGCACGTGGTGCAGATCGCGCGTGCGCTCGTCAACGAATCGCGCGTGCTGATCCTCGACGAACCCACGGCCTCGCTGTCGCAGCGCGAATGCGTCGAATTGTTCGGGAGGATTCGCGCATTGCGCGACGCCGGTGTCGCGTTGCTGTTCATCAGCCACAAGTTCGACGAGGTCTTCGAGCTCGCCGACCGCTACGCCGTGTTTCGCGATGGGGCGGCGGTGGGCGCGGGCCTGCTCGCGGAAGCAAACCGTGACGAGCTGGTCCGGCTCATGGTGGGACGCGAAGTGTCGCAGCTCTTCCCGCACGCGGCTTCCGTGCCCGGCGAGCTGCTGATGCAGGTGGCTGGACTGGGACGCGCGGGCGAATTCGCCGAAGTCTCGTTCGCGTTGCATGCGGGTGAGATCGTCGGACTGTACGGGCTGGTCGGTGCCGGGCGCACCGAGCTCGCGCAGGTGCTGTTCGGCATCAACCGCGCGGACTCAGGCAGCGTCACGCTGGCACCGCGGGCCGCGGCGGGCGGCATCGCGCTGGTGCCCGAGGATCGCCAGTCGCAGGGCAGCATCCAGCCATTCTCGGTGGCGGCGAACATCGCGCTGCCGAACCTCGCGACGCTGGCGCCGCGGGGCTGGGCGCATGCCGCGCGCGAGGACGCCCTGGCTCGACAGTGGATAGAGACCCTCGCCATCAAGGCGCATGGTCCGGAGCAGAGCGTGCACAGCCTGTCGGGTGGCAATCAGCAAAAAGTCGTCATCGCGAAGTGGCTGGCGCGCAAGCCGGGCGTGCTGATCCTCGATGAGCCTACCAAGGGCATCGACGTCGGCGCCAAGGCCGCCGTGCACGCGGTGACGACCGAGTACGCACGCGCCGGCAATGCGGTGCTCATGATCTCGTCCGATCTGCCGGAGATTCTCGGCGTTTCCGATCGCGTGCTCGTGATGCGGCGGGGAAAGTTGCGTGGTGAGTTCACGCGCGCCACGGCCAGCAGCGAAGCGCTGTTGCGCGCGGCCAGCGACGCATGAGCGCCACCCTCAGGCGCCGCTGGTCGGATGGCGCACGCCGCGATCTGGCGTTCGGAGTGTTGACGCTCGCCCTGTTCGGGCTGGTGGCGTGGCGTGTGCCCGGTTTCGCGAGCGCGCGCAACGTCGCCGAGTTGTTCGACGACACCGCGATCCTCATCCTGCTCGCGCTCGGCCAGATGCTCGTAATACTGGTGCGCGGCATCGATCTGTCCGTAGCTGCGAATCTAGCGCTGTGCGGCATGCTCGCCGCGCAAGTCGATCGCGCCTTTCCGGGTGCCGGGGTAGCCGTGGCACTCGCGTTGTCGCTCGGTGCCGGCGCGCTGCTCGGCGCGTTCAATGGCGTCCTGGTGTGGAAGCTGCGGCTGCCACCCATCGTCGTGACGCTGGGCACGATGTCCGTGTACCGCGGCATCATCTATCTACTGTCGCACGGCACGTGGGTGAACGAGCACGAGATGTCGCCTGAGTTCGTCGCATTCACGCGGCATACTTTCCTCGGGCTCACGCTGCTCGCCTGGCTGGCGCTCGGCGTGGCCGCAGCATTCGTCCTCGCGTTGCGCCACCTGCGGCTGGCGCGCGACCTGTTCGCCGCCGGCGGTAACCAGCAAGCGGCGGCATATTCGGGCATCGACTCGGGCCGCATGCAGTTCTGGGCGTTCACCGTCTGTGGCGCCATCGCGGGTGTGTGCGGCTATCTGTGGGTGGCGCGCTTCGCGGTCGCGTCCACCGACGTTGCGCTGGGCGTCGAGCTGCAGGTCATCGCCGCCTGCCTCATCGGCGGTGTGGCCATTGCGGGCGGCGTAGGCTCGGCGGTCGGCGTCGTGCTGGGCTGCCTGTTCATCGGCATCATCGCCAATAGCCTGCCGAGGCTCGGCATCTCGCCGTTATGGCAGATGTTCATCAACGGCGCGGTCATCCTCGTTGCGGTGTTGCTGTCGGCGCGCCGCCGCGAGAGCAAACGCGCGACCCTCGAGGCGCACGGCGCATGAGGCTCGCCAGACTGCTGCCCAAGTCGTTGCATTGGGAGTCGATGCTGGCGGTGGTGCTGGTGCTCGAGTTCGTCGTGTTCTCGTCGCTCTCGCCGTATTTCCTCAGCGTCGACACCTTGTCCGAAGCCACGTTCAATTTCACCGAACGCGCGCTGGTCGCCCTGCCGTTGGCGTTGCTCGTGATCGCCGGCGAGATCGACATCTCGGTCGCGGGCATCATCGCGCTCGCGTCGGTGGCGATGGGCCTCGGCGCGGCACAGGGTGTCGGCACGCCCGGACTGATGGCCATCGGGCTCGGCACGGGCCTCGCGGCCGGCGCAGTCAATGGCGCGCTGGTGACGCTGGGACGCGTGCCGTCGATCGTCGCCACGATCGGCACCATGACGCTGTTCCGCGGCGCGGCATACGCGATGCTCGGCGACCGCGTACTCAAGGACTATCCGGATTCGTTCGCGCAGTTTGGCCAGGGCTATCTGCTCGGGCCGGTCTCGATCGAGCTCGCGTTGTTTGCGTTCTTCGCCGTGGTGTTTGCGCTGTTCCTGCACCGCACGCGGTGGGGCCGCGCCGTGTACGCCATCGGCGCCAATCCCACGGCGAGCCGATTCGCGGGGTTGCCGGTGAACCAATATAGATTCGCGTTGTTCGCTCTCACCGGACTGTTCAGTGGATTGGCGGCCGTGCTGCTGACCTCGCGACTGGGCTCGACCCGCCCGTCGATCGCGCAAGGCTGGGAGCTGGAAATCATCAGCATGGTGATACTCGGTGGCATTTCCGTATGGGGCGGCAAGGGCAGCATTCTCGGCGTCGTACTGGCCGCGTTGGTGTTCGGTCTCGTGACATTCGGGCTCGGACTCATGAACATCCCAGGCATCGTGATGTCGATCTTCGTCGGAGTACTGTTGATTCTCGTGGTCGCGGTGCCGGCGCTGGTGCACCGTAAATGAGCTCGAATCCATTGATCGCGGCCAATTCTTTAATCGCGACAATCGATGTCGGCAAGACGAACGCGAAGATCGCGCTGGTAGACCCGACGGTCGGACAGGAAGTCTGGAGCGCGCGGCGCGCCAACGACGTCGTGCGCGGGCCCGCAGGCCGCGAGCTGGATATCGTCGCGATCGAGGCGTGGTTGCTCGACAGCCTGCGCAGCGCACCCGAGCGCGAGCGGGTCGCGGCCATCGTCCCGATCGCACATGGCGCCGCGGCGGTACTCGTGGACCACGCGGGCGAAGTGCTGGCGGCGCCCGACTATGAAGACGCCTGTTTCGACGAAGTGGCGGCGGAATATGTGCCGCTGCGCGACGCATACTCGCTGACGTTCTCGCCGAATCTGCCGCAGGGCCTCAATCTCGGCCGGCAGCTCTTCCACGTGCAGCAACAGCGCGCCGAGCTGTTCCAGCGCGCTGCCCACCTGCTGATGTATCCGCAGTATTGGTCCTGGCGCCTGTCGGGTGTCATGGCGGCGGAGGTGACGTCGCTGGGCACGCACACCGATCTGTGGCGCCCGCACGAGCAGGCGTATTCACAGCTCGCGCGCAAGCAGGGCTGGGCTCGCCTCATGCCGCCGATGCGCAACGCCTCTGACCGGCTGGGCCGCATCCGCGCGAGCGTCGCGGCGGCGACCGGAATCCCCGACAGTTGCGAGGTCGCGTGCGGCATCCACGACTCGAACGCCTCCTATCTACGCTTCCTCATGGATCGCGAGCGCGAAGCGTTCACCGTGGTGTCGAGCGGCACGTGGACCATCGTCATGGCGAATCGCGGCGACTTGCGGCGCCTGCGCGAGGAACGCGACATGCTGGCGAACGTCAACGCATTCGGCGCGCCGGTGGCGACTGCGCGATACATGGGTGGGCGCGAGTACGAGGCCGTCGCACGCACCACGGAGGCGCCGACGGAGCAGGCGCTGGAGCAGGTCATCGCGCGCGGCGCCATCGCGCTGCCGTCATTTGCCAGTGCGGGTCCCTACCTCGGCCGCCCAGGGCGCATCGAGGGCGATGCGGCGCTGGACCCATCGCAGCGCGCGGCGCTGGCGACGCTGTATTCCGCGCTCATGACGGCGATGTTGATCGAGTCGCTGGGTGCGGCCGGAGAGATTTTCGTCGACGGGCCGCTGGCACGCAATCCGCTGTTCGCAAGGTTGTTAGCGGCGCTCGTGCCCGTCGGCACCGTGCACATCTGTCCGGAGGGCGGCGGTACGCGCGTCGCGGCCTTCCTGGCGGGCAGGCGCGCGCCGTCGACGAGCGCCATGCAGACTGCACTGCCATGGCGCGGCGCGGGTTTGCTCGATTACCAGGCGAACTGGCGCCGTCGTCTCGAAGAGAAATGATCGAAACGGAACGGCTGAGTCTCGTCCCCATGGAATCCCGGCATCGACGCGCGTTTCACGCGGGACGCCAGGAGCTCGGGCGCCTGCTCGGCGTGTCGATTCCGGAACAGTGGCCGCACTATCCGGAAGCGCTCGCGTTGCTGAAGATGGACGTCGATCCTGCGGTGAGCATCGCGGCGCCCGGCGCATGGGGCGGATATCTGTTCATCGACAGCGCGAATCGCGCACTCGTCGGCAACGGCGGCTACTACGGCCCGCCGAATCCGGGCGGCGAGGTGGAGATCGGCTATGAGATCGCGCCGGCCTGCCGCAACCGCGGCTACGCGACGGAAGTGGCGCGCGCGTTCGTGCGCTTCGCGTTCGACGACCCGCGCGTGCGCTGCATCGTCGCGCACACGTTGCCCGAGGAGAATGCGTCGAGCGCCGTGCTGACGAAGATCGGCATGCGCTTCGCGGGCGAGCGCACCGACCCCGAGGTCGGGGTCGTGTGGCACTGGTTCATGTCTTCACGCTCTTCGTAGCCGAACCTCCGGGGCAACGCCGCTGGTCAGGGACTAACCACCGGCCTTCGCCAGGTCCACCATGTAGGTATGCAGGTCGCCGTGCATGTTCGAGCGGAAAATCAAGTATTTGCCGTCGCGCGTGAAGTGCAGGTTCGGCTCGAGCCGATAGTCGTGTTGGCGCATGTCGACGATCTTCTCCGCGGCGAACGTGCCCGCGTGCACGAGCGAATCGGAGTCGGGCGCGGAGATGCCGGCCACGTCGGGGATCGCCCGCGGACGGAACAGGTAGATCCACTTGCCGTCCTTGGCGTGCGCTACCATTTCGTCGTCGCCGCCGTCGCCCGCGAAGAACTTGCCGTCCGGCGACACCTGGAAATGTACCGACCAGTGATCGCGCTCGAGCTTGTACCAGGTGCGGCTGCCTTCGGGCGTCACGTTCGCGAGCCAGAATACTTCGCCGCGCGGGGTCTGCAGGTCGTACCAGATCGTCTTGCCGTCGACGTCGAAGAATTCGTGGCCCGCAATCTCCATGTTCATGGTGCGTTTGTGCATGAGCCGCGGCTCGCCGCCAAGACGCATCGTCCAGATGCGGTCGACGCGATGCCAGGGACCTTCGTGGCAGAACATCAGCAGTTGCGGGTCGGTCAGCGAGAACTGCAGGTGTCCGAGCCAATCCGTCGTCGCGTGGATGATGTTCTGTTCGCCGGTCTTCGTGCTCACCGTGAACATCTTCATCGGTATGCGCGCCTGCTCGCGCTGGAGCAGCCGCACTTCCTTCGACTCCGCGAACGAGAGGGGCGAGCCGTCCTTGGCCGTAGCCTGGTAATTGGCCTCGAAGCGCGGATCGCGCGGCCCCTGCTCGAGCTGCCACTCGCTTTCCGCGTACGAGCCCAGCAGCAGCGATTCGTCGGCGTTCACGGAGCTGATCGAGCCTTGCGGGATGGTAGCGACCAGCTTCGGCTTGCCGCCTGTGGCACTCACGGTGTAGATGCCGACCCGCTTCTGCTGCTCGGGCCGGCCCGCGTTCTCGCCACGCGAGAAGTAGATGAGCCCCGTCTTGCGGCCGACGAACAGCGCGCGCACCTTGCCCTCGACGAGCCGCGTGTTCTTGCGCGTCGCGATATCGATGACTCCGAGCCCGTCCGCCATCTCGACGAGGATGAAGCGGCCGTCCGGCGTGATGCTGTTCTGATGGAAGTAGATCGAGCGCGTGCCCGGATGCGTGGACAGCCGGACTATGCGGTGACCGGTGGCCTGGTCCACCCACTCAACCGGCGGAGCGGTCGTGGGAGCTGGCGGGGAAGCGGCCTCGGCCGCCAAAGAAACATTCGACCAAAACGGCGCGCACGCCAGAGCCAAGAGAATCGATCGCACGATTGCACCCTCTTTAGAAACGTCCGCGCGGCGTGAATATGCCCAATCCCCGGCCGCGACGCAAAAGGCATGACGCAAGAGGCATGAAGCAACAGGTATCGCCCCACAAGGATCACGCAAAAGGTATCCCCCGCGCCGCATTTTCGCTGATCCCGGTGGCGCCGGCGCGCTAGGCTTCGCTCCGCGGCAGTCACGGGGGTACACATGGAGTCGATCGCACGTTTCGCCATATGGTCCTGCTTCGCGCTCGTTGCGGTCATGGCGCCCGCATCCGCGCAGCCTTCATCCATGGCTGGGCCCGCGCCGCGCGCGGTCACGGCCAGCGTCGACGCCGGACGCGTCGTCGCGCCGCTGCCGCCCGTGTGGCGCTTCTTCGGCGCCGACGAGCCTAACTACGCCACGATGAAGGACGGTCGCAAGCTGCTGACCGAGCTCGGCAAGCTGCGGCACGGCGAGGTCTACTTCCGCGCGCACAATCTGCTCTCGAGCGGCGACGGCACTCCGGCGTTCAAGTGGGGCAGCACGAACGCGTACACCGAGGCCGCCGACGGCACGCCGGTGTACGACTGGACCGTCGTCGATCGCATCATCGACACCTACCTGGCGCGCGGCGTCCGCCCGTACCTGCAGATCGGTTTCATGCCTGAGGCTCTATCTACCGCGCCCGCGGGCACGCCCTACCAGCACCTGTGGCGGCCGGGTTTCGAGTACATCCTGATAGCGACCGGCTGGAGCTGGCCGCCGAAGAGCTACGAGAAGTGGGGCGAGCTCGTCTATCAATGGACGAAGCACAACGTCGAGCGCCACGGCCGCGCGGAAGTCGAGAAGTGGTACTTCCAGGTCTGGAACGAGGCGAACTTTCCGACCTACTGGCAGGGCACGCCCGAGGAGTTCTACAAGCTGCACGACTTTGCGATCGCCGGCGTGCGGCGCGCGCTGCCCACCGCGCGCGTCGGCGGGCCCGACGTGGCCGGGCCTGGCGGCACGTTCATGGACAACTTCATGAAGCACGTGATCTCGGGAACCAACTACGCCACGGGCACGACGGGCACGCCCACCGATTTTCTCGCGTTCCATGCCAAGGGTCGGCCGGCATTCGTCGATGGCCACGTGCGTATGGGCATCTCGAACCATCTGAAAGACGTGGATGGCGGCTTCACCAAGGTGCTGTCCACGCCCGAGCTCGCGCGCAAGCCGGTGGTGATCGGCGAGAGCGACCCCGAGGGATGCGCCGCGTGTCCCGGACCGCAGAACGCGTATCGCAACGGCACGATGTATTCGAGCTACACGGCCGCGAGCTTCGCGCGCATCTGGGAGCTGGCAAACAAGCGCAACGTCAATCTCGAGGGCGTGCTGTCGTGGTCGTTCGAGTTCGAGAATCAGCCCTGGTTCGCGGGCTATCGCCAGCTCGCCACCAACGGCGTCAATCTGCCCGTGCTCAACGTGTTCCGGATGTTCGCGCAGCTCGGGCCCGAGCGGCTCGCCGCCACCAGCAGTGCGCAGGTGCCGCTCGAGAGCATCATTGCCGAAGGCGTGCGCGGTGACCCCGACGTCGGCGTGCTGGCGACGCGTAATGCGCACGGTGAAATCGCCGTGCTCCTCTGGCACTACCACGACGACGATCTGCCGGGGGCGGATGCGGCCGTGCGGCTGGCGGTGCGCGGGGTGAAGGGCGCGCACATCGCTACGGTGTGGCGTGTCGATGGGACCCACGCGAACGCGTTCGCGGCGTGGAAAAACCTCGGTTCGCCCCTGGCGCCGAACGCGACGCAGTACGGCCAGCTCGAAAAGGCGTCGGAGCTCGTGGCCGAGCCGCTGGCGCTCGCGCCCGCGCGGCGCGGCACGCTGACGCTCGACATCACGGTTCCACGCCAGGGTGTGGCACTCGTCAAACTCGTTTCAGAGCGCAAGCGATGAACCCCGGCCTTGCATTCGTTCCGCTGCTGTCGCTGGTGCTGGCATGGAGCTCGCCCGCCGGCGCACAGGAGGCCGCCTCGATCGACTCGCGTCGATTGTCCGATCTTCGGGGCGACATCACCGGTGTGCACGATCCGGCGATCATCCGTGCCGGTGGCGTGTACTACGTCTACAGCACGAATGCCGACGTACCGGGCGCCGCCATCAAGGTGCGCACCTCGCCCGATCTGGCGCAGTGGACGTTTCGCGGCCACGTGTTCGACAAACTACCCGCATGGACGACCGAGAAGATTCCCGGCGCGCGCAGCTTCTGGGCGCCGGACATCGCGCTCGTGGGCGGCCGCTATCGTCTCTATTACTCGGTATCGACTTTCGGCTCGAACCGCTCGGCCATCGGGCTCGCGACCAGCGCCGCGCTCGATCCTGCCTCGCCCGATTACGGCTGGCGCGACGAAGGCCCGGTGGTCGAGTCCACTCCCGAATCGGATTTCAACGCCATCGATCCGAATTTTGTCGTCGATGCGAAGGGGCGGCACTGGCTGTCTCTGGGCAGCTTCTGGAACGGTATCAAACTATTCGAGCTGGACCCCGCCACGGGCAAGCTCAAGGACCCGAGGGCCAAGCCGTACGCACTCGCGAGCCGGCGTGCTCCGGCCGGCGGTCCGAAGCCGGTCGAGGCGCCGTTCATCCTCACGCGCCCCGATCACTACTATCTATTCGTCTCGTACGACTACTGCTGCAAGGGAGCGAACAGCACCTATTACATGGTGGTCGGCCGCGCCCAAGACATCCGCGGACCGTATGTCGGGAAGGATGGCAGCCGGCTGCTGGATGGAGAGGGCTCGATCTTCATGCGCGCGGACCTCGAGGAGCAGCAGCGCTTCCGCGGGCCGGGGCACAACGGATTTCTACACGACGAGGGCCGCGACTACGTGGTCTATCACGCCTACGACACGGACAACAAAGGCGTGCCGACACTGCGCATCGCGTCCGTCGCCTGGGACGCCGATGGCTGGCCACGCGCCGAACGTTGATCGTTAGCGAGAAAGAGCTGTCGCCACGGGCGCACGTGGCGGCGTCGCCGTTACCGAACATCTTGCCGATTTCTTTGTAAAATTTTCCATGCTCGTCGGCCATCTGCGACAGCGCGTCGCCGGTTGGCGACGTTCGCGATGCGGGCGCTGGCACGCCGATTGCTTTGTCCGGTCAACGATGGAGGAATCTCATGTCGATGATTGGAACCGATGAGCTGAATCGCGCCGTGCTCGAAGACTCGGAAATGGCGCGCGCATTCGCATTGCGCACCCCCGGGACACCGGAATTCATGGTGCGCCGCTCCGGCGATGCGGAACCCTATGCCGCGCGCTCGAGTTTCTCGCATGCCGATGCCGTGAGCCTGCCGGGCGTGCGCATGTTTCCGATTACGGGCGGCCTCACCATTTCGTGAGCTAACAACCGGCGGCAGAGAAGGCTCGAGTCCGAGGGGGCGAACATCGCGGGCTGCCGCGCAGATGCGTTCAATTCGTATTGGCATTCGCATGCCTGAAATCGGCGCGCGCCTCGACTAGCATCCACGTCCGCATTCAAACGAACTTGCTACCGAGGAACACGCCATGGCCGATTCTCCGCTCGACGAAAAGCTCACCAAGCAGGTGATCGACAGCCTCAATCACATCCTCGAACTCGAGCTCGCTGGCGTGGTGCGCTACATGCATTACAGCTTCATGATCTTCGGGCACAACCGCATCCCCATCGTTGCGTGGCTGCGCGACCAGTCGAACGAATCGAACGCGCATGCCGTGCTGGCGGGCGAGCACATCACCACGTTCGGCGGCCATCCTTCTCTCAAGATCGGTCAGCTGCTCGAGACGCACCAGCACGACGTCAACGAGATCCTCAAGGAAGCCTACGAACACGAGAAGGAAGGACTGCAGGCGTACTACCAGTTGCTCGAGCTGTCGACCGGGAAGAGCGTCCTGCTGGAGGAATACGCGCGCGATCAGATCGCGGCGGAAGAGATGCATCTGGCCGACATCCGCAAGATGATGCGCAAGCCCGGCTCGCTCTGATAGATCCCGGCGTGCGCGCCGGCCGCCGGCCGGCCACCTAACCACCGTCGGCGTTGCCGCGCTCCAGGAAACGCAGCGACCACTCGAGCGGAGTCTGAGCGTCGTGGTTGTACGCCCGCCGCCACGGTGGAGGCGCCTGCTCGCCCCAGCAGCGCGTCGTCGAGCCGCCCACCAGCACGACCGGACCGGGCGGCAATGCGAATCCGTCTGCGGCACCGAAATTCTCGACGGCCGACGGACTCCAGAACGCATAGCCGGGCGGCTCGGACGGCGCGGTATCGCGCAATGCCGCGAGCTCCGCTGCGAGGTTGGCCGGCGCCACCGTCGAATACACCGCGTGGGTGCGCACGCGCAGCCGCGTACTCAGCAACGCCACCGCCGCGTGATGCTCGGGCTGGCGCAACGCTGCGTCGCTGGTCGGGTAAAAAACCTCCGCGCCATCCGGCACCGCGCCCGATTCAACCACGGTGCGCGCCAGCTCACGTACGCCGCCGCGCGCGGTGATGCCCACGTGGATGCCGCGTGCCTCGAGCGTCGCGGAGGTCGTAGGTGTGATCGCCGCGACGGTTACTCCCTGCGGCGCCTCGATGCGCGCTGCCGACGCGCGGCTGGTGACGAACAGCACCGCGGCACCGGCCGCGCCGATCTGCCGCAGCTCGGGCCAGTCGTGCCACTGATGTTCGATGCATGGAACGGCGAGCGCGACGAAACCCTGCCGTCGCAGCTGGATCACCACGCTGTCGGCATGCGGTTGCGACTTGGTGACGATCCAGGTGTGCGCCATCAGTTCTGGATGTTAGCCGCCCGCACGCGGAGCCACACCTGGCGTGACATAGCTGTGACAGAGCCCCGGAACCCGCGCCGTAGGCTCTTCCGCAACCCAGGTTCGTGCTGTCTATGACCAGGAGTTCCTTTGCCGATGCATTCGCGTGAGCGATTTCTGGCGGCGTTGCGCGGCGACGCGCTCGACCGTCCTCCGGTATGGCTGATGCGGCAGGCTGGCCGCTACTTGCCGGGCTATCGCCAGCTGCGTTCGGAGCACAGCTTCTGGGACGTATGCCAGAACGCCGAGCTTTCGACACGGGCCGCGCTCGAGCCGCTCGACCGATACGCGCTCGACGCCGCCATCGTGTTCTCGGACATCCTGGTCGTGCCGCTGGCGCTGGGATTGGGCGTGAGCTTCGGTCCGGGCGAAGGGCCGCGCATCGCGAAGCCGCTGCGCACCGGCGCCGACTACGACGCCTGGCAGCTCGACGGCGTGCTGGGTCGCATCGACTATCTACCTCGCGCGGTGGCGCACCTCAAGCACACACTGCAAGACCGCTACGGCATCCTGGGCTTCGCCGGCGCGCCGTTCACGCTGTTCGCGTACTGCGTCGAGGGCGGCGGCAGCGACGATTTCCGCGAGGCGCGCACGCTCATGCATCGCGACCCGGGTCTGGCCAAGCGCGCTCTCAATACCATCGCCGACGTCGTCGCGGATCTCCTGCTCGCGCAGGTCGACGCGGGCGCCGATGCCGTGCAACTCTTCGACTCCTGGGGCGGTCTGCTGGCGCCCGACGAATACCGCGACTTCGCGTTGCCGGCGCTGCAGCGCATCACCGCCAGGCTGACAGCGCGCAAGGTGCCGACGCTGCTGTTCGTGCGCGGCGGCCATCATCTGCTGCCGCTGCTCGGCGAGAGCGGCGTCACCGGCTTCTCGCTGGACTGGCGCACCGAGTGGGACGTCGCGCGTGCCATGTACCCGAACCACCTGCTGCAGGGGAACATCGACCCGGTATTGTTGTTAGGCAGCGCCGACGTCATCCGCGCGCGCACGCGCGCGCTGTTGGAAACTATGCGCACGACCAGCGGTGGCCGTCACTGCATCCTCAACCTCGGTCACGGCATCCTGCCCGGGACGCCGCCCGAGACGGTGGCGGCGCTGGTCGAGACGGCCGCGGAGTTCGGTTAGAGCATCATGATTCCGCTGGCGCTCGTCGGCATGAGTTATCGCGAGGCACCGTCCGCGGTACGCGCGGCGCTTGCCGGGCTCGACGCGGGCACCACCGGCCTCTCGCGCGCGCTGCTCGACGCCGGGGAGATCACCGGCATCGTACGCATCGAAAGCTGCGCGCGCGTCGAGTGGCTGCTGGCGTCGCCGCGCCCCGCGTGGGCAGCCGAGCTGCTGAGCGCGGTACTGGTCGGCGCGCCCGAGAATCCCGGACGCCAACGTCCGCGCGCGCGTCACGGCCCGGCCGCCGTCGGAGGCCTGCTGCGCGTCGCCGCGGGCCTCGACTCCGTCGCGCAGGGCGAGCACGCCATCGGCAACCAGGTCCTGCGCGCGTTCGAGCGCGCGCACGAGGCCGGCACGGTGTGCCGCAACCTGCACGTAGTTTGGCGCGGCGTCGGCGAGATGCTGAACCGTGCGCGTCGCATCCTGCCGCAGGGCCGGACCGGTGGCGTTCAGGCGCTCGTGCTCCAGCGCATGAGCGACATCCCGCGCGACGCGCCCATCGCGGTGTTCGGCCTCGGCGAGATCGGACGGGCGACGCTGCGCGGGCTGGCGGACGCCGGCTTCACGGCCGTCGAGAGCTTCAATCGCGCCAGCATGCGCGCATTCGAGACGGCGTTGCCGCGCGCGCGCGTGGTCATCATGGCGTCGGGCGCCGCGCACGCTTGGGCGAAGCTCCCCGCCGCGGCCCCGCATCCGGCGGTGCAGCAGGTCTTCGATATCGGCAGCCCGGTGCAGGTCGCAGCGGCTCCAGGTTGGAAATTCACCGCGCTCGACGAACTGCTCGACGCGCCCGGAGCGGTGCTGCCGGAGTCCGAATACGCCGCGCTCGATTCGGAATGCTCGGTGAGCGTGGAGCGCATCTGCCAGACGCTGCTGGCGCCGCCGCCCAGCGATACGCTCGCGGCGATGACCGCGATGCGCACCGAGTTCATCCAGAACAAACTACCCGCGCTGCTCGAAGGACTGCCTTCGCAACATGCGCGCAAACTCACCTCCGAGGTGAATGCCGTGCTCCACCAGTTCATTTCCGCCGCGCGTCGCGAGGCCCCTTGAGCGTGAACAAGAACACCATCAGCAATGACGTGCGTGTGATAGGCAGCCGCGGGAGCGATCTGGCGCTGTGGCAATCGCGCACCGTGCTCGCGGCATTGCGCGCCGCCGCCCCGTTGACCGCGCCGGCCTGGCAGTCGGACATCACCGTCGTCACGACGCGCGGCGACGTCGACCAGTCGCCGTATCTCGCGGGCAGCGTCGAGAAGGGCTTCTTCACCAAGGAGCTCGAGGTCGCGCTGCTCGAGCGGCACATCGATCTCGTCGTCCATTCGCTCAAGGATCTGCCCACGGCGCCGCCGGCCGGGCTCGTGAACCGCACCATCCTGCCGCGCGCGAATGCAGCCGACTGGCTGCTCGTGCGCCACGAGTTCTTCGAAGAGCAGGGCGGCGGCGCGCTGCCGCTGCGCCCGGGCACGCGCGTCGGCGCCTCTTCCCTGCGCCGCGGCGCCTTGTTAGGCCACTTCGCACCGCAGGCATTGTCGGTGCCGCTGCGCGGCAACGTGCCGACACGGGTGCGCAAGCTCGGCGACGGCGCGGGCGTCGATGCCATCATCCTGGCCGCTGCCGGGCTGTCGCGCCTGGAGATCGACCTGTCGGCATTCCACAAGATCGAGCTCGCGCCCGAGCTGTGGCCGACGGCGCCCGGTCAGGGCGCGCTGGCCGCGCAGTGCCGCGCGGGCGAATCCGAAATCGAAGCACAGGTGGCGCGGCTTGCAGACGCCGGCTGTGCCGACGCGACGCGCTGGGAGCGCGATTTCCTGCGTGTCATCGAGGGCGGCTGTTCCACGCCGTTCGGCTGCCACGTCGTCGGCGATCGCGCGCATCTCGGCATCGCCAGCGAGCGCGGCTGGCTCTCCAATTCCATCGAACTACCGCAAAATATTGCAGAGGGACCCCAACGTGACTCCTTCATCCGCGACGCCGTC
Source organism: Pseudomonadota bacterium (assembly GCA_043747875.1). Classification (GTDB taxonomy): domain Bacteria; phylum Pseudomonadota; class Gammaproteobacteria; order Steroidobacterales; family Steroidobacteraceae; genus CADEED01. The sequence goes on along the minus strand of JAYTOI010000078.1, from coordinate 5,544 downwards.
GCCGGTTGCCGACCCGCAAACCTCCAAACAACTCCCGCTGGCGCGCTCGGCCGAACTGTACGCGCGCTCTGAGGCGCTGATCCCCGCCGGCGTCTCGAGCCCGGTGCGCGCCTTCCGCAAGGTCGGCGGGACGCCGGTGTTCTTCAAGAGCGCGCAGGGCGCGCACGTCCTCGATGAGGATGGCAACCGCTATCTCGATTTCTGCATGGCCTGGGGTCCGCTGATCCTCGGTCACGCGCATCCGCGCGTCGTCGAAGCCGTGCAACGCGCCGCCGCCGACGGCCTCGCGTTCGGCACCGCGCACCGCGCCGAGGGCGAGCTCGCCGAGCGCGTGCTCGCGGCCTATCCGTACGCCGGCCTCGTGCGCTTCGTCGTCAGCGGCACCGAGGCGGTCGCCACCGCCGTGCGCATCGCGCGCGCGTCCAACGGCCGCCGGCGCATCCTCAAGTTCGACGGCTGCTACCACGGGCACGTCGACTCGCTCATGGTCAAGGCGGGCAGCGGCGTCATCACGCAGGGCCTCGCGGACAGCGCCGGCGTGCCTGCGCAGGTCGCAGCCGACACGCTGGTGATTCCGCTCGGCGACATTGCCGCGCTCGAGCAGGCGTTCGAGGAGCAGGGCAAGGACATCGCCGCCGCCATCATCGAGCCGCTGCCGGCCAACAACGGATTGTTGCAGCAGTCGCGCGAGTATCTCGAGAAGCTCCGTTTACTCACGCGCGCGCACGGCGCGGTGCTGATCTTCGACGAAGTCATCACCGGCTTTCGCTTCGGCTATCACGGCTATGACAAGTTGTTGGGCATCGAGCCCGATCTCACCACGCTCGGCAAGATCGTCGGCGGCGGACTGCCCGTGGCGGCGGTGCTCGGCCGGCGTCATTTGCTGGCGCAGCTGGCACCGCTCGGCCCCGTCTACCAGGCAGGCACCATGGCCGGGAATCCGGTGTGCCTCGCGGCCGGCATTGCGACGCTCGCCGAACTCGCCGAGGGCGGGCCCTATCGCCACATCGACGCGCTCGGCCGGCATCTCGACGCGGCCTACGCTAAACATGCGCTCAGAAACGAGATGCGCCTGCCGCGCGTGGGCCCCATCGTCTGGCCGTATTTCGAGACCACCGCCAAGCTTCCCGTTGCCGCCTCGGAGATCACGGGCGCCGCCGTGCAGGAATATCACGGCCGTTATCGCCACTGGCTGGCGCGCGGCGTATACCTGCCGCCGTCGGCGTACGAGGTGTGCTTCCTTTCGGCGGCTCACACCACGGCGGATGTCGATAAACTGCTGGACGTGCTGCACGCGAGCGACAAGGGCTGATGCGCCCGGGTTTTCGACACTGGTTCGCCGAGCGCGTCGAGCTGCTGATGCTCGGCGTCACGCTCTTGATCATGGCCGTGCTGCTGGTCTGGTGGACCATCCTGCTGCGCGGCGAGATGCACGCCAACGAGTTGCTGGAGCGCGAGGCGCTCAACGCGCGCGTCGTCACCGAAGCGCAGCGCGGCGTGCTCGAAAACGATCTGGACGCGCACTTCCACCGCCGCACGATCATGCTGGTCGGCGAGTCGACGCTGTTCGGCGTCATGCTCTCGGGCAGCCTGGTCGTGTTGTTCATGCTCGCGCAGCGGCGCCGGCAGCAGCGCGAGGACATGGAAAAGCTGCTGCAGCTCACGAGTCACGAGTTCAAGACGCCGGTGGCCGGTGTCAAAGGACTGCTCCAGAGTCTTGCGCTCGGCAGCATCCCCGAAGCCCAGCGTGCCGAGCTGATCCGGCTCGGACAACTCGAATGCGACCGGCTCGAGCACCTGGCCGAGACCATCCTCGCCTATCAACGCGCGATGTCGCGCGAGCCGCGCGCGAGCGCGCAATCCGTCGATGTCGCGCGATTCATCGCGGATCTGCTGACGCATCGCGCACGTACGTCGAGCGGCGGCGAAGTCGAGGTCGACGCCATCGAGCCGGCGCACGTGCTCGCGGATCGCGACGGGCTGCGCGTGATCCTCGAGAACCTGCTCGACAACGCGCACAAGTACGGCGGCGGGCGCGTGCGTCTCACGGCGGCGGTCGCCGATGGCCGCTGGCATCTGGAGATCGGCGACCAGGGGCGCGGCTTCGCGCCCGAGACCGCGGAGAAGCTGTTCGACTTGCACAACCGCGGCAGCGGCGAAGGCGTCACGCATGGCGCCGGTCTTGGGCTCGCCATCGCGCGACAGCTGGCGCGCCGCATGGGCGGCGATATTCGCGCGCACAGCGCGGGGTCGGGCCATGGCGCGGTGTTCACCGTGACGCTGGTGCTCGCGCCCCATTCGCTGGTGGAAGCGAGCGCGCACGGAGCAGTGCATGGCTGACCGCATCGCCATCGTCGAGGACGAGCGTCTCGTGCGCGAGTTGCTGGCCGTGAACCTGCGCCATGCGGGCTATGAGATCGTCACCGCGGAAAATTTCGACCAGGGCAAGGAATTGCTCGCGCGCCAGGACTTTCAGCTCGCGATCCTCGACGTCATGCTGCCGGGTGGCGATGGCTTCGCGCTGACGCGCCACGCGCGCGACCTCGGCCTGAGCGCGCCCATCCTCATGCTCACCGCGCGCAGCGACACCACGAGCAAGGTGCGCGGCCTCGATTCCGGTGCCGACGACTATCTACCCAAGCCATTCGACGTCAACGAGCTGCTGGCGCGCGTGCGTGCGCTGCTGCGCCGCGCGAGCGGTCGGCCGGCGACTGCGCCGCCGCGTTTTGCGTTCGCCAGCTACTGGGTGCGGTTCGACACCGGTCAGGCGCTGACCAACGAGGGCGAGGTGTCGCTGTCGGACAAGGAGTTGCGTCTCATGGAAGTGTTCTCGGCCAACGAGAACCGCGCGTTGACGCGCACCGACCTGCTCGAGGAGGTCTGGGGCATGGACCAGTTCCCGACCGACCGCACCGTCGACAACTTCATCCTGCGGCTGCGGAAACTGTTCGAACCCGATCCGGAGTTTCCGGTGCACATCATCACGCTGCGCGGGCGCGGTTATCTCTTTCGGGGCGCGCCATGAGCGCCGCGGCGCAACCGCGCGTGACGCCGATCGGCGCGGCCGAGATCGATGCGGCGCGCGAGTATTTCATCGGCCTGCACACGCGGCTGTCGGACGCCTGGGCCGCGCTCGATCCACAAAGCCCGCAGCTGCGCGACCAATGGCAGCGGCCCGCGGGCGACGTGCTCACCGGCAGTGGCCGGCTGTCGATCATCGAGAACGGCGCCACGCTGGACCGCGCCGGAGTCGCGTTCAGCGACGTCTCCGGCGCCAGACTACCGGCCGCGGCCAGCGAGCGGCACACCGAGCTCGCGGGCCAGCCATTCCGCGCCATGGGCACGAGCTGCGTCGTGCATCCGCTGAATCCCTACGCGCCCACCTCGCACGCGAACGTGCGGTTGTTCGCTTCCGGGGGTGGAGACACCTGGTGGTTCGGCGGCGGATTCGACCTCACGCCGGTGTATCCCTTCGACGCCGATGGGCATGCCTGGCATGCGGCGGCGCGCGACGCCTGCGCGCCCGCCGGGCCGCGCGCCTACGCGCTGCTCAAGGACGCCTGCGACAAATATTTCTATCTGCCGCATCGCGGCGAGACGCGCGGTGTCGGCGGCTTGTTCGCCGACGACCTGAATGACACGACGCCCGAGATCGGCGGCGACTTTGCGCATTGCTTCGCGCTCATCCGGCGCATCGGCGATGCATATCTCGACACCTACGCGCGCATCGTGCGCGCACGCATGTCCAGCGGCTTCGGCGAGCGCGAGCGTGCATTTCAGCGCCTGCGGCGCGGCCGCTATGTCGAGTTCAACCTGGCGTTCGACCGCGGCACGCGCTTTGGCCTGCAATCCAGCGCGCGCACCGAGTCGCTGCTGATGTCACTGCCGCCGCGCGCGGAGTGGCGCTACGACTACCGTCCAGAGCCCGGTTCGCCCGAGGCCGCGCTCGCGGACTATCTCAAGCCGCGCGACTGGCTGGCCTGAGGTCCCGATGAAGCCCGGCATCCTGCTCGTGAACTCCGGCACGCCCGCGTCGCTCGCAACGCGCGACGTGCGCGCGTTCCTCGCCGGGTTGTTAGGCGATCCGCGCGTGGTCGAGCTGCCGCGCTGGCTGTGGTGGCCCATCCTGCACGGCATCATCCTGCGCGTGCGTCCGCGCGCCAGCGCGAAGAAGTACGCCGCCATCTGGACGCCGCAGGGCTCGCCGCTGGCCATCGAGAGCGAAGGCCTGCGCCGCGGCCTGGAACATTCCCTGCGCGCGCGCGGCATTCCGGTCGCGCTGGCCATGCTCTACACCGGCGGCACCAAAGTGCGCGCTGCCATCGATGCGCTGCGCCGCCAGGGCGTCGAGGAGATCTTCGCGCTGCCGATGTTTCCGCAGTACTGCGGTGCGTCGACCGGAGCGGTGTTCGACCAGGTGAGCGCGGCGCTGGGCGCTCAGCGGCACGTACCCGCGCTGAAGTTCGTATCGAGCTACCACGATCTGCCCGAGTACATCGACGCACTGGCTGCGAGCGTGCAGGAGCACCGGCGCGACACTCCGCTCGGGCATCTGCTGATGTCGTTTCACGGCGTGCCGGAGCGCTTCGTCACACTGGGTGATCCCTATCGCGGGCAATGCGAACGCACGGCGGCGCTGCTCGCGCAGCGTCTCGGCCTCGCGTCCGATGCATGGAGCCTGTCGTTCCAGTCGCGCTTCGGCGGCGCGCGCTGGCTGCAGCCATACACCAGCGAGGTGCTCGCGAGCCTGCCGGGGCGCGGCGTGAAACAGGTCAGCGTGATCTGCCCGGGCTTCGCGGCGGACTGCCTCGAGACACTGGAGGAGATCGGAATGGAAAACCGCGACGTGTTCCTCGGCGCCGGTGGCGAGCAGTATTCGTACATCGCGGCGCTCAATGCGCGCGCCGATCACGTGGCGGCGCTGCATACGCTCATCGAGCGCGAGCTGGGCCTCGGCTGCGCGACGCATGACGCCGCCGCGCGCTCGCTCGAGAGGTCGTGATGCTCTGGCTGAAGTCCTTCCACATCATCGGCGTGGTGAGCTGGTTCGCCGGCATGCTCTATCTACCGCGGCTGTTCGTCTATCATTCTCAAATCCAGGGCGCTGCGCCCCAGGGCGGCGGCGCCATCGATGACACCGTCGGCAACGCGCGCTTCAAGATCATGGCGCGCAAGCTGTTCTTCATCATGACCATCGGCGCGGTCGTCGCGCTCGGCTTCGGCGTCGCGATGCTGGCGGTCACGCCGGAGTACCTGCAGATGCGCTGGCTGCACGTGAAGCTTGCGCTGGTGTTCCTGCTCATCGGCTATCACGGCGCATGCTTCGCGCTGCTCGAGCAGTTCGCTTCCGATCGCAACGGGCATTCCGAACGCTGGTATCGGCTGTTCAACGAGGTGCCCGCGCTGGCGCTCATCGGGATCGTCCTTCTGGTGGTCCTCAAGCCCGCCTTCGGCACCTGACCCGGCTTCGAACCCGCCCTGCTTGCGCTAAGCCGTTGTGTGGACGCGGGCTTGCAATACCTACTGATGCGATCTATTCTCGTC
>JAYTOI010000077.1:0-8879 GCA_043747875.1 Pseudomonadota bacterium | reverse complement strand
GGTCGAGCAGGAGCGCGAGAACCTCTCGGCGCCGTCCGTGAAGCTGATGCGCACGGTCTCGGCGGCCATTCGCGAGGATCTCGGCAAGGTCAAGGACGTGCTGGACATCTACGTGCGTCGCGGCGGCCAGCCCGCCGAGCTCGAGACGCAGGTCGGCATGCTGCGCAAGATCGGCGATACGCTCGGCGTGCTGGGTCTCGGCGAGTTGCGTCAGCTCGTGCTCGAAGAGACCGCGCGCCTCCAGGCAATGGCCGCCGGCAAGACCGCCGCGGACCACGCTGCGCTGGTCCACATCGCGGCCACGCTTATCAACGTCGAGGACCGCCTCGATCGCGACCTCATCGGCCTCATCGTGCCGAGGGCACCGAGCGACGAAGGCCCGCAGAGCTCCGCGGACATCGATTTCCAACAGGTCCAGTCCGCCGTGCTGCGCGAGTGCAGTGTGAACCTCGTGCGCGTGAAGGAGGCCATCGCCTCCAACGTCGCGGGCACGCTCGACGTTGCCGCGCTCGATGCGTGGCCGGGGCTCATCCAGGGCATCAAGGCCGGCTTGCTGATGCTCGGCAAGACGCGCGCAGTCGAGATCGTCGATGGCATCGCGAAGAACCTCAAGGATCTGCTGCGGCCGGGCGGCACCGCCGTCCCGCCTAATTACCTCGACCGGCTGGCCGACGCCGTGGTCAGCCTCGAGTACTACATGGAGACCCTGCAGGCCGGCCGCACGGATCCGTGGTACATGCTCGACAATGCGCAGACCTGCCTGCAGGCGCTGTTGCAGATGCCGAAGCGCGTCGTGCCCACCGTGCCGCCGCTCGGTCCCGAGGCCTACGCCGCGACGGTGCTGCTGGCCGACGCGGGCGCCACGGCGCGCGCGCATGCGCTGCAGGCCGGCGTCGCTCCCAATGGGCAGGGCGCGCCTACGCTGCATCACTCGGGCCAGGCGCCGATCGGTTCCAAGCAGCCGATGCACATCGATCCGGAGCTGCTCGCTCTTTATATAGAGGAGGCACGCGAAGAGGTCGCGCGCATCGCCAAGCTGTTCCCCGCCTGGGAGCAGAATCCGCTGGAAACGGAGGCGCTCTCCGGCGTGCGCCGCGCGTATCACACCTTGAAGGGCTCGGGCCGCATGGTCGGCGCGACCGACGTCAGCGAGTTCGCGTGGGCCATTGAGAACCTGCTCAACAAGATCATCGAGAACACTCTGCAGCGCTCGCCCGCGATCGTTGCGACAGTGCGCGACTCGGTCGCCGTCGCCACCGGGCTGGTCGACGCGCTCGAGGCCGGCACGGTTGCGCCCACGCGCGCGCAGGACATCGTCGACCGCGCGCATGCGCTCGCCGCCAACAAGGCGCCGCAGGGTGCGCAGACCGCGACCATGGAAATTCTCGAGCGCACGCTCGACACGCGCCGCGATGGCCTCGTCGCCGCGACGGGGCGCGTGCCGACTCTGCAGCCGCCCCGGCACATGAGCGAGCCGGTCTCCTTCGAAGAGCCGGCCTTCGACGAGCCGCCGGTCGAAGGCTCGATCGACGTCGTCGAGGACTGGCCTGAAGACATGCAGGGCGAGGGGGAGAACATCGTGTTGTCCGCGCCCGAGGAAGAGCCCAGCGCCGATCTGGAACTGCGCGAAATCTACGGCCGCGAGACGCAGACCAACATCGCGGCGGTGCTCCAATACGTGAACGGCGAGCGCCCGCGCTCCGCGCCGCACGTGATCTCGGAAGAGTGCTATCGCGCCTGCCACACGCTGTCCGGCAGCTCGCGCATGGCCGAGGCACGTCACGGCATTCGTCTGACCGCGCCGCTCGAGCACTGGGTGCGCAAATCGTTCGATTCGGGCGTCGGTCTCGAGACGCAGGATCTCAGCCTGCTAGCCGATTGCATGTCCGCGATGCAGAACGTCGCGGAGAAGCTCGACGAATCCACCGGGGCCTTCCAATCGCACGGGGCGCTGCTGGCGCGCGTCGAAACGGCCACCGAAAGACTCGATCACCGCATCGTCACTACCGCGCGCGCCTCGGAGGAGGCTGCAACACCCGCACCCTTCGCACCTACCGTCGCGCCGGCGGTCGCGACGCCTCCCGCTCCCTTTCCGACGTCGGTAGCGAACAGCCCCGCGCCTGCGCCCGCGCCCGCCGCTCCGGTCGACGTAGCCGAAGACGTGCTCACCGATTTCGATCAGGAAATCGCCGGCATCTTCACCGACGAGGCCGTCGAGCTCATCGACGCGTCGCAGGGCGCGCTCGCGCAATGGAATGAAAACCGCAGCAGCGTCGACGGCCTGGACGCGCTCAAACGTCCGCTGCACACGCTCAAGGGCGGCGCGCGCATGGCGGGCCTCGTGCCCATGGGCGATCTCTCGCACGAGCTCGAAACGCTGTTCATGCAGATCGACAGCCGCATCGTGCCCGCGGACGATCGCGCCTTCGGTCTCGCGCAGACCGCACTCGACGAGCTTGCGCGCATGCGCGAGTCCGTGAGCTCGGGCAAGGGATGTCCGACCGCGCACGGCCTCGTCGCGCGCCTGAAGAATCTCGCGCATCCGGGCTCGGCGCCCGCGGCTCCCGCTCCGACTCCCGTCGTGGCTGCGCCGCCACCGGTTCCGCGTCGTGTTCCGACTCCAGTCGCCGCACCCGTTCCGAAACCCACGCCGGCTCCGATGCCCGTGGCGAGCATCGCGGCTCCGCCGCCGCCGAAGCCCGCGCCGCCTCCGCCGCCCGTCATGTCCGCAGTGCCTACGCCGTCCATGATGATGGCGCCCCCGCCGCGTACCGATCCGCTTCCGGAACCGCCCGTGCTCGCGCCGGTCTGGGCGCCGGATACGGCGCCCAGTTCCATGTTGAGAGCCGCGCCGGATACGGCGCCCAGTTCCATGATGAAAGCCGCGCCAAATACGGCGCCCAGCACCATAGTGAAGCCAGCGCCGCCGCCACCCGCTGCCGCGCCCAGCCCCATCGTCAAGCCGGTGTCGGTTGTCGAACCCCCATCCATCGTGACGCGCGCCGCGGCGAAAGATCCCGTATCCGCGGGATTCGCCAAGGAGTTGAAGGAGCTCGAGGCTGGGGAGGCGCCGCTGCTGCCGCCCGGGGCCGTGCCGCCGGGCCGCGAGCCCGTCGCGCCTTCGGATCGCCCCGAACTGGCTCGCGTCGACGCCGAGCTGCTCGATCAACTGCTCAACAACTCCGGCGAGGCGAGCATCGCGCGCGCGCGCCTCGAACAACAGATCGGCTCCATCGACTTCAACGTCGGCGAGTTGTCGCGCACCGTCACGCGTCTGAAAGAGCAGCTGCGCAAGCTCGAGCTCGAGACCGAAGCGCAGATCCTGCATCGCTACGAGGAAGAGGGTAAGGAGCGCGGCGAGTTCGATCCGCTCGAGCTCGACCGCTACTCGTCGATCCAGCAGTTCTCGCGCGCGCTGGCGGAAACCGCGAACGACGTCGGCAGCATCCAGGGCCTGCTCGAGAACCTGACCAAGGACACTCAGAATCTGCTCACCCAGCAGGCACGCACCATCACCGAATTGCAGAACGGTCTCATGCGCACGCGCATGGTGCCGTTCCAGCGCCACGTGCAGCGCCTCGCGCGCATCGTGCGACAGGCAGCCACCGACACGGGCAAGAAAGCCGAGCTCGCGATCGAAGGCGCGTCCGGCGAGCTCGATCGCCAGGTGCTCGAGCGCATGATGCCGCCGTTCGAGCACATGCTGCGCAACGCGGTCGCGCACGGCATCGAGTCGCCGGAAGAGCGCAAGAAGCGCGGCAAGAACGAGTCCGGCACCATCACCATCGCGTTGCATCGCGAAGGCTCCGAAGTCGTCGTCGAAGTGTCCGACGATGGCGGCGGCATGAATCTCAAGGCGATCCGCGACAAGGGCATCTCGCTCGGGATGGTGCGCGCGGACCAGCAGCTCTCCGACGAAGACATCATCCAGCTCATCCTCGAGCCCGGCTTCTCGACCGCGGGTGCGGTGAGCACGCTGTCGGGCCGCGGCGTCGGCATGGACGTGGTGGCGAGCGAGATCAAGAAGCTCGGCGGCGCGCTGCACATGGAGACCAAGCCGGGCCAGGGCTCGCGCTTCACGATCCGCCTGCCGCTCACGCTCGCCATCAGCCACGCGCTGATCCTGCGCGCCAACGATGAGTACTACGCGCTGCCGATGCCTACGGTCGAAGGCGTGGTGCGCCTGTCGCGCTCCGAGGTCGAGGCCCATCTGGGACCCGAAGCCACCGCGTTCGAATACGGCGGCCAGAAATATCGCTTCCAGCATCTCGCGTTCTACGTGGGACGCGAGCCCGGACCGCTGCCCGACGGCGACGTGACCGTGCCCGTCATCCTCGTGCGCGCGGGCGAGCACTCCACCGGCCTGGTCACCGACGAGCTCGTGGGCAGCCGCGAAATCGTGGTCAAGAACGTCGGACCGCAGATCGCGGCCATCCGCGGAATTTCCGGCGCGACCATTCTCGGCGACGGCCGCATCGTCATCATTCTCGACATCGGCGCGCTGGTGCGCGCCGACTGGCGCACGCGCACCGAGCCGGTGATGCCGCGCGAGCGCGCGGACACGCGCAGCACGGCGCTCGTGGTCGACGACTCGATCACCGTGCGCCGCGTCACGCAGCGCCTGCTCGAGCGCAACGGCATGCGCGTGCTGACGGCGCGCGACGGTGTCGATGCGATGGAAATGCTTTTGGAGCACACGCCGGACATCATCCTGCTCGACATCGAAATGCCGCGCATGGACGGCTACGAGGTGGCCACGCGGGTGCGTGCCGATGCGCGCCTGGCGGGCATCCCCATCATCATGATCACGTCGCGCATGGGCGAGAAGCACCGCGCGCGCGCCATCGAGATCGGCGTCGACGACTACCTCGGCAAGCCGTACCAGGAGGCGCAGCTGCTCGAGGCCATCGAGCCGCTGATCGCGCGCAGGCGCGAGGCGCATCTGCGCGAGGCTAACTAATGGCGGAACGCATCTCCGAGATCTACAGCCTGCTCATCCCTCTGCTCGACGGGCGCCTGATCATTCCGCGCTCGTGCGTGGCCGAGGTCGTGGGCTTCGCGGCGCCGTCGGAGATGCCGGGTGCGCCGCCGTGGTACCTCGGCACGTTCGCGTGGGGCAGCCGGCAGATTCCGCTGATTTCGTTCGAGGGCACCTGCGGGCAGACCATTCCGCCGCTCACGGGACGCACGCGCGTGGTGGTGCTGTTCGCGCTGGGCGCGCAGGTGGAGGGCGGCTATTACGGCATGGTGTCGCAGGGCTTCCCGCAACTCGTGCGCGTCAGCGCGGACATCCTGCGGCCGGATCCCACCAAGACTTTCCCCGAGCGCACGCCGATCATCTCGCAGGTGCGCATGATCAACGAGGCACCGTGGATTCCCGACCTCGAGCGCATCGAGGAAATGATCTCCGAAGAGACGTCCGTACTGACGGACTAACCCTGCCGGGCCCGAGGGCCTGTCGGACGGCGGCTCGATCGGTGCGGCCGCCGTCACGCGCGGGGCATTTAACGCATTGCGGCGCCCACGCCAAACAAACCCTTTTGTAACCGCGACGCATCCAGGAAAAAATCCGACAGCCACCTCCCGTTTCACCGATAGCTCGAAGCCGGATGGGCGCCTAACTTCCATTTCCAGGCAGGGGAGTGCTCGTTGGACGTATCTCTGGCTTTGAAATACGCGGGACGGCATGCCATCAAGCGCAATGCGCTCGTTACCAGCTGGTGCACCGAACTCGTGGAGCGGGAACGCGCTGACCCGGCGCTTCATCGCGCCCGGCAGGACGCCCTGCTCGGGCGGATGCTGAACGCGGCGCGCCGTATTCCGGCGTATGCGCGGGCCATCGCGAAAGCGCCTGACACCCATCGCCTTGCATACCTTGCCGAGGCCTTCCCGATCATCGACAAGCATTCGCTGCTCGCCCGACCCACCGATTTTTTCCCGGACGGACGTCTGCCCCGCCATCGGACCACGGTGGCGTCCACCAGCGGCACGACGGGGACGCCGCTCGACGTATATCGCAGCTATGGCTCGATCCTGCGCGAAGAGGCGTTTCACCTGCAGCACTGGCGGTGGGCGGGCTGGAGCAGGGGGCAGCGACAGGCGGTCCTGCGCGGCGACATCGTGATCCCGATCGATCGGCGCCGGCCGCCGTTCTGGTTCCAGGACACCGCGGGCGGACAGCTCGTCTTCTCCACGCGTCACCTGGATCGCGAGTGCGCCGCGCTGTTCGCGCAGGAATTGCGACTTTTCGGCGCGACCCAGCTGCGCGCATATCCGTCCGCCGCGTACGACCTCGCGTCGTTCATGGAGGAGGCGGGGCTTTCCGTGCATCTCAATGCGGTCATCACCGGCTCCGAGATGCTCTATGACTTTCAGCGCCGCCGCATCGAGTCGGTGTTCTCGTGCAAGGTGTTCGACTTCTACAGCATGGCGGAACGGGTGGCGTATGCCGCGGAGTGCGAACACGGGCGCATGCACGTGAATCCGGAATACGGCATCGTGGAGATCGTCGATGAACAGGGCCGGCCGACCGACGATGAGGGCCTGGTCGTCGGCACGTCGCTGCACAACCACGTCGTTCCGCTCATTCGTTATCGGACCAACGATACGGCGCGCTGGAACCGCGAGCCCTGCCCCTGCGGACGGACGTATCCGACGATCGAAGGAATCGGCGGCCGCCTCGCGGATCAGCTCTTCGATCTCGACGGCCGGCCCGTGAACTGCACGATCATCGGCTACGCTTTCGATGGCATGCGCAACATCCGGCGCGCGCAGGTCGTGCAGGCGCAGGCGGACCGCTGGATCATCCGCATCGTTCCCACTGCCGCCTATACGGTCGATGACGGCCAACGTGTGCTGGACAAACTCGCCGCGGAAGTTTCCGCGCGCGTATGCGCGCAGATCGAGCTGGTGGCGCAACTCCCGTCGCAGCACAACGGTAAGTACAAGTGGGTATCGCAGGAATACCGGCCTCCCGCGTCGCGCACCTGCGCCGGGGCGCACGCGCCATGCGTCGCGGGGGTGGCGTGTTGAGTACCGTCATGGAGGAGGCGCGCAGCGCGGCACCCGGCGGAATCGCGGTCGTCGAGTGCGCGCGCGAACAGTGGGACGCGCTGTTCTCGCAACTACCCGCGCCGCATTTTCCGCAGGCGTGGTGCTACGGCGAAGGCAAGCGTGCGCGGGGCTGGGACGTCGAGCGTCTGGTGCTCCAGCAAGGCTCGCAACCCGTGGCGTTGTGCCAGGTGCTGGTCAGGCGCGTTCTCGGCATTCCGGTCGCGGCGCGCGTGAATCGCGGGCCCATGTTCCTGCCGGCCGGCACCGCCGCGCAGGTCCGCAGCGAAGTGATGCGGGCCCTGCGTCGGCGCTGGCGCTTCGGACGGCGCGGCCTGCTGTTGATCGCGCCGGCGCTGCCGCAAGGCGAGTCCGGTGCCGCGCTCATGCGCGCCGCCGGCTATCTACGGCGCAGTGAATTCAGCTGGAACTCCGCGCTCATCGACCTCGCCGCGCCGCTCGATGCCATCCGCGCGCGGCTCTCGTCCAAGTGGCGCAACCACTTGAGCGGCGCGCAGCGCAGCGGCGCACGGCAATGCGCACGCACGGATCGCGAGGCGTTCGACTGGATGCTCGAGCGTCATGCGCACAACATGGAGCGCAAGGGCTTCGTCGGACCCGATGTGGGATTCGTGCGCGCGGTGATCGACTCGAGCCCACAGGACTTCCGCGTATTCCAGGCTTCGTTGGACGAGGAGCCCTGTTGCGGCATCCTGGTCGCGCGGTACGGGGCACATGCGGAGACCTACCTGAGCTGGACGTCGGACGCGGGCCGGCGCGCGAACGCGCATCACTTGCTGCTCTGGCAGGTCATCGCCGACATGAAAGCGGCGGGATGCCGCGCGCTCGATCTTGGCGGCTACAGCACTACCGACAAGTACGGCGCGTACAAGCGGGGAATGAAGGGCGAGGAATATCGTCTGTCGGGCGAGTGGCTGGCGATCTAGGCCACGACGCCAGTCGTTGCTCCTCATCCCCGATAGGTTTTCCTGGGTGACTGTCGGATTTCGCTGATTTCATTCAACGGCACCGTGTGATCAAACTATTTCACCGACGAAGGGCCGCACCCGTGTTCGCGCGGTGGGAGTCAGATCGAAGGTGGGTATCACGGCATGGTTTCGGCGGTGTTCCCGCAACGGGCGCGCGTGCGGGCCTGGACTGAATCGAAAAGATGATCTTCCGGCGCACTCAGACACCCCCGCGATAACTCCGCCAGGGGTCGCCGCACCCGTTTCCGCCGCCCACCAGTACCGGCCCGATGTCGACGGCCTGCGCGCCCTCGCGGTTGGCGCCGTGGTGCTGTTCCATGCTTTTCCGGGCACGCTGCCCGGAGGGTTCCTCGGCGTCGACATCTTCTTCGTGATCTCCGGGTTCCTGATCACGGTGATGATTCTCGAGGGCGTCCACGCGGGAAGCTTCACCATCCTCGGCTTCTATCTACGGCGCGCGCGCCGCATCCTGCCGGCACTGCTCGCCATGCTCGCCGGCATTTCCGCGCTCGCGTTGCTCATCCTCATGCCCGACGAGCTTGCGCGCTTCGCGCACAACGTCACCGCCAGCGCGCTGTTCGTACCGAACCTCGTGTTCGCGCGCCAGACGGACTATTTCGACGCGGCCACCGCCGACAATCCGCTGCTGCATCTGTGGTCGCTGGGCGTCGAGGAGCAGTTCTCGCGTAAGCGATCAACTAACCTTTCAATTACCCACAACTTTGCTAGGCAATGTGAGGGGTTAGAGAAAATGCTTGCCAGAGATTCTGGAAGCTGAGATACGGGTAGTCCGTGTGTTACTGCCGCACGGGTGCTGCATGTCGAAGAGGAACGTTGGAA
>JAYTOI010000076.1:0-10396 GCA_043747875.1 Pseudomonadota bacterium | reverse complement strand
GCGCTGCGACTCTATCTACTCGACGCGGGCCGCGAGCTCGCCGCGGCCGCCGAGAGCGTCGCGGCCGCGCTCGATGCGCTCGCGAATCGCGACGGCGCCATCGCGCTGCCGGGCTACACGCACATGCAGCAGGCGATGCCGAGCAGCGTCGCGCTGTGGGCCGGCGGATTCGCCTCCGAGCTGCGCGACGACGCCGCCGGCTTCGCCGCGTGCGCGCGGCGCGCCGGCCGCAGCCCGCTCGGCTCGGCGGCCGGTTACGGCACCCCGGGACTGCCGCTCGATCGCGAGCTCACGCGCGAGAAACTCGGCTTCGCGTCCGTGCACGCACCGGTCACGGCGGTGCAGCTCGCGCGCGGCAAGGCCGAGGCCGGGCTGCTGTTCGAATGCGCGCTGTTCATGCAGGATCTGGGGCGTCTCGCGGCCGACCTGCTGCTGTTCTACACGCAGGAATTCGCCTTCGTCGCGCTGCCGGCGCAGTTCACGACCGGCTCGTCGATCATGCCGCAGAAGCGCAATCCCGATGTGTTCGAACTGGTGCGCGGCCGCTCCGCCGTCGCGGCGAGCTGCCTCGACGAAGTGTTGGGCATCGTCGCGAAACTGCCGTCTGGCTATCAGCGCGATTTGCAGTTGATCAAGCCGCCGCTATTTCGCGGAATCGATCTTGCTCTATCGACGGCAGCCATCATGGCGATAGCCATGGATGGCGTGCGTTTCCGGGCGGATCGGATCAAACTCGACCCTTCGATCCACGCCGCCGAAGAAGCGAATGCGCTCGTCGCACGCGAAGGCATTCCGTTTCGCGAGGCGTATCGCCGCATCGGCGAGAAATACCGCAAGTAACGCGGGCCGGGCGCAAGAGGTGTCGATGGCCATCTGGTTCGCCAACAATCCATCCCTGGAAGACGCGCGCTCGAGCCAGCAAGGCCTGCTCGCGCCGCACCTCGGCATCGAGTTCACCGAGTTCGGCGACGACTATCTGCGCGGCACGATGCCGGTGGCGCCGCACACGCGCCAGCCCATGGGCTATCTGCACGGCGGCGCGTCGCTGGTGCTGGCGGAGACGCTGGGCAGCATCGCCGCGAATTTCGTGGTGGATCGCGCGAAGTTTCGCTGCCTCGGACAGGAGATCAATGCGAACCACCTGCGTCCCGCCACGGACGGTCTCGTCATCGGCACCGCGCGGCCGTTTCACGTCGGCACGCGCAGCCAGGTGTGGAGCATCGAGATCCGCGATGCCGGGGAACGATTGGTGTGCGTCTCGCGTCTGACCATGGCGGTGGTCGATTGGCGCCCACGTTCCGACGACCAGAGTGGAAAATAGACATGCGCATGCTCTTCGCAGCAGCTTCGGCCGCAATGCTCGCCGCCTGCGGGCAGACGGGCGACCTCTATCTACCCGATTCGAGACAAGGCACGGTGGTCACGCGTCCGGCGGCCGAAACCCCGGCGCCGGCCGGATCGGGCGACAACTCTCCGACCACCCTGGACTCGCCGCCGCAGCCCCCGTCACCTGCCCCCGAAGCCGCCGCGCCCGAAGGATCGAAAAAAGACACACGGAAAACCGACCAGAAGCCGGACAAGAAATAAGTTGCCCGCCGACATGAACAAACCCGATCTCGTCCTCGTCGACGGCTCGTCCTATCTATATCGCGCGTTCCACGCGCTGCCGCCCTTCACCACCTCGCGTGGAGAACCCACCGGAGCGGTGCTCGGCGTGCTCAACATGCTGGCGAAGTTCCTCAAGGACTACGACCCTGCGCGCATCGCGGTGGTGTTCGACGCCTCGGGCAAGACCTTCCGCGACGAGCTGTTCGCCGAATACAAGGCACATCGTCCACCGATGCCCGACGATCTGCGCGCGCAGATCGAGCCGCTGTTCGAAGCGGTGAAGGCGCTGGGGTTGCCGATCCTGCGAGAAAGCGGCGTCGAGGCCGACGACGTCATCGGCACGCTGGCCTGCCAGGCGGCGAAGCAGAATCTCTCGGTGCTCATCTCGACGGGCGACAAGGACATGGCGCAGCTCGTGTCGCCGCAGATCACCTGTATCAACACCATGAGCGGCACCGTGCTCGACCGCGCCGGCGTCAAGACGAAGTTCGACGTGTTTCCGGAGCAGATCATCGACTACCTCGCGCTGGTCGGCGACAGCTCGGACAACATCCCCGGCATCGACAAGGTGGGCCCGAAGACCGCAGCGAAGTGGTTAGGCCTGTATTCGACGCTCGACAAGCTGGTGGCAGACGCCGCCAACGTCGGCGGCAAGGTCGGCGAGAATCTGCGCGCCGGCCTGGGCACGCTCGAACTCGCGCGCAAGCTCGCGACCATCCGCACCGACCTCACGCTGCCCGTGTCGCTCGACGGCCTCGCGCGCCAGCCGCCCGACACGACCGCTTTGCGCGCGCTGTACACACGGCTCGAGCTGCGCACGTTGCTCCGGCAGCTCGACGGCACGGCGCCGGCCGGCGATACGCCGTCCCCGCCGTCCCCGCCGACCGCGCCCAACGCAGGCAACCAGCCGGCGACCCTTGCGACGGCAGGGGCCGGAGCGCCTGTCGCGGGCCTCAGCGAGGCCGCGCAGGCCATCGTCGCGGCTCAACGCCACTACGACACGATCAGCACCGACGCGCAGCTCGCCGAGTGGCTCGCGAAGCTCGAGGCCGCGCCACTGTTCGCGTTCGACACCGAGACGACCAGCCTCGAGTACATGAAGGCCGAGATCGTCGGCGTGTCGTTCGCCGTCGCGCCCGGAATCGCGGCCTATCTACCATTGAAGCACGACTACGCCGGTGCGCCCGACCAGCTGGACCGCGAGGCCAGTCTCGCGAAGCTCAAGCCTCTGCTGGAATCCGCGGCGCACGGGAAGATCGGCCACCATCTCAAGTACGACGCCCACGTGCTCGCGAACCACGGCATCCGTCTGCAGGGCATACGCTACGACTCGATGCTCGAATCGTACGTGTGGAACAGTGTCCAGCGGCACGACATGGATTCCGCCGCCGAGCGTTATCTCGGCATCCGCACGATTCATTACGAGGACGTCGCGGGCAAGGGCGCGAAGCAGATCTCCTTCAGCCAGGTGCCGGTGGACAAGGCGGCGGAATATTCGGCCGAGGATTCCGACGTCACGCTGCGCCTTCACCAGGTGCTGTGGCCGCAGATCGCGGCGAACGAGCCGCTGCGCAAGCTCTATGACGAGATCGAGCAGCCACTCGTGCCGGTGCTCGCGCGCATGGAGGAGCACGGCGTATTGCTCGATCGCGAGATGCTGCGCAAGCAGAGCCATGAGCTGGCGAAGCGCCTCATGGAAGTGTTGGGCGCCGCGCACAAGGAAGCGGGCGCACCGTTCAATCTCGACTCGCCCAAGCAGCTCGGCACCATCTTGTTCGAGAAGATGAACCTGCCCGTGGTACGCAAGACTCCGACCGGCCAGCCGTCGACTGCGGAAGACGTGCTCGAGGAGCTCGCGGGGAGCTACGCGCTGCCCAAGCTCATCCTCGAGTACCGCAATCTCTCGAAGCTCAAGTCCACGTACACCGACAAACTACCCGAGCAGATCAACCAGAAAACCGGCCGTGTGCACACCAGCTACCACCAGGCGGTGGCGGCGACCGGACGCCTCTCCTCGCAGGATCCGAACCTGCAGAACATCCCGATCCGCACGCTCGAGGGACGACGCATCCGCCAGGCATTCATCGCGCCGCCGGGTCGCGTGCTGCTTGCGGCGGACTATTCGCAGATCGAACTGCGCATCATGGCGCACCTGTCGGGTGACGCGAGTCTGCTGGCCGCGTTCGCGGCCGATCTGGACATCCACCAGGCCACCGCGGCCGAGGTGTTCGGCGCGCCGCTCGACGGGGTCACGGCCGACCAGCGCCGTTCCGCGAAGGCGGTGAACTTCGGACTCATCTATGGCATGAGCGCGTTCGGCCTCGCCGCGCAGCTCGGTATTTCGCGCGGCACCGCGCAGGAGTACATCGACCTGTACTTCGCGCGCTACCCAGGTGTGAAGCGCTACATGGAGGAGACGCGCGCGACGGCGAAGGAGCGCGGTTACGTCGAGACCGTGTTCGGGCGGCGGCTCTATCTACCCGACATCAACGCGCGCAACAAGCAGTTCCAGCAGGCCGCCGAGCGCGCCGCGATCAACGCGCCCATGCAGGGCACCGCGGCGGACATCATCAAGCGCGCGATGATCAGCGTCGATGCGTGGTGTCAGGGAAGCCCGGACAGCGCGCACCTCATCATGCAGGTGCACGACGAACTCGTCCTCGAGGTGCGCGCGGACCGCGTCGCCGAGGTTGCGAATACCGTCCGCGAACACATGATGTCGGCGGCTGATCTGGGCGTGCCGCTCAAGGTGGACATCGGCACCGGCGCCAATTGGGACGAGGCGCATTAGGCCGTGCCCCATCGGACCGGGTCCGAGTAGTTGGGCTCTAACATTCGATAGCGCGGTTCTCATCCTCCACTACCGGTCACGGTTTCGTGGCGGCAAGCGAGCGGCGCGTCACAATTCTGCGTTCCATTCAGGAATTGTTAAGGGTTTCCCGACTCTAATCCTGCTTCCAATCTGAAGCAGAGGTCTCGCATCATGAACACGAAGTTCGCCGCGCTCGCAGTGCTCGGCACTTTCTCACTGCTCGCCGCCGCACCGCAGGCCAGCGCCGCCGACAACGGCTTCTACCTTGGCGCCGGTATCACCCAGACCGAGTTCGACTTCGACGGTGACAGCGAAAAGCTCGATGACAGCAGCTTCAAAGTGATCGCCGGTTTCCGCCCGCTCGATTGGTTCGCGGTCGAGGCGAACTACATCGATCTCGGCGGCGACGATGGTCCGCTGGGCGGGTTCGATGTCACCGCCATCACGGCCTCCGCGCTGTTCCTCAAGGAATTCCAAGTCATCGATCTCTACGCGCGCGTGGGGTTGGCACATTGGTCGGCCGACTTCGAGCTCAGCGGATTGCCTGATTTCTCGGATGACGGTGATGAGCTCACTTATGGCGTCGGCATCGGTGCTCATTTCGGCAGCCTCGGTGTGCGGGCCGAGTACGAAAAATTTGAAATCGACGATGTGGGATCGGACGTGAACACATTGTCACTGAGCTTCACCTACACGTTCCTGTAGCACCGACGCCACAGGTCGCATCGTAACCACATGATTTACGACCAAACTTTTTGAGAATTTTTGGAACCTTCGCCCGGGCACCCAGTCTCATTACCCGAGTGCGTAAAAACACTCCCCGCTTCCCTCCCTGAGCGGGTAACCCGGTTCACGAGACCTGTGCCGGGTTAGTCTGGCCCCGGTGGTTCACTCCACCGGGGCTTTCTTTTTGTGGTGGGACCCTCGCGACGTGACTCGTCGCCCAGGTGGTGTCCTCTCGCGAAGTTTCCTTCACTTCGTGAGCATTTCTATCAAACGTTTCTGGGCAGGCTGAACTCCGGTCCGATCGTGGGCGGAAAACAGTTGCACGGTCATGTCCGGTTGCAACTGCCCACGCGCCTCGGCCAATGCCGCCGCGCGCTCGCGCTGATTCAGCTTGTCGGACTTTGCCATCAACACGTGCACCTGCCAGCCGGCCGACGCAGCCCATTTCAGCAGTTGCAAGTCTTGTTCCTGGAT
Organism: Pseudomonadota bacterium; assembly: GCA_043747875.1. Taxonomy (GTDB): domain Bacteria; phylum Pseudomonadota; class Gammaproteobacteria; order Steroidobacterales; family Steroidobacteraceae; genus CADEED01. The sequence continues at coordinate 4,776 of JAYTOI010000076.1, read as the reverse complement.
GCCCCGACGAATATCCACGATGAGAAACAGCCCGGCGAGACTCCTCCGGGTCGGCAAAGCCTCGATGAGGCCGGTCCACTGCTCGCGCTCGGAAACATGCGCTTCCGCATAGCCGTAACCCGGCAGATCGATGATGCGTTGGCCCGGCTCGATCTCGAAGAAGTTCAGTAGTTTGGTACGACCCGGTGTCTTGCTGGTGCGCGCCAGCCCGTTGCGGGCCAGCGTCGCGTTGATGGCGCTCGACTTGCCCGAGTTCGACCGGCCTGCGAATGCCACCTCGCGTCCCGAATCCTCGGGGAATTGCTCGATGCCGGCCACCGAGAGCATGAAGTGCACGTTGGGGAACAGACTCATTGAGTAAAGGGATTCATCGGATGTGTGGCGCTCTCTGCACGCTGGCAATATTCCCTAGTGTACAATTCGCGGCCTCTCAGGGAGCCCGCAAGACCATGATTGAAAGCAGATTTTCCTCAACGTTCGCCGTGCTGGCTTGCGCGGCGCTCGGGTTCGTCCACAGCGCCAAGGCCGATGCGGCCCTCAAAGGGTCCGCCGAGGCGGGCGCCACCAAGGCCGCCGTGTGCACTGCCTGTCACGGCATGAACGGTAACGGCACCAATCCGGAGTGGCCGAATCTGGCGGGACAAAATGCCGCGTACTTGCGCGAGCAGCTCGCGATGTTCAAGTCGAAGCATCGGAACAACCCGATCATGGAGCCGATCGTCACGCCGCTCAGCGAGCAGGATTTCGCCGATATTGCCGAGTTCTTCTCGCAGCAGACGCCGGCGGGACTCGAGGCCGATCCTTCTTATTGGAAGGCCGGCGAGTCGCTGTACAAGGCCGGCGATCCGGCACGCAACATTCCCGCGTGCACGGCTTGTCATGGACCCGCGGGTCAGGGCAATCCGGCCTCAGGCTACCCAGCGTTGCGGGCTCAGCATTCGGTATACACCGTGAAACAGCTTCAGGATTACCTCACTGGAAATCGCTACCGTGATCCGGCCAACCCGGCGACGGTCCACACCACGCGCAACAGCGTGATGATGACCACCATCGCCGCGCGGCTGACACCCGAAGACATCCGCAACGTCGCTTCCTACCTGCAAGGTCTGCGCTGACGTCGCGCGGCCGGAGCCAACTCATGAGACGAGCGAGCAATTCCATCGCCATGCTCGCGCTCGCGGTCCTCGCGGGCGCGGTTTCGCTGAATGCCTGTGCCCAGAGCAAGCCCGACTCCTTGCTCGAGAAGTGGACGCCCGGGATTCACTACAAACAACTCGAGCAATCGCAGGCGACGAAGGTCGAGAAGGGCAAGATCGAGGTCGCCGAGTTCTTCTGGTACGGCTGTGGCCATTGCTACTCGCTCGATCCGGCGCTCGAGGTGTGGAAGACCAGCAAGGCACCGTACGTGCAGTTCGTGCGCGTCCCGGTCATCTGGGGTCCACAACATCGCCAGCACGCGAAGCTCTACTACACCACCCAGGAACTCAAGAAGCCCGAGCTGCATTCTCAGATCTTCGACGCCATCCAAAAGCAGGGTAAGGCGCTGGCCGCGGCCACCGACGACGAGGCACGCGCACAGCACCTCGCGTTCTGCAAGGATCACGGCGTCACCGAAGCCGACTTCAACAAGGCCTACGACTCCACGATCGTCGCGGAGAATGTCGCGCACGCGGATGTGCTGGCGCAGCGCTACGGCGTCTCGAGCGTGCCGCTGATCTTCGTCAACGGGAAATACGAGACCGGCGTCGGCGCGGCTGGCTCGCCTGAGAAGCTGCTCGCGCTCATCAACGATCTCGCGGCCAGCGAGAAGGGCCGCTAGCGGAGCGGCTCGCCGGACGCGGGCAGCGACAACGAACATGCTCAGCGCGTTCGTCCCACAGCCGCAGGGCCTCGCGCGATTCGAGTTACGCGCGGGCGCCGCGATCCCCAGTGAATCCATCTGGCTCGATCTGCTCGAGCCGACTCCGAGTGAGGAAAAACAGGTCGAGAGTTTCCTGTCGATCGACGTGCCCACGCGCGACGAAATGCGCGAGATCGAGTCGTCGAACCGGCTCTACGAGGAAGGCGGCTCGCTGTACATGACGGCCACCGTCGTGACCAAGCTCGATTCGGACCTCCCCGAGAGCACGCAGATCACGTTCATCCTCCTGGGCTCGAAGCTGGTCACGAACCGCTACGTCGATCCGCTGCCGTTCCGGCGCTTCATCGCCTACGCGGAGCGCCATCCCGCTTCGTGCAACACGCCGCCCGCCGTGCTCGCGGGCCTCGTGGAGTCGATCATCAACCGCGTGGCCGACGTCATCGAGCGGGTCGCCACCGATCTCGACGCGGCGTCGGTCGAGGTGTTCAGTGCCTCGCGCCGCAAGCGCGGCGTCATGCGCGATTTCCGCAAGATACTCGAGCGCCTCGGCCAGAACGGCGAGCTCATATCCAAGGCGCGCGAGAGCCTCGTGAGCCTCAGCCGGTTGCTGACCTTCGTCCAGCAGAGCACCTCGGTGCCGATGACGCAGGAGGTCCGCGCGCGCTTCCGCACGCTGACTCGCGATGTGACGGCGATGAGCGACCATGCCTCGTTCCTGGGGACCAAGGTGTCGTTCATTCTCGATGCCACCCTGGGGCTCATCAATATCGATCAGAACAACATCCTCAAGATCTTCTCGGTGGTGACGGTCTTCCTGCTGCCGCCCTCGGTCATCGGGGCCATTTTCGGCATGAATTTCTCGAAGATGCCCTGGTTGCACGAGTATTGGGGGTTCTGGGCCGCCATGGGGGTCATGCTGGTCTCGGCCATCGGACCATTCGTCTTTTTCAAGCGAAAAGGGTGGCTCTGAAAGGCTAGAATTCGCCACTCCGCGCGCCCGTAGCTCAGCTGGATAGAGTGGCAGCCTCCGAAGCTGCAGGTCGCTGGTTCGAATCCAGTCGGGCGCGCCAATTACTTCATAAACGCCCGACAGATATACTCCGCGCCATGAGCAAGCAGGACTCCCATTTCTTCAATAATTTCAGCCTCGTTCTCGGCATCTTGTTTGCCGTGACCATTGGTTTGTTCGCATTCGCCCGCCACGTCGGCGCCGAGCATCAGGGCAAACAGGTTAAGATCGATCCGCGCTACCTGGCCAGTGTCGAAGAGCGCCTGAAGCCGGTCGCCAACGTCGCGGTGGCGGGACAGGACAACTCCAGGCTCACTATCGAGAACACCGCGCCACCGATCGCGGCCAGCGCGTTGCCCGCCGACGGCACTGCCGCCTATGAAACCGCCTGCGTGGCCTGCCACGGCGCCGGCATCGCGGGTGCCCCCAAAGTCGGCGACAAGGCTGCATGGGCTCCGCGCATCGCGCAGGGCAAAGACAAGCTGTACGAGCACGCGATCAAGGGCTTAAACGGCAAGACCGGCGTCATGCCCGCCAAGGGTGGCCGCACGGACTGGCCGGACGACCTCGTGAAGCAGGCCGTCGATCACATCGTCGAGCTGAACAAGTAACCCGTTCGCGTCGGCAAACCTACGCTCCGCCGCTCGCTCATTGCGACTCGGGAATCTCACAGCTCCCGGCTCTCTTGATCACCACCTCCGCGCTGCGCGCCAACACTCGTTGATCCTCGGCGTCTTGCGCGCCTGCGGGCGTGCCCGGATATCGGTACCGGGGCTCGATGCTGTCGAGCTGCGCGGACATTTTCACGAACGTGCCCGTCCGGGTGGGAATCGTAACGCGCACCCTGCCTCGTGGTTCCTCACTGCACGAGTCCTCACTGCCGAGACCGAGCAGCTCGCGACACACCGCTACGGCGCGCTGCTCCGCGAGCCAGATATTGAACGCTTCGGCGATGTCCGCGGCACGCGGCGCTCCGTCGGTCCGCGCATCGCGGATGGCGATGAGCTCGTCACGCACACGAGCGATTCGCAATCGGGCTGCGTTGCTCGCAACGTCGCTCGCACGCTCGAGCTGCGAGATCTTGGCCGCGATGTCGGATTCGTCCACCCGCCGTCCACTTCGTTTGTCAGCCAACCAGACCGAGGAACTGAAGAAGCCGTTGATCGCCACCTCGACAGGCCGGGCTTCGCTGCCGCAAGAGGCCAGTCGCTGGCCGAGTACGCCAAGAAACTGCCGAAACGTGGGCACCGTGATGGCCAGGCCGGGATTTTTCGGATCGGACATCGCGGCCCAGCCACCTTCCGAGTCACGCAGATTTTCGTCACCGAAGATCACGTTGAAACGGAACAAGCCCTCGTCCGAAGCAGAGACCGGGCTGGTCGCCGTCAAAAAGAAATTCACCTCCGAGCTCGCATTGCCCGCGATGTATTCCTTAGCCGCATAGGTTGCCAGGAACAACGGTAGAAACGCTACGATGGATTTCAGCCAGAACTTGAACTTCATCGCCGCAGTCAGCGGGTCAGCCATCCAGAACTCCACGATGAGATCCACCACATCGCGAAAGAACGCCACCAGCGTGGCCGCACTAGCTACCGCGACGCCCACGTAGATGAAAGGGAACTCACTCTGGGGCGCGGCCAACTTGAGCAGTTCGACGAAGCCCAGCGAGATCAGCGCCGCCAGCCCCAGAACGGAGGCAATCCACAGGAAACGCTCGAGGTGGGCGAGCAGCGATCGCCGCTGTGACTCGCGCTTGCGCGGCGCGATCCGGTCGGCAATGGATTCGCCGACCCGTAGTAAACGGGTCTCTAGCAGCCTGTCGGACTTGACGATGGATGAGGGATAATTGCGGCGGGGATTTTCACTGTAGCGAGCGTGCGATGAGCAACTTCCGGCCGATGGATCG
>JAYTOI010000075.1:0-17872 GCA_043747875.1 Pseudomonadota bacterium | reverse complement strand
GCAATGGCGGCGGCCGCATCGCGGCCCACGAGATCATGATCGGCACGCCGGCCATTCGTAACCTCATTCGCGAAGGCAAGATCGCGCAGATGTACTCGGCCATCCAGACCGGCGGCTCCAACGGCATGACGACGCTGGACCAGTGTCTGACCGACCTCGTGGCCAAGGGCGTCGTGAGCAAGGAAGAGGCGCGCTACAAGGCGACCAACAAAGACGCTCTTTGACGGCTAACGCCGGAGTTCAATCCCGGTTTGCGGACGCAAACCGGGTCCGTGAGAAGGCGGCGCTTCGCGCCGAAAGATAGGCAACGCGATGGACAGAGAGCAAGGCATCAAACTCATGCAGGACCTTCTGCGTCGCGTCGTCGACAAGAAGGCTTCCGACCTTTTCATCACGGCCGGCTTCCCGCCTGCGATCAAGATCGACGGCGAGGTGCGGCCGCAATCCGAGCGGGCGCTGACCGCCGAGCAGTCCGCGGTGCTGGTGCGTTCCATCATGAACGATCGGCAGACCAAGGAATTCGACGCGACGAAGGAGTGCAACTTCGCGATCGCGCCGCCTGGCATAGGCCGGTTCCGGGTGAATACCTTCGTGCAGCAGGGCCAGACCGGCTGCGTCATCCGCCTCATCAATTCGAAGATTCCGACGCTGGAGGAGCTCGAGCTGCCGTCGGTTCTCAAGGAGGTCGTGCTCTCGAAGCGCGGTCTCGTCATCATGGTCGGCGGCACGGGCTCGGGTAAATCGACCTCGCTGGCCGCGATGGTCGGCTACCGCAACGAGAAGACGCGCGGTCACATCGTCACCATCGAAGACCCGGTGGAGTACGTGCACCAGCACAAGGGCTGCGTCATCACGCACCGTGAAGTGGGTGTGGACACCGACAACTGGCATGCGGCGCTGAAGAACACCCTGCGCCAGGCGCCCGACGTCATCCTCATCGGCGAAATTCGCGACCGCGAGACCATGGAATACGGCATTCAGTTCGCCGAAACCGGCCATCTCGTGCTGGCCACGCTGCACGCGAACAGCTCCAACCAGGCGCTCGATCGCATCATCAACTTCTTCCCCGATGAGCGGCGCGAACAGCTGCTCATGGATCTCTCGCTGAACATCCGCGCGCTGGTGTCGCAGCGCCTCGTGCCGCGCGAATCGGGTTCGGGCCGCATCGCTGCGATGGAGATCATGCTCAATTCGCCCCTGATCCAGGATTTGATCTTCAAAGGCAAGGTCCAGGAGATCAAGGACGTCATGTCGCGCTCGACGCGCGTCGGCATGAAGACTTTCGACCAGGCGCTCTACGATCTGTACGAAGCCGGCTTCATCTCCTACGAAGACGCGCTGCGCAATGCCGACTCGAAGAACGAATTGCGCCTGCGCATCAAGCTCGAGAGCAAGCGCGAAGTGAAGAACCTCGACGACGGCGGCGCGCTCGCCATCATCGACGAAGAACAACAGGGGCGGTCGTTCTAGACCGGCCGTACGACCCGTAACGACGAAGCAGGGCGGATATGGCAGCGGTGAACGAACAGCTCGAGGACACGGCCGAGGCCAAGAGTGCGGGCGACCCTGCGCCGATGGCGCTCAACACGCGGCCGCTGTTCAAGCTCATGGTCGAGCGCAAGGCGTCCGACCTGTTCTTCACTTCGAACTCGCCGATCAAGGTGAAGATCGAAGGCGCGATCTTGCCCATCAACAAGCAGGTGCTGACTCCGGAAGCGGTGCGGCAGGCGGCGTTCGGGCTCATGACGCCCGACCAGCTCGAGAGCTTCAAGCGCGACCTCGAGATCGACTTCGCGATCTCCGAGCCCGGTCTGGGCCGGTTCCGCGTCAACGTTTTCTACCAGCGCGGCTATCCTGCGATGGTGCTGCGCTACATCAGCGCGGACATGCCCAAGCTCGAGCAGCTCGGCCTGCCCGACTTGTTCAAGGACCTCATCATGATGAAGCGCGGGCTCATATTGATGGTGGGGGCGACAGGTTCGGGCAAGTCCACGTCGATCGCCGCGATGATCAATCATCGCAACGAAACCTCGTCGGATCACATCGTGACCATCGAAGATCCGATCGAGTTCCTGCACACCAACAAGCGCTCGATCGTCAACCAGCGCGAGGTCGGTCTCGACACCAAGAGCTTCGCGCGCGCGTTGCGTGGCGTGATGCGCGCGGCGCCCGACGTCATCCTCATCGGCGAAATCCGCGACCGGGAGACGATGGAGGCGGCGATCAACCTGTCCGGCACGGGACACCTGGTGCTATCTACATTGCACGCGAACAACAGCGCCGAGACGCTCGATCGCATCATCAACATGTTTCCGCAAGATCAGCACAAGCAGATCTTCCTGGATCTGTCGCAGTACCTGCGCGCGATCCTGTCGCAGCGCCTGGTCATCGGCAAAGATGGCAAACGCATTGCCGCCACCGAGGTCATGCTGAATACGCCGTATGTCACCGAGCTCATCAAGAAGGGCGACGTGAGCGCGATCAAGGAAGCTATTGTTGCAAGCTCCGAACGGGGCGTGCAGAGCTTCGACGTGGCGCTGCTGACCCTCTACAAGCAGAATCGCATCGAGCTCGAAGAGGCGCTCCTGAACGCCGACTCGCGCTCGAACCTCGAGGCCAAGATCAACTTCGGCTGACGCCGGGGCGCTCACTGGCTCAGGGCGCCGACGAACCCGAGCGCGCCCCAGGACTCCGAGTCGAGATTCGCATTGATCTCCCTGGCGCGGTGTTCGATCTCGGGAAAGTCGAGATCCGTCGTTCGCCTGATGAAGTCGATGGCGTTCCGGTCCTGCGCGCACAACTGGTCGAACCGGCAGGAGAATTCCAGCCATCGGGAATGATCGCAGTCATAGCCGCGCTGGCATGCCGCGAGCCACCACGACCACTGGCGCAGCATGCGCTCACCGTCATCGCCGCCGAACAAGGTCTGGTTCTCCCCGATGATCCACATCACTGCCGGGTCTTTGCTGCGCAAAGCCCTGGCGAGCATGTCCTTTGCAGCCATCGCGGCCGATCCGGGCGCCGGCGCTCCGTCTCCGACGGAGCCAGGCGGCAGGCTGGACAACAGCTTCTGCGCGGTCGTCGCCAGTGCCAGCGGCTGACCGTTCCCGGTAGCTAGACGCAGCCAGTCCTCCGCCGTCCCCAGCGTTCGATCGCCCCCGTCGAACAGCCGTGAGCAACGGGTGTACGCGATGCGTACGACTTCGATGCTCTCCGCCGGGCGCGTGCTCACGCGATTGAGTGCTTCGTCGAGTGTGCGCGTCGGTCCGGGGACCCTGCGAAAAAAGGCGCGATACTCCTCGTCGCAGTAGTTGAGCACGGCATACAGGTAGTACTGCGCGGCGGCGTCGCCGCTCTTCGCCCGATCGAGCATCGAGTTGGCGAAATCCAGGTAGTCAGTAGCACGTGCGAAGTCGTGGGAAATCGAATGAGATTCCGCCGCACTGGAAGCGCTCTCGATCCGCGGCACCACGGGGCGAATCGAAACCTCGGGCACCGAGGGTTCGGCCGCGTGCCGACCGTCGACGTCCGACGATGCGTGTTCGGCCTCTGCGTTCCGAAGGCCGGGAGCTCGAACGTAGAGCACGGCCACCACCGCCGCCAACGCGACCGCCACGATGATTACGAACCTGTGTTTCATCCACCCCTCCCCGATGCATGCCAGGTCGGCGTTACAACCGCGAGGGTCGACCCGGCGCGCGGGAAGATAGCTCGTGTTGCCGAGCGGCGACCCCAGCCGCCCGTGTTCCGGGTGCGTAGCAGAAATGCGTCCTTCTTGCCATGCCCGCGCGATCCCGAGGCCCGCTGGCTCGGGTCGGGGCTGCTCCTAGTTCCTTTGATCTACGCGAAACCCGCGCGGAACCAATCAAACTACCGGCGCATTGTTCCCCGGATGGGCGGGCGTCGCGCAGGCTCATCTGTTCCAGGAATTTGACCAATCTAAGGAAGGATCTCATGCGTAATTTTGGAAATTCGACGGTGCGGATGCTGATGGCAGCCGTACTGGCGGCATCGGCGGCCCAGGCGGACGATTTTCGCGTCCAGGCTCAGCTCGTCTACGACAAGTTCGAGCCAGACGAGGAATCGGCGACGGACGTCGACACGATTTCACTGTCGGGCACTTTCTTCTTCGAGCCGGTGTCGACGGACGGCGTACCCACCGGAGAGGCCGCGTACATCAACCGCGCGAGCTTCGCAAACGTCGTCGCGTCGAAAATCGACGCCGGCGACGCCGATACCGACGTGCTCCAGGCGAACGTTGGCTATCACGTCCCGAACTCCATCTTCTTCGGCCGCGTAGGTGTGGTCCGGACGGATATCGACTTCGGCGGCGACTCCGTCGACGACTCGACCTTGAACGGCACATTCGGCATCGTGCCGATTCCGCGGCTGTTTTTCGGCACCGACTTCACCGAAGACGGCTACGACCCGAACATCACGGCTCGATACGCCGGCAAACTGTCGAACGATCATTGGTGGGCCGGCAGCATCAGCGCCATCGATCCGGACGAAGGCGATTCAGCGGTCGGCGTCGAATTCGACTATTACTTCCCGAGCTTCAAACTGGGTGGCGGCTTCAACAGTGGCGCCGATCGCATCAGCGCGCGCGTCGAGCGGGGCTTGCCGCACGGCTTCGCGCTTCAGGGCAGCATCCACACGGACGACTTCGGCGACGGCTTCGCGCTGCAGCTCACGTGGCGCGACCTCTGACCTGGTGAATGGTGCTTGACAGTTGCCTTTTCACGCCTAGAATGCGCGCCCTCATGAACTCTAACTACCAAAATTCATTTGCCCGCCTCACCGGCGTCGCGGCACCGAGACCGATTCTGTCGAATCGGTATGGCGTCGCGTGCGCGGCGCATGACGGGCGGGAATTCGATGGTTTGAGCTAGCTCTTCGGCGAAACGGAGAGCGGCATTCAGGCAGCTCTCCGAAAAGGCACTCCTACGAGGCCCCGGTCAGCAGCCGCTGATCGGGGCCTTCAGCTTTTTGGGCTCCAGAGATTCGGTGTCGCCCGTGAGCGATGCCGTCAGGAGGTCTTTGTCCGCGTTTTTTCGCAGCGGTCCGGGTTCGGCATCCGGCTGGCGCGCTTGCACCTGGCAACAGTCGTGTGTGCGTGTACCGCGAGAGAACGGGGCAATTGCCGCACAAGCTAGCTCAGTGGGTAGAGCAGCGGAATGTGATTCCGCCGGTCGTGGGTTCGACTCCCGCGCTTGAACAGCTCCAGGCTGGTCTGTTGTCGAAGTAGATGAGGCGGGGTTCGTCCCGCATCGAGGTGACCCTGCGGTTGCGCGTGTGGAAGCGCGCGGCCGTGGCGCGTCCCGGCGCCTCGAGCCGCCGGTGCGCGCGGTGCCCGAGCTGTGGAGCGTCCGTGGGTGCGCGTGTTCCTGGCGCGCCCCGCCGGACTAACTACAGGGAGGGCACCGCGCGGCCGGCGGACCGCGACGGGGGCGTGGGAAGCCTCGACCTTTTGGTGAACGCGTGCGGGCAATGGGGCCCGCACGCCCGGGCGGGAATGAGGAGAACGACATGTTGGGATTGAAGCGTTTGACGGTGGCGCAGTACGAACGCGCCTTGGTGTATCGCGAGCGCAGCCTCGAGCGCGTACTCGTGCCCCCGGTGTCTATTGACTGTGGGATCCGCGTTCGCGCGTGACGGTGCAGACCTATGACATCTCGGTGCCGGAGCTCACGCTCCCGCGCGTGGACGTGTTGCTCGCCGAAGCGCGTGCATTGCTCGAGCCGCACCTGCAGATCGTCGAGCTCGGCGACCGTGAAGTCGGCCTGGTCTACAAGAACGAGCGCCTGACGGGCGTGCTCGCGCCCGGTGCGCGTCAGCTCTACTGGCGCGGCGCGGTGGCGGTACGCATCGACGTGCGCGACATCACGCGCGAATCCGCGCTCGATGCCGACACGGCGCGCGTGCTGATGCGCGCGAAGACGGCGGGCTGGAGCGAAGCCGTGGGAACGGTCGAAGTCGCGGATACGTCCGTGGGTCTGTTGATCGTCGATGGCGAGCTGCGCGCGGTACTGAAGCCCGGCCTCACGGCCTATTGGAAGTACCAGCGCACCGTGCGCGTCGAGCTGACGGACCTGCGACTTCAGACCATCGAGGTGGCGGGTCAGGAAATCCTGACGCGCGACAAGGTGAGCCTGCGTCTCAACCTGACCGCGCTGTGGCAGGTGACGGACGCGGTGAAGGCGCGCGCCACGGTCGGCAACGCCGTGGACTACCTCTACAAGGAGCTGCAGTTCGCGCTGCGTGAAGCCGTGGGTACGCGAACGCTCGACGAGTTGCTGGCCGACAAGGGCGCGCTCGACCGTGAGGTCGCGTCGGCGGCGGCGAAGCTCGAGGCCAGCGGTCTGGCAGTGCGCTCGGTGGGTGTCAAGGACGTGATCCTGCCGGGCGAGATGAAGATCATCCTGAACCAGGTGGTCGAGGCGGAGAAGTTGGCGCAGGCCAACCTGATCCGCCGTCGTGAGGAAACGGCCGCGACGCGTTCGCTGCTGAACACCGCGCGTCTCATGGAAGAGAACCCGACGCTGCTGCGTCTGAAGGAGCTGGAGTCGCTGGAGAAGATCGCCGGGAAGGTGGAGAAGATCACCGTCTACGATGGTCTCGAAGGCGTCATGAAGAACATGGTGAAGCTTGTTCCCTAACGGACAGGTAGAAGGCAAATAATGGACACCGCCGCTTCGGCGGCGGTTTCCGATGTGGGGCGTGAGTCCCTGAGGAAGTTGTGAAGAACCAGAACTACGAAGTCATGAACGTCGAAGGTGGCCGTCACGTGAAGATGTGGACGCACGGCGTGCCGGTCGACGAGCAGGCCAGGCAGCAGCTCGCGAACATCGCGCGCATGCCGTTCGTACACTCGCACCTGGCCGTGATGCCCGACGTGCACGTCGGCAAGGGCGCGACGGTGGGATCGGTCATCGCGACCAAGGGGGCGATCATCCCGGCCGCGGTCGGCGTCGACATCGGCTGCGGCATGATGGCAGTCCAAACCACCTTGAAGGCGAAGGATCTGCCGGAGTCGCTGACGGAGCTGCGCGCGCGCATCGAGCGCGCCGTGCCGCACGGTACGGTGACGAGCGAGGGTCGCGCGCTGCGCGGCTCCTGGGCCGTGACGCCGGATTCGGTGCGCACGCGCTGGGGCGCGCTCGACGCGCGTCACGGGGCCATCGTCGCGAAGCAGCCGCGCCTGAAGCAGAAGGAGGCGCACAGGCAGCTCGGCACGCTCGGTGGCGGCAATCACTTCATCGAAGTGTGTTTGGACACCGATCAGACTGTGTGGGTGATGCTGCACTCCGGCTCGCGCGGTATCGGCAACCTGATCGGCCAGGTCTTCATCGAGCTGGCGCGCACGGACATGAAGAAGCACTTCATCAGCCTGCCCGACCGGGATCTCGCGTATCTCGTCGAGGGTACCGAGCACTTCGACGACTACGTCGAGGCGATGACTTGGGCGCAGGACTACGCGGCAGAGAACCGCCGCGCGATGATGGAGATGGTTCTGCGCGCGTTGCGTGAGGAACTGCGGGAGTTCCAGATGGGCGAGGTGGCGGTGAACTGCCACCACAACTACTGCACGCACGAGACGCATGGCGGCGAGGATCTCATCGTCACGCGCAAGGGCGCGGTGAGTGCGCGCGCGGGCGAGCTCGGGATCATCCCGGGTTCCATGGGTGCGCGTTCGTACATCGTGCGCGGGCTCGGGAATGCGGAGAGCTTCCAGAGCTGCAGCCACGGTGCGGGTCGCGCGATGTCGCGTACGCAGGCGCGGGCGCGCTTCAGCGTCGCGGACCACGAGGCCGCGACGGCTGGCGTGGAGTGCCGCAAGGACAAGGACGTCATCGACGAGACGCCGGGAGCGTACAAGGACATCGACGCGGTCATGGCGGCGCAGCGCGACCTGGTCGAGATCGCATACACGCTCAAGCAGGTGCTGTGCGTGAAGGGTTAGCCGAAACCGGACGGGCCGCGCGAGTTCCGCCTTTTTTTCATGGGCGCCGCCAGCGCGTCACCGCCGCGCGTGGCTTTGCGGCGTTCGCGCTCACGCCGTTGGCGCAACGCACGAAGCGGCGCGTGTGATCTCCACATGCCGGTCTAGGCGATCGTCCCCTGGGAATCGCGCATTCTCGGGCGGTACGCGCCGTTGCGCATGACCATGCGGTAGATAGTCTCGCAGTCGCGCTGGAACCTGCGCGGCGTGTAGCCGAGATGCTTCAGCACGCGGCGGTGATCGTGGAACACCACGCGCGCCGACGCGGACAGCAGCGTGCGATGCAGAGCCTCGACGATCTTTCGCAGCAGCGGGCTGCGTCGACCGCGCAAGGTCATCAGCAATTGGGTCTCGTAACGCAGATGCACCGACTCGTCCGCGCACATCTCGCGGCAGATGGTCTTGAGATGCCGCGATTCCGTGGCGCACGCCAGCGCGCGGTAGTAGACGAAGCCGATCATCTCGGCGGTGACGAGGATGGTGACCGCGGCCTCGTAGCCCGCGAGCTTGCGGATACGGCGAAAGATCGAATCCGTCCAATTCTTTTCTTTCAGAGGGATGCCGTTCGCGAGCATGAATTCGCGCAGCTGCGCGGCGTGGTGCTGCTCCTCGCGGATGAACAGCGCCGTCACTGCGGGCAGCGCCGGGATGCCGCGCTCGCGCGAAAAATTCTCGGCGAACGCCTGCAACGTGCGTCCCTCGGATTGCTCGCCGAGCTGAAACGTACCGATCGAATCGGCGATACGCTCGCGCTCGATGTCGGTCAGGCGGTCGTCGGGTTCCGGGCGGCGGATCCGGAGCTCGTAGGCGCGTGTCCCGAACAACTCGAGCCAGTAGTTCCAGTCGAACATGTGCGCTCCTGTCGTGATGCCGGGAGTCTGGGCGCGCAATGTCCGCGAATGGAGATTTATCCGGGCGGGATTCTGGCAAATTATGGCAGCCTGGACATCGGAGCCGCCGTTCGGCCAGGCGGTACCCGCGCTAACTACTGAACGCGTCTTTCTCCCGGATCGAAGGCGCCTGCAGATTCCGATCTGCGCTCATGCAGAAGGTACGACGGCCCGCGTGTTGCGGCAGCCAATGCCGCGTGCCGGCGACTTCGCCGATGGCGCGCTCCATTTCGCGCCGATGAAACGCATGGCTCGGGCGATTCGGGCTGCCCGGTGCGGCTAGCCGAACACCGCGCGCGAATCGAACACCGGGCCGTCCACGCACACGCGCTTCATCGCGGGCCCGTCGGGCGTCGCCACCTTCACCGTGCAGCCGGCGCAGCCGCCGACCGCGCAGGCCATGAACTCCTCGAGCGACACCTGGCAGGGTACCGCGTGTTTCGCCGCCACCTTCGCCACGGCCTCGAGCATGGGGGTCGGTCCGCAGGAGAACATCTCGACCTCGGCCTTCGCAAAATCGTCGAGCGCGCCTAACCACTCGTCCGCGAGCTGCGTGACGAAGCCGTCGTAGCAGCCCGGGAAGCCGGCCTTGCTCGCGAGCCGACTCGGAACGCCCCAGCCGTCCAGCAGCGGCATCGCCGCGATACTGCCGGCCGGAATCCCCGGTACGAGAATGGTCGACGGCCGCGTCTTGAACGGAAACGGGATCTCGGAGCCCATCAGCACGAGCGGTTTCCACGGCGTGCCTGGCTGCGCGCACATCCATTCCGCCAGGAACACCATCGGCGGGATGCCAACGCCGCCGCCGACCAGCAGCGCGCGCGGGCGTTTCGGATCCGGACGGAATGGCTGGCCGATGGGGCCGAGCACGCTGATCGCATCGCCCACGCGGCGTCGCGATAGCGCGCGCAAGCCGGGGCCGACGATCTTGTAGAGAATCTCGATCCAGCCTTCCTGCGCGTTCACGCGCTGGATGGATAGGGGCCGGCGCATCGGCACGTCGGGATCGCAGGTGAGGTGCACGAAGCTGCCCGGCAGCGCCCGCGCGGCGCAGTGGCGAGCTCGAATTCGCAGCACGAATTGCTCGCCCGGCCAGGTCTCCTGGGAGATCAGCTCGCCTTCTTCGAGAAAGATGCTGCCGCGATGCGCGGGATGCACGCCTGCGCCGCGGGCAGCCTCTTCGTGCGGCATGCTCATGGACGTCCCTCGATCACCGCTTCCAGCACCGCCATGCGCACCGCGACGCCGTTGCGCACCTGGTCGCGGATCACCGACTGCGGCCCATCGGCCACGTCGGAGGCGATCTCGATGCCGCGGTTCATCGGCTGCGGGTGCATGACGATGGCGTCGGGCTTCGCCTTCGCCAGGCGCTGCGCCGACAGGCCGTACTGCGCGAAGTAGCGATCCGCGTCGGGGATCTGCGCGGTCGCCATGCGCTCCTTCTGGATGCGCAACATCATGATGACATCGACGCCCGCGATGCCGGCATCGATCGAGCTGAAGCGCTCGCAGCCAGTGAACTCGCTTGCGTCGGGCATCAGCACCTTCGGCCCCACCACGCGGATCTCGCTGACGCCGAGCGTCGCGAGCACGTGCCACGCGGAGCGCGCCACGCGCGAATGTTTCACGTCTCCAACAATAGCCACCTTGAGCCCGTCGAACTTGTGCTTCGACTGCTGAATGGTGAGTGCATCGAGCAGACCCTGCGTGGGATGCGCGACGTGCGCCTCGCCCGCGGACAGCACGCTGGCGTGCGGCTGCACGTTCGACGCGACGAGCCCGGGTACGCCGGCTTCCGCGTCGCGGATGACGAACACGTCGACGTGGCAGGCTTCGAGCGTGAAGATGGTGTCGAGCATGCTCTCGCCCTTCACGCGCGAGGATAGCTGAACTTCGAGGTTCACGACGTCGGCGCCGAGCCGCTTGGCCGCGAGCTCGAACGACACGCGCGTGCGCGTCGACGGCTCGGTGAACAGGTTCGCGACGGTGACACCGGCCAGCGATTTGCTCTGCACCGGCGTCGCGCCGATGGGCTTCACGAATCTCTGCGCTCGCGTCAGCAGCGCTTCGAGCTGCGCCTTCGTCAATCCTTCAAGCGTCAACAAATGGCGCAGGGTGCCGTTGGGGCGGGTCTGTTGGGTCATTTTCTGGTTAGTGTGTTTCGAACCATCGTTCCAGTATCACCGCCGCCGCGGCCGCATCGACCGCCTCGCGGGTCACGCGACGCGTGCGTTCGCCGCTGGCGCGCATGCCCCGCAGCCGCTCTTCGGCGTCCTGCGAGGACCAGCGCTCGTCGATGAGATCCACGGGCAGCATGGCGCGCCGCCCGAGCTCGGCCGCAAATTGCCGCGCCGCCTTCGTCAGCGGGCTCTCCGAGCCGTCGGCATTATAGGGCTCGCCCACCGCGAGGCACGCCGGGCGTGAGTCGGCCAATAGTTTGTCGAGGGTTGGCCAATCGGGTCCCTGAGGACCATTTGTGATCGCGGTGCGGGGATGGGCGGTGCGCGTCAGTGTGTCGCCGCTCGCGATGCCAATTCTCCGGAGCCCGAAATCGAACGCGACGACGATCGCTGGCTGAGTGGTTGGCTTATTGGCCGGTCTGCCCTCAGGCATGACCGGAGAACGGGGTGAGCTGTCCGGCTTCGACGCCGAGCAACCGCAGCGATGCCAGCCAGCGTTGGTCGTACGGCAGATCGAAGATCACGCTTTCATCGGCCGGCACGGACAACCAGGAGTTGTCGAGCAGCTCGCGCTCGAGTTGTCCTGCTTCCCACCCGGCGTAGCCGAGCGCGATGAACGCCTTCTCCGGACCGGTACCGCTGGCCATCGCCGCGAGCACGTCGCGCGAAGTGGTGACCTGGATCGAATCGGAAATCTTGTGGGTGGAGTCCCATGCGCCGCCCGGGCGATGCAGGACGAAGCCGCGATCCTGATGCACGGGACCGCCGCGCAGCACCGGCAGCTCCGCAGCGCGCTGATCCGTGGGCTCGATCTTCATCTGCTCGAAGACTTCGCTGAGCGTCATTGACAGCGGGCGATTGAGCACGATGCCGAGCGCGCCTTTTTCACCGTGCTCGCAGATCAGCGACACCGTCTGCGAGAAATTCGGATCGGTGAGCTGGGGCATCGCAATCAGAATGTGATTCGATAGGCTCGTGATGCCGGCGGCGGACATGGAAGCCAGTTTAATCTGAATTCGCCGGTACGGTAACCGTTCCGCTCGAGCCCTTCGGCCGGTCGAACTCCCAGCCGTAGGAGAAACGCAACACGCGGTACTTATCGGACAGTTCTTTGGGAAACGGATCGAACGGGCTCGCGAGCTTCAATATGTCCACGGCCGCCTGATCGAGCTTCGCCGAGCCGCTGGACTTGAGAATGGTGGCAGATTCGAGCGTGCCGTCGGCCAAAATGGAAACCTTGATGTCCGGATTGCGCGTGCCTGGTGCACGCCATGCAGCCTGCGGGAAGTTGAGCGTGCCGAGACGCTCGATCTTCGTGCGCCACGACACGAGGTATTCCGCGACCACCGATTCGCGCGTGTCGGGCGTCACCCACAATTCGTCGCGGCGCGGGCCGTGCAGCATCCGCTCCTGCTCGTCGTCCGTGCCGGTGGCGTCGCGCTCGCTGTTGCCGTCGGCCAGCACGGGCACCTCGGGGCTTTGTGTGAGTGACGAGGGCGGGGCGAAGTAGCGGATCTCGGGCATCGGCGCCGAAGTAGTTAGCACGCGGTCGTCCGCCGTCGCCAGCAGCGCGCCGGCGTCGTCGGTGAGCACGGTGCCGTCGGGCCGGCCGTTCATCGCCCTGTGTTCGGCGGCGGCGCGCGGCGAGCGCGCCTGCGCGGCCTTGGACACATTGCCGGAACCGAGCTGCGTGCGTTGCGCGAGATAGGTGGCATCGTCGTTGCGGCGCGCCTCGGGCACGTCCTCCGAGACGATCAACACCTCGAGGCCGCGGGGCGGGGCGTCATCCCGGCGCGCGGCGCCGAAGGTGACACCGACGATGATGACGCCGTGAACCAGCGCGGCCATGAACACCGTGGTGGTGAGGCGGTCGCGCGTGGGTGCTACACCTTCGCGCAATTTCAGCGCGCGGGCGCTCATCTGTCCTCGGACTTCCCCGGGTCTGATTTCCCTGGTCCGAATCTCCCCGCGATCCGGCGCTCCAGTGCATCCATCACCATGGCGCCGATTTTGAGCCCAAACTGCTGGTCCAGTTCACGTATTCCTGTCGGACTCGTGACGTTGATCTCGGTCACGAAGCCACCGATGACGTCGATGCCGACGAACACCATGCCCCGCTCGGCGAGCACCGGACCGATCTCGGATGCGAGCCAGCGGTCGCGCTCTGTCAGCTCGCGTCCTACACCCGTGGCGCCCGCCGCGAGATTGCCGCGATTGTCGGTAGGCAGCGGGATGCGGGCGAGCACGTAGGGAACCGGTTGACCATCGATCAACAGCACCCGCGAATCCCCCGAGTCGGCGATCTCGGGCAGGTAACGCTGCGCAATCGCAAATCGCTGGCCGTAGTCGGTGAGCGTTTCGATGATCACCGGGAGGTTCTTGTCGCCCTTCTCGGTGACGAAGATGGACTTGCCGCCCATGCCGTCCAGCGGCTTCAAGACGATGCGCCCGTGCTCTTCGGCAAATGCCTTGATGTCGGCCGCGGAGCGCGCGATGAGCGTCGGCGCGCAGCATTGCGGAAACCACGCGGTGAACACTTTCTCGTTCATGTCGCGCAAACCTTGCGGATCGTTCGCGACGAAAGCGCCCTGCAGCTGCGCACGCTCGAGGATGTACGTGGTGTAAATGTATTCCGCGTCGAAGGGCGGATCCTTGCGCATGAACACGCAGTCGAAGTCGCCGAGTTTCTGCACGCCCGGCTCGCCGAGCTCGAACCAGCGCGCAGGATCGGCAAAGACCTGCAGCGGACGTCCGCGACCGAGCGCGACACCGTCACGCAGATACAGGTCCGATTGCTCGAAGTAAGTGAGTTTCCAGCCACGAGCTGCCGCCGCAAGCAACATGGCAAGTGTGGAGTCCTTCGCAAATTTGATCTTCGCGATGGGATCCATCACTACAGCAAGACTAGTGGTTTTCGGCATCGACGACTCCAAACTCAAAAACGTGACGTGACCGGCATAGCAGGGGGTATTCCTATATGTTAAAACGCGCGTCAGCAAGTCCCGGTAATGCCGCAACTTATTAGCGCTGTGCTTGGTGCTTTTTTCCTTTTTCCAGGAGAGGTTTGCGTGTGAACGACACCAGCTCCCATTTCAAGGGTCTGAAGGTCCTCGTCATCGACGACAGCAAGACCATCCGCAAGACGGCCGAAACACTGCTTTCAAAAGAAGGGTGTGAGGTCTACACGGCGGTGGACGGCTTCGACGCTTTGGCGAAGGTCGCCGACTACACGCCCGACATCGTATTCGTGGACATCATGATGCCGCGCCTCGATGGCTATCAAACGTGCTCGCTCATCAAGCACAACAAGGTGTTCAAATCGATTCCAGTGATCATGCTGTCGTCGAAAGACGGATTGTTCGATCGAGCGCGTGGACGCATCGTGGGATCGGAGTACTACCTCACGAAGCCATTCACCAAGGACGAACTGCTGTCTGCCATCGAGACGCATGTCGGCGCGAGGTGAGGTGAGTATGGCCCTCATCTTGATCGTGGACGATTCCCCGACCGAAGTGCACGTCATGAAGAAGGCGCTGGAGAAGTCTGGCTACAAGACTGCGACTGCCGCGGACGGTGCCGAGGGCGTGCGCATGGCGCGCGAGATGACTCCCGATCTCATTTTCATGGATGTCGTCATGCCGGGCGTGAATGGCTATCAGGCCACGCGCGTGCTGTCGAACGATCCGAAGACCCGCACGATCCCCATCATCATGGTCACGTCGAAGGGTCAGGAGACCGACAAGATCTGGGGACTGCGCCAGGGCGCGGTCGACTACATGGTGAAACCCGTTTCGCCCGATCAGCTCGTGGCGAAAGCGCAGGCGACGCTGGCGGCCTGACACTCGTCCAAGCGTCATGAACGAAACCGCCTCGCTGAAGAATTTACGCGACCGTCCATTCGAGCTCCTGGCCGAGCTCGAGCGTCGTGGCCGCGCGGTCACCGCTGCCGCAGCGTCGGAGAATCCCGGCGCGCGCGAGTGGGTGGGCGTGGCGTTCCGCATGGCCGGCGAGTTGTATCTCGCGGCGCGCGAAGAGACCCGCGAAGTGCTCGCCGTACCGGCCGGCGTCACGCGCGTGCCCGGTGCCAAGACCTGGGTGAAAGGCATCGCCAACGTGCGCGGGCAATTGCTGCCGATCCTCGATCTGCGGCAATACCTCGGGTCGGGCACCACGCCGAACTCGCGCAACGTGCGCGTCATCGTCGTCAACCACCGGGAAGTCCCGGCGGGGTTGTTAGTCGACGAAGTGCTCGGATTCCGCCGTTTCTCCGAATCCGAATTTTCCGGTGATGCGCCGCCGACGGTGGTGCGTTGCGAGCGTTACCTGGCCGGCGCATTCAGGCGCGGGCCCGAGCAGTGGCCGGTCTTGAGTCTGCGTCAGCTCGTCGAGAGTCCATCGTTCCAGGAGGCCGCCGCATGAACACCGAAGTCGGCGGCGGTGCGCGCTCGCTCAAATCGCTCACCAATCTCATCACGGCGACGCTCGTGTGCGTGCTGCTCGCACTCGGCGCCGGGGTGGCCGCGTACTTGTTAGGACTCGAGGTGCTGTATTTCGTCGCCGGCGGAATCGCGGTGGCCGCGGTGGTGCCGGTGTTCCTCATGTTCCAGCGCGTCAAGGTGGTGGAAGCCGACATGGGTCATCGCGAGTCTCTGTCGCTGGCGCAGCGCAAGGAGACCGAGCGCAACCAGCAGGCCATTCTGCGGCTGCTCGATGAACTCGCGCCGCTCGCGGACGGCGACCTCACCGTGCAGGCGACGGTCACCGAGGACATTACGGGCACTATTGCCGATTCCATCAACTACGCCATCGGTGTGTTGCGCGACCTTGTGAGCACCATCAACCAGTCGGCGATCCAGCTCGACGGCGCCACGCGACAGACGCAGGCGTTGTCCGCGCATCTGGCGAAGGCCGCGAGTGCGCAGACCAAGCAGATCTCCGGCGCCACGGAGTCCGCCGGCAGCATGGCCGCATCGACGGAAGCCATTTCGGGCAACTCCGAGCGCGCGTCGGACGTTGCGCGTCACTCGGTCGACGTCGCGCACAAGGGCGGCGACGCGGTGCGCCGCACGATCGACGGCATGAACACCATTCGTGAAACGATCCAGGAAACCAGCAAGCGCATCAAGCGGCTGGGTGAAAGCTCGCAGGAAATCGGCAACATCGTCGAGCTCATCAACGATATCGCCGAGCAGACCAATATTCTGGCCTTGAACGCTTCCATCCAGGCTTCAATGGCGGGCGACGCCGGCCGCGGCTTCGCGGTGGTCGCCGACGAAGTACAGCGCCTCGCCGAACGGGCCGCCGCCGCGACGCGCCAGATCGAAACCCTGGTTCGCGCCATTCAGGCCGACACGAACGAAGCCGTCGTGTCCATGGAACGCAGCACCACCGACGTGGTGGGCGGCGCGCTGCTGGCCGAGAACGCCGGCGCGGCGCTCGAGGAAATCGAGCAGGTGTCCAACCAGATCGCGAGTCTCGTCAACAACATTTTCTCGAGCTCTCGCCAGCAGGTGTCCGAAGCGCAAAAGATCGCGCGGAACATGCAGGTGCTCAAGGAGATCTCCACCCAGACCGCAGAATCGACCACCGCGACGTCGCACAGCATCGGCAAGCTCGCGCAGCTGTCGGCCGCGATGCGCCAGTCGGCGTCCGGCTTCCGTCTGCCCGGCGCGCCCGTGCCACGCCAGGTGGCCGCGGCCGGTGCCGCGATCGCCGCGGCGGCGGCCGCCACCAGCGGCATCACTTCCGGTCCAGCTTCCACCGCCGCCACCGTACGTACGCGTACGGCCTCACTCGCTTCATAAACCATGCCTGAAGTCGCCTCCCAGACG
The DNA here is from genome assembly GCA_043747875.1 of Pseudomonadota bacterium. Classification (GTDB taxonomy): domain Bacteria; phylum Pseudomonadota; class Gammaproteobacteria; order Steroidobacterales; family Steroidobacteraceae; genus CADEED01. The sequence continues at coordinate 969 of JAYTOI010000075.1, read as the reverse complement.
CTCGATCTCGTCGGCCGCGAGCTGAACGCCACGCTCGGCGAAGCGCGGGCCGCGCTCGAGACCTTTGTCGAACAGCCGGAAAACGTGGTGCTCATGCAGCGCTGCGTCAGCGACCTGCACCAGGTACAGGGCGTGTTGCGCCTGCTCGAGATCTTCGGCGCCGCGTTGCTCGCCGAGGAGATGGAGCAGGTCACCCACTATCTACTCACGCCGGCTTCGCAGAAGAACCAGGCCGAGACGCTGGACGCGCTCATGCGCGCGATGGTCCAGCTGCCGAGCTATGTCGAGCGTGTGCTGGCGGGCGGCCGCGATCTGGCGCTGGTGCTGCTGCCGCTGCTCAACGACCTGCGCGCCGTGCGCGGCTCGCCGCTGCTGTCCGAGGGCACGCTGCTGCTGCTCAACCTGCAGTCCGACCAGCAGGCCGCGCCGGTGGCGCCGGCCGCCGGCGAGCCGCAGCTCTCGGTGGCGCAGTGGGCGCGCCGCCTGCGTACCCGCTTCCAGCTCGGTCTCGTCGGCTGGATCCGCAACGAGCGCCCCGAACAGAATCTCGAGATCCTCGAAACCGTGGCCCATCAGCTCGAGCAGGTGGCCACCCGGCAGGCGGTGTTCCAGCTGTGGTGGGTGGTTGGCGCCATTATCGAAGCGCTCCGGGATGGCGGCCTCGAGACCGGTGTTTCGATCAAGCGATTGTTAGGCCTGTCCGACCGCGAGATCCTGCAGCTCTATACCCAGGGCGAGGGGCGCTACGCGCAGAGTCCGCCGGTCGAGCTGCTCAACAATCTCCTGTACTACGTGGCGCGCGCCACCAGCGATGGTCCCAAGGTGACCGCGGTGCGCGCCTCGTTCCGGCTCAACGAGCTGCTGATGGTGGACGACTCGGTCGAGCAGGAGCGCGAGAACCTCTCGGCGCCGTCCGTGAAGCTGATGCGCACGGTCTCGGCGGCCATTCGCGAGGATCTCGGCAAGGTC
>JAYTOI010000074.1:0-39317 GCA_043747875.1 Pseudomonadota bacterium | reverse complement strand
CTGCGCCCCTCACCGTGATGGGCCCACATCAACCGCGATCCGCACTCGCTCCGGGCCTATGTCCGCCTAACTGAAAGCCGCAACCCGACAGGCTGCTAGCAATGTCCCCATTTCAGCGATCTTTCTGCGGCGCCCACCCATCGGAGCCGCGCAGGAATACATCTGCACTCCACCGCGCTGCTTCTCTCTTCGTGAGCTGGTGCGAATGCGGATCGCGCTGCTTCGTTCGCGCGCCGCGGCCGCTGGAGCGATACTCGGCGTAAAACGCCGTCGACAACCGATTCGTCTCGCCGACCGTCCACTCGCGCCAGCCCGCCGGCTCGACGCGCGCGTCGATGCGCGTGTTCGTGAAAATCGTGCGCGCAAACTCGCGCCACGGACGCCCGAGCCAGATCTTCTTCGCGTCCCGCTCCGCCGTGATCCGGCAGCGGTCGAACACGTACGCGCGATCGACATCCGGCGTCTCGTCACGGTGCGCCGTCAGCATGGCCTCGTCGTGCGCGATCGCGCGGATCTCGCAGCGATCGAAGAACGCGTTCGAATCGCCGAAGATGAAATCGACGTGGCCTTCGATGAAGCAGTCGCGGAAATACTGCCGGCTCACCGTGCAGCCGGCACCGGGCTTGCACTGGTCACCGGCATGCAGCGTGTCCTGCGCGCCTAACAACCGCACGCGGCGGAACACGGCTCGATCGCCGCTCACCGATAACGCCACCGCCTGCGACTGCTGCTCGTGGTGCTGCGACCAGTCGTTCTCGATGGTGAGGTTGTCGGCGCGGAAATTGTCACCCGTCACCGTGACCGATGCGCTCTTGATGGTGCCGCCCACGCTCGCGTTGCTGTCGCCCCAGACGACGACTACGTCCTGCGACCGCTTGCCGAGCCCGCGCAGCCACACGCTGCGTTTCGCGATCGTCAGCTTCTCGCGATACACCCCCGGATCGAGCGCGATCTCGCCGCCGCTTTCCGGCAGAGCCTCGACCGCCGCCTGCACGGTCGGAAAACTCTGCCCGGTGGCCCGCACCACCGCGGCGGCCTGCGCCGCGTCGTACAGGCCGAAAGCCAGGCACAGGAAAAAGGGGACAGATCTAATTTTCAGGCACCGCATGTATCACCCGTCGCTCGGAGGAAAAACCGACCTGTCCCCTGTTTTTTCATCCGATCTTCGCGCTCGCCTCGGCGCCCGTGTACACGATGGTCGCGTCGGGCGTGGCATCGAAGTCCACCGGTGGCTTCGCGCCTTCCTTGATCCAGCGCACATGGATCGTGCGCTTCTCCGGCATGGCGGGATATCCACCCATGCGCGCGCCGATGGTCACCGTGCCCGTGCCGGAGTCGAAGCGCATTGGAATGCGCATGAACTCGCCGCGCTCGTGCCGGTAGCTCAGCCCGTCGTCTTCGTAGTAGTCGAACGATCCGTCGGCGCCGGTGAACACCAGCAGCGTCAGCGGGGCATCCGGCTTTTCGGACGAATACTGGATCTCCGCACCCACGGGCACGATGGAGCCGGCACGCACGAACAGCGGCATGCGCGCGAGCGGCGCGGCGGCGTCGATGCGCTGCCCGCCACGCGTGAGCACGCCGCTGTAGAAGTCGTACCAGTCGGTGCCGCCGGGTAGATAGACGCTGCGCTGGCGCGCCTTGTGCTCGTATACCGGCGCCACCAGGAACGCCTTGCCGAACAGATACTCATCCTTCACGGCGCGCGTCTCGCGGTCATCCGGGAAATCCATGGGCAGGCCGCGCAGGATGGTGCCGTCGCGGTGCCAGGTATCCGCGGCGAGCGTGTAGGTGTACGGCAGCAGTCGGTAGCGCAGCTTGTCGTACCACACCAGGCTGTCGTAGACCTCGCCGCTGTCCTTCGCGCCCGGCGTCGCGAGGTTGTAGATCTCGCGGAACGGATACTCGCCGTGCGAGCGGAAGATGGGCATGAACGCGCCCATCTGGAACCAGCGCAGGTTGATCTCGCGCCATTCCTCGGCGTCCTCGGGCTTCGGGTTCCTGGCGCTGTAACGCGCCTCGTTGGCGAAGCCGCCGATGTCGAAGGTCCAGTTCGGAAGGCCTGAGTAGCTGGTGCTGACCCCCGCTGAGATCTGGTTGTACAGGTCGACCCAGCGCGTCGCGATGTCGCCACTCCAGAGCGCGGCCGCGTTGCGCTGGATGCCCGCCGTGCCCGAGCGCGTCAGGATGAACTGGCGCTTGCCCGGATTCGCGGCGCGCCCACCCTCGTAGACGCCACCCGCATGCACCAGCGCGTACGTGTTGAAGAAGTTCTCGGCCGGGCCCATCGCGGTCGGACCGTTGACCGCCTCGAGGGTGTCGATGTCGAGATTGGAATGCGGGTCGGGCTCGGTCGCATCCATCCACCACGCATCGACGCCGAGCACGCCCAGCTTCTCCTGCATCTGACGCCAATAGATGTCGCGTGCCGCCTTGGAATACGGATCGTAGAACGCGTTGAGATAGCCCGGACCGACCCAGTCCACGTGGCCCTTCTCGACGTTGCCGCGGTAGATGAACCCCGCCGCGTCGAGCTCCTTGTAGTTAGCCGTGGTCGGATAGAATTTCGGCCACACGGAGATCATGAAATTGGCGTGGCTCTTGTGCAGCGTGTCGATCATCGCCTTCGGATCGGGGAAGCGCGCCTTGTCGAACTCGTGCGAACCCCAGGAATCCTCTTTCCAGTAAAACCAGTCCATCACGATGTTGTCGATCGGGATCTTGCGCTTGCGGTATTCGTTTACGACATCGAGCAGCTCTTTCTGGTTGGTGTAGCGCTGGCGGCTCTGCCAGAAGCCGTACGCCCACTTCGGCAGCATCACAGCCTTGCCCGTGAGCTCGCGATAACCCGCGATCACATCTTCCTGGCTGGTGCCCGCGACGACGTAGTAGTCGGCCGCATTGCCGACCTCCGAGGTGAACGTCAGCGAGTGACGCTGGGCATCGGGCAGCGGATCGTTGTGCAGCAGTGCCATGTAGCCGCCGTCGGGCGTCCACTCGAGACGGAACTTCACCGGTTTGCCGGCCGTCATCGGCACTTCGAAGTTGTGATACCAGGCGGCCCAGTTCTGGCGCCAGCGGTCGAGCACCACGTTATCGTCGATGAACACCTTGAAGTAGCTGCTGCCGTAGAGCTGGAACTTGTGCACGCCGTCTTTCTTCGGCGTGAGCGTCGCGTCCCAGGTCACGTATTGATCGGGCAGGATCCCCGGCGGCCCGCCGCCCGCGACCGGCTTGCCATCGAGCAATTCCTTTGGCCAGTTGAAGCGGTCGCGGATGTACTGGTAGTTGATGTCCTTCTCGACGCGCTCGAGCTTCTGCTCATCCTTGATGAAATAGCGCGCGGTGAAACCGCCCTCCTGGCCCGAGGCGTCCGTAATCGTCAGATCGCGCGACGCGAGGCCGTAGGGCGTCGGATCGCCGATGCGCGTGATGCCGTTGTTGTCCCAGAGTACGCCGTAGTTGCGCGTCGAGACGACGAACGGCACGCCGATGTCCATGTTGTGCTGCGCGAGTTCGACGTCCTCGCCGTTCAGATCGAGCTGCGCGTTCTGATGTTGGCCCGAGCCGAACAGCCCTTCGTCCGTGCCCGGATTGAAACGCTGCGACACGCCCATTGCAGGCTGCGCCGTCTGCTCTTCCGCGACCAGCGGCTTGCCGGACTTGTCCGTGATGCTGACCGCGCCGTCCGCGAGTGCCACGCGCGCGATCACGCGCGTCGTCTCGAGCACCACGGCACCGTCTTTCTGCGTCACCGTGAACTCGGGCGTCGAGGTGACCGGATCCACGGCCATGAGGCTCTTCGGCACGGCATCGAGATTCTTCGCGTCGGCGACCGAGGTGACCCGCAAGATTCGATCGTTGCGCACTTCGAGGCGCACGCGCTTCGAGGGCGCGTTGGCCGGAGTGACGATGACGCCCTTTTCGTTCTTCGCGAACGAACCCTCGGGGGGCGCCTTGGCGCAGGCTGCAAGTAACGCGACGCACAGCGCACTGATCAGTCTTTTCATGAAGCTCTCTCTTGAACGATGTTTTGCGAACGGTAACGGATCAGGAAATCGCGGTGCGGAACCTGCACCGACGGGAATGCGCCCCAGGCGCTGCGGATTCATTCGCGGAAACTACCGGAAAGCGAGGCTCGGCGTCGTGGGGGCGCCGTCGAGCCTGCAGCGCGAAGCTCGAGAGCCTGAAATCTCCTCCCGCTCGAAGCATTTTCTAATAAAAGTCAATGCTCTAATGAAAACTCGGGTTCAAGTTTGATCAAACGCGCAATTCCGCTTCGCCGGCGCTTAACGCGACCTAGGGTTCAGTGCAGAATCCGCGGCTGGTTTCTACGAGAACTACAGGAAACGTGGCGAAGAAAACGAGGGCGGGGCGCGCGGCAGCGCCGGAATTTGCCGCCAAGACAATCCGGTACCGGGCACCTGCACTCGAAAAGGGCCTGGATGTCATCGAATTGCTTGCGACTGACAAGTCGCCGTTGAATCTGTCGGCCATCTCGCAACGCCTCGGCCGCTCCTCGGGCGAGTTGTTCCGCATGTTGCAGGTGCTCGAGTTCAAGGGGTTCATCACCACGGCCGAGAACGGCTCGGGCTATGTCCTCACGAACAAGCTGTTCGCGCTGGCGATGGCGCAGGCGCCGGTCCGATCGCTGGTCGAGACCGCGCTGCCGATCATGCGCAAGCTCTCGCACGACATCGGCCAGTCGTGTCACATCGCAGTAGCGTCCGAAGACCAGATCGTCGTCATCACGCGCATCGAGCGGCCGGGCGATCTCGGTTTCTCGGTGCGCATCGGGTACCGCCGCGAGATCGCGCGCGCCACGTCCGGTCTCGTACTGTTCGCCCATCAGAATGAGGACGTGCGCCGCGCCTGGCTCAAGCGCTGCCGGCTCAAGGGCGAGGCCGCGGACGAATTCACAGCGCGCGCCGACGCCATGCGCGAACACGGACACCACGAGGCCGCATCGGACTTCGTGCGCGGCATCATCGATGTTTCTGCGCCGATATTGCGCGGCGATACAGCGGTAGCAGCGCTGACGATACCCTTCGTGCACAGCAACCCGCTCGTCATGGAAATGCCGCAAGCGGTGGAATACGTGTGCGCCGCGGCGCGTCAGATCTCCAGTGAGATCATCCACGGGGATCTGCCATGAACGAACCGGTCGCGCGGCGCGAATTCATCACGCCGGGTTTCCTCGGCGCCACCGTGCTCATCGTCGCGCTGTTCTGCTTCTGGGGCATGTCGAACAGCCTCAACGACGTGTTGATCCCGCAGTTCCGCAAGACGTTCCAGCTCGGCGACTTCGCGTCGAGCTTCGTGCAGTTCGCCACCTTCATCGGCTATTTCTGCTTCGCGATCCCCGCGGCGCTGTTCATGCGGCGGTTTGGCTATCGCGCGGCGGTGGTCATGGGGCTGGTGCTGTTCGGCACGGGCGCGCTGCTGTTTTATCCGGCAGCGCAGTTCGGCGAGTACCACTTCTTCCTCGGCGCACTGTTCGTGGTCGCGAGCGGCCTCGCATTCCTCGAGACCTCCGCCAATCCGATGATGGCCGCCATGGGCCCCCAAACCAGCGCGGATCAGCGTCTGAACTTCGCGCAGGCGTTCAATCCGCTCGGCAACATCACCGGCGTGCTCATCGGGCAGCACATGATCCTGTCGGAGACCTCGCTGACGGCGGCGCAGGTGACGGCGCTCGAGCCAGCGGCCCAGGCCGCGTGGCGCGCCGGCGAGCTCGCGGCGGTCAAACTACCGTACGTCATCATCGCGGCCGTGGTGTTCGCCTGGGCCGTGCTGGTCGCGGTGACCAGATTTCCGCCGCTCGCGACGCGCGTGCCCGAAGACGAACGCGGCCAGTCGGGCGGCTTCGGCGGCCTGTTCAAATTCCCGCGCTACTGGCTCGGCGTGTTCGCGCAGTTCGCGTACGTGGGCGCGCAGGTGTGCGTGTGGAGCTTCATCATCCGCTACACGCAGCAAAACTTTCCGGGCACGTCCGAGCACGCGGCCGCGTGGTACCTGCTCGCCACGCAGGTGCTGTTCTTCGTGGGGCGGTTCGTCGGCACCGCGCTCATGTCGAAGATCCGGCCGGTGACGCTGCTGATCGGGTTCGCGGTGGCCGACATCGCGCTGTGCGTGGTCGCAGCCGCCGTCGGCGGCAAGGTCGGCCTGTACGCACTGGTCGCCACGAGTTTCTTCATGTCGATCCAGTTCCCGACCATCTTCACCGTGAGCCTGCGCGGACTCGGCGCGTACACCAAATCCGGCGCGGCGCCGCTGGTGATGGCAGTGGTCGGCGGCGCGTTCATTCCACCCCTCATGGGTCTGCTGTCCGACCGCTCGACGATCAACGCGTCGATGTATGTGCCGGCGGCCTGCTTCGTGGTGGTCCTGTGGTTCGCGCTGAAGTCGCGCGCGATTCCTCACGCATGAGCGTCGCGCTCACGCGCCGTCCGGTGGGCACCACCGGACTCGAAGTGAGCGTGCTCGGGTTCGGCAGCGCGGGCATCGGCAATCTGTATCGGCCGCTCTGCGATGACGATGCCGGCGCGGCGGTGCGCGAGTCCTTCGACGCGGGCGTGCGCTACTTCGACACCGCTCCTTTCTACGGCTTCGGCCTGTCCGAGCTGCGCCTCGGCGCGGCACTGCGCGAGACGCGCTCGACGCCGGCCAGCTCGGCGACCAACCAGCCGACAATCATCTCCACCAAGGTCGGGAGGCGGCTCGTGCCCGCCGGCCCACAGGACGCGAACGTGGGACGCGAGGGATATTTCTCGCCGCGGCCGTTCGCGCCGGTGTTCGACTATGGATACGAGTCGGTGCTGCGCTCGCATGCCGAGAGCCTCGAGCGGCTCGCGGTTGCGAAGGTCGACATCCTGCTGTGTCACGACATCGGCCGCATGACGCATGGTGAGTCACACGCCGCGCGCATCGCGGAGTTCCTCGCGGGCGGCTATCGCGCGATGCGCGAGCTACGCGAGGCCGGCACCGTGCGCGCCATCGGGCTCGGCGTCAACGAATCCGAAGTGTGCGTCGAGCTACTGCAGCGCTGCGAGCTCGACTGCATCCTGCTCGCCGGCCGTTACACGCTGCTCGAGCAGCCCGCGCTGGCCGAGCTGCTGCCGCTGTGCGCACGCCGCAACGTATCCATCCTGTGCGGTGGTCCGTTCAACTCCGGCATCCTCGCCGCGGGCTCGCGCGCCGCCGCCAGCTCGCACTACAACTATGTCGAGCCACCGCCGCGGATCCTGGATCGCGTGCGCCGGCTCGAAGACCTGTGCGAGGAATTCGCGGTGCCGCTCGCGGCCGCCGCGCTGCAATTTCCGCTGGCGCACCCGGCCATCGCGAGCGTGGTCGCCGGCTGCGCGAATGGCGCGGAGGCGCGGCACTGCGCCGACATGTTTTCGCGCGCGATCCCGGCCGCGTTCTGGCGCGCGCTGCGCGGACGCGGCCTGGTCGACGCGCGCGCCCCGTTGCCCCACGAGTGGGATGCGGGGACGCCCACATGATCATCGACAGCCATCAGCACTTCTGGCGCCTCGACCGCGGCGACTACGGCTGGCTCACGCCGGCCGCGGGACCTATCTACCGTGACTACCTGCCGGAGCATCTGGCACCCAAGCTCGCGCGCACGGGCGTCACGGCCACGGTGCTGGTGCAGGCGGCGCCGAGCATCGAGGAGACACGATATCTGCTGCGCCTGGCGCACGACCACGCGTTCATCGCCGGGGTCGTCGGCTGGGTGGATTTCGAGAGCCAGAGCGTGGCCGACGACATCGCGGAGCTGGCGTCGAACTCGAAGCTCGTGGGCCTGCGACCCATGATCCAGGACATTCCCGCCGTCGAGTGGATGCTCACGCCGGAGCTCACACCCGCGTATGCCGCGATGATCGAGCACGACCTGGTCTTCGACGCGCTGGTGAAGCCGGAGCACCTGCCGGTGCTGATGCGCCTGCGCGATCGTCATCCGCTTCTCTCGATGGTGCTCGACCACGGCGCGAAGCCGGGCATCCGCTCGGGCGATCTCGCCGGCTGGCGGCGCGACATCGCCGAGCTCGCCGAATCCACCGACATCGTGTGCAAATTCTCCGGCCTGGTCACCGAGGCCGGCAGCTGCGAATTGCGTACGCTCTCGCCCTGCGTCGATCACCTGCTCGCGACGTTCGGGCCGGGGCGGCTCATGTGGGGCAGCGACTGGCCCGTGTGCGAACTCGTGTGTTCATACGAGCAATGGCACTCGACCGCCCGACAACTGCTCGCGAATCTCGACGCGAACGACCAGGCGATGATCCTTTCGCACACTGCACGGACTACGTATGACATCTGAACGATCCACTCGCCTCGCCGGCAAAACCGCGATCGTCACCGCCGCCGCCTCAGGGATAGGCCGGGCGAGCGCGGAGGCGTTCGCGCGCGCCGGTGCGCGCGTGCTGGCGGCGGACATCGACGCACAGGCGCTGCAACAGGTCGCCGGCTGCGAGGGCCATGTGCTCGATGTGCGCGACGCGCGCGCCATCGAGCGCTTCGCGCGGGACGCGGGCCGGGTCGACGTGTTGTTCAACTGTGCCGGCATGGTGCCCAAAGGCACGGTGCTCGACATCACACCCGAGCAATGGAATGCGGCGTTCGATCTGAACGTCCATTCGATGTACCACATGATCCGCGCGTTTCTTCCCGGCATGCTCGCCGCGCGCGCCGGGTCGATCATCAACATGTCGTCGGTGGCCAGCTCCATCACCGGAGTCGCCGATCGCTGCGGCTATGGCGCAACCAAAGCGGCCGTCATCGGTCTGACAAAATCGGTGGCCGCGGACTTCGTCGCCCGCGGCATCCGCTGCAATGCAATTTGTCCGGGCACGGTGGACACGCCCTCCCTGCAGGCGCGCTTGCACGGCTACGGAGACTATGCGAAGACGCGGGCGGAGTTCGAAGCGCGGCAGCCAATGGGGAGACTGGGCAAACCCGAGGAGATCGCGGCACTGGCGTTGCATCTGGCCAGCGACGAATCCGGATTTACGACGGGACAGATCCACATCATCGACGGAGGATGGATGATATGAAACGCACTACCGCGAAAGTCACACGGATGCTTTCGATCGCGGTGCTCGCATTCGCGAGCGTCGCCGCCGCACAGACCGAGCCCGGCACCGCACTGCAAGCCCAGTCCGACAAGAAGCTCGGCTACGTCACGCTGAATTCGGACCTGCTGCTGAACCAGGGCCGGCTCATCCTCACCGTCGGCGCGTTCAACAAGAGCACGCAGCCGGCACCGCTCTCGCCCGCCGCCATTTCGATCACCACGTCGTCGGGCAAACCGGTGCCGCTGGCCTCGCTTGCGCAGCTCGAGGACGAGACGCGGGTCGCGCTGGGTGGCAACCCGGTGTCGACGCCCGACGCCTACCAGCAGATGTCGTCGATGCAGCGCCCCGTCGATACGACGGCGTCGGGCGAGAGCGACGGACCGGGATACACCGGCGGCGATGCGCTGGAAAACGTCGTGTCCGCGAAGCCACGCAACAAGAAGAAAGTCGATCCGGCCACCGAGGCCAAGATCAACGAGGCGGTGGACAACCTGCGCCTGGCCATCCTGCAGGGCGTGTCGGTAGAGCCGCGTGCCGCGGCCGGCGGCCAGGTGGTCACGCAATCGTTCAAATTCGCGCGCGGCGAGCCGCGCAAGCTCAAGATGACGGTCGACTTCGCGGCCGAGCGCCACGAGTTCGAATTCGACGTCCCGAAATAGCCTGGCAGCTGGCGAGCCGCACCGGCTCGTGCATCGTCACTGGGTGAGCCACGCGGCCCGCCGTGACCGATCGGCCTCGCCAGGCGATTGAATGCGCTCGCATGTTCCCGTTCCGCGCTGCGAGTCCCCCTTGCTAGTTAGAGATGCCGGCAGGAACGATTGCAAACCGGTGGGACGTGTATTAGCGTTTCGCGCGCCGTTCCGTCCGTAAATACAAAGAGGTATCACATGAGCCACAAGGAAGTGCTTTACAGGACGGCGCTCGCCGCCGCATTCGCCCTCACCGCAACCGTCTTCGCGCACGGCGCAGACAGCCCCAAGGAAGGAGGCCTCGCGGCCGCGCCCGCGGCGCAGGCCGCCGCGGCGCCGTCCTACATCTGGCGCAACGTGGAGATCGTCGGCGGCGGATTCGTACCCGGCATCGTCTTCAACCAGGCCGAGCCCGGCCTCGCGTACGCGCGCACCGACATCGGTGGCGCCTACCGCTGGAATCCGGCGACGAAGCGCTGGGTGCCGCTGCTCGACTGGGTGCACTGGGACGACTGGGGCCTCACGGGAGTAGATAGTCTCGCGACCGACCCGAGCGAGCCGGACCGGCTGTACGTGCTCGGTGGCACGTACACGAATTTTTGGGATCCGAAGAACGGCGCCATCCTGCGCTCCACCGATCGCGGCCGCACCTTCGACAAGGTGGAGCTGCCGTTCAAGTCCGGCGGAAACATGCCGGGCCGCAACATGGGCGAGCGTCTGGCGATCGATCCCAACGCCAACCGGGTGCTCTATCTCGGCGCGCGCAGCGGCAACGGCCTGTGGCGCAGCGAGGACTACGGCGCCACCTGGGCACGCGTCGCGAGCTTCCCCGCAACGGGCAACTATCGCGCGGATCCGAACGATCCGAACGGCATCAACAGCGACCCGCTCGGAGTAGTTTGGGTGGTGTTCGACAAGAGCACCGGCACGCCCGGCACGCCGACGCAGTCCATCTACGTCGGCGTCGCGGATCTCGGGCAGAGCGTCTATCGCAGCACCGACGGCGGTGTCACCTGGGCCGCGCTCGCCGGCCAGCCGACGTCGCCGGCATTCATGCCGCATCACGCGGTGCTGGCGTCGACCGGCATGCTGTACCTGACCTACAGCAACCGCGGCGGCCCCTACGATGGCGACATGGGCGACGTATGGAAATACGACACGCGCGCCTCGGTCTGGACCAAGATCACTCCCGATCCGGCCAGCTCGACGAGCTCGTGGTTCGGATATGGCGGCCTGGCCGTCGACGCGCAGAATCCGAACACATTGGTGGTCTCCGAGCTCAACCGCTGGTGGCCCGAGGCCAATATCTGGCGCAGCACCAACGGCGGCGTGACGTGGACGTCGATGTGGAACTGGGGCCCATGGCCCACGCGCACGTTCCGCTACGCGCACGACATCAGCGCCTCGAGCTGGCTCACGTTCAACCAAGTGCTCGCGCTGCCGGAGCGCGCGCCGCGCCTCGGCTGGATGATCGGCGACATCGAGATCGATCCCTTCGATTCGAACCGCATGCTGTACGGCACCGGCGCCACCATCTACGGCACCGACGATCTGACGAACTGGGATCGCGGCGTCGCGTTCACGCTGTCCGTGAAAGCGCAGGGCCTCGAAGAGACCTCGGTGCAGGACCTGATCAGCCCGCCGGCGGGCGCGCCGCTGCTGTCTGCGCTCGGCGATCTCGGCGGGTTGCGCCACGACGATCTCGGCGTGCCGCCCGTCAGGCTATTCAGCAATCCGACCACGACCACCGGCACCAGCCTCGACTTCGCACAGGCGCTGCCTAACATCATTGCCCGCGTCGGCAACGGTGGCGGCAGCTTCGGATATTCGGCGGATGGCGGCGCGACGTGGTCACCAGGCAATCCGGCCGGAGCGAACGGCGGCAACATCGGCGTGTCGAGCGATGGCAGGAGCCTCGTGTGGAGCCCGGCCAACCGGCCCGTGCAGTACTCGCTCAATAACGGCAGCTCCTGGACGGCATCGGGCGGCCTGCCGCAGGGCGCGCGCGTCGGCTCCGACCGCATCGTCGCGGGCAAGTATTACGCCGCCGCCAACGGCGCGTTCTACGTGAGCGTCGATCACGGCGTGACGTTCACGCGCACCGCGGCAGCCGGCCTGCCCACCGCCCGGGTGCGCTTCAAAGCAAGCCCGTTCCGAACCGGCGATATCTGGTGGTCCGCCGGCTGGCAGGGCTTGTGGCGATCGACAAACGGCGGCGTAAGTTTCACGAAGGTGGCCAGCGTGCAGGAGGCCGATAACATCGGCTTCGGCCGTCCTGCGCGCGACCGCGGCTACCCGGCGCTGTACTCCAGCGCGAAAATCGGCGACGTGCGCGGCATCTTCCGCTCGGACGACGCCGGACTCTCCTGGACCCGCATCAACGACGACCGTCATCAATACGCGTACACGGGTGCCGCCATCACCGGCGATCCGCGCGTGTACGGCCGCGTGTACGTGAGCACGAACGGCCGCGGCATCATCTATGGCGAGCCCGGCGTTTCGGCGGACTGAGTCCATTCGTCCCGGCGATCGCGAGATCGCCGGGACGCTCCTCTCGCGACCCGGATCGTTGCGCGCCGGGTTCTGAGCCGGCGGAGGTTCCCTTATCATCGGCCCCTCATTTTCAAGCGGGGCGGTCGATGAACAAACTCTGGCTACGCGCGGCGGTCGGCACGTTCGCAATGTGCGCGTCGCTGGCATCGGCGGCGGACGCCGCGCCTGCTCCGAAGGAAACGAGTCGCAAGGACGTGCTCGAGCTCGCCGCGCGCACCGCGGACTGGCAGTTGAAGCGCATGGGCGCCACGCAGGGAATTTCGAGTCACCTCGAAGAGACGCTGAGTCCGCTGGCGTGGCAAAAAGGCGCGTTCTGGGTCGGCATGACGCGTCTGGCGGATGTGTCCGGCGAGCAGCGCTTTCGCGACGCCATTCTGGCGCAAGGCCGGTCTAACAACTGGCGGCTGGGGCCGCGCACCTATCACGCCGACGATCACGTGATCGGCCAGAGCTACCTCTGGGCCGCACGCCACGGCGCCGGGCCTGAGGCCGTCGCGCCGCTCAAGGCGACGTTCGATGCGATCCTCGCCAAGCCCGCCGTCGTGCACCTGAGCTTCGCGATCCCGAAGGCCGGCTACGGCGGTACACAATGCCTGGACCGCTGGTGCTGGTGCGATGCCTTGTTCATGGCGCCACCCGCATGGCTCGAACTCACCCGGCAAACCGGCGACCGGCGCTACGCCGATTTCGCCCTCGCGGAATTCTGGTCGACGACGGCATTCCTGTTCGATCCGGCCGAGAGCCTCTATTTCCGCGACAGCCGCTTCTTCGAACGACGCGATGCGCAGGAACGCAAGCTGTTCTGGAGCCGCGGCAACGGCTGGGTGTTTGCGGGGCTCGCGAACATGCTCGAGGCGCTGCCGGTGGATCATCCCGACCGCGTGGGGCTCGAGAAAATCTTTCGCGCGATGGCCGCGAAGCTGAAATCGATCCAGAAGCCGGATGGCTACTGGGCGCCGTCGTTGTTAGGGCCGGAAGGCTCGCCGCCGGAGACGAGCGGCACCGGGTTTCATGTGTACGGGCTCGCGTGGGGAGTGAAGCACGAACTGCTCGATGCCGAAGAGTACCGCCCCGCGATCCGCAACGGCTGGGCGGCGCTCACGCGCGCCGTGGCGAAGGACGGGAAGCTGGGCTGGGTGCAGCAGGTCAGCGACCGGCCGGAGAACGTGAACGAGGGCGATACACAGTTCTATGGCGTCGGCGCATTCCTGCTGGCCGCGAGTGCCATGGCAGAGTTGGCCGAAAAGTGAGGCCAGGAGCCATGAGGCTGATCCGGTGAGTGTCAGTCGTTCTTGACCGCACCCCGCACGTTCATGACGAACAACCCCACCTGCAGCGCGATCAGCGCCCAGGCACGCGCCTGCCAGGCCCAGACGATCCACAACAGGTTGCTCGCGATGAAGACCCAGAAGCCGATGCTGCGCCGTCGCTTGGCCTGCGACGCAACCAGCCAGGCGGCGACCAGCGTCACCGCCATGGCCGGCCATTGCAACGCGTCGAGCAGCTCCGCGCCGCTCATGTAGTTAGCCGATCAGCCATGGTAGGCCTGCTCCAGTGCTGCGATGTCGAGCTTGCCCATTTTCATCAGCGCGGCCATGGCGCGTTCAGAGTTCTCGTTGGGTGCGCCGGCCACCGTGCCCTCCTTCTGACCATGGGTCTCGGACCCGGCCTTGCCGTACTGAGAGATCACGCCGACCTTCGAGACGATTTTCTGGATGGGCATATGCGCTCCGTATTTCAGTGTGCTCGAAGATTGGCCGAACGGACCGCGGCCAAATCGACAACGGCCAACATAAAGGCCGTGCGGGAAGCGCGCTGTCAGACGACCCCGGTTAGGCGCTCAGGAGTGCCGCACCAGACGGTCCTCGAGCTCTTCGAGACTGCGCCCGCGGGTTTCGGGCAGCACCTTCGCGAGCAATACGAGACCTATGAGCGCGAACACGCCGTAGATGAAGAACGTGCGCGTGCCACCCGTGTGCTCCATCTGCCACGGAAACATCAGCTGCACCACCGTGCATACGCTGGAGTTCACGAGCCCCACGCAGGAGATCGCGAGCCCGCGCACACGGTTCGGAAAGATCTCGGACAGCAGCACCCACATGCCGGGTCCTACGGACACGGCAAAGCTCGCGACGAAACCCAGCAACCCCGCGAGCACCAGCGCGCGGCTCACCGCTTCATCCGGCGCGCTGAACCCGTACGCGGTCAGCATCAGCGTCACAGCCATGCCCGCGGTACCCGCGAGCAGCAGCGGGCGCCGGCCGACGCGGTCGATGAGCAGCAGCGCGACGACGGTGAACAGCAGGTTGACGAGACCGATGAAGATGGTTTGCATGAACGACGCGTCGTCGCGCGGGCCGGCGTCGGCCGTGCGCTCGAAGATCACCGTGGCGTACGCGAGCACCGAGTTGATGCCGGTGATCTGCTGCAACACCGCGACGATCAAGCCGATGACCAGCACGGTGCGCAACGCGGGCGCGAACAAGTCCCGCAGCCGCGCACCCTGCGTGCTGACCTCGTGCTCCACCGACGCGCGCACCTGCGCGAGCTCGCTGTGCGCGAACTCTGCGCCGTGCGCGCGCGTGAGGATGACGCGCGCGGCCTCGAGACGGCCGTGCATGGCATGCCAACGCGGGCTCTCGGGCACGGTCAGCAGCGCGAATAGATAGGCAACGGCGGGTAACGCGCCGAGGCCCAGCATCCAGCGCCAGCCGGAATGCGCGAGATCCAGACTGGTGAGCCAGCCAGTGTCGAAATTTTCGAGCCGCACGATTACGTAGCTGCTGCAGAACGCGAGGAACATCCCGATGACGATGAACAGCTGGTTCAACGTCACCATGCGGCCGCGCAGCGCCGGCGGCGCGATCTCGGCGATGTACATGGGCGCGGCGACCAGCACCGCGCCGACGCCCAAGCCCGCGAGCATGCGTGCCGCGATCAGCGTGCCGAAGCTGGCGGCGGCAGCGGCGACCAGCGACGAGGCCGCGAAGACGAACGCGGCCGCGCGCAGCACGGTGCGGCGCCCGAAGCGGTCGGCGAGCGGGCCGGCGAGGAAGATCGAGAGAGTGGCGGTGATGGTGTGCGATGCCACCGTCCAGCCGAGCTCGAAGCTGGTGAGCGCGAAGTTGGATTTGACGAACACGACGGCGCCCGTGAACAGCGCGCCGTCGAAGCCCATGAGAAAGCCGCTGAGCGCGACGATGAGGATGGGCCAGAGCGGGGCTGGTGGTGGAAGTGGTGCCGTGGAAGTGGTGCCGGGGAGGGAATCTCGGGAGAAATCCTGCCCGCTGCTCCCCCACTTACCGCCGTCATCATTTCTCCCGAGATTCCTTCCCCGGCACCACTTTACGGCGCGCGGCCGACCGAGTCGCGCTCGACGATCTTCGGCTCGAACACCTGCTGTACTTCGTGGTCCTGATCGTAGACGTGTTTGAGCACCCAACGTGCGGCCATGCGGCCCATGTCCGCAATGGGATAGTGCACGGTCGTGAGCTTCGGATAGACGTAGCGCGAGATGGGTGCATCGTCGAAGCCGACGATGGACAACTCGCGCGGCAACTCGAGACCGCGCTCGTGCGCCGCCGCCATCGCGCCCGCGGCCATTTCATCGTTCGCGCACACCACCGCCGTGAACGGCACCTGCGTCGCGAACAAGGCGGTCAATGCGTCGGCGCCGCCAGTCTCGTGATAGTCGCCTTCGATGAGCAGGCGCTGGTCGAATTTGACGCTGGCCTCGGTCAATGCGCGCTTGTGGCCCGCCAGACGTTGCTTGGCGTCACACCAATCGAGTGGGCCCGATACGTACGCGATGCGCCGGTGTTTGTGCTCGAGCAGCGACTTCGTCGCAAGATACCCGCCGAGCTCGTTGTTGAGGCTGAAGCAGTGGTCGGTGAGACCGCGCACCTTGCGATTCATGACGACCAGCGGAGTCTTGTCGTGATCGTGCTCGACGAGGAATTTGTCGGACAGCCGCTCGACGTGGACGATGAGCGCATCGCAATTGCGGCTCACGAGGAAGCGGATGGCCTCGCGCTCCTGCTCCTCCTTGCTGTGCCCCGCCGCGACCAGCACGAACTTGCCGGCGCCCTTGAGCGTCCCCTCGATGGCCGAGAGCATGGCGCCGAAGAACGGACCGTGCAGCTCCGAGACGAGCACGCCGACCGAATTGGAGCTGCGCGTCGCGAGCGACTGTGCGATGGAGTTCGGCTGATAGCCGAGCTGCTGCATCGCCGCGAGCACTTTCTGGCGTGTCTTGTCGCTGACTTTCGCGCCAGGGTTGATGACGCGCGAAACGGTCGCGAGCGAGACCCCCGCGAGCTCCGCGACCTCGTAGATGTTGGCCATCCCTCGCTATCTACCCTGTCGCCGCGCTGGCGAGCGGCGCCTTGCAAGATTGGTCGACATACGCCTGGTTCGCCGGCAGTTTTTCCACGGTGTTTTCAACCCGTACCCGTAAACCGTCGAGGAAGCACGCGAGCTCGTCGTCACCCATCAGATCGGCCACCGGATGCTGCTGTTCGGGCTCCATGCCCTGACCCAACATAACCCGAATCCAGTGGTTTTCGGCGAATAGTTATTTCGGGAGGCGGAAATCCTGCCCGTTTCGTCAAACAGGTCGAGCCGGCGCGCACGTCCTTTCGGCCCGGGCGTCTGCGACCAACCCGCCGCGGCCATCCAGCCGGCCGTGCGGCCGCGCGCGTGTGGCGCACGATCTCCTCGTCGAGCGGACCTAACAAACGCCGCCGCGCCTGCGGAGCGTGCGCCGCCGTGCTTTCGTCGGCATCGAACACAGTGACGGAACTGCCCCCCCCCCCCCCCGCGGCGCGCTTCTCGGCCGGCCACGCGCGTACGGTTGCCGATCCCCGCGCCTACGCGAGCGGGCAGTTGCGGGCCGGTTCAGCCGACATCGGGCCGCCTGCGCACGCGTTCGGCGAGCTCGCGGAAGTTGGACATCGACGCCACGACCATGAAGATCGCCTGTAGATAGCCCTTCTCGTGCAGCCGGCCCAGCGCGTCGGCGCCGAGCTTCGCGAGCCGCTCTTCCTGCAACGCGTGGAAGCCCGCGAAGCGATGCTGCGCGCCGTTCGAGTCGAGGTCGATGACGAACGACTCGAGCAAATTGAGCTCCGTGAGCGCGGCGACGAAGCCGGCCGTCTGCGCGACACCCCGCTCGATGGTCACGAGGATGGAGCCGGCACGGTCGAGGAATTCGGAGTTGACGCCCTGCTCTCGAAACAACGGCTCGCCCTCGGTGCGGCTCACGCGCGGGGAATCGAGATCGATGTGGATCACCTTCTGGTCGTTCGCGCCGCGTCCGATGAAGAACGGCTGCCGCTCGATCATCATCGGTATGTAGGGCGCCTCCCAGCCCTGCGCGGTGAGAAACAGGTTTTGTTTCTCCTTGAAGCCGAACAATGCCAGCGGCGCGAACGTGCCCGCGGGCGACTTCGCGAATACGATTGGATAGTGCGCCTGCACGTTGCGGAATTCGGCCGGGAACGTCAGCGTCACCATGATCTCGTCGCCGAGTTCCGCGGCGCGCCGCGTGATGACGCGCAAGTCGCGATGCTCGTCATTGTCGAGGAGAACGTGTTTGCTCATTCGCGGCCGGTCATGGTTTGGAGAGTCCATTTTTTTCTGATGTGCTCGAGAAGATCGGCGCGAGAAGCCGTCGACCTCGGGCCCGAAGTGCATGCCATACAGCACTGTTGGTAGCTCGCCGACGGAAACACTTCTTCCACCCGGTGCAGATCGTAACGCGATGGCGGGTGGTCGCCAAAGCGCGAGCAGCCGGTGGGGCAATGGCCCGGGACGGCAGCCGTGCCGGCCGCGATCATGCCGCCCCATCGGGGAGGTCTGACCCCTTTTGCTAGGAAATGGGGAGTGTCCCCATTTCCTCAGCCGCGCCAGCGCAGTGCACGCGTCCGTTCGCGGATCGCTTCCAGGGCACGCCGATACTGTGGCCGCCATGCCTCGTCGGGGTCTTCGGCGACGTCATGCCAGAAGAATCGCAGATCGTGCCCGCCATCGTCCGCGCAGTGGTGCACCCAGTGCTCGGGCAGTGCAGGCTTGAACGTACACAGTTGCAGCGACCATACGTGACCATTGTGCTCGGAATTCCAGGTGCCCAGGTCCTGCGCGATGCCGGTATTGGAAATTCCCGACTCTTCCTCTAACTCGCGCAGCGCCGCCGCGCGCACCGTCTCACCGGGCTCGACGCCGCCCTTCACCAGCTGAATACCCGCGACCGGGTGTTCGAACGCGAGAATCTGTCGCATCGAGGGATCGCGAAAGACCACGGGGCAAACCTTGTCGATCGTATTCATTCCGATGGCTCTCATGCTTTTTACTCCCGAATCCTGCGCCAGATGACTAACTTCTCGGCAAATCCCATGCCCGCGTGCGCCGGGCTGGTGGACGGCAGGCGCTCGTAGTGGACGTCCGCGAACCCGCAGCCGAGCCCCGGCAGCACCAACCGGCGATACATCTCCTCGGCCTTGCGGCCGTTGAAGAAGACACGGCGAATGCGCGGATGTGCGCGGAAAAATCGTTCGAAATCGTTCGCACGCGCGGTGGCGTGGACGATCGAGCTGTCGAGACTTCCCGGCCGCTCGGCCGTGGCGAGAACATCCCATAGCGCGATGTGGTTGGCGGTGAGGATGTTTACCCTGTGCGTGTAGGGCGGGAGGCCGTCGATGCCGAAGACCCGGCCGATGATCTTCCAGAACGCGTTCTGCGGATGCGCGTAGTACTGACGCTCACTGAGCGAGCGCTGCCCCGGCAGCGAGCCGAGGATGAGCGTGTGCGCGTCCCGGCGCGCGATGGGCGGGAAGCATTCGTCTGGGCGCGCATCGCGCTTCATCAGGTTGTTAGGCACCGGGCGCGGCGGGCGCGCGCCCTCTCCCATCGCATGGTGTGAGCGTCGATGCGAGGCTGAGCCCCGGGGCGAAAGTCAGTTCCCCCGGACCAATCAGCGCTTGCAAAGCAATGACCGCTTTCCCGAGGAGGTCGTGGCACGTCATGAGGCCATATGGATCGTCGGTCACCACTTTGCCGGCACTGCGCGCCGACGGCCAAGCCTCGGGCTCGATCACAATCCGCTTCGTCCTCCCATCCATGTGCAGACTGTCCATCGATCGTCTCCGTGACGCAAGTGACTGATCCCATTGAGCGACCTGCTCATATACAGGTACTGACCCGCCCAACTCCTGGTTATGCCCGAAAGCGCTCCGCCGCTTACACTTCGTGGTTTCCCGCCATTCGCGCAGTCAATCGCGCTCGACAACATGCAACAGATCAAGATTCGCGGCGCCCGCACGCACAACCTCAAGAACGTCGACGTCGATCTGCCGCGCGACAAGCTCATCGTCATCACCGGACTGTCCGGTTCGGGCAAATCCTCGCTGGCATTCGACACGCTGTACGCCGAAGGCCAGCGTCGCTACGTCGAGTCGCTGTCCGCATACGCGCGGCAGTTCCTCTCGATGATGGACAAGCCCGACGTCGACAGCATCGAGGGCCTCTCGCCCGCGATCGCCATCGAGCAGAAGGCCACGTCGCACAACCCGCGCTCCACCGTCGGCACCGTCACCGAGATCTACGACTATCTACGCCTGCTGTTCGCGCGCGCCGGCATCGCGCGCTGCCCCGATCACGGCATCGCGCTCGCCGCGCAGACCGTGAGCCAGATGGTGGACCAGATCCTCAAGATGCCCGACGGCCTGGCCGTGATGCTGCTCGCGCCTGTCATCATCGACCGCAAGGGCGAGCACGCGGAGCTGTTCGAGCAATTGCGCGGCCAGGGCTTCGTGCGTGCGCGCATCGACGGCCGCGTGCACGAGCTCGACGCGCTGCCGAAGATCGACCCGAAGAAGAAGCACACCATCGAGGCGGTGGTAGATAGACTGCGCATCCGTCCGGATGCGCAGCAACGGCTGTCGGAGTCGCTCGAGACCGCGCTCAAGCTGTCGGGCGGCATGGCGCGCCTCGCGCCCTATGAAGCCGAAAAAGCCTCGAAGCCCGAAGATGAGTCGTTGTTTTCCGCGCGCCAGGCCTGTCCCGAATGCGGTTACAGCGTGCCGGCGCTCGAGCCGAAGATGTTCTCGTTCAACAGCCCCGCGGGCGCCTGCCCGACCTGCGACGGTATCGGGCTCAAGGACTTCTTCGATCCCGCGCGCGTCGTCTCCTATCCACACTTGTCGCTGGCCGGCGGCGCGATCAAGAGCTGGGACCGCAAGAATGCGTACTACTATGCGTTGATCACCGCGATGGCGCGCCACTTCAAGTTCGACCCGGAGACACCATGGGAAGAGCTGCCGAAGAAGGCGCAGCAGGTGCTGCTGTTCGGCAGCGGCAACGACGAAGTGGAGTTCCGCTATGTGCACGGCAATGGTCGCACGACCAAGAAAAAACACCGCTTCGAGGGCATCATCCCCAACCTCGAGCGGCGCTACAAGGAAACGGATTCGCTGGCGGTGCGCGAGGAACTCGCGAAGTACCTCGGCAGCCAGCCCTGCCCCGACTGCGAGGGCTCGCGACTCAACCGCACGGCCCGCAACGTGTTCGTCGGCGAGCACTCGCTGCCCGTCATTGCGCACCTCACCGTGGGCGATGCCAAACGTCTGTTCGGCTCGCTCGACGTTGCGGGCTGGCGCGCCGCGGTGGCGGACAAGATCGTCAAGGAAGTCGGCGCTCGGCTGAAGTTCCTGGTCGACGTGGGCCTCGACTACCTGACGCTGGACCGCAGTGCGGAGTCGTTGTCCGGTGGCGAGGCGCAACGCATCCGGCTCGCGAGCCAGGTGGGCTCGGGCCTCACGGGCGTCATGTACATCCTCGACGAGCCGTCGATCGGCCTGCACCAGCGCGACAATCAAAGATTGTTAGGAACGCTCAAGCACCTGCGCGACCTCGGCAACACGGTGCTGGTGGTCGAGCACGACGAAGAAGCCATCCGCGCGGCGGACGCGGTGCTCGACATCGGACCTGGCGCCGGAGTGCACGGCGGTGAGATCGTCGCGCAGGGCACGCCCGACGACATCGTGAAGCACCCCGACTCCCTCACCGGAAAATACCTCTCGGGGCGCATGCGAATCGCCTTGCCGCGCCTGCGCACGCCGTTCGATCCGAAGCGCACGATTCGAGTGATCGGCGCGCGCGGCAACAACCTCAAGCACGTGACGGCGGATTTCCCGCTCGGACTGTTCACCTGCGTCACGGGCGTGTCGGGCTCGGGCAAGTCGACGCTCGTCAACGACACGCTGTTCACGCATGCCAATCACAAGCTCAATGGCACCGTCATGGACATGGCGCCCTGCGACGAGATCAAGGGACTCGACGAGATCGACCGCATCATCGACATCGACCAGAGCCCGATCGGTCGCACGCCGCGCTCGAACCCGGCCACGTACACCGGCTTGTTCGGGCCCTTGCGCGAAATCTTCGCCGAGGTGCCGGAGGCGCGCACGCGCGGCTACGACGCGGGTCGCTTCAGCTTCAACGTCAAGGGCGGGCGCTGCGAAGCCTGTCAGGGCGACGGCCTCATCAAGGTGGAGATGCACTTCCTGCCCGACGTCTATGTGCCCTGCGACGTCTGCAAGGGCAAGCGTTACAACCGCGAGACGCTCGAGATCCGCTGGAAAGGCAAGAACATCCACGAAGTGCTCGACATGAACGTCGAGGAGGCGCTGCGGACGTTCCAGAACGTGCCCGGCGTCGGCTCGCGCCTGCAGACACTGATGGACGTCGGCCTGTCCTATCTACAGCTCGGGCAGAGCGCCACGACGCTTTCCGGCGGCGAGGCGCAACGAGTCAAACTGGCCCGCGAGCTCGCCAAGCGCGCCACCGGCCGCACTCTATATATATTGGACGAGCCCACCACCGGCCTGCACTTCCACGACGTGGCCCAACTACTGGACGTGCTGCATCGCCTGCGCGACGAGGGCAACACGGTGGTCGTGATCGAACACAACCTCGACGTCATCAAGACCGCGGACTGGGTGATCGACCTGGGGCCCGAGGGCGGCGCCGGTGGCGGACAGATACTCGTGACCGGTACGCCGGAGGAAGTGGCGAAGCACGCGATTTCGTATACGGCGAAGTATCTGAAGCCGCTGGTCGCCGACTAATTGGCAGCCGCGCCGTGCCGCGCTGCCAGAATCCTGAAGTCGCGGAGCTAGAAGAACTGCGCGGTGACGCCCCCACCGACCATGAACTCGCGCGCCAGCAGCAGAACACCGTCGGCGACCAGCGCATGCGTCACGGTGGTACGCGACTCCACCCGCTCCGGGATCAGGTCGCCATCGAAGTCGAAGCCCCTCGCCGAAGACAGGAGCTCGCCGTCCGCGCCATATTCGGTGCGCGTCGTGGGGATTCCAATCCTCACGCCCGGCCCCGTCACATAGCCCGTGTACACCGTGCGCCGAACTACCGTCCGTCGCGTGCCCGCCGCGTCGTACAGGTATGTTTCCTCGGTGGGCGACTCGGTCACGCCATCGCCGTCGTAGTCCGGCAATCGCACGGTGCCCAGCAGACGTCCATCGACGCGATGGGTGAACGTGACCGATTGTCGCGAGTCGATGATGCCATCACCGTCGTCGTCGAACTCGGAGGCGGAGCGGACCAGGTCATTCGCCATGTCGAATTCGTACGTGAAAACATAGCGCTGCCTGATGGCACCGAAATCCTCCTCATATTCCTGGACGGTGCGCTGCGCCCTGCCCGTGCCCGAGTATTCGTAGTGGAATGCCCAACGGCTGTCGGCCACTCCGTCCAGATTGCCGTCGAACTCGTATGCGTTGGACAGCATGCGCCCCTGCGGGTCGTACGTGGCTGCCGCGGTCGCCCGCGAATCGGCGATGCCATCGCCATTGTTGTCGACGCTTTGGACACTCGACTCACCCAGACTGCGTGCGTCGAATGTCGTCGCGACGGTTTCCACCTGATCGATATCGCCGTCGCCGTCGGAGTCGTAACGCCTCGTGCCCGAGACGTTGTTGCCGAACCGGTCGAAGACGCTTTCGAAGTTGCCGCGCGAATCGATGCGGCCATCCGCCTCGTCGTCGCTCTCCTGGAAGATCGATTGCTGATTTCCCTGCGCGTCATACGTGTAACGCGTCAGCGAGTATCGCGGCTGAAAGAACGAGTTTTGCCCGTTCTCGCCAATGCCGGAAAGTACGCGGCCGAGCGCGTCGTAGTTGTAGCGATAGTGCAGGTCGTCGAGACCGTCGCCGTCGATGTCCGAGCCTTCGGCCGCAAGGTTGCCCACAACGTCGTAACTCTTCGATTGCGTGAATACAGGGAGCGGAGAATATTCACTCGTTGTCTGAATGCGGGTGATGGCGTGGACCGGGATGCGCACCCCGGACATGCGGAAGAGCTGCGCCACGGGCACCCAGAGCGGAATGTTTCGGGTGATGTCGGGCACTTTGCGATCGAGTGCACGACCGAACTCCGTGAAACTGAGATCGAAATCGAGCGACACACCGGCGAGCGCGGCCTCTCGATTGTTCGCATCGATGCCATTGGCCGGATTGCCATCCGCATCGAGCGCCATGAGGAACCGCGTGATGTTGACCGCGCGCGAGAACGCGGTCGGCTTCGCGGACATGATCTCGAGCGCCGCGCGCAGCGCGGGCTCGGAGGCCGGCGCTGCGATTCCAGCCAGCGTGAACAAGGACACCTTCTCGGCGCCGGCGGTGGAACCCAGCTCGACCCTGCCGATGGAGAACGACACGGTCTCCCCCGTGACATAACGAAAGGTACCATTCGCGTCCGTGATGCCGGATTGCGTGGGGGTGGAGTACGCGACGCCGGTGACGCCCCCCGCCTGCAAAACGCCCGTGGTCACTGCCGGTCGATTCCCATTGCCGCAACCGGCCATGAACAGGAAGCAACCGCCCAACACCGCGATTCCATTGCGCATTTATCGTTCTCTGGTTATGTCGGGCGATCTTACTATCTGCAGCTGCCATTTACTGTGTAGCGTCGGGCTCCCCAGTGACAGGTCCGTAGCCATCAAGTCAGTCCTCCTGCCCGGCATGGACGGCACCGGCGAGCTGTTCGCGCCGCTGCTCGACGCGCTGCCGTCCGCGCTCGGCGCCACGGTAGTTCGATATCCCGACCGCCGGGCCAACTACCGGGACCACGAGACGGTCGCGCGCCTCGAGCTGCCGCGGAACGGGCCATTCGTGCTGTTAGGCGAGTCGTTCTCCGGCCCCGTCGCAGTGTCGATCGCGGCGCAGCCACCTTCCAACCTGCGCGGACTGATTCCTGTGCGCGTCGTTCCTCACCTGCCCGCACCCGATGCTCAAACTACTGAGGCGGTTCACCGCTCTCGCCTCTCCCAAACTGGTACCGGATTTCATCGCTCAGCGCTCCTTGTTGGGCCGCTTCGCGACACCGGCGCTGCGCGCAGCCCACGTCCGCGCGCTGAGTCATGTGTCTTCGCGGACGCTCACCGCGCGGCTGCGCGCAATGGCGGACGTCGACGCACGCGACGCGCTGCGAGCCGTTAAGGTGCCGGCGCTCTATCTACGCGCGACGGAGGACCGCGTGGTGGCCGCGCGCTTCGCCGAGGAATTCGCCGCGCACGCACATGCGGGCAGCGTGCTCGACATCGACGGACCGCATCTGCTGCTGCAGGCGAATCCGCACGATTCGGCGCGCCACATCATCGCGTTCATTGCAGCGCTCACATCTGCTGGCGCTCGAGACCCGCACGCGCCGTAGCGGCAGCGTCCTCTGGGCAGGCCGTCACACGGCGGCTGGCGCGTCTGTAGGATTCCGCCTCGTCGTGCGTGCAATACGCCGGTCTTCAAACTACCTGACAAAGATATCCGGCGATTTAAGTAGCTAGTGCTCCGCTATATGTACGGAACCGCACGGCAATCCTACGCCGCCGAGCGCACCATTCCGGCATGCACCCACTCGGGGATCCGATCTTCGGGATGCCAGCGTGCGCGCCAGTTTTTTTTTCAAAGGGACATTAATGAACCAATTCAATACCTGTCACCGCGTTCTGTCGTGGTGTGCGGTTGCCATGCTCGCCACTTTCGCGGCGGGATGCTCGAAGGACACGATTCTCGGCGCCGCCGACCGGGTCGGCGTAGCGCCAACCTCACCCGCCGTCACGCTGGTATCACCCGGCGACAATATGATCTCGGTGGCGACCAACAGCACGGTTGCCTTGACGTTCGACAAGCGGATGGCCGCGGGAACCACGTTTACGGTCACGTGCGCAGCGCCCTGCGTCAATCCGACCGGGACGTTTGCGCTCAATGCGGCTGGCACCGTCGCGACCTTTACGCTCGCTTCCTCCACTTCGTTCGCGCCGCTGACGCAATACACGGTGACCGCCTCGGCGCCCCTGAGCGCGGTCGGCCTCCCGCTGGCAACGCCGTTCGTCTCACGCTTCATCACCGCGGGCTCCGCGGCTGACACGAATCGGCCGCGGGTCCTCAACACGGCACCCACCACCACGGTCGGCGGCCCGACAGTGGGTGTGATGACGAACGCCTCCGTGGCGGCCGTGTTCACCAAAGATATGAATGAGACTTCGCTCGAAGCGCTCGCGCCCGCCACCATGACCGTCACCTGCACCGGTCCCTGCGTTTCGCCCTCCGGCATGGTGAGCTACTCCGCAGGCAGCCGGACATTGGTATTCGTGCCGTCCGCGCCCCTCGCCGCCGCCACGACGTACACCGCCACCATCACCACGGCGGCCCGGGACCTGGCGGGCAATATGCTCGCCGGCAATCAAGCTGCGCTGCCAGCCGCAAGTGCCTACCTGTGGACCTTCACCACCGCGGCCGCGGCCGCTCAGGGTGCGGTCACGGTTCTATCTACCGCACCGCTCTCCGCCGCCACCGGCGTGTGCCCGAACGCCACGGTCGATGCGACATTCAACGTGCCGTCCGGTTTGCGCATGAGCCCGTTGACCGTCGATGCAACCACGTTCACGGTCACGGGACCGGCTCCCGGTCTCGCGCCGGTATCCGCGGCCACGATCAGTCTCGATTCCGCCACCGGTCGCATCGCTACGTTCACTCCCGCCGCGGCGCTGCTCCCGAACACTACCTACTCGGCGCGCATCGTGGGTGGCGCCAGTGGCGTCGGGGACCTTGCGATCCCGGCCAATCAGCTGGCGGCGGACGTCACCTGGACGTTCACCACCGCTCTCACGCCGTGCACCGTCCCTGCGGCGATACCGCTGCGCACGGCCGCGCCGTTCGGCACTTTCGGCGGCAGCGCCGGCATGACCAACTCGGGCATCATGACGGTGATCAACGGCGACATCGGCACCATCGCGACGAGTTCCTCGTCGATCACCGGCTTTCACGATACGGGCGGGGACATCTACACCGAATCCCTCGGCGCCAATGTCGGCGCGGTGAACGGCACTATCTACACCTGCACCAATTCCACGACGGGCCCGACTGTTGCCGCGCCCAACGCCGTGAAGTGCGCGATCGCCACTCAGGCGCGCCTCGATGCCCAGGCCGCGTATCTGCAACTGGCCGCGATGGGGCCAGGCGCCAATCCGGGCGCCAACCTCGGCAATCTCACCTTGGCTCCAGGCGTATACACCTCGCCTTCGGGCTCGTTCCTGATCGAGGGCGGCAATCTGACGCTCGACGCTCAGGGCGATGCCAATGCGACGTTCGTCTTCCAGATGGCGAACACGCTCACCGTGGGCGGGCCAGGAGTCTCGGCTCCTCAGAGCATCATCCTCGCAGGAGGCGCACAGGCCAAGAATGTGTTCTGGCAGGTCGGCAGCTTCGCGACCATCAACGCCGCCGGCGGTGGAACCATGGTCGGCACGATCATCTCCCAGGCGGGCGCGTCGTTCTCCACCGTGGGCAACGTCGTCCTCGTCACGCTGAACGGCCGGGTGCTGTCGCTCGGAGCTTCGGTGACGCTGGTCAACACCATCATCAACGTGCCGGCCCCTTGAGCCGCGTCGCGCACACCAGAATCACACGGACACAAATATGAAACCAACTACAGCCTCAACGACGCTGGGCTTCGCGATCTACACCATCATCGCGGCGCCACTCGCCTGTGCCGCCGAACCCGGCTGGTACATCGGAGTAAACGGCGGTCAATCCGAAGCCGACGTGGATGAGAATCGCATCGCCGCGGACCTGCTCGCGCAGGGCTTCACCACGAACTCCATGGACGATAACGAACGCGACAAAGGCTTCAAGGCCTTCGGCGGCTATCAATTCAATCGCTACTGGGCGATCGAAAGCGGTTACTACGACCTGGGCGATTTCGGCTTCACCTCATCCACCACGCCACCGGGCACGCTGCATGGCGTTCTCGGAGTCAGAGGCCTGAATCTCGACGCAGTCCTGTCGCTGCCCTTCACCGAAAAGTTCTCGGCATTCGGCCGCGCGGGCGTGGCCGTTTCAGAGGTGGAAGGCGCTTTCGAGTCGACCGGCCTGGTCACTGTCCTCGAGCCCAACAGCGACCGGACCGCGGCCAACGTGAAGTTCGGCCTGGGATTGCAGTACGACTTCACGCGGAACTTCGGCATGCGCCTGGAAGCGGAGCGCTATCGAATCGACGACTCCGTCGGCAACGACGGCGACGTCGAGCTGTTCTCCGTCGGCATGTTGTTCAAATTTGGCGGCAATCCGCCGCCGCCTGTCGTCCAGGCACCGCCGCCGCCGCCCGTGGTCGTAGCACCGCCGCCACCGCCCGTGGTCGTAGCACCGCCGCCGCCGGTATACACAGAGCGTTACTGCAGCCTTCTCGAATTCGGATTCGAGATCAACCAGCACGACGTGCGTCCCGAGGAGAAGGAGAAGCTCGCGGTCATCGGCTCTTTCCTGACCAAGTACCCGAAGACCACGGCAGAGATAGAGGGTCACACGGACAGCGTCGGCACGGACGAGAAGAATCTGCTGCTCTCCCAGCGTCGCGCGGACGCAGTGGTGGCCTATCTAGAGCGGAATTTCAGTATCGGCCCCGGACGACTGTCCGCAGTCGGCTACGGCGAGTCGCGCCCCATCGCGGACAACGCCACCGAAGCGGGCAAACGCGCGAACCGCCGCATCAGCGCCATCGTGGATTGCGCCAACGATGTCGCGGGACTGTCGGTGCGGCCCGCGCGTACGACCATGGCGCTGGCGATGGAATTCGACGCGAAGGACTCGAGCGTCAGGCCCGAGTATCGCGACGAGTTGCGCGGCCTCGCCGATTTCCTCAATGCGAATCCGCGCGCCACGGCCACCGTCGAGGGGCATACGGGCAACCTGCAGGCCACCCCCGAGCTGGCACTGCAGATCTCGCAGCAACGCGCGCAGAACGTGGTGAACTATCTGGTCGACAACTTCGGCATAGACCGTTCGCGACTCTCCGCACGGGGATTCGGCCAGTCGCGGCGATCCGCCTACGACACCACCGCGGAAGGCCGGCAGGACAACCGCAGGGTCAACGTCATCATCAACTATCCAAGATAGCGGTCACGCGGAATGCCGAGCCCGGCGCGGCATTCCGCCTTTTGATCGATCGCGACAACGGGCGCTCAAGACCCGCACGCGCCGGACGTGTCGTAGCTGGAGAGCTTCGTCTTGCGCGAGTCGATCTTGCCGTCCGCATCGAAGTCGCGTTCGATGACGATGCGGCAGGGCCGTCCCACGGCGTCGTAACTGAAGTGGCGGATGGTGCGTGCGTCGGCGATACCGTCGCCGTCGAAATCCTCTTCTTCGGTATAGGTCTGCACCCCTGGCTGCGGAGTCGGATCCGACGGCGAACTCGTAGACGACGCCAGTACCGCCCGCAGGTTCACGGCCGGGGCGGCGACTGCGTGGGTCGAATTCATGTCTATCGCAGCGGCCCTCGCAGGCGATATCTGCGACGGCGCTTCGACCGGTACCGTTTCCTCGCGTCGCCCGCATGCAACCAGCACGGCCAACCCGCCTAACAAGAGCCCTGGTAGCGTCACGTTCTTCATTGTAGGAATTTCCTTACCACACACAGGCGCATCCGCCGTCGGCCGTCTTCCGGGGGTTTCCCCCTACACTTCCAGGCCTTTTACGCGAGCGACGGTGAATACCCGATGAATCGATTCCGCTCCACCACGCATCCGGCGATGTACTGGGCGATCACCGTCGCGGTGCTGACCGTGTTTGCCATCGACGTGAATACACGCATAGGCGTCACGACCTGGATTCTCTACATGGTCCCGCTGGTCATGTGCTTTCGCGTGTCGCAGCCCTGGCTTCCGATCCTGGTGGCATTGACGTCGTCGATCCTCATCGTCGTCGATTGGTTCTTTTCGGCGCCGGGCATCTCGCCGCAGATCGCGCAGGCGAATCGCGCCATCGGAATCGTCGTCATCATGGCCACCGCATTCCTGGCGCGCGACACGCTGGTATTGCGTCTCAAGATCCGCCGCGACGACTGGGTACGGGCGGGCCGCGCGAAGATCGCCGAGACGCTGGTCGGTGAGCAATCGCTCAAGCGGCTCTCGGAACGCGTACTCGACGTGCTGCTCCAGTACACGGGCGCGCAGGCCGGCGCGATGTACGTCGCGGAGGCCGGCGGCGGCTATGTGCGCTCGGCCGCGGTGGGCGTTGCGGCCGACGCCGCGACGCCCGGAGCGATCCGGCCCGGTGAAGGCCTGCTCGGCCGCGCGGTGCTCGAGAAGAAGGCGATCCGCATCGACACGCTTCCCAGCGACTATCTACGCATCTCGTCGGCGCTCGGCGGCCGCAAGCCGCATGCGTTGCTGGTAGTACCGCTGAGCACCGAGACCGAGACCCACGGCGCGCTCGAGCTCGGCTTCCTGCAGCCCGCCGACGACTCCGACCTCGATCTGCTCCAGGACGTCAGCGAGTCGATTGCCATCGCGATCCGCACCGGCATGCTGCGGCGCGAACGCGAGAACCTGCTGCACGAAACGCAGCGCCAGGCCGAAGAGCTGCAGGCGCAGCAGGAAGAGCTGCGCGTGGCGAACGAGGAGCTGATGTCGCAGGGCAGCCAGCTGCGCGAGTCGCAGGCGCGCCTGGAGACGCAGCAGGCGGAGCTCGAGCAGACCAACGTGCAGCTCGAGGAGCACTCCGAGCGCATGCGCGAGCACAACGACGCGCTCGCCACGGCCAAGCGCGAGGTGGAGCACAAGGTGATCGAGCTGGCACGCGCCAACCGTTACAAGTCCGAGTTCCTCGCCAACATGTCGCACGAGCTGCGCACCCCGCTCAACAGCTCGCTGATCCTGGCCAAACTACTGGGCGACAACCGCGAGGGCAACCTCACGCCCGAGCAGGTGAAGTTCGCACGCGGCATCTCGACGGCCGGCAACGACCTGCTGACGTTGATCAACGACATCCTCGATCTGTCGAAGATCGAGGCGCGCAAGATCGAGATCACACGCACCAACGTCGACATCGCCGACCTGGCGCAGAAACTCGCGCAGACCTTCGAGCCCATGGCGGAGCAGAAGCAGATCTTCTTCCGCATCATCAAGGGGCCGGATCTGCCCGCGACCATCGACACCGACGGCCAGCGGCTGGCGCAGATCCTCAAGAACCTGTTGTCGAACGCGCTCAAGTTCACCGAGCGCGGAGAAGTGACGCTTGAGATCAGCGCGCGCGGCAACGACGTGGAATTTGCGGTACGCGACACCGGCATCGGCATCGCCTCCGAGCATCAGCAGATCGTCTTCGAGCCGTTCCGGCAGGCCGACGGCACCACCAACCGCAAGTTCGGCGGCACGGGCCTGGGCCTATCCATCTCACGCGAGCTGGCGCGCATGCTCGGCGGCCGCATCACGCTCGCGAGCAAGCCCGGCGAAGGCAGCGTGTTCCGTCTGCTCATGCCGCGCGTCGCGCCCGACATACCGCCTGCGCCCGCGCCCGGGCTCCACGCACCCGCCGCCGCACCGGAGAGGTCTCACGCGGCACACGGCGCGCATGACGTGCCTGGCGTACGCTATGCGCACGGCTCCAATGGCGCGCACGGCGCGGTGCCGCGCATCGGCAAACCGCGCCCGGCCACGGTGCCCGACGACCGCGCGAAGATCACGAACGAAGCGCGTGTGCTGCTCATCGTCGAGGACGACCCGACGTTCGCGAAGGTGCTCTACGATCTCGCGCACGAGCTCGGCTTCGACTGCCTCGTCGCCTCCTCGGCCGACGAAGGCATAGAACTGTCGACGCAGTTCAGGCTCGCCGCCGTGGTGCTCGACATCAAACTACCCGACCACTCCGGATTAACGGTGCTCGACCGGCTCAAGCACAATGCTGCCACCCGCCACGTGCCGGTGCAGGTGATCTCCGCCGAGGACAACACGCGGCTCGCGCGCGAAATGGGCGCCGCGGGTGCGCTGCTGAAGCCCGTCGACCGCGAAGCATTGCAGGCGACGCTCGCCAACCTCAAGGACAAGTTCGCGAGCGAGCTGCGCACCGTGCTGGTCGTCGAAGACAACGAATTGCAGCGCGAAAGTCTGCGCCAGCTGCTCGCGAGCGACACCATACGTGTGGTCGGGGTCGACAATGCCGCGGCGGCTCTGGAACAACTGCGCAGCACCACGTTCGACTGCATGGTGCTCGACCTCTCGCTGCCCGATGCCAGCGGCTACGAGCTGCTGGAGCGCATGGCCGCCGATGACGCGTACGCCTTCCCGCCGGTCATCGTGTACACGGGCAAGGCGATTTCGGCCGAAGAAGAACAGCAACTGCGCAAGTATTCGCGCTCGATCATCATCAAAGGCGCGAAGTCGCCGGAGCGGCTGCTCGACGAAGTCAGCTTGTTCCTGCACCAGGTTGAAGGGCGACTTCCGCCCGACCGCCAACGGATGCTGGCGGATGCCCGCAGGCGCGATGCCGCGTTCGAAGGCCGGCGCATCCTCGTGGTCGAGGACGACGTGCGCAACATCTTCGCGCTCTCCTCCGTGCTCGAACCTCTGGGCGGCTCGATCGTCATTGCGCGCAATGGGCGCGAAGCATTGCAACGGGTCAGCGCGCACCCCGCGCCCGACATCGTGCTCATGGACATCATGATGCCCGAGATGGACGGCTTCGAGGCCATGCAGGAAATCCGCAAGAAGCCCGAGCTGCGCGACCTGCCCATCATCGCGCTCACGGCCAAGGCCATGCCCGACGATCAGCAGCGCTGCCTCGCAGCGGGCGCGAGCGACTACATCTCCAAGCCCATCGATGTCGACAAGCTGGTGTCGCTGATCCGCATCTGGATGCCCAAGTAGCAGATGGCAGCGGGCGCGCCCATGGCCGACCTCGAAGTGCGCCTCCTGCTGGAGGCCATCTTCGATCGCTATCATTACGACTTTCGCGCGTATGCGATGGCGTCGCTGAAGCGGCGCCTGGTGCAGGCCTGCGACCGGCTCGGCGTCGGGACACTCTCCGGCCTGCAGGAGCGGCTGCTGCACGAGCCCGAGTCGTTCTCGGTGCTGTTGCAGTATCTCACCGTGCAGGTGAGCGACATGTTCCGCGATCCGGAATTTTTCCTCGCGCTGCGCGCGCAGGTGCTGCCGACTCTGGCCACCTACCCGTCCATCAAGGTGTGGTGCGCAGGTTGCAGCACGGGAGAAGAAGCGTACTCACTCGCCATCCTGCTGCACGAGGAAGGTTTGCTCGACCGCTCGATCATCTACGCCACTGACATCAATGCCCAGGCGTTACGCGAGGCGTCCGCCGGCATCTATCCACTCGCGCGGCTGCGTGGCTTCACCGAGAACCATCGACGCTCCGGCGCCCAAACCTCGCTCTCCGACTACTATCATGCGGTTTCCAGCGCCGTCACCCCAGGTGCAGCCTCTGCCGCTCACTCCGCCGGCGCGTCTCGCGGACCCTCCGGCGACTCCGCGATCTTCGATCAGACGCTGCGCAGGCGCATCACCTTCTCGGATCACAGTCTCGCGACCGATCACGTGTTCTCGGAAGTGCACCTCATCACCTGCCGCAACGTACTCATCTATTTCGACCACACGCTGCAATCGCGCGCGCTGCGGCTGTTCGCCGAGGCACTGGTGAGCCGCGGCTTCCTCGGACTCGGCTCCAAGGAGAGCCTGCGCTTCACGCCCGCGGCGGAGTTCTTCACCGAGTTCTCGATGCCCGAGCGCATCTACCGGAAGAACGGAGATCGCATGTGACCCGGCCGGTGGACCTCATCGTCATCGGCGGCTCCGCGGGCGCGATCGACGTGCTACGCGAGCTGTTGACGGCACTTCCGGCGAAACTGTCCCCCGCGCTCGCCATCGTGGTCCACCTGCCGGCCGGCGGACGCAGTCTGCTGCACGAAGTACTCTCGCGGCCCAGCGGCCCGCCGATGAAGCCGGCCGAAGACAAGGAACCGATCGCCGGGGGAACGATCTATTTCGCGACGCCCGACTACCACCTGCTGGTCGAATCCGGCCGCACCTTCGCGCTGTCGCTCGACGAGCGCGTGCATTTCTCGCGTCCGGCGATCGACGTGCTGTTCGAATCGGCCGCGGAGGCCTATGGTGCGCGGCTCATGGGTGTCATTCTTTCGGGCGCGAATGCCGATGGTGCCGCGGGTCTGCGCGCGGTTGCCGCCGCGGGCGGATTGGCCGTGGTGCAATCCCTCGAATCCGCGGAAATGATCGCCATGCCTGCGGCCGCTCTGGAGGCCGTGCCCGAATGCACGGAGCTGAATGTGTCGGCGCTCGCGAATTTCCTGCGTGCGCACGGCGAGGCCCCGAAAAGATGAGTCCGAACATGGGCGACAGGCGTCCGTAGGAATGAACATGGCCGACAAGGTGAAATGTCTGATCGTCGACGACGTCGAGGAGAACCTGCTGGCTCTCGAGGCGGTGTTGCGCGGCGACGATCGCGAGATCCACAAGGCGGCCTCGGGACCGCAGGCGCTCGAGTTGTTGTTAGTCCACGATTTCGCGCTCGCGCTGCTCGACATCCACATGCCGACGATGAGCGGCTTCGAGCTCGCCGAGCTCATGCGCGGCACCGAGCGTTCCAGGCACGTGCCCATCATCTTCATCACCGCGGCCAGCCCCACCGAACCGCTGCCGATGTTCCGCGGTTACGAGTCCGGCGCGGTCGACGTATTGTTCAAGCCCATCAACATGGAGATCCTGCGCCAGAAAGCCGATGTGTTCTTCGAGCTGAATCGACAACGCGAGCAACTGCGTCAGGCCGTGCAGGCGCGCGAAGACGTGCTCGCCATAGTCTCGCACGACATGCGCACGCCGCTCGCCGTGCTGCACACCACCACGTCCATGCTGCTGAACCCGAAGTACCAGTTCACGCCGCAGCAGGTGCGCGAGCAGCACGAGCGCATCCGCCGCAACGTCGACCTCATGAATCGCATGATCGGCGACCTCATGGACATGGTGAATCTGCGCGCGGGCAAGCTCTCCATCAATCCCAAGCCTACGGTCGTCAACGAGGTGCTGCGCGAGGCGGTCACGACCCAGGAAGGGCCCGCGCGCGACAAGGGCCTGCTGCTCACCTACGACGCGGGCACGGACGTCATGCAAGCCGAAGCGGATCGCGCGCGGCTCATGCAGCTCTTTCAGAACCTGCTCGGAAACGCCGTAAAGTTCTGCAAGGCCGGCGACAGCATCACGGTGACCAGCCGCACGCGCGGCAACAGCGCGCAGATCGATATCGCCGACAGCGGTCCGGGCATCGCCGAGGTCGACCTGCCGCACATCTTCGATCCTTACTACTCGGCCAGCATGAAGCACCAGAAGACGGGCACCGGGCTCGGGCTGTACATCGCAAAAGGCATCGTCGAAGCGCACGGAGGCCAGATCCGCTGCGGCTCGGTGCCGGGCGTAGGCACCACGTTCAACGTCACGCTGCCCCTGGCACACTGACGGTAGTTTGACGCCGGCAGGGTGTCCTGCGGCGTGTCCCGCCACTGCGGCCCGCTGACTTGCGAGCCACGGCCGCGACCGCCGCGCGCGTATTTATCCTATTTGATGCTGTTTTCCCCAGGCGATATCGTCGCGCCCACGCACGCCAAACCTTGGACTGGCGATGCGAAATGTTCGAAGACAATCATCGTACGGACACGAGGGGCTCGAAATGAAACTTCTATTTTCCAGACTGATGGTGCTCGCCGCGCTGGCGTGCACATTGCCCGCGGGCGCGGCGGTGCCGGGCTTCGCCGGCAACATCACCGGCGGAGGAAATGCGACTCCGGTTGTGGTGAACAGCTTCACGGCGATGCAGAGCGCCATGAACAGCTACAGCGGCACGGGCGGCCTGGTGCTGCATTACACGGGGACTTTCGACGAGGCGCCGATCCTCGCCAACATCTGCGGCCAGTGGAGCAAGCCGCGCACGGAGATCAACGTCAACAACAAGAGCGGCGTCACCATCCTCGGCATGGACGGCTCTTCCGCCAATTTCGCCATCCGCATCCGCGGCTCGTCGAACAACATCATCATCCGCAACATGAAGATGGGCCTGGTGCCGGGCGGCGGCGACAACGGCGACATCGTCGGCATCGAGGCCGAGTCGCACCACGTCTGGTTCGACCACAACGAACTGTACAGCCGCAACGTGAGCTGCCCCGGCACTCCCGGCAACGACACCACCTTCGACGGCGCGCTCGATATCAAGGCCTCGGCGACGAACATCACCGTCTCGTACAACTACTTCCACGACCACGCGAAGGTCGGCCTGGACGGCTCGGGCGACAGCGACAGCGCCGAGCGGCGCATCACTTACGCGCACAACCGATACGAAAACGTGGGCTCGCGCCTGCCGCTGCAGCGCTTCGGTTTCGTGCACGTCTACAACAACTACTACAACGGCATCACCGAGAGCGGCATCAACGTGCGCATGACCGGCAATGCGCTCATCGAGAACAACTGGTTCGAGAACGCGGTGAACCCCGTGACGTCGCGCAGCTCCGACACGCTCGGCAACTGGGACTTGCGCAACAACAACGCGCAGAGCGCCGCGGACAATGCGCGGTTCAATCTCACCTGGAACGCCGGCAGCAATCCGTTCCGCAACGCCGACAACTGGCAGAGCACCGCGACCTTCCCGCTCACGCTGCCGTATACCTATACGACTTATCCGGCCGACGTGTCGCGATGCATCGCCATCAACGCGGCGGGCGTGGGCAAAGGGCTCAGGGAAGCTCCACAGGTACTGAGCCTCTGCGGCAGCGGCACGACCAACAACCTGACCGTGTCGCCGACGTCGCTGGCGTTCGCCGCGGCGGCCGCATCCTCCGCGGTTGCGGTAACGGCGAACGTGGCTTGGACCGTCACCGATGACCAGAGCTGGCTGACCGAATCGCCGACCACGGGCACCAACAACGGCAGCATCACCGTGAGCGCTGCCGCGAACACCGGTATGAGCCGCAGCGGCGTCGTGACCGTGAGCGGCGGCGGCATCACGCGGACCATCGCGGTCTCTCAGGCCGGCGTCACGGCGACGAGCGTCGTCTATCAAACAGAGAACGGCACCGTGGGTGGCGGCACCGTGCTCGAGACCAAGAACGGCGGATTCCTCGGCACGGGCTACGTGAACGCGTCGTCCAACGCCGGCTTCTCCCAGAATGCCACTGTCGACGGCCGCGGCGGTGGTTCTAAGACGCTGCGCATCCGCTATGCGCTGGCGTCGGGTTCACGCACGGGCCGTCTCGTGGTGAACGGCGTCGCGCAAAACATCACCTTCGCTTCGACCGGCGCGTGGACCACGTGGGCGCTGCAGAACGTCACCGTGACGCTCAACGACAACACGACCAACACGATCCGCTTCGAGTCGACCGGGCAGGACCTGGCCAACATCGACCAGATCGAGATCCTCTAACTACCGGCCGCGCCGCCGCCGGTGAACGCCGGCGGCGGCCTTTCGAATCATCACGACAAAGGGGGACGACATGAAATTTCCATTCTCGAAGATGGCAGCCATCGCCACGACCACCGCGGTCGCGCTGCTGGGCGCGCTGCCGGTGGGTGCCGTGGTGCCTGGATTCGCCGGCAACATCACCGGCGGCGGCAATGCGACACCCACGGTGGTGAGCACGCTCGCGCAGGCGCAGACGGCCATGAACAACTACAACGGCACCAGCGGACTGGTCCTGCACTACAACGGCACGTTCGACGAGCAGGCCATCCTCGACAACATCTGCGGCCAGTGGAGCAAGCCGGCCCAGGAGCTCAGGACCAGCAACAAGAACAACATCACCATCCTCGGCATCGACGGGTCCAAGGCGAACTTCGGCATCCGCATCAATGGCACGTCGAACAACATCATCGTGCGCAACATGAAGATCGGGCTGTTGCCCGGCGGCGCCAGCAATGGTGACCTCATCGGCATCGAGGCGAATTCGCACCACGTGTGGATCGATCACAACGAGCTGTACACGCGCAACCTCAAGTGTCCGGGAACGCCCGACGACGACACGACGTTCGACGGCATGCTCGACATCAAGAACTCGGCCACGTTCGTCACGGTGTCGTACAACTACCTGCACGATCATGCGAAGGTCGGCCTGATCGGCTCCAGCGACACCGACAGCGCCGAGCGCCGCGTGACCTACGCGCACAACCGCTATGAGAACCTGGGCTCCCGCCTGCCTTTCCAGCGCTTCGGCTTCGTGCACTCGTACAACAACTATTTCAACAACATCACGGGCAGCGGCATCAACCCACGCATGGGCGGCCACATCCTGGTCGAGAACAATTTCTTCGAGAACGCGCTGAACCCGATCTTTTCGCAGTCGACGATCCTCGGCCAATGGGACCTGCGCAACAACAATGCGCGCAGCTCCGCGGACAACGCGCGCTTCAACATCACCTGGACGGCCTGCTCCGGCAGCACTCCGTGCCA
Organism: Pseudomonadota bacterium; assembly: GCA_043747875.1. GTDB lineage: Bacteria > Pseudomonadota > Gammaproteobacteria > Steroidobacterales > Steroidobacteraceae > CADEED01. Next base: position 1,199 of record JAYTOI010000074.1, on the reverse strand, counting down.
GAAGGCGACCAACTGGACCACCACGGCCACCTTCCCGATCACGTTGCCGTACCCGTACACCACGTACGCGGCCGACGTCTCGAAGTGCATCGCGTTGAACGCGGCGGGGTCGGGCAAGGGCCTCAAGGAAGCCGTCGACGTGCTGAGCGTCTGCGGCGGCACATCTAACAACCTCACCATCTCGCCCACGGGGCTGTCGTTCGGCGCCGCGGCGGCGTCCTCCAACATCGCCGTGACCGCAAACGTGAGCTGGAACGCCACGGACGACCAGAGCTGGCTCAGCGTCGCGCCGGCATCCGGCGCCAACAACGGCAGCATCTCGGTGAGCGCCACCGCGAACACCGGCACGGCGAGCCGCAGTGGCACCGTCACCCTCACGGGCGGCGGCATCACGCGGACGGCTTCCGTGAGCCAGGCCGGCACGTCGACGACGGTCAGCGTCTATCAAACCGAGAGTGGCACGGTCGGCGGCGGCACGGTGCTCGAAAGCAGCAACGGCGGCTTCAACGGCACGGGCTACGTGAATGCGTCGGCCTCCGGCGGTTTCTCGCAAAACAGCGCTGTCGACGGCCGCGGCGGCGGCTCGAAGACGCTGCGCATCCGATATGCGCTCGGCGTCACCGCGGCGCGCACCGGGCGGCTGCTCGTGAACGGCGTGGCGACGAACATCACGTTCAACGGGACCGGCGCGTGGACCACGTGGGTGCAACGGGACGTCGCCGTGACACTCAACAACAACACGTCGAACACGATCCGCTTCGAATCGAGCGGCGGGGATCTGGCGAACATCGACCAGATCGAGATTCTGTAGCGGAAGAGGACATGGGGACGCACCTGTGATGGGTGCGTCCCTTCTTTTTTTTGGCACCGCATCGATCCCTACCCCTCGTGCCGCAAGTTCAAGTGCGTGTAGGTCAACCGCGATATGAAGCAATTTGAACGCCACTACTCGTTTCATCACCGACTATAAGGCAGTTAGGGCCAAACAAAGAGAGTGGCAGCTTCGACAGGCGTTGCCGCCTTATGCTGATCATTCCTTTGCCGACCAGCAGTGAGATAAATCAAGGACGTCATACTGCTCACCAAGATGGCGAACCTGTGAAACATCGGCGATCGCGTGAACGTGAAGTCCGGCTATGGCCGCAACTTCCTCCTGCCGAAAGGCAAGGCCACGCTGGCGACGCCGGAGAACGTGAAGA
>JAYTOI010000073.1:0-2530 GCA_043747875.1 Pseudomonadota bacterium | reverse complement strand
GAAGCAGCTGCCGAGCGAGTTCACGCAGACGACGAAATAGCGGCTGGTATCGAGCGCCTTGCCGGGGCCGACCATGCGCTCCCACCAGCCCGGGTTCGGATCCTGCGGCGACGAAGCGGCATGCGCGGACGGCGAGAGCCCCGTGAACAGCAGCACCGCGTTGTCACGCGCGGCGTTGAGCTCACCCCAGGTCTCGTACGCGATGCGGCCCTCGCGCAGCATGCCGCCGCGCCAGAACGGAAATGGATCGGGTAGAGGCGCGAGTCTGGTGGCGGGCGTCAAAACGACCTCTGGCAACTCGCGATTGGCCGCGCGCGAAGCATGCAGAATTTTTCGGCGCGGCAGCGCGTTCACGGCTCGGGGTCGCCGCCGTCCGAGATTCCCTCGAATAGCGCGGTGGAGAGATAACGCTCGCCGGTGTCGGGCAGCATCGCGAGGGTGACGGAGCCCGGCCCTGCCTCACGCGCCACCTTGAGCGCCGCGGCGAACGTGCCGCCGCTCGAGATGCCGACGAAGATGCCTTCGCTCTTCGCGAGCGCGCGCGCGGCCTCGATGGCCTCGACGTCCGTCACGGGCACGATGCGATCCGCCACGTTTCGATTGAGCACGGCCGGCACGAAGTCCGGGGTCCAGCCCTGGATCTTGTGCGGCGCAAACGGCTTGCCGCCTAACAACTGCGCGGCTTCCGGTTCGGTGGCGATCACCTTCACGTCCGGGCGCGTGAGCTTGAGTATTTCACCGACGCCGGTGAGCGTGCCGCCCGTGCCCCAGCCGGTGACGAAATTGTCGAGCCGCTTGCCCACGAAGTCCTGGATGATCTCCGGGCCGGTTGTGTTGCGGTGATAAGCCGGATTCGCCGGGTTCTCGAACTGGCTTGCGAGGAACCAGCCGTGTTTCTCGGAGAGCTCTTTCGCCTTCGCGACCATTGCCGTGCCGCGTCCCGCAGCCGGCGTGAGGATCACCTGAGCGCCGAGCATGCGCATGATCTTGCGGCGCTCGATCGAGAAGGTTTCGACCATCACGGCGACGAATGGATAGCCCTTCGCGGCGCACACCATCGCCAACGCGATGCCGGTGTTGCCCGAGGTGGCCTCGACGACGGTCTGGCCGGGCTTCAGCGTGCCGCGGCGCTCCGCGTCTTCGATTATCGCGATCGCGAGACGATCCTTGACCGACGAAAGCGGATTGAAGAACTCGCACTTCACGTACATCGTCGTGCCCGCCGGCGCGAGACGGTTGATTTTGACGATGGGAGTGCGGCCAATGGTGCCGAGAATGTTGTCGTAGATCATGGTGCGTTGACTCTAGGCGCCCACTTCGGGAGGGACGAGCACAGGCTTGGCATACCTATATAACGCTTGGTTATGCTCCTGCGACCATGAGTGAACGTCTGCAAAAATTACTGGCCGGAGCCGGCCACGGCTCGCGGCGCGGCATCGAAGATTGGATTCGTGCCGGGCGTGTCACGGTCAACGGGCGCGTCGCGACGCTGGGTGAGCGGGCGACCGGCACGGACCAGATCTATCTCGACGGCAAACCTCTCGATCTCGGCGGGCGGCGCGAATCGGTCGAGGTACTGCTCTACAACAAGCCGATGGGGGAAGTGACCACGCGCAACGATCCGGAAGCGCGGCCCACCGTGTTCGATCGCTTGCCGCCGCCGGGCAGTGGCCGCTGGATCGTCGTCGGACGCCTCGACGTCAACACCTCCGGCCTCCTGCTGTTCACCAACGACGGTGAGCTCGCACACCTCCTCATGCATCCCTCGAGTGAGATCGAACGCGAGTACCGCGTGCGCCTGCGCGGCACGCCTCCGTCCGAGGTGCTGGAACGCCTGCGCGCCGGCGTGGAATTGGACGATGGACCGGCGCGCTTCGACCGCATTACGGCCGAGCCGCCCGAGGGCAGCCATTCGTGGGTACGCGTGTGCCTGCATGAGGGACGCAATCGAGAAGTCCGCCGGCTCTTCGAACATCAAGGCTTCGAGGTCAGTAAATTGACCCGTATCCGGTACGGTAATATCGAATTACCACCAGATTTACGCGGGGGTGCGCATATCTCATTGGCGGCCGGTCCGATAGCCGAGTTGATGCGGTTGGCCTCTCACGGGGCGAACAAATGAAATCGAATCGGGCCTTGGCGCGATTGGCGTGCCCGTCAAGGACGCCGTCGCGGGCGCGCCGCCCGAAGGCCCTCGTCTGATCGATGGCGAACTCGTGAGTTGTTCAACCGAGGGCCATGATGAGAACTATTGTCATTCCGACCCGTCAACGCATTGAATTCGCGCTGCGATGGCCCGGACGGTTGGGTTCGGGGGTGTCGACGCCTCATATATATGGGTCCGCTGGGAGTGGAGGACGGAAAGGTTGGAAGGCCGGCGGCCCAAGCTTCGGAAAGTCTAAGCAAAAGTCGCGCCAATCCCGTTGACACCCCGGGGGGTCGCCACGAGAATACGCGGCTCGTTTTTTCCGGGAGGGGTACCCAAGCGGCCAACGGGAGCAGACTGTAAATCTGCCGGCTTACGCCTTCG
>JAYTOI010000072.1:0-17125 GCA_043747875.1 Pseudomonadota bacterium | reverse complement strand
AGCACGCGTCCGCGCGAATCGCGGATGGGAAACATGAGCCGGTCGCGGAAGCGGTCGTAGTGGCGGTCCAGCGTGCGGCTGTCGGTCCGTTCCCGCTCGATGATGAGCCCGCAGTCCGAAAGCGCCTTGCGATCGGTGTCCTTCGCGCCGAAGCGCTTGAGCACTTCGTTCCAGGAGTTGGTCGCGAAGCCGATCAGGAACTTGTCGATGGTCTCGCGGGTGAGACCGCGCTTCTTCACGTACTCCTTCGCACGCGCGTCGTTCGGCAGCACGCTCGCGAAGTACTTGGCCACTCGCAGGTTCATGTCGTACAGCGGCGTGGTGCTGCCCGCGGTGTCGGGCTGGCCGCCGGCCTCGCGCGGCACGTCGAGTCCCAGGCGACTAGCTAGCTCCTCGATGGCCTCGGGGAACGACAGCTTGTCGTATTCCATGAGAAAACCGAGCGCCGTGCCGTGCGCGCCGCAGCCGAAGCAGTGATAGAACTGCTTCACGGGGCTCACCCAGAAAGAGGGCGTTTTCTCGTTGTGGAAGGGGCAGCAGGCGCGGAATTCGCGGCCGGCCTTTTTGAGTTCGACGCGCGAGCCGATGAGCTCGACGATGTCCGCGCGCGCGGTCAGGTCGTCGATGAAGCTCTGGGGGATGCGGCCGGCCATGGTCATGTAATTCTACTGCGGGATTGTCGTAGCCCGTTCAGTCGTGACAGATTCCCCCGGTGCAATACGCCTATCGCTACGCGGCGCCTTCCAGTTTCACCGAGGAGGGCGGGCCCAGGCTCTCGCTCGCCACTGCCGACGCGGGTGGCGCGGCGCATCCCTGTTTCTTCGAGGGCCGGCTGGCGCGGCCGCGGCTCGTCGCAGATCTGCTGACCGCGGTTCACTCCATCGTCTCGGCCCGGTTCTTCACGCCCGCCAACAGTGTTGCGAAGGCCATCGCGCTGGCTGATCCGGTGGTGACCTCGGGCGGTGGCCTGCTGCGCTTCGAGGGATTCTCCGGCTGCTGCAGCGCCTACGTACGCGCCGATCTGCTGCCCCAGGCATACCGGGGCGACGTCGTGGGAAAGGGCACGACCAACGTGGATTTCAACGAGCCGATGCGCGCTGCGCTCACGCGCGTTCGCGATGACGCGGGGCTCGAGTTTTCCATCGGCCAGAAGGAATTCCGCCTGCGCTCGAGCGGCGCGGAGGTCATCGAGCGCAAGGTCGATCTGCCGACGCGCTGGATACGGGGAATGCTCGAGGTTCAGTCATACCAGGCGGGCATGAGCCGGCAGTTCGAGACCCCGGCCGTGGAGGCGCTGCGATTCTTCCGAACGCTGCCCAAGGCGTCGACCAGCAAGACTCCGTTGTGGATCGCGCGCGGGCCGAACGGGTTGTTTGCGACCACGCGCCCGGTAGGCGGGGCGGTGCGCGTCACCGATTCTTCCCGTCTGCGCGTACTGCACTCGCTGTTGCCATTCGCGCGATCTCTCAGCGTGTACGCCGACGATTCTCAGCAGGCCAATGCGTGGGTGGTGGACTTCGGGGAAGCGCGCCTGACGCTCGCGCTGAGCGCGGAGGTGTGGCGCGGTTTTTCCGGTGAGGGCCAGGCGCTGTGGGCGCTCATGCAGGCCGACAGCGGAGATGTGGCCGCAACACTGGCGCGCGTGCGTGCGCAACTGCAGTGGCAGGCGACGCTCGACGCACCGGCGCTAGCGCGCGAGCTCGACGTCGAACCCTGCGTGGTCGTCGACGTGTTGCGCGTGCTCGGTGCATCGGGGCTCGCGGGCTACGACGTATTTGCGGGCAGCTACTTTCATCGAGTGCTGCCGTTTGACCTGTCGATGGCCGACGATCTGCATCCGCGGCTCGTGGACGCGAAGGCGCTCATCGAAGCGGGCGACGTGAAGGTGGTGAACACGGAACCATTCGAGGCCGACGTGAAGAGTGGCGATTCGGCGCATCGCGTGCGGGAGGTCGAGGGCGAGTTGCGCTGCACCTGTCCGTGGTTCGCGAAGCACCAGGGCGAGCGCGGGCCCTGCAAACATGTGCTGGCCGCCGCGGTGTTGCGGCCATCGACTGAGTAAATGGTGGCCGGAAAATTCAAGCCGGAAACGCCGCTCGCACAGGCTATCTACAAAGGTGACCGCACGGGCGTGATCGCGCTGCTTGCGCCGCTTTCGATCGCCGAACGGCAGCGCCAGCGAAGCGAGCTGGCGCGGCTCGGCAAACTCATGGACAAGGCGCGCTACGCGTATGGTGACCGCACGGTCGCGGGCTGGGGCAAGTCGCCGAGCGACGCGCAATACCGCGCGCTTGCCGCCGGTCTGTTCCTGTGCGGCACGGCCAAGGATGTAGCCGAGTCCTGGATCGAGATCGACGACCTGATGGAGCTCGCGCGAAAGTTTCCGCCTTCGTGGCTCGCCGATCTTGGCGAGGCGATGATGGATGCGCCGGCATCGCGCGGAAACATCCGCGACGTCCAGAAGCTCATTTCCGCAGGGCTCGTTCGGCGGCCACAAAGTGAGGGATACATCCTTGGTTTGATGCAGCTCTTCGCGGGTAGCTGGACCAAGCAGACTTCCATCGAAGCGCAGTTCAAGGCGGATCCCGGTCTCAAGGATGTTCTGCTGCGCGTCCTCGAAGTGGAGGGCGTGTCGGACGTGAGTCTTGCCGCGGTGGACAAATATACGCACGAAGATCACTCATGGTCGAAGCGCCTGCTCGGGCTGGCGCAGAGCGGCGTGTATTCGCGCGAGGTGTTGATCGACAAGACATTGAGCGCGCTCGAGCGCGGCTGGATCCAGTTTCGCTCCGGATGGTTCTCGCAGTTCCACGAGCTGCTGAATCCGGGCATCGATGAGATGAAGCCGCACGCGCAGCGCTACGTGGCATTGATGGCGAGCCGCATTCCGCCGACGGTCACCTTCGCGCTCGGTGTGGTGACGGAGCTCGAGACGGCCGGGGCGCTGGAGCCTCTGGCGACACTGAACGCAATTCGGCCGGTGCTTTCGTCGGCGGTGAAGAGCCAGGTTGAAAATGCACTGAAGCTCATCGATCGAATGGTGAAGAGCGCGCCGGCTGTCGCGGGCTTCGCCGCAAAGTTGATCATTCCCGCGCTCGCGCATGAATCCGCCGCGGTACAACAGCAGATCCTGAAGCGCCTGGACGCATGGAAGCTCGATGTGGAGTCGCGCGAGTCGCTGCAGCCCTATCTGAGAGGGATCGCCGCGACCAATCGAGACGCGCTGGCGAAGCTCATGGGCGAGGGCGCTGCGCCAGCGGCGCGCGCACCGGATGCCAGGCTCCCACCCTCGGCAGCCGTGTCGCGTGAGACGCCACGCACTTCGCTCGATGCCAGTCGGCGAATCGTTCCGATCACTCGGCTCGATGAACTCGTCGAGCGCGTGGCCTATGTATTCGAGAATGACACCGACATCGATGAGTTCGAGCGCGTGCTCGCGGCGCTGATTCGCTTTGCGCCGTTGTCCGATGACGCGCGCACTCGCTTCGCGCCGCTCGCCAAGCGCATCGGAAAAGTGCGCAAGCCCGTCGCGCAGCAGCTCGCGCGCATGGTCGAGTTCCTGCTCACGGGAAAGCGTATTGGAGCGGATTCCAACATCGATCACAGCGGGAACAAGGCAAAGGCGCAGCTGCATCTGATAGCGCGCGTGAATGACCTGATGAGTTTCGCGGCCACTGCGGGTGGGACGACGCCGCTCGGGACGCCCACACACCGGCGCGGGTTCATCGACGCCGCGGAACTGGTGCGGCGTTTCGCCGCGCACCAGGCCGCTCGCGTGAAATCGAGCCGCGCGGATTTTCTCGTGGGGCTCATGCGCATCGCGCCGGAAAGCGCCGCGTCGGCCCGCGGTGAGCTGCGGGCGCTCGCCGACGATCCGCTTGCGCAGGCGCTCATGGCAGCGATGGGAGAAGACGTGAAGGTGCGCGACCTTGAGTTGTCAGGCGCTGCGCAACGGGTGCGCGAGATGTGCGCGGGTATCGACTGTGTGGAGCGTACGTGGAAAGTCGAGACGCAGGTATTCGGGAACAACCAGACCCACACGCGCGTGGCCGTGGATTTCGGGAGTGGCCGCGAGAACCTGGATCCGGTAACGGCGATCGCACATTCACTCGGGACGGTGCGCTCCGACCTTTGGTACAGCTTTCCCAGCGTGGGTGGCATCGATGAGGGCAGCCTGCTGTATTTCGCGAGCCTGTTGCCGGCGGATCTCGAGGTCTTGTTTGTCGACGGTGCGTCGCTGCTGAGCCGCAACATCGATTGGTGGGAGACGCAGTGGGAAAACGCCGCCTATCTACGCCAGCTGCTGCATTCCGATGTTCCGATGAAACCGATGGCGACGCTGACACTGGCGCTCGGCCTGGCGGGCAAGGAGCCAGGGCAAACTGCCATCGCGGTCGATGCGCTCGTGCAGACGCACGCGGAAGGCCGTCTCGATACCGCGTTGCTCGCCGCGGACATTCGGGAGTGTTTGCGCGCCGAACACGCCGCTTGCGCACGCTACGCGAAGAGTCTGCGTGCCGCGTTGCGGATCGATGCAGGCGTCGCGCCCGCGTTGTTCACGATCCTGAGCGAAGCGATCGCTGCGCGTCCCAACGATCCACCGAAGGACACCGCGGCGTTGCTCGAGTTGTTGCTGGAGCTCGCCGTGGGTCACGGATTGAAGCTGCCCGAAGCCACGCGCGCGGCGCTCGAAGCGATGCAGGTGGGAGGGAAGGGAAAGGCGCTGCGCACGAAGCTGCTGGAGCTTCCGAGATGAGGTCTGGCCCCATTTGCCAGCCTTGTTTTCAGCTTGGGGGGAGTGTCCCCATTTATCGCAGGATGGCGTAGGCCACGAGCACACACAGGAACAGCGCGCCGATCGAGCCGCCGATGACCAGCGGCAGGCGCTTGCGAGGAAAGTGTCCGAGCTGCCGGCGTTCGGTTTCGATCTTTCGGCTGATGGAGATGCAGATGAGCGCGATGAGGATCAACGCGCCGGCGGTGGCTATGCCACGCCCGCCCAGATCAACCGCCTAACTTGGCTTTGATGCGGGCGCCGACGGCGCCCATGTCGGCCTTGCCTGCGGCCTTGGCTTTCACCACGCCCATGACCTTGCCCATGTCCTTGATGGACGCGGCACCGGTGCTGGCGATGGCTTCGGCAATCAGCGCGTCGAGTTCGGCTTCACCCAACTGCGCGGGCAGGTAGGGCTGCAGGATCACGATCTCGGCGCTTTCTTTCGCGACGAGATCAGCGCGGGCACCTTTCTCGAACGCGACGATGGATTCCTTGCGCTGCTTGATCATCTTCTCGAGCACGGAAGTGACCTGCGCGTCATCGAGCGTGATGCGCTCGTCGACTTCACGTTGCTTGATGGCAGCCTGCAAAAGACGAATGACCGCGAGGCGATCCTTTTCGCCGGATCGCATCGCGGTCTTCATGTCTTCGGTGATGCGCTCTTTGAGCATCATCGTGATTGCTAGCTCGGGCGCGGGCGCGCCGTGTACTCACGCGGGCTGTTGCGCTTGAGGTGACGCTTCACGGCGGCAGCCTTTTTGCGCTTACGCTCCTGAGTCGGCTTCTCATAGAATTCGCGCCGGCGCAGCTCGGTTAACACACCCGCTTTTTCGCACGCGCGCTTGAAACGGCGCAGGGCGGCATCGAAATACTCGTTTTCACGCACTCGAACGCTCGGCATCGAAACCTCAACCCTATGATCTGTTTGGAGTTTTGCCACACCTGCCAGAGGGCAGGGCTGGCGATTCTATAGACGGGCCCTCAAAAAGCAAAGCCCCGTGGCATAGATCCACTTCCCACTCCCCGATGCGCATCCTCGCTCTCGAATCTTCCTGTGACGAGTCCGCCGTCGCCGTCTTCGACGATTCGGCCGGCCTGCTCGCGCACGAAATCCACAGTCAGGTGGATCTGCACCGCATCTACGGCGGGGTGGTGCCCGAGCTGGCGTCGCGCGATCACGTGCGCCGGCTGCTGCCGTTGATCCGGGCGGCCCTGAAGGCCGCGAATACGCAGGCCCACGACCTCCACGGCGTCGCGTATACCGCCGGTCCCGGTCTCATCGGCGCCCTGCTGACGGGCGCGGCGCTGGGCCGCTCGCTGGCCTATGCCTGGGGGGTGCCGGCCGTCGCGGTTCATCATCTCGAAGGGCACCTGCTCGCGCCGTTACTGGAGGCCGAGGCGCCGCCGTTTCCGCACGTGGCGCTGCTGGTGTCCGGCGGGCACACGATGCTCATCGACGTGGCCGCGCCGGGCCGCTACGCGGTGCTCGGCGAGACGCGCGACGACGCGGCTGGCGAGGCGTTCGACAAATCCGCCAAGTTGTTAGGGCTGCCGTATCCCGGTGGCCCGCAGCTCGCGAAGCTGGCCGCCACGGGACTGGCGTCGCGCTTTCAGTTCCCGCGGCCGATGCTCGACCGCCCGGGTCTGGAGTTCAGTTTCTCCGGGTTGAAGACCGCGGTGTCGCTGGCCGTGAAGGCGCAGACGAAGGCAGGCGGGCTCGATGCCGACACGCGCGCGGACATCGCCGCGGGCGTGCAGGCCGCCATCGTCGACACGCTGGTGAGCAAGGCCGGGCGCGCCCTGGAACAGACCGGCTACGACGCGCTCGTGGTGGCCGGTGGCGTTGGGGCGAACCGGCTGCTGCGCGATCGTCTGTCGGCGTCGCTTGCGCGCGCGGGCGCGCGCGTGTTCTATCCACGCATCGAGTTCTGCACGGACAATGCCGCCATGATCGCGGTGGCGGGCATGGCGCGCCTCAAGGCCGGCCGGCACGAAGACAACGCAATCCGCGCGCGCGCCACGTGGCCGCTCGAAGACCTGTCGAATAGTTAGAGGACGAATCAGTCAATGTCGAGAACCACAGTGACCAGCGGCCCCAAGACGGTGACGATCCCGAGCTCGAGCGATGCGGGCGACCGCATCTTCCTGCATGGGCTCGCCATCGAATGCATCATCGGCTTCATCGAGTGGGAGCGCCGGATCAAGCAAACCATCGTTCTCGACGTCGAGATGCCGGTGGATTGCGCGCGCGCCGCGGCCAGCGACGATGTCGCAGACACGCTCGACTACAAGCAGGTGGCCAAGCGACTCATCGCCTTCGTCAGCGAGAGCGAGTTCATGCTCGTGGAGACCATGGCCCATCGCGCGGCGATGCTGATCCTCGAGGAGTTCGGCGTCGAGTGGGTACGGCTGTCGGTGAACAAACCGGGCGCGATCCGCGGCTCGAAGGACGTCGGCGTCGCGGTGCTGCGCACGCGCGCGGATATTTCAAAGTCGCCTGCGAAGTGCCCGTGAGCGTACTGAAGCCGGGCCACGTACGCGTATTCGTCGCGGCGGGCAGCAACGTCGAACCCATTGCGCATCTGCAGCGTGCCTGTGAAGAGCTGCTCGAGACCTGGCACGACGCGGTGTTCTCGCGCGCCTATCGCAACAAGGCCGTCGGTTTCGAGGGGCCCGACTTCGTCAATCTGGTCGTGGGGTTCAGTACGGCGCAGCCGCTGGACACGGTGATCGCGCGGCTGCACGCCATCGAGACCCAGTGCGGCCGGCCGCGCCACGCGCCGAAGTGGGCGTCGCGCACGATGGATCTCGATGTGTTGTTGTACGGCGATCGCGTCGAGAAGACCTCCGAATACACGCTGCCGCGACCGGACCTGTTGAAGCGGCCCTTCATGCTGGGCCCGCTGGCGGAGATCGCGCCGGAGGTCGTTCATCCGACGGAGCACGGGACGATCGGCGACCTGTGGCAGGCGTTCGATCGTGACGCGCACCCGATGGAGGTCGTGGTGCTGGACTAACTAGCGCGCGATCGTGCCGGCCACGCCGGATCGCAGGCACAAACTCCAACCGCGGATATCCCGTTGCGGTGCGGCCTTCACCACGCGACGCTGCGGCCGCCGTCCACCGGCAGGATCTGCCCGGTGATGAATGGGGCCTGCGTCGCGAAGAACAGCGCAGTGCGCGCGATATCGTCGGGCGAGCCCATGCGTTTGAGGATGGTGCGCTCGATGATCTTCGCGCGCCCCGCACTGTCGCCTTGGCCCTCGGGCCACAGCACCGGGCCCGGCGAGATGCCGTTCACGCGGATCACGGGACCGAGCTCCTTCGCGAGCGAGCGCGTGAGCATGTGCAGCCCGGCCTTCGCCACGCAGTAGACGGTGTGGTCGCGCAGCGGTCGCAACGCGTGGATGTCGACCACGTTGATGATCAAACCCTGCGACTGGCGTAGCGCGGGCGTCGCGGCTTGCGCGAGAAACAGCGGCGCCTTGAGATTCGTGCCGAGCAGGTCGTTCCATGCGGCCGGTGTGATCTGGCCGATCTTCGTCGGATAGAACGTCGAGGCGTTGTTGACGAGCACGTCGAGTCCGCCGAACGCGCGCACCGTGAAGTCCACCAGTCCGGGTAGTTTTTCGACGTCGAGCAGGTCGGCCGGCACGATCCCCGCGGAGTTCTTGCGCACCGCGTTCAGCTCCGCGGCCAGCGCCTGCGCATCTTCCGCGGACTTGCGATAGTGGATGACGAGGTTGGCACCCGCTTCGTGCAGCGTGCGCGCGATCGCGGCGCCCACGCGACGCGCACCGCCCGTGATGAGCGCCGTCTTGCCCGCTAAACTGGCGTCCTGTTCCCGCATCGACGCACAGTATGACTTCTCCCGCGTCCGTCACAACCCTGCCGGCTCTCACCGCCGACGAGCATGCGCATTCGGAACGCGTCGCCGCGCACATTCGCGCCTTCATCGCGGAACGCAACGGGGTCATCGGCTTCGACGCGTTCATGCGGCTCGCGCTGTACGCGCCCGGACTGGGGTACTACAGCGCGGGTGCCATCAAGTTTGGCGCGAGCGGCGATTTCGTTACGGCGCCGGAGGTTTCGAGCCTGTTCTCGCGTTGCATCGCGCGCCAGGCCGCCGGGGTTCTGGCAATCACCGGCGGCGACATGCTCGAACTCGGCGCGGGCTCGGGGCGCATGGCCTGCGACGTCCTGCACGAGCTCGCCGCGCTCGGCGCTCTCCCGACGCACTACCGCATCCTCGAGGTCAGCGCCGATCTCGTCGAGCGCCAGCGCGCGCGGATCGCGGAGCTGCCTGCAGATCTCGCGCGCCGGGTCGAGTGGTTAGACCGCTGGCCCGACAGCGCGATGCGCGGCGTGGTGGTCGCGAACGAGGTGCTCGACGCGATGCCGGTGGAGCGCTTCGTGCTGCGCACCCGGGCCGATGGCTACGAGGTGCGCGCGCTCGGTGTCGGCCTCGCCGGCGATCGCTTCGAATGGCGCGAGACCGACGCCAGCCCCGAGCTCCTGCACGCCGTGCTGGACGTCGTCAACGCGCTGCCCGCGCCGCTGCCCGACGGCTACGTGTCTGAGGTGTGTATGGCGTTCCAGCCATGGATGGCGAGCCTGGCCGGGCAACTCGAAGCCGGCGTCGCGTTGCTCGTGGACTATGGCCTGCCACGCGCGCAGCTCTATCACCCCGAGCGCGTGCGCGGCACCTTGCGCTGTCATTTCCGGCATCGCGCGCACGACGATCCATTCGCGCGCGTCGGACTACAGGACATCACGGCCTGGGTCGACTTCACGCGCGTAGCGGAGGCGGCCGACAGCGCGGGGCTCGAAGTGATCGGCTTCGCGACGCAGACCGCATTCCTGATCGGCGCGGGCATGGAACCCCTGCTCGCCGCCGAGCTGCAGGCGGCCGGAGACGACGCGCGTCGGCAGGCGCGCGTCGCGGGCGAGGCACGCCGCCTCATGCTGCCGGGCGAGATGGGCGAGATATTCAAGGTCATCGCGCTCGGTCGCGCGTTCGATGCGCCGCTCGCGGGCTTTCGCACACAAGCGCTGGATCTGTGACCGTCGCGGCCCATGCGGGCTGCGCCCCGGTACTCGATAATAGTTAGTGCATCCAGCTCGCGCCGCGAGCCTCGTCGTCGGGTTTGGGCTGCGCCGGGCCTGAATGCGGCGCGTACGCAGCCTCGTACGGATCGCCCACGCGGGGTCGGGCGAAGGCGAAGCAGGACGGGACGAGTTGCGTTTCGGGCGGTAGCAGGTTCAGCCCAGTCGCCATCGATTCCAGCCATTTCGTCAAACAACCTTTCCGCGGCCCGCCGCGGCTGGCGCTAAGCTCGCGTCGATGAGCGAACCGCGCAAATTCCCGTCCTGGGTGATCTACCTGCTCGCGTGGACGCTGGTGGGATTGGTCTACTTCGCCCAGAACGTCACGCGCCGGTTCTACTGGGACGACCCGAACCCGTGGCAGGACATCCGCTACTGGTCGGTCAACATCTATATCTCGGCGCTGCTGACGCCGCTCATCGTGTGGACGGGGCGCCGCTTCCCGCTCGAGCGCCAGAACCTGCCGCGGCTCATCGCGCTGCACGTCGGCCTATCTATCGGCTGGGCACTGACGCGCATCGCGCTCGAGACGGCTTTTCATCTGGCCTGGAACGAGTTCTGGCCGATCTCGCCCACGGTCACGCTCGAGAGCGAGATCACGCTGCTGTTCATCTTCGGCTTCCACACCGCGATCGTCGCGTACTGGGTCGTACTTTCCATCCAGACCGCGTTGCGCAACTACGGCCGTTTCCAGGAAACGCAACGGGCCGCGCTGCGCTCGGAGTTGCACGCCTCACAGCTCGAGACGCAGATCGCCCAGGCGCGCCTCGGTGCCTTGAAGGCGCAGTTGCAGCCGCACTTCCTGTTCAACACGCTGAACGCCATCGTCGTGCTCGTGCGCCAGCAGAAAGGTCAGCAGGCGGAGGAGACGCTGGCGCGGTTCAGCGACCTGCTGCGCGCCGTGCTCGCCGACATGGACGCGCAGGAGGTCACGCTGGCGCGCGAGCTCGAGTACCTCAGGCTTCTATCTATCGATCGAGCAGCTGCGCTTCTCCGACCGGCTGCGTGTGGAGATAGACATCGACGCCGAACTGCTCGATTCCGCGGTTCCGCACATGGCGCTGCAGCCGATCGTGGAAAACGCGATCCGTCACGGCGTGGGCCGGAGCGCGACGCCGGGCGCCATCAGCATCCGCGCGGCGCGCAAGGGGGATGCGCTGCACGTCGGCGTACGCGACGATGGTCCGGGATTCGGCTCGCCCGGCGCCGCCGGTGGGCTCAAGCTCGGGCTCGCGAATACGCGTGCGCGGCTGCGCCAGCTCTATGGCGAGGGCGCGCAGCTGCGCACGGAGTCCGGGCCTGCCGGTGGCGCGCTGGTCACCATGGTCATCCCGTATCGCATCGTGGAAGCCAAATAGACGTACGACATGAATATATTGATCGTCGACGATGAGCCCCTGGCGCGCGAAGGACTCCGGCTGCTGCTGCAGGACGAGGCCGCGAGCGCCGCTGTTTCGCAGGCGCGCAATGGCGCCGAGGCGGTGCGCGCGATCCGCGAGGCACGACCCGACCTGGTGCTGCTCGACGTGCAGATGCCCGGCATGGACGGGTTTGACGTGCTGCGGGAGATCGGCGCCGAGCAGATGCCGCCGGTCATTTTCGTGACCGCGCACGACCAGTACGCCATCCGCGCGTTCGAGGTGAACGCGATCGACTATCTACTGAAGCCGGTCACGGGCGAGCGGTTTGCGCAGGCGCTGGCGCGCGTGCGCGAGCGCGTCGGCGCGCAGGGGCTCGACAACCAGCACGTGCGCGAGCTGCTGCAGCAACTGTCGACGCAGCCGAAATATCTGGCGCGTGTGGCGTTGCGCGCCGGCGGCAGGATTTCGTTCGTGAGTGTCGAGAACATCCTGTTTCTGCAGGCCGCGGAGAACTACGTGCAGCTGCACCTCAGGTCGGCGCGCCACATGCTGCACGTGCCGATCATGACGCTCGAGGCGGCGCTCGACCCGGCGATGTTCCTGCGCATTCACCGCTCGCTGATCGTGAACGTGCGGCACGTGCACGAGCTCGAGACCGGGCCACATGGGGAGTACATCGTGGTCTTGCAGGGGGGCATGCGGCTGCAATCGAGCCGCAGCTATCACGAGAAGATCAAGCAATGGGCGGCCAATCCCTTCTGAATGGGCACATCCCTGAAAAGGGGGCAGATCTATTTATGGGTCCAGCCTCATCGCAGCAGACGCGCAGCGTGGCGCCGACAAATGGATCTGTCCCTTTTTCAGGAATGCAGCGCCAGCCCGAGCGCCGCGGTGCCGAGTCCGCCGGCATCCGCCTGTTTGTCGAGCAGCCCCGCCAGACGATGTCGAGCAGACGCCTAGCGAGCGAGCGCACTGCGTGAGGCCGCCGAGCAATCCGCCGGTTCGTCATTGCGATGCCGCGCCTGCACGGCGGCGATGTGTTCATCGGCGACCATGAAGTCCGCGGGATTCACCTCCGCCCAGTAGGACAACGCGGCGAGCCCGCCGGCGTCCGGTCGCTTGTTCTGCGCCATGCGCGCCAGCGTCGACTTGCCGACGCCGATTTCGCGCGCCACCTGCCGCCACGACGCGGCGCGCTCCGCGCGTTTCGCGTTGACTGCTTGATAAAAGCCTTCGAAGTCGAATTTCATGCCGTCGAGTGTTCCGCAAACGCGGCGGCCCGTAGAAGGGATTTTTGACGAGCCGGAGATTTGCGGGGACGAAGCGCCTGGCCGGCACCCGTCGGCACCGGGGCCGACGGCTCTGAATCTAACTACCAGCGCACGAGGCCGGTGTACGCGGTGACCAGAATGATTACCCCGAACACGATGCGATACCACGCGAACGCCGCGAACGAATGTCGGCTCACGAAGCGGATCAGGAATTTCACGGCGAGTAGCGCGCTCACGAACGACACCACGCAGCTCACGACCAGCGGGCCGGCATCGAACTGCGCCAGGGCCGCGCGCTCCTTCCAGGTCTCGTACACCGTGGCCGACAGCAGCACGGGGATCGCGACGAAGAACGAGAACTCGGCGGCCGTGCGCCGCGAGAGGCCGCACAACAATCCGCCGACGATGGTCGCCCCCGAGCGGCTGGTGCCCGGGATCAGCGACAAGGCCTGAAACGCGCCGAGTTTGAGCGCATCGGCCGCGGTGAGCTGGTCCACGTCCTGCACGCGCTCGCTGTGCGTGCGGCGCTCGGCCCACAGGATGACGAGACCGCCGACGACCAGCGCGATGGCTACGGGCACGGGCTTGAACAGCACCGCCTTGATCGGATCGCCGAATAGCAGCGCGAGCACCGCGACCGGCAGGAACACGATGAGCAGATTGACGACGAAGCGACGCGAGGCGGCCTCGCTATGCAGGCTGAACGCCGTGTGCAGCAGCTTCGTCCGGAATTCCCAGCACACCGCGAGGATCGCGGGCCCCTGGACGATGATGAGCAGCGCCTCGACGGCGGTACCGTGGAGGCCGAGCAGCGACTGGGCGAGGATCAGGTGCCCGGTGCTCGAGATCGGCAGGAATTCGGTGATGCCCTCGACGAGGCCGAGGATGATCGCTTCGAGCAATGTCATGTGCACGCGAGTCTACCCGATCGACCCGGCCTTCAATGACTCGACGGCCGCGACGCGGCGGCGCCTCAACTCCTGACCTATCTGCTCGCCGGAGCGTCCGACGCGCTCCTCGGCCGTGAGCGCGACCGCGGCCACGGCATCGCGCGCGCGTTCGAAGAAGGTGCGCTGCGGGTACGGTTGCGCCTCGAGTCCGGTGCGGCCGCGCTTGTCCGCCTCGCAGGCGAGCAGCAGGTCGCGAAAGCGCTCGGGCCGGCGCAGCGCGTCGCAGCTCTCGAGCGTCTTGACCACCGTGTCGGGGCGCAGCTCGAACGCGCGATGCACGTGCGTGTGGTAGCGCACGGTGAGGAGGGCAAGCTCGCGCAGGTTGTTAGGGACGCGCAGGCGCGCGCACAGTTTCTCGACCAGTGCGACGCCCGCTTCCTCGTGCCCATGATGCGCGGGCAGCAACTCGGGTCGCGTGACGCCCTTGCCGAGGTCGTGCACGAGCACGGCGAAGCGCGTCGCGACGCCGGCGCCGAGCTTCACGGCCTCGCGCAGCGCCAGCAACTGATGCACCCCGGTGTCCACCTCGGGGTGCCATTTCTCCGGTTGCGGTACGCCAAACAACGCGTCGATTTCCGGATAGACCACGCGCAACGCGCCGCACTCGCGCAGCACGCTGACGAACACATCCGGCGACGGCTCGCCCAGCGCCTTTTCGGTTTCGGTCCAGACGCGTTCGGCCACCAATGCGGCCGCTTCGCCCGCGGCGACCATCCTGCGCATGAGCTCCATGGTCTCTTCGGCGACGCGGAAACCGAGCGGCGCGTACCGCGCGGCGAAGCGCGCCACGCGCAGGATGCGCACCGGATCCTCGGTGAATGCCTCCGAGACGTGGCGCAGCAGCCGCGCCTCGAGATCGCGTTGGCCGCCGTACGGATCGACGATCTCGTCGGCGTGGTCCCCGTCTATCTCCTGGGCCATGGCGTTGATGGTCAGGTCGCGGCGGCGCAGGTCGTCCTCGAGTGTGACGCCGGGCGAAAATTCGGTGGTGAAGCCGCGATAGCCCGGGCCGGTCTTGCGCTCGAGGCGCGCCAACGCGTGCTCTTCCTTGGTCTTCGGATGCAGGAACACGGGGAAGTCGCGGCCCACGGGGATGAATCCGGCGCGTTCGAGCTCGGCGGGTGTCGCGCCGACCACCACCCAGTCGCGCTCGGAGACGGCCCGCCCGAGCAATCGATCCCGAACCGCACCCCCCACCAAGTACACTTGCATGCCGCGCATGGTACCCAAACTCCGCATCTTTCTCGTGCTCGCGGCGTGCCTCGTTCAAGCGGGCTGCGGCGTGCTGTACCTTGCGCAGGCCGCGAAGGGGCAGATGCAGATCGTGGCCAAACGGCGCCCGATCGAGACGGTGCTGCGCGATCCGCAAGTGGACGCCGCGCTCAAGACGAGGCTCGAGAGGGTACGCGCGGCGCGCGCCTTCGCCGTGCGCGAGCTCGGGTTACCGGACAACGCGAGCTACACCACCTATGCCGACGTGCAGCGCGAGTACGTGACGTGGAGCGTGGTGGCGACGCCCGAGTTCTCGGTGGACGCGCACGAGTGGTGCTTCCCCATCGCCGGCTGCGTCGCGTATCGCGGATATTTCCGGGAGGCGGCCGCGGAGAAGTTCGCCGCGAAGATGCGCGCGCAGGGCTTCGACACCGTCATCGGCGGCGTGCCCGCGTACTCGACGCTGGGCAAATTCAAGGACCCGGTCCTCTCCACGATGATGAGCTACGGCGACGACGAGCTCGCGGGCATCCTGTTCCACGAGTTGTCGCACCAGGTGGTCTACATCCCGGACGACAGCCGGTTCAACGAGGCGTTCGCGGTGACCGTCGAGCGCGCGGGTCTCGCGCGCTGGCTGAAGTCGCTGGGTCGCGAGGGCGAGCTCGCAAAACTGCTGCGGCGCCGCGAAATACAGGCCGAAGGCATGCGGATCCTGGGGCGCTACCGAGACGAGCTGAAGGCGGTGTACGCCAGCGGAATACCCGCCGACCGCATGCGCGCGCTCAAGGCCGAGGTGTTCGCGCGTCTGGTCGACGAGGTGAAGGCGCGCGACGCGCGCGGCGGCATCAAATCCGGGTTCGGGCAGGCGCTCGAAGGCACGCCCAACAATGCGCGGCTCTCGTCCTTCGCCACTTACTATGACTGCGTGCCCGGGTTCGAGCGCGTGCTGGAGCAGCAGCGGGGCGACCTGCCGCGCTTCTACGCGGCCGTGCGCGAGCTCGCCCAACTACCGAGCGCGACGCGTCGGGTCGCGCTGTGCATGGAGGGCGACGCACTGCGGCTGTCGCCGGGCGGCGACGAAGTGAAAACGCAATAGGGAACCGCCGTACTATTCTCGTACGATCGCGCAGGTCGGGGACGTGCACGGGCGCGCGCTCCGCGCGGGAACGCAAGTAGTTTGACCTAATGCCTCGTCAAGAAAATGGCGCGGACGCGCGGCTCGTGTGCGTGTCATGATCTTCCTCGAAGAATCGCAGGATGCGCACTCCACTCAAATTCAAGCCGAAGTCCTTTCTCGACGCGACGCGTCGCGACTGGCAGTTCGACGCGTTCGCCTGGCTGCTGCGCAACTGCGGTGGATATCCAAAATTCCTCGAGACCACCCTGGTGCTGCCGAACCAGGAGCACTTCCCCGATCGCGGCATGAGCGGTCACGCGGGCGTCGCCGCGTTGTTTCGCCGGGTGCGCGATCACGCGGGTATGGCGGACTGGCCTTGCGCGGTGGAGCCCGAACCAGAAGACCCGCAGGCTCTGCGCCCGCCGTCCGATCGCATTCCCGTGATCACCTACAAGCCGGGCGCGCTCGAACCCGGCTCGCTGGTGGCGACGTTCGCGCACGAGCTCGCGCGTTACCTGGTCGAGACGTTCGAGGAGCCCGCGCCGGGTGGAGCGTTGCTGCACGAGCCGGCAATCGACCTTGCGGCCGTATTCATGGGGTTCGGCCTGTTCATGGCGAACTCCTCATTCGAGAACACCGCGCACGCGCTCAATGAAGGCGAGATCGTGCACGCGCTGGCTCTGTTCTGCCTGCTGAGGAAACTGGATACGGAAGTGGTGGCCCAGCATCTCAATCCGCACCTGCGAAAATATCTGCGGCTCGCGGCACGCGATCTCACGCAGCACGAGCGGGGTTTTCACCGGCTGCGTTCCGTGTTCGCCGTAAGGCCGATCGAAGAGGCTGATCGGACGATGCCAACCAAGGCGATCTGACGGCCCAGCGGCTAGACTGCGCGGCATGCGCCGACTGCTGCTCGCTTGTCTGCTTGGAACCGCGCCGCTGTCCCCGGCGTTCTCCGCGGACCTCATCGACTTCTGGAACACGCCGCAGCGCGGCAGCAACTGCTTCAACGAAGCGCCTCCCGGCGCGGAATACTTTCGCGCCCTGCGCGGCTATGGCGCGACCTGGGTTCGCCTCACCTTCAGCAAATGGAAGTCACGCGAGCGCGACTTTCTGTTTGGCAGCCTCGACGACTATCGGGGCCTCGTGCCGGACGATCTCGCGACCCTCCGCCGCGTTCTCGACGACGCGCATGCCGCCGGGCTCAAAGTCGTTCTCACGCCGCTGTCGCTGCCCGGGTCGCGCTGGATACAGCAGAACGGCAACCAGTTCGACGACAGGTTATGGAGCGACAAGCGCTTCTGGCGGCAGTCGGCCGCATTCTGGCGCGA
>JAYTOI010000071.1:0-10940 GCA_043747875.1 Pseudomonadota bacterium | reverse complement strand
GGAAGCCGCGCTCGACGTGTCGATCGCGCATCGCGGCGGCACGTTCACGCTCACCGGTCCCGTCGCGCAGACCCGGCTCGCCGCCGAGGCGCTGCGGCGCTTCTACGTGCTCGCGGAGAAATCGCTTTCCGTCGACGACATCCAGCTGGGAGTGATCGACAGCCGCGCGCCAGCCACCAATGCGGCCCCGCAGTTGATGACGCGCAAGCGCGATCTCGCCGGGCGCACGCCCAACCAGCGCACCTATCTTGAGCACATCCTCGGGCACGATGTCACGTTCGGCATCGGCCCGGCCGGCACCGGCAAGACCTACCTCGCGGTGGCCTGCGCGGTCGATGCGCTCGAGCGTGACGCGGTCAAGCGCATCGTGCTGGTCAGGCCCGCGGTCGAGGCGGGTGAGCGCCTGGGGTTCCTGCCCGGCGACCTGGCGCAGAAGGTCGACCCGTACCTGCGGCCGCTCTACGACGCGCTCTACGAGCTGATGGGGCTCGAGCGCGTCGGCAAGGCGTTCGAGAAGGGAACGCTCGAGGTCGCGCCGCTCGCCTTCATGCGCGGTCGCACCCTCAATCACGCCTTCGTCATCCTCGACGAAGCGCAGAACTCGACGCCGGAGCAGATGAAGATGTTCCTGACGCGCATCGGCTTCGGCTCGCGCGCCGTCGTCACCGGCGACGTCACGCAGACGGACCTGCCGGCAGGCAGGCTCTCCGGTCTCAAGCACGTCATCAATATCCTGCGCAACACCGACGGAGTCGCGTTCACGTTCTTCGAGGCGGCGGACGTCGTGCGCCATCCGCTCGTGCAGCGCATCGTGCAAGCGTACGAGGCGCACACGCCTCCCGACCGCCCATGAACGCACGCGGCGTGACACTGGATCTCGCGCGCGCGACGCGCGCCTGGGCGCCGGGCCGCTCGCGGATGAGTCACTGGGCGTCGGCGGCGCTCGGTCCGCGCGGCGCGGGTCGCGAGATCGCGGTGCGCGTCGTGGCGCCGCGCGAGAGCCGCGCGTTGAACAAGCTCTGGCGCGGCAAGGACCAGCCCACGAACGTGCTGTCGTTTCCGGCGCCGGATGCCATGCGCGTGAAACATCGTCATCGCCCCGCGCGTCGCGGTCTTCCGGCCGATGAGCCATTGCCGCTCGGCGACCTCGTGATCTGCGCCGATGTCGTGCGCCGCGAGGCCGAGGAGCACGGCAAACGGCTCTCCGCGCACTGGGCCCACATGGTGGTCCACGGCACGTTGCACCTGGCCGGTTACGACCATGAGACCGGCGATCGGGAGCGCCTGCGCATGGAGCGCCGCGAGATCGCCGTGCTCAAGAGTTTCGGTTACGGAAACCCCTACCTGTGAATTCGAAGAACAAAGAAAAAGAGAAAGACAAGGACACCGGCTCGAGCGGCAAATGGCTGCGCAAGCTGTCGCGTTCGCTCGGTAGCGAGGCACAGGATCGCGGTGAGGTCGTGGAGACGCTGCGCGGCGCGGCCACGCGCGGTGTCATCGAAGGCGATGCGCTGCAGATGCTGGAAGGCGTGCTCACGGTCGCCGACATTCAAGTGCGCGACATCATGGTGCCGCGCGCGCAGATGACGGTGGTGAATCGCGACGAGGAGTCCGACGTGTTGCTGCGCACGGTCATCGACAGCGGCCACTCGCGCTTTCCCGTCATGGACGAGGATCGCGAGAAAGTGGTCGGCGTGTTGCTCGCGAAGGATCTGTTGCGACTGGCGGCGCAGGAAGGCGTTACGCAGTTCGACATCAAGGAATTCATGCGGACGCCGGTGTTCGTGCCGGAATCGAAGCGGCTCAACGTGCTGCTGCGCGAGTTCCGCCGCTCGCGCGTGCACATGGCCATCGTCGCCGACGAGTACGGCGGCGTCGCCGGGCTGGTGACCATCGAGGACGTGATCGAGCAGATCGTCGGCGACATCGACGATGAGCACGACATCGACGAGCTCGAGAACATCCGCAAGGATGGCGACCGGCAGTACATCGTGCGCGGACAGACCCCGATCGAAGAGTTCAACGAATACTTCCAGACCGAGCTCTCCGATGACGAGTTCGACACCATCGCGGGCCTGTTCATGAAGCAGTTGGGCCGTCTGCCGCGGCGTGGGGAGACGCTGCAGCTCGCCGATTGCGAGATGAAAGTGTTGCGCTTCGATCGGCGGCGCATCGACACGCTGCGCCTCACGGCGCCGCGCGACATCGTGCCGCTCGAAGATCGTCCGCTGGGAAAAGAGTGAACTGGCGCGAGTTCGTCGAGCGCCGCTTCGTCGGCAGCATCTTCGCGTTCGTCGCGGGCGTGTTGCTGTCGCTCAGCTTCGCGCCCGTCGACTGCTGGCCGCTCGCGTTCCTCGCTCCGGCAGCGCTCACGTGGCTGTGGCAGGGCGTCACGCCGCGCCGCGGCGCGACGCTGGGGTTCTGGTTCAGCGCCGGCACGTTCACGGTCGGCACGTACTGGCTGTACATCAGCCTGCGGCTCATCGGGCACGCGCCCGTGCCGCTGGCGCTGCTGCTCATGGCGAGCCTGGTCGGCATCATGGGCTCCTACCATGCTTTGTTAGGCTGGGTGGTCGCGAAATTCTTCCCGGCGCGCGGTGCCGTGCGCTGGCTGCTCGCCATCCCCGCGGCCTGGCTGTTGGCCGAGTGGTGGCGCAGCTGGTTCATCACCGGATTCGGCTGGCTGGCGCTCGGCTACTCGCAGACGGAGACCTGGCTGGGCGGTCTCGCGCCCGCCATCGGCCAGTACGGCATTGGCTATCTGGTGCTGCTCGTGGCCGGCGCCATCGCGACGCTGGTGCTCGGCTCGAAGCGCGAACGCATCGCCAGCGGCGCGGTGGTCGCGGTCGTCCTGCTTGCGAGCGCCGGCCTGCGGAACGTGGAGTGGACGCAGCCGTTCGGCAAGCCGATCGCCGTGGCCGTGGTGCAGGGCGCCGTGCCGCAGGACGAGAAGTGGATAGAAGACAACCTGCAGAACATCCAGGACATCTACCAGAACCTGACGCGCGAGGCGCATGGCGCCAGTCTCATCGTGTGGCCCGAGGCGGCGGTGCCGGAGCTCGCGAACAATCTCGTGCCGTACTACCGCGACGTCTACCAGGAGGCGAGCGCGCGCGGCTCCGCGCTGGTGCTCGGCACGCTGCGCCGCGAGGAAAACCAGCAGACCGGCGAGGCGGACTACTACAACTCGGTGCTCGCCATGGCGCGCGACGTGCCGGAGCCGGCCTGGTACGACAAGCATCATCTCGTGCCGTTCTCCGAGTTCTTCCCGGTGCCGGGGTTCGTGCGCAGTTGGCTGCGACTCATGGATCTGCCGTACTCGGATTTCAAGCGCGGCGCCGCCGAGCAGCCGCCGTTGCGCGCCGCGGGCCAGTTGATCTCGGCCAGCGTGTGCTACGAGGATGCTTACGGCGCGACGCAGCTGCATGCGCTGCGCAGTGGTGCGACGATGCTCGTCAACGTCACCAACGACTCCTGGTTCGGCCATTCCACCGCCCGCTACCAGCACCTGCAGATCAGCCGTGTGCGCGCGCAGGAGGCCGGCCGCCCCATGGTGCGCGCCGCCAACAATGGCGTGTCAGCCGTCATCGGACATCGGGGTGAGATCATCACGCAGGCCCCGGAATATGAAGCCAATGTAATGCGGGCCGACGTGCAGCCGCGCACCGGGCTGACGCCCTATGCGCGAAGCGGAAATTGGCCGATTGTATGTCTGGCCCTTGTTTTCAGCCTCATTGGCGCTTATTACGGACGTCGCGGCAAGACAGCCTGAGGGGATGGGGGTTTCGGCTCCGCTGAACTTCGCCAAATCCATCCGGTCTATCCCCGCATCGTCGTCTTCTTCACTCCGCTACCGAGGGTTCGCTGATATGTCGCTATTCGTTGCGAGGCGGCTGGCCGGTGTCGCGATCGTGGCTTTCGCGGTCGGTGCCTGCTCACCCCAATCTACTGCTTCGCCGCAGGCGCAGGCCGCGCCTCCCGTGTCCGCTCAAGGCGCGCTCACGGCTCAGGCGCAAGTCGAAAAAATCCCCGTCGCTCCACCCGTCGGCACGATGAATGGCCGCGTGCTGCCGGACTTCGCCACGCTGGTCGAACAAGTGGGTCCCGCGGTGGTGAACATCTCCGCGAAGGAGCGCGCGCACAAGATCGATCGCAATCGCGACCAGGGGCAGAACGATCAGTTCGAGGAGTTCTTCAAGCGCTTCGGCATTCCGAATCCGCGCGGCGGTGGCGGGGGCGAGATCCCGCAGCGTGAAGGGCAGGGCTCGGGCTTCATCGTGAGCGCCGACGGCTACATCCTCACCAATGCGCACGTGGTCGCCGATGCGGACGAAGTCACGGTGCGCATGACTGACCGGCGCGAATACGCGGCGAAGGTCGTAGGACTCGACAAGAACACCGACGTCGCCGTGCTCAAGATCGAAGGCAAGAACCTGCCCGTCGCGCGCTTCGGCGATCCGTCGAAGCTGCGTCCAGGCGAGTGGGTCATCGCCATCGGTTCGCCGTTCTCCTTCGAGAACAGCGTCACCGCAGGCATCGTCAGCGCCACGGGCCGCACCATGCCCGGCGAAGATTTCGTGCCGTTCATCCAGACCGACGTCGCCGTAAATCCCGGCAACTCCGGCGGTCCGCTGTTCAACCTCAGCGGTGAAGTGGTTGGCATCAACTCGCAGATCTACAGCCGCAGCGGCGGCTACATGGGTCTGTCGTTCGCCATTCCCATCGACCTGGCCAACAACGTGCGTACGCAGCTCGTCTCGTACGGCACCGTGACGCGCAGCCGCATCGGCGTGCACATCCAGGAAGTGACGGCGCAGATGGCCGATGCGTTCAGCCTCGATCGTCCGCGCGGCGCGCTCGTCGGGCAGGTCGTGGCAGGCGGCCCGGCCGACAAGGGTGGCATCAAGGCGGGCGACATCATCGTCAGCGTCGACGGCAAGCCGGTGGAGCGCTCCGGACAGCTGCCGGGCATCATCTCCTCGATCAAGCCCGGCACCGACACGAGGCTCGAGGTGTGGCGCGAAAAAGCCACCAAGACCCTCACGGTGCGCGTCGAGCCGCGCGACGAGGAGCCGGTGAAGGTTGCCAACCGCCGGGACTCCGCGGAGCCCGCAAAGGCGGATCGCCTGGGCCTGTCCGTGCGCTCGCTGGACGCCGATGAGCGCCGCAATGCCGAAACCCAGGGCTATCTACTCGTCGAGGACGTCACGGGTGCGGCGGAACGAGCCGGCGTGAAGCCGGGCGACGTCATCCTGGGCGTCAATGGCAAGCCGGTGAAGTCGCTGGCGGAGCTCAAGTCCGCCATCGCGGACGGCAACACGGTCGCCATCCTGCTCGATCGCGACGGCCAGCAGGTGTTCCTGCCGATTCGAGTGAGTTGATTCTGTAGATTTTTAGTGAGACCGAAGAGGCGCCCGGGTGCGAGCCAGGGCGCCTTTTTTTTGCATCGCGTCGGCCAATCCCTGCGATGGCGGGCGCAAGAGGTATCTCTGTCGCGAACCCCGATTTCCTTACACGGAATATTTCGTCATTCGCGTGCCTTTCGATCCATGTAGATAGGGCGGTCATGCGCCATTCTCGGCAATGGATCGGCGCCCCTGCCGGGCAGCTTCAGGGAACGAATATGAATCGGGTTTCCATTTTCACGCGCCTGCTGATCGCGAGCGTCTCACTCTGCACGCTGAACCTGTTCGCATCCCCCGGCGCGCAGGCACAGGCGTGCGCTCAGTGGAAGTGGGTCGATAACGGGCAGTCGGGCTGGTTCAACGACTGGAACGCGGCGGTGCAGGACTGGCGCACGGCCAAGAACAACGGTGCACAGGTCACCGGCTGCGGCCCCCACAACTGGCTCTATGACATCTCGTCCGCGATCACGCCCAGCGGGCAGTTCCCAACCTACTTCTACACGCTGACTGGCCGCTCATCCCCCGACGGGCCGGTGTTCGGTTTGGCGTGCTCGATCACCTGGGCCCGGGACTGCCCGGTCGACCATTACGTCACTTCGGAGACGGATCCACCCTGCCAGGACGGCAACTGCGTGGGCGATCCGATCCTGGTCGAGAGCGGCGCGGTGGTGGTCAAGCAAGACGACGTTCCGCCTAACTTCTCAGGCTTGGGGTTCGCGCGCTTCTACAACAGCCGCAACCTCAACACTACCTTGAGCCACGGCTGGTCCCACAGCTACTCGCGCCGGATCATCGAGCGGCGCGCGGGCCCGGTGTACCGGACCTACGCCGCCGGAGGCGGCGGGGCCTCCAGTTTGTATGCCGATGAGGCCTCCGCCTGCAGCGCAGGCTTCGCGCAAATCCGAAGCCGCATTCTGAACTGGAGCGGGGCCGTCGCCGCATTCTCGGGCGGGGTGTGCTCGGTGTCGGTGGGCGGCAGCACGGTGGGCTCCGTCACGGTGTATACCCAAACCGTCCCGGACTTCAATCCGGGTGCCACGCTGCTCGGGTTCGACGTCGTTCGCGACAACGGCCAGGTGGTGCGGCTCACCTCGCTGAGTTCCGGATTTCTGGCGCCGACCGGCATGACGCTGAAGGTCGAATCGATTACCGGTGGTTTCAAGATCACCGACGACTCGGACACCGTGGAGCTGTACAACGCGAGCGGTCGTCTGACCTCCGTGCAGTATCGCGGCGGCATCACGCATTCGTTGAGCTACGACGGCCTCAACCGTCTGGCCACGGTCAGCGACAACTTCGGGCACACGATCTCCTTGACCCGCGATGCATCCAACCGCATCTCTACGGTGACCGATGCCGGCGGACGCATCGTCACCTACGGCTATGACACCTCTGCGCGCCTGGCCTCGGTGAATAACGGCGATGGCACTTCCCGCACCTACGTCTACGAGCATGGGGCGGTGCCCTATGGGCTGACCGGCATCTTCGATGAGTCGGCGAACCGGCTCTCCACCTGGTTCTACGATGTGCATGCGCGCGGAACCGCTACCTACGAAGGTGCGAATATCAATCTGCATTCGCTCGCCTTCAATGTCGACGGCTCCGTCACAGTGACCGACGCCCTGGGCGCGGTGCGTACCTTCACCTTCGAGCGCTTCGGCGATCGGTTCTTGAGCACGGCGATCACAGGCTCCCCGTGTCCCACCTGCAAGGACGGTGCGGCGACGAGCTATGATGCCAACGGCTTCGTGGCGAGCCGGCGCGACTATGTCGGGAACCTCAGCTGCTTTGCGCACGATGCGGCGCGCGGCTTGGAATTGTTCAAAGTCGAAGGATTTTCGCCTGCCACGGCGGCCTGTCCCGCCGATCTATCCACCTATGTTCCGGCCGCCGGCACGCGCGAGCGCAAGTTCGCGACCGTCTGGCACGCCAGCTACCACCTGCCGGTGTCCATCACGGAACTCGGCCGCACGACGACGTTCACGCACGATCCGGCCGGCAATGTCCTGACGCGCACTGTCACGGATACGAGCGTGACGCCAAACGTTGCGCGCACCTGGTCTTACACGTACAACGCGGCCGGGCAAGTGCTCACCGAGAATGGCCCGCGCACGGACGCTGCGGACCTGACTACTTACGCATACCACGGCTGCACGAGCGGCGCGCGATGCGGTCGCGTGAGCACCCTCACGAACGCCGCCGGGCACGTGACGACATTTAACGCATACAACGCCCAGGGCCGGTCGACGCAGATGACGGATGCCAATGGGCTGGTGACGAGCGTGGCGTACGACCTGCGCGAGCGCATGACGGATCTGTGTGTCGGCGCCACGCTTCCCAGTTGCACGGGCGGTGAGCGCACGCACGTGGACTACTGGCCGACGGGGTTGCTCAGGAAGATCACGAGCCCGGATGGCAGCTTCGTTCAGTACACCTATGACGGCGCGCATCGACTCACGCAGATCGCCGACGGCGCGGGCAACAAGATCGTCTACGCGCTCGACAACGCCGGCAATATCACGGTGGAAAACGCCTACGACTCGACGCTTCTCTTGAAGCGCACGCACACGCGCGTGTTCAATACGCTGAGCCAGCTGTGGAAGGATGTGAACGCGGCGGGCACCACGAACGTCACCACGGTGTTCGGCTATGATGCGAACGGCAATCAAACTACCGCCAATGCGCCGCTCGGGCGCAACAGCATCAGCGCGTACGACGAGCTCGAGCGGCTGAAGCAGATCACCGATCCGAACCTCGGCGTCACGCAGTTCGGCTATGACGCGAACGACAACCTGACCTCGGTGACCGATCCGCGTTCACTCGTGACCAGCTACGCGTATACCGGGTTCGGGGACTTGAAGACGCAGACGAGCCCGGACACGGGACTCACCACCAACACCTACGACTCGGGCGGCAATCTCAAGACGAGCACTGACGCTCGGAGCGCCGTCACGACGTACACATACGATGCGCTCGACCGCGTGACCAGCGCGGCGTTCAAGATCGGCTCGACTACCGATCAGACGATTACGTACGCATATGACGTTGGCACGAACGGCAAAGGACATCTGACGAGCGCCGGCGATGCTTCGCACACCATGGCCTGGGCCTATGATGCCAAGGGACGCGTGACCGGCACGTCGCAGATCTACACGGGCGTGACGCCGAACGTGCCGATGACCATCGGCTACGGGTACAACGCGGCGGGGCAACTGACCTCCACCGTGCTGCCCTCCGGCCGAATGATCCAGTACAGCTACAACTCGAACAATCAGATGACGAGCGTGACGCTCGTGGGCAGTCCGAACACCTCGATCCTGAGCAACATCACCTATGACCCCTTCGGTCCGATCACGGACTGGACCTGGGGCAACGGCAACGCGAGCACGCGCACGTTCGACACCGATGGCAAGCTCACGACGATCTCGAGCAGTGCGGCGGCCGTTGGCAACCGCACATTGGGCTATGACGATGCGTTCCGCATTACGAGCACGACCGATAGCGCCACGAGCGGCCCCACTTGGACGCTGGGTTACGACCTCCTCGATCGGCTGAACTCGGCGACGAAGAGCGGCACCACGATCGGCTACACCTACGACGCCAACGGCAACCGTCTTACGCAAACGGGCACGAGCGCGAGCACATACTCGCCAAGCGGCACCTCCAATAAGCTGTCATCGATCAGCGGCGCGCTCGCGCGCACCTACTCATACGATAACGTTGGCAACGTGACGAACAGTGGCGCCACCATCCACTCGTACAACAACCGCGGGCGCATGAGAACCGCGCGGCTGAGCTCGACTTCGACTAACACGAGCTACGTATACAACGCACTCGGCCAGCGCATCCGCAAGGGTGGCGGCACGCCGGGTACGGTGTACTTCATGTACGACGAAGCGGGGCATCTCGTCGGTGAGTACGGCTGGAACGCCACGACCCAGGCTCTGACTCTGACGCAGGAGACGGTGTGGTTAGGCGACATCCCAGTCGCGACGCTGCGACCCAGCGGCAGCACGGTCGCAGTGTTCTACGTGCACACCGACCAGCTCAACACGCCGAGGAAGGTCACGAGCAATGCTGCGACGCCAGTGTTGCGCTGGAAGTGGGACCCGACGCCGTTCGGAGAAGGTACGCCCACCGAGCCGGCGGGGGCGTTCAAGTACAACCTGCGGTTCCCGGGGCAGTACTTCGATGTCGAGACGAATCTTAATTACAACTACTTCAGAGACTACGATCCGGCGGTGGGGCGTTACTCCGAGAGTGATCCGATTGGATTGCGCGGCGGCAGCTTCAGCACATACGCGTATGTCGGGGGCAATCCTCTCGGTGCTGACGATCCTCGAGGATTGAACGCTCGGACGTGGACGAGAGTGCTGCCGATAGCAGGAGGTGCCGCAGCAGCCGACGGCCCACTTCCAATCGGCGACATAGTCGGGGCTGGACTAATTCTCGGGGCAATAATTTACGACGCATGTTCTGAGAAGACATGCGCGCCGTGTTCGCCGCATCTTCAAGGCACGATTGGCTACCTAGGTCCGCATACCGATCACGATCACTTCCCTGTCGGCCGTCCACACTTGAATCTTTTCGTGGTCAACCAGAACCCGAGGACATGTAAATGCTTCTGGAACAAGTCAGAGCCGGATGTCGCGAGCCCGCCTCCGCAGCCGAGCTGGGTCGATCTCAATGGCGGATTCCCGGTGCTTACGCCGTGAGGAATCTATGACGTACGTCGATGGGACAGCCGTAAAGCTTGGGGACCGTGTACGCCTTGAGAATGGGGAGCACGGCACGGTCGTGTTCTCGATCGACAAGAATGAATTTGCGGATGGCTTCAGTTCACAGGATTGGAGCTATTTGAGAACTGGCGTAATGGTGAAAACGGATACTGGAGCGCTAGTGCACTATTCGGGAACGAACGCACACGAAATCGCGCGCTTGTAGCGCCCGAGTGTGATCAAGCAAGCATCGGTGTGGTGGAATGCATCGACGCCGGCGAGCTGCGGCAATGCGGTTGTTCGTAGCTTGACCGCCTTACCGAGTTGGCTAGAAAAATCTCTAGCCGACTTGCCAGCAAAAACATTCCAAGTTGCTAGGGAATCTCTAGCAGCGTCACCGCATCACTCACGCCAAATCCGCGCCTGCCAAAGCTGCCGGACAAGGAACTGGGGCCGATTTAGCTGCTGATCGAGTCCCTACACACCTGATGCATGGCATGCGGTTAACCAAGATGCGACTAACTACATGTTCGGACGATGAAAAAGCGGGTTAACCGAGGGGTGTTGGGCGGTATGACCCGGGTTAACCCGCGCCCCGGCGCCTGGCTGGAGCGTTTTAGAAGCGAGGCAGGATAGCCTCGCGCTTGCGTTTGTGGCCCATTGTGGTCCAAACGCTAGCGGCCCAGAGGCCACAACGTGGCCCCTTAGCCGCCGCGAGGCTACTAAGAAGCTTCTTACGCCGGCCGTTCAATCAGTGGTTTATGCAACCTGGGCGTTGATCTGCACCTCGCATCCCAAGTCGTTGAGCCGACGCACG
>JAYTOI010000070.1:0-44558 GCA_043747875.1 Pseudomonadota bacterium | reverse complement strand
GCCTCGAATTCATCGCCCGGATTCCACGTCGGCATCGCGTCCGCCTGCGCAACCAGCCACCCGGCGTAGAAACCCACCTGCGCGTCTTCGATCATGCCGTCGAACACCCAGGTGTCGTCGATCTCGTCGCTGGGCTGGTGATAGACGTGCTCGGTCCACTCCTCCTTCGCCTTGCGACCCCAGTCTTTCGGCTTGCCGATGAAGTCCGTACCGCCGTCGAAATACAGCGCGGGCACGCCGATCTTCGCGAACGAGAACTGGTCGGAGCGGTAGTAATAGCCTTTATCGGGGAATTGATCGGGCACGAGCGTGCGGCCCTGGGCGGAAACCAGCGCCGTCGCGATGGCGTCGAGCGAGGATTTGCCCATGCCCACCTGCGTGAGATCGCGCGTGCGGCCCGAGAAATTTCCGCCGTCGTAATTGATGTCGGCGGCGATCTTGCCGGCCGGTATGGTCGGGTGCAGCGAGTAATACTTGCTGCCTAACAAACCCTGCTCCTCGCCGGCGACGAACACGATGAGCACCGAGCGGCGCGGCCGCTGCGGCAGCGCCGCGTAGGCACGCGCGATGGCGAGCACCTGCGCGCAGCCCGCAGCATTGTCCTCGGCGCCGTTGTAGATGGTGTCGCCGGTCTGGTCGGGAGTGCCGATGCCGAAATGATCGTGATGCGCGCTGAACAGCACCACTTCTTCTTTCAGCTTCGGGTCGCTGCCGGCGAGGATCCCCACCACGTTGCCGGTGCGCACGCGCGACACTTTGTTGTCGAAGCGGATCGACGTGCGGATGCCCAGCGGCACCGGCTTGAAGCTGCGTTGCTTCGCGGATGCGACCAGCTTCGCCAGATCGAAGCCGCCCGCCTTCACGAGACGCTTCACTGCATCCTCGGTGGCCCAGCCCTTCATCTGGATGCGCGGCTCGCTCTCGGCCGGCAGCTCGAACTGCTCGCCGCCCCACGAGGATTGCACGACCTGCCACGGATAGCCGGCCGACGGCGTGGTGTGCACGATGATGACGCCGGCCGCGCCGTGGCGCGCCGCGCTCTCGTACTTGTATGTCCAGCGGCCGTAGTACAGGCGCGTATTGCCAGCAAACAACTTCGGATCCCAGTCGGGATCGTTGTTGAGCATGACGAGCACCTTACCCTTCACGTCGAGACCCTTGAAATCGTCCCATTGATACTCGGGCGCCTCGATGCCGTAGCCGACGAACACGAGCTCGGCATCGTCGAAGCCCGCGGACCCGGTCTGCACACCCGAACCTGCGATGTATTCATCGGAGAGCTTGAGATCCACCTTGCCCGACTTGCCCTGGAACGACCAGGTCTGCGGCAGCTTCGCGGTGGTGCCGACGATGTCGAACTCCTGCTGCCAGGAGCCCTTGGTGCCTGCCGGTAGATAGCCCAGCCCCTCGAGCTCGGTTGCCAGATAGAGCCGTGCCAGCGTGTCGCCGCGCGAGGCCGGCCCGCGCCCTTCGAGCGCATCGGCGGCCAGATAGCGGATCGGCGCGGCCAGCGTTGCAGCGCTGATCTCGCGCTTCGCCGCGGCTTCGACGGGCGCGGGAATGTCGGCGGCAACGGCCGTGAAGGCGAGCGCGGCGGTGAGCGCGACGAACGGGAGGCGAAGTGTGGGAGTCATCGAGTACCCTTTGAGCGGGAAGGCAGGTTCGGCACTTTTTGGCGATTTGGGGACAGCCCCCATTTCCCGGATTTGGGGGCTGCCCCCATTTCAGTGATTGGCTTTGATCGCGCCCATCGAGTCCATGAACGCCAGCAGCTCGCCGGTCTTCTCGCGCATCAACGCTTCGCTGCCGCGCGATTCGACGTTGAGGCGCACCAGGGGCTCGGTGTTGGAGGCGCGCACGTTGAAGCGCCA
The DNA here is from genome assembly GCA_043747875.1 of Pseudomonadota bacterium. Taxonomy (GTDB): domain Bacteria; phylum Pseudomonadota; class Gammaproteobacteria; order Steroidobacterales; family Steroidobacteraceae; genus CADEED01. The sequence goes on along the minus strand of JAYTOI010000070.1, from coordinate 42,687 downwards.
GTCGGCGTGCTCGACGGACAGGCCATCGGTGTAGCCGATCGCCGCGCCCTTGCCGAATTTCGCCTCCGCCTCCACCAGGACCTTCTTCGCGTCCGGCAATCTGCGATTGATCTCGCCACTCGATGGAAACGCCTTGATGCGCGCCGCAACGAGCTCATCGAGCGACTTGCCCGACTCGCACACGCGCTCGAGCACCAGCAGCCAGGGAACCATCCCGCTGTCGCAATAGGAGAAATCGCGGAAGTAATGGTGCGCGCTCATCTCGCCGCCGTACGCACCGTCCACCTCGCGCATCTTCTGCTTGATGAATGCGTGGCCCGACTTGCTCATGACGGGTACGCCACCGAGCCGCTTCACGGTGTCGATGGTGTTCCATGTGAGGCGCGGGTCGTAGACGATGCGCGCGCCGGGTTGTTTGACGAGGAACGCCTCGGCTAACAACCCCACGATGTAATAGCCCTCGATGAACGAACCCTTCGAGTCGTAGAAGAAGCAGCGGTCGTAGTCACCGTCCCAGGCGATGCCGACGTCAGCCCCGGATTCCCGCAAGGCCTCCAACGAAGGACCGCGGTTCTCCTCGAGCATCGGGTTCGGAACGCCCTGCGGAAACCGGCCGTTCGGCTCGTGGCGTACCTTGATGAACTCGAACGGCAGATGCGGTTCGAGCTTGTCGATCGTCAGGCCGGCGCCGCCATTGCCGGCATCGACGACCACCTTGAGCTTGCGCAGCGCCTTGCGATTGACGTAGCCCAGCAGATGTGAAATGTACTCGGTCGAGGTGTCGAGTCTCTCGACCCTGCCCTTCGCCGCGGCCGCGGGCGGTAGTTTGCCCGACGAGATCATCTCGGCGATTTCCTTGAGGCCGGAGTCCGAGCCGATGGGCTTGGACTTCTCGCGCACCAGCTTCAGGCCGTTGTAGTCGGGCGGATTGTGGCTGGCGGTGATCATCACGCCGCCGTCGAGATTCCAGTGGAACGTCGCGAAATAGACGCCCTCAGTGCCGCACAGGCCGATGTCGAGGACGTCGACACCCGAGTCGGTCAGGCCACGGATGAGCTCGCGCGCGAACTCATCGCTGGTGAGGCGGATGTCGCGCCCGACGGCCACCTTTTTGGGTTTCACGAATGCCGCGAACGCGCGGCCGATCTGATAAACGAGCTCATGGTTGATCTCGTCGGGGATGCGCCCGCGAACGTCGTAGGCCTTGAAGGCGGACAGATTGATCACTCGGGCTTTCCTTTGTTGAACGGCGCCGGCGCGGCGTGCGCCATGTGCTCGCTGCGCCCGGCGGCCTTGATGCGCGCCACGAGCTTCTTGACGTCCTGCACCTTCGCCTTGGGCGCCACCAACACGGCATCGGCGGTTTCGACGATCACGACGTCATTCAAGCCCAATGCAGCCACCAGACGGCTGTCGGCGTGCACGTAACAGCCGGCCGAATCCTCGAGCAGCACGTCGCCGCGCACGACGTTTCCGGCCGCGTCGGCGGGCAGCACGTCGTGCAGCGCGGCCCAGGAACCGACGTCGTTCCAACCGGCGTCGAGCGGCGCCATGACCGCGTCGCGGGTCTTCTCCATGACGGCGTAATCGACGGAATCGCTGCGGCAAGAGGCGAATACTGTTTCATCGACGCGCGTGAAGTCCCGGTCGCGCACCGCGCTGGCACTGGCGCGCGCGCAGGTCGCCGCGATGTCGGGCGCATGGCGCTCGAGCTCTTCGAGATAGCGCTGCGCACCGAACAGGAACATGCCCGAGTTCCAGAAGTATTCACCGGAGGCGATGAACTCGCGCGCTTTGACCAGATCCGGCTTCTCCACGAACTGAACGATGGGACGCACGGGGCTCTCGCCCGCAGTGCGACGGCCCGCCTCAATACGAAGATATCCATAGCCCGTCTCAGGGGTACGCGCGACGATGCCGAACGCCACCAGCTTGCCGGCGGCGGCGGACGGGATGGCGGTGCCGATGGCGGCCTGGAAGGCCGACAGGTCCGCGAGCACGTGATCGGCCGGCAGTACGAGCATGAGCGCATCGGTCCCGGCGCTGGCGAGCACCGTGTGCGCGGCGAGCGCGATTGCCGGGGCGGTGTTGCGACCGACGGGCTCTAACAAGATGGCGGTGGGCGGCAGCGTCATTTCGCGCAGCTGCTCGGCAACCAGGAAGCGATGCGCCTCGTTGCACACCACGACCGGGCCGGTGGCATCCGGAAAGCCGACGAGCCGCGCGGCCGTCTCCTGGATCATCGTGCGCTCGCCGGTGAGCGCGAGAAGTTGTTTGGGCAGCAGCTCGCGCGACAGCGGCCAGAGTCGGGTGCCGGAGCCGCCGGAGAGGATCACGGGGACGAGATTCATGCTGGCAGCATGGTAACCCGATCGGAACTCACCCGCCCGTCAGGCTTTGACTGCCTCGCCGCGCCCGATGGCGTAGTACGTGAAGCCTTGCTTCTTCATCAAGCCCGGATCGTAAAGGTTGCGGCCGTCGAAGATCACCGGCGACTTCAGCTGCTTCTTCAAGTTGTCGAAGTCGGGGCTGCGGAATTCCTTCCACTCGGTGACGATCGCCAGCGCGTCCGCGCCCTCGAGCGTCTCGCGCGCGCGCGTGCACAGCGTGAGGTCCGGCCGGTCGCCGTAAATGCGCTTGGTTTCGTTCAGCGCCGCCGGATCGAACGCGCGCACGGTGGCGCCCACCGCCCAGAGCTGCTCGAGCAGCACGCGCGACGGCGCTTCGCGCATATCGTCGGTGCCAGGCTTGAATGCCAGGCCCCACATCGCAATCGTCTTGCCCTTCAATTTGCCGCCGTAGTGGTTCGAGATCTTCTCGAACAGCACCTGCTTCTGCCGTTTGTTCACCGCTTCGACGGAGTCGAGCAACGCCGGCGCGTATCCCGCGGCGCGCGCCGAGCGCGCCAACGCCTGGACGTCCTTCGGGAAGCACGAGCCGCCGTAGCCGAGACCCGGATAGATGAAGTGATACCCGATGCGCGGATCGGAACCGATGCCGACGCGCACCTTCTCGATGTCCGCGCCGAAAAGATCGGCCAGGTTCGCCAGCTCGTTCATGAAGCTGATCTTGGTCGCGAGCATGGCGTTCGCGGCGTACTTCGTGAGTTCCGCCGAGCGCAAATCCATGATGATGAGTTTTTCGCGGCTGCGCGTGAACGGATCGTAGAGTGCGCGCAGCAGCTCGGTGACGCGCGGATTGTCCGTGCCGACGACGACGCGGTCGGGCCGCATGAAATCGTCGATGGCCGCTCCTTCTTTGAGGAATTCCGGATTCGAGACTATGTCGTACTCCACCTCGGCGCCGCGCCTGGTGAGCGTCTCGGCGACGGCACCGCGCACCTTGTCGCTGGTGCCCACCGGCACGGTCGACTTGGTCATGACGACCTTGTACTCGGTCATGTGCTCGCCGATCGAGCGTGCCACGGCGAGTACGTATTTCAGATCCGCCGAACCGTCTTCATCGGGTGGCGTGCCTACGGCGATGAGCTGGAAGAGGCCGTGCTCCACGCCCTCCTTCGCCGAAGTCGTGAACTTCAGACGCTCCGCTTCGATGTTGCTCTTGATGAGCGCATCGAGACCGGGCTCGTGAATGGGGATGACTCCCTGCTTGAGGCCTTCTATCTTCTGGGCGTCGACGTCGACACACAGCACGTCATTGCCGGCGTCGGCCAGGCAGGCGCCTGTGACCAGGCCGACGTAGCCCGATCCAAATATGGTGACTCGCATAAACCCACTGAAGTCGCCCGAATTGGGCGTAAGGGCCGGAATTCTAACGAAAGACTCCTACAGGAGCTGCTAGACCCGCAGTAGGAATATCGGAAGTGAGACCCGAGTCAGGCCGGTGGGCGGGGGCGAAGCTCGCGCACTTTCTCGTCGTCCGCGAGCTGTGCACCGCTGACCCGCGACCCGCCCTGCAGCCAGACATGATCCTGGACACGGTCGGTGGGCCGATATTCGGGCACCGCGCGCAGCAGGATCTCGCGTGCCCGGTCGCAGTCGAAGCGGACGGAGCACTGCGCCAGGTCATCCAACACGTGCCGCATCTGCTCCCAGGGAAGGGTGTGCTCCATCGCGCGCAGAATGCGCGGGTGGTCCGTCCCCGTGACGTTCTTACCGATGAGCAACTCCTCGAAGAGCTTCTCCGCGGGACGCAGACCGGTGAACCGGATCTCGATGTCGCCGTCCGGGTTCTTGTCGTCGCGCGCCGTATAGCCCGCGAGCTGGATCATGCGTTTCGCGAGGTCGGCAATGCGGACCGGGCTGCCCATGTCGAGGACGAACACGTCGCCACCCGAGCCCATCGAGCCCGCCTGGATGACGAGCTGCGCGGCTTCGGGAATGGTCATGAAGTAGCGGATGACGTCGGGATGCGTCACCGTGACGGGACCGCCCTCGCGAATCTGCTCGCGGAACAGCGGCACCACCGACCCCGAGGACTCGAGCACGTTGCCAAAGCGGACCATGCAGAAACGCGTGTTACCGCCACGCTGCTGCATACCCTGGAGCACCATCTCGGACACGCGCTTCGTGCATCCCATGACATTGGTGGGATTGACCGCCTTGTCCGTCGAGACCAACACGAAGGTTTCGACGCGGCACTCCATCGCGGCTTCGGCCGTGTTGTAGGTCGCGAAAATGTTGTTGTGAATGCCCTCGATCATGTTGTGTTCGACGATGGGCACGTGCTTGTACGCCGCGGCGTGATACACGGTCTGGACGCCGAACGTCGTCATGATCTCGCGCACGCGGTGCTTGTGATGCGCGTTGCCGAGCAGCGCGACCAGCTCGATGCGGTTGCCGCTACGCACGTTGAGCGAGCGCAGCTCGCGCTCGAGCTCATACAGCGCGAGCTCGGAGACCTCGAGCAGCACCAGCCGGCGCGGCGAGAGATCCATGATCTGCCGGCAGAGCTCTGAGCCGATCGATCCACCGGCGCCCGTGACGAGAATGGATTTTGCGCGGATGCAGGCGCCGAGCAACGCCGGGTTCGGCGGTACCGGGTCGCGTCCGAGCAGGTCATGCACTTCGATGTCGCGAATTTCCTCGAGCCGCGCCTTGCCCGAAACGATTTCACCTATGTTAGGCACCGTCTGCACGCGAAAGCCCATGGTCGAGAGCCGTTCGATGACCTCGCTGCGACGCCGACGCGTCGCGCTCGGAATCGCGAGCAGAACGAGATTTGCACCGCGTCGGCGACGCAGCTCCATCAACGTATCGGGGTGGCGCACCTGGAAGCCGCAGACGCGCACGCCCTGCATCGATTTCGAATCGTCGATCAGTGCAATGGGACGGAACGGCCCGGCGGTGAGCAGCGACGAGCACAGCTGCGCGCCTGCCGCACCCGCGCCGTAGACGATGACGCGGTCGATGCTCGCCGCCTTGAGACGCAGCAACTCGCGCGCGGCGAACCGCGACGTGGTTACGTATATGAGCGCGAGCGCCGCGTAGATCACTGTGGCGCTCCACGGAATCGGCACGCCCGAGATCTGGTTCGCCGCGATCAACGCGGCAGTCGAAAGCCCTACGCCGAGCGCGATGACCTTCGCCACCGCGATGCCGGCGAAGCGAATGATGGCGCGGTACAACCCCGCCTTCACGAACACGGGCAACGTGGACAGGATCACTGCGACGTACAACCACACGGTCTCGGACGTAACCGCCGTGAGCTCGCCGTGGCGCAGGGAAATGGCGGTCCACAACGCGCCCGGGATGGCCGCGAGGTCCACGCACAACATCACGAGCTGTTTGGTACGGCGGCGCAGGTGACGGGCGGCGCGGAAGTAGTTGACGCGCTTTCTACTCATGCGCGTGTTGTAGGTAGGTTCTTGTCCAACATTGCAAAACGATGACCGTCGTCCTTGTGTAGAAGACCAACCGCTCGCGCGAGTGTACAGCGCGACACTGTGTCAACGGCCGGTCCAATATGTGTAGTTTCTGTCGCGTGTCGGCAATTTCTCTCATCGGATAGAGCAAAAAGCCGGATCCGGCAAAAAACTGCCGCCCGTGCGGCAACAAACTACTGTCGTGGTTCACCGACCGGGGTTACGGCCTTGCGCGCGAATTCGACGCGTACGGCATGGAGCGTCGCGGGCCGCATCGGCCGACGGAAGACCCACTGCATGATCCGCGCAGGCTGCGACATCGTGAACCAGCGGTTATCCCGCGCGAATCCCGTCGTTCGGGCAATGCCGGCCAGCGACCGCAGCTCGCTGCGTCCCGGCAGCACCCTCCGCTTCATATAACGCAGCACGCCGGGCAGCGACGTACACCAGTCGAAAGCAGGTAGCGCGCGAAAGCGCGGATCGGATGCCGACAGGTCCGTCAGGACTTGACGCCTCACCGCCCGGGCCAACCCGCGCGGGCAGGCGACCTCGACCTGCGCCACGAGATCCGGTGGCACAACGCCAGGAAAATAGCGCGCGACGAGAGCGAGCGGCGGCAACAGACACCAGGAATGAGTCCAGTGACGCGGTAATGTCTCGGCCCATTCGGCGGGGGTCAAGCCGCTCGCCACGCGCGCGATGTCGCTCAAATGCACGGCCCTGACCCAGCGCGTGCTCATATTAGCCGCTGTGTGCATCAGCAGATGCCGCAGCAAAATGGGCCGCGACGGATATCCCCGCACTCCCGTCCCGGGATCTGTTCCAAACAGGTCTCCCGGCATCTCGATCTCGAAATCGCTGATCTGCTCGGCAAGGCGCTGGTGGACGTCCACCTTGATGGCATCGAGCCCCACTTCGCCTGCCGCGGCCGACCCCGAGAGTGGCCGCGCGAACTCCCAGTGTTTCCAGCTCACGCTCACGGCGGCAAAGCCCATGCTTGCCATGACTCTTTCCAGTGCAATCCGATCGCGCGGCCTAACCAGCAGGTCGATGTCGGCCATGGGGCGCTCGCCAGGCTCGTACATTCCCAGCGCCAGCAGCGCGTGACCTTTGAGCGCGACCAGCGGAATGCCTGCGGCCCGCGCAGCAGCGTCGATGTCGGCGAGCGCGCTGACGGCCCGGCGCTCACGTTCCCGTGTTTCGGCTGTTTCGCGCTCGAGGAAGTCATACCAGCCTGGCATGCCGGGCCAACGCAGGTCGCGCAGCAGCAGGCCCGCGATGCCATGGATCGTAACGGCGGCGCGCGCCACCGCCCATTTGGACGATGTCCAATCCGGAGGCTGTTCGGTCGGCGCGGCGAGCTCCATCGCCAGCAGCTCGGTGGTGAGCCGCAGAGCTGCGGCAAGCTCGGCGGGCGCGGCGATCAACGAATCATGCGAACGGATTGCCATCGCGCGAGGTCACGATTTTCGTGCCGCCGGGCGGCGGCATCGGGACCAGCGGCTTCTCGCGCGCCGCGATGACCAGTAGAACTTCGTCCGCGCGCAGCGTGCGCAGCAGCGACTGCACGCCGGCGAGCGCGCGGCGGCGCGATGCGATTGCCACCGCGGTCAATGCAATGAGGCGCAAGTCGATCAGAAAACTCCGGTGTTCGATGTAGAAAAGTCCGAGCAGGCTCTTCCCGGGACGAATGAGTTGGTTGTACGCGATGTCGGGATCAGCCTGTCCCTTGAGTATGTCGCCTTCGTCGGAGAACACGATCGAGGAGATGTCGGTGATGCCGGGCCGCACCTCGAGCAGGCGACGTTCGAGCGGCGTGTAGAGATCGGTCTCGCGTTTGACGTTGGGGCGCGGACCCACGAGGCTCATGTCGCCTATGAAGACGTTCCACAACTGCGTGAGCTCATCGAGCTTGTAGCGGCGGATGAACTGCCCCAACGGCGTGATGCGCCGATCATTGGACGCGGTCGAGTCGACGCCGCTCTGGTCGGCATTGATGATCATCGAACGCAGCTTGACCATGCGGAACGGCCGGTCGTTCATGCCCGTGCGCATCGCCACATAGAACGGCGAATGTTTGTCCTGCCACCACACGAGAAACATCACGGGCAGCAGCAACGGGCTCGCCAGCAACAATCCGGTCGCGGACAAGAGGATATCGACGAGTCTCTTCATGCGGGTCTCAGCGGCACAGTTCGAGGGCGCGCGCCGCCACGGTCTCGGCGGTCGGGTAGTAAGTTTTCTCGAGCACGCGCGAAGTCGGTGCCGGTGCGTCGGGCAGCGTGATGCGCGCCGGCGCGGCGCGCAGCGCGCCGGGCGCCAGATGCTCTGCCACCTGCGCCACCACCTCGGCGGCCATGCCGCAGGTGCGCCAGCCGCCGTCGATCGCGAGCAGACGCCCCGTCTTGCGCACCGAGGTGAGGATGGCCTCGACGCGCAGCGGATTGAGCACTCGCAGGTCGACGACTTCCGCCGACACGCCCTGCGGCGCCAGGATCGCGCGCGCCTCGAGCGCGAGACGCGTCGAGTAGCTAGCCGCGACGAACGTGATGTCCGTACCCGGCGCGAGGCAGCGCGGACCTTCGTCGGCGAGCGTGAGCTCGCGCACCGGCGGCAGATCGTCCGCGAGGTCGTAGAGCCAGCGATCGTCGATGTAGACCACCGGATCGTCGCACCGCACCGCCGCGATCATGAGGTCACGCGCATCGGCGACCGTGGCCGGCATCACGACGCGCAGCCCCGGCACGTGCGCGAACCACGCGTGCAGCGCCTGCGAGTGCTGCGCACCCTGCTCGCCGCCGCGATTGATGATGGCGCGGATCGTGACCGCGGGATGCGCCTGTCCGCCCACCATGTGCGACCACTTGGCCGCCTGGTTCACGATGGCATCGATCGCGTACAACATGAAGTCGATGCGCGGATGCACGACGATGGGACGCATGCCGCACAGCGATGCGCCGACTGCCGCACCCGTGCACGCGAGCTCGGAGACCGGCGTGTCGATGACGCGCTTCTGGCCGAATTTCTTGTCGAGATCGGTCATCGAATTTCCGACATACCAGGGACTCCAGAGTCCCTGGCCGATCACGAATACTTCCGGGTACCGCTCGAGCAGGTATTCGAATGCGGCGCGGATGGCGGTGCCGTAGGTGAGTTTGCCGCCGAATTCGTTCATGAGCTGCCGCGCGGGGCGTACACCCGGTCTAACAACGCCCGCGCGTCGGGGTAAGGATCCGCCATGGCGCGCTCCCAGGCGCTGTCCAGCTCGGACTCCAGCGCACGCTCGAGCGCCTGATGCTGCGTGGCGCTCCACAGGCCGCGTGCCTCGAGGCTCTCGCGAAGGCGGCGGACAGGATCGCGACCCCGCCAATTTTCGAGATCGATGGTCGAGCGGTTGACGCCGACGTCGATGTCCTCGCGCCAATCGACGTGACCGTACCAACGCTGCGTCACGGCCTCGAGGAAGCCCGGGCCGGCGCCGCGACGCGCGGCATCCACCAGCGTGCCGGCCGCGCGTGCCACCGCCACGATGTCGTTTCCGTCGACCACGTGCGCAGGAATGCCGTGCGCGTCCGCGAAACGTGCAATCGAATTGCCCGGCTGACGCAGCGATATGTGCATGTGGCTGGAGAACAGGTTGTTCTCGACGACGAAGATCACCGGCAGGCGGAACACCGCTGCGAGATTCAGGGATTCGTGCACCACGCCCTCTTCGGCGGCGCCGTCGCCAAAGTAGGTGACTGCCACGCTGTCGCTCCCCGTGAGTTGCGCGGCCAGCGCCGCGCCGACCGCCAGCGAGACAGTGCCCGCAACGATGGGCACCGAGCCGTAGAAGCCGTGCTTCTCGTCCCACAAGTGCATGGAGCCGCCCATGCCGCGGGAGAGTCCCGTGTCCTTGCCGAGCACCTCGGCAAACAAGCCGTGCACGCTCGATCCGAGCGCGAGCAGGTGCGAATGAGAGCGGTGCGCGCCGAACACGCGATCGCTCGGGCGAAGGTGCTGAGAGACGCCGACGGCGGCGGCCTCCTGACCGGCGCCGAGATGGACCGGTCCGCCGATGAAGCCGTCGCGGCGCTTGACCGCGAGAAACTGTTCGGCCATCCGGATGCGCAACATCGAGCGCAACGCGGCCTCGAGCGTCGCGGGGTCTTCGCCCTCGATGTCGATCGGCCCGTGCAGCCGGGTCGGATCGATGAGCGCACCTAGTTCGCGCATCGCCACGATTATTTCCCGTAGAACCCGCGAATCGACTCGATGATGTAGTCGACGTCGTCGTCGCTGATCGCTGCGTTCATCGGCAGCATGAAGCAGCGCTTGAAGAAAGCGTCGGTGCGTGGCAGCTGCACCGTGAAGCCGAGCTCGCGGAACTGGTGCACGGGCGTGCCCGCCCACTGGATGATAGTGCGCACGCCTTTTACGTCGAGATGCGCGCGCAGCTCCTCGCGTCGATCGGCCTCGAGCTCGTAGTTCTGATAGACGTCGTGGTGCCGTGGGTCGGCGCCCGGCGCCGGCGGCAGCGTGAGTTCCTTGAGATCGCCGAGGCCGCGCTGATAGCGCGTGGCCACCGCGCGGCGGCGCTCGCAATCCTGCGGAAAGGTCTGCAGCTTGAAGTTGAGGATCGCGGCCTGCAGGTTGTCGATGCGCGAGTTGTAGCCCCAGGCCACGACGCGGCCGTCGGCGTTGCGGCCGTGATCTCGCAGCAGCGCGATCTTCCCGGCAATCGCGTCGTCGTTCGTGAAGATCGCGCCGCCATCGCCGAAGCAGCCGAGCAGCTTCGCCGGATAGAAACTGATCGTGCCGAATTTGCCGAATGTGCCCGCGGCCTGGCCCTTGAACTTCGAGCCGAGTGCCTGTGCGGCATCTTCGACCACCATGAGCTTGTGTCGGTCGGCAACCGCCTGGATCGCATCCATGTCGCAGGTACGGCCGTTGACCTGCACCGGCATGATGGCCTTGGTCCTCGGCGTGATGCGCTTTTCGATGTCTGCAGGATCGAGCATGTGGTCCGCGCCGCACTCCGCGAGTACGGGCGTCGCGCCGACCATGTGCACCGAGGCGGCGGTCGCGATGTACGTATGCGACGGCAGGATCACCTCGTCGCCGGGACCGACTCCCACGGCCTTGAGGCCGATGATGATCGCATCGGTGCCGTTCGCCACGCCGAATGCGTGCTTCACATCGGCGAACTTCGCGAGATTCGCCTCGAGGTCGCGACAGTCCTTCTGCAGGATATATGCGCCACGGCGACAGACGTCGACCATGACAGCGGTGAGCTCCGCTTCCTGGGACGTGAACAACTGGGAGTAAGGAAAGAACGGAATGCTGCGCATCGAATCCCCTGAAATTGAAAGCGAACTCAGCCCGCCAGGCGGGCTTCGCAAAGAATGACTTTGTGGCGGCCATCGGGTCCGCCTGCCTCGATCGGCACGAGCGAAGTTGCCACGGGCAACATGGCGCTGGTGATTTCCGCCGGAAACGGCCTCATGTTGCCGAACACCAGGCGCTTGAGGAGTTTTTTCCCCGCCATGCTTTTCGGCATGAGATTGAGCGCGACCACGGTGCGCTTAATCGGACGCAATACTTTCTGCTTCAGTGACACGCTCGCGAGCGGCACGTCGCCCCAGAAGCGCGTCTTGAAACCGCGCGCAACGAACATCTGATCGAGCTCGACCACGCCGTGGTAGACATGGCTGTGCGGGCTGGGATTGAAATCGAACAGATCCTTGTTCGCGTTCGACACGAGCACCACGCCATTGGGCCGCAGAACTCGGCGACACTCGTCCGCGAATTTTTGTGCGTCCGGCACGTAGTACAACGCTTCGAAGATGATGACGACGTCGAGGCTCGCATCGGCGAACGGCAGCGCGACCGCGTCGAGCTTGCGGATGTCGACACGGGCGCCGTAGTGCGCGCGCGCGCGTTCGAGGATCGGGTCGGAAATGTCACCGCCGACGAGACTGCGGGCCGCGCCGCGCAGCAGACCCAAGCCGGGCCCCGTGCCGCAGGCCACTTCGAGGACATCCTTACCATTGACGTAACCGAGGGCCCAGGCATAGCGCGAGCAAACCCTGTCGACTTGTTCCTGACTGACTTCATCACCGGCGAGTTCGGTTACTTCAACGAAAGTGGTCATTGTCCTCAACTGCTGTGCTGCCGATCGTCCGGCTCGACAGGTGGCCGCAAAAAAGCGGGCGGATTGTTGCACAGATCGGCGGTCAAAAGCACCCGAGACTCGCGTACAACGCGCCGAAATTGCTGCAATTTCAAGCCGTCCGGGCCCCGGCGGATCGAACTACCGTGGCGGTCGCGCGGCAACGAGGCACGGTTCACGCAACGAGCCGCTGCAGCGTCGCGCAGACGTATTCGACCATCTCGTCCGTCATCTCCGGGAACATCGGAAGCGACAGAATCCGCGCCTGCAGGCGCGCCGCCTGCGGGTAGTCGGATTCATGCTTTTTGAGACGCTGGTATGCGGGCAGGAACGGCAGCGCGCGTGGATAGTGAATGGCGGTTTCGATGCCCGCGGCCGTCAGTTGCTCACGCAGCGCCTCACGATTCTCGACCTCGACGACATAGACGTGGAACACGTGCGAGCCGTCGGGATTGCGCGCCAGCGGCCGAACGCCGGGGACCCCCGCGAGCAGTCGATCGTAGGCAGAAGCAAGTTCGCGCCGCCGTCGCGTCCAAGCTTGCAGGTGCGGCAGCTTCGCCGACAGGATGGCGGCCTGCATTCCATCGAGACGACTGTTGATGCCTTCGAAAGCATGCTCGTGCTTGGTGAGCGAGCCATGATTGGCAAAACGGCGGCATGCGGCCGCGAGCGTCGAGTCGTTGGTGACGATGCATCCGGCGTCGCCATATGCGCCGAGATTCTTGCCGGGATAGAAGCTGAAAGTTGCCGCGCGCCCAAGAGTGCCGACCCGTCTGCCGTTCGATTCGGCCAGATGCGCCTGCGCGCAGTCCTCGATGATCAGGAGCTCGTGACGCTTGGCAATTTCTTCTATGCGCGCCATGCGCGCGGGTTGTCCGTGCAGGTGAACCGGAATGATGCAGCGGGTTTTCGGCGAGATCGCCGCCTCGATGCGATCCACGTCGATGCAGCCCGTCGCGTCGACATCGACGAATACCGGCGCCGCGCCCGTGAGCGAGATTGTTTCCGACGTCGCAATCCAGCTGATCGCAGTCGTGATCACTTCGTCACCCGCGCCGATGCCCAGCATCTTGAGGACGATGAAAATCGCATCGGTGCCATTGCCGCACCCGATGCAGTGCTCGATGCCAATCTCGCGCGCAAACTCCTGCTCGAAATTGCGTACGAACTTGCCGCCGATGAACGAGGACTGTTCGATGACGCCGCGGATGGCCGCATCGATCTCGGTCTCATGCGCGCGGTACTGGGCTTTGAGGTCTGCGAACGGAACTTTCAAGGCAACTCCGGGAGGTCTGGATTCACAGGGCGCGCAGGCGACGCGCGGGGTTGCCGGCGTAGACACCGGGGTTTTCGATGTCGCGCGTGACGACGGCGCCGGCGCCGATCACCACGCCCGCAACGATCGATACGGGAAGAATGGTCGCGTTCGATCCGATCGACACGTTGTCGCCGATGCGCGTGGGCTTGTAGAGGCTGCGATCGCCGCGCGCCGGTCCACCGCGCGTGAATGGATCGTTGACGAACATGACGCCGTGTCCGATGAAGCAATCGTCACCAATCTCCACGAGATCGCAGATGAACGCGTGCGACTGGACGCGGCAGCGGTTGCCGACGACCGCGCCGCGCTGGATCTCGACGAACGGTCCGATGAAGGTATCCGCGCCGACACGACAGCCGTAGAGATTCACGGGCTCGACCACGGTGACGTTGGCGCCGAGCTCGCAGTCGACTATGCCCACGGACAGCTTCTTCATGTTCAGGCCTTGCGTCCGAGACGGCAAAAGCGCGGCGCGAAACGAATCGGCACGTCTTTGCCGGTCTCGATGGATTCATAGAGGGCCGAGATGAGCTCGAGACTCTTGCGACCCTCGAGTCCGTCGACGAGGTGGGGCGAATTGTCGCGCAGGCACTCGACCACGTGCTCGTAATACGAGCGGTGCCCGAAGCCATATACGTCCGGCGGATTCACCGAGTACTTCTTCAGCACATCTTCGTCGCCCGCCTGCGGCTGCGCGAAATTCCATGCACGCATTTCGTTGACGGCGAAACCGCCGATCTCGACGCTGCCGCGCTCGCCAAGGATGGAGATCGAGCCTTCGAGATCCTTCGGGCGCGCAGCGGTCGTCGCCTCGATGATGCCGAGCGCACCGCTCTTGAAGCGCAGCACCACGACCGCCGTGTCTTCCGCTTCGATCTGCACGAGCGCGGTCGCGCTACGCGCGAACACGGACTCCACTTCGCCCATCATCCATTCGAGCAGGTCGATGTGATGGCTGGCCTGATTGCTGAGCACGCCGCCGTCGAGCGCCCACGTACCGCGCCATGCATCCTGATCGTAGTACGCCTGAGTGCGGCACCAGCGCACGCGCACGGTACCGAGCACGAGCTTGCCGAAGCGGCCGGCCTCGAGTGCCTCGCGCAGCTTGCGCACCGGCACGTTGAAGCGATTCTGCTTGACGACGAACAGGCGGATTCCGTGCCGGTCGCATTCCTCGATCATTCGGTCGGCGTCGACGAGCGTGAGCGCCATCGGCTTCTCGACCACGATGTGTCTGCCGTATGGCGCGAGCGCGATCACGTGCTGCGCGTGGTTGCCGCTCTCGGACAACACGACGAACACGTCCGCCGGCACCGACTTGGCCATCTCGTGAATATCCGTGAAAGCAGGCACGCTGTATTTCTCCGCGAAACGCCGTGCGCGCTCGGGCACGACGTCGCAGACCGCTGCGAGTGAAGCGTTCTGGATAGTTCCGGACCCGAGCAGTTCCGCGTGACGTACCGCGATCCTGCCGCATCCGACTAGCGCAAATCTGATCATGAGCACTCCATTCGATTCATGCATTACGCGCGCTGGCGGGCACGAGACGCTCGAGCCACGACACCAACGGCGGATAGACGGCCGACTCCGCGAACCGCGCGCAGAAATTTTCGCGCGCTGCCGCAGCCATGTGATTCCGCCGCGCGGGATCGTCGGCGAGCTGCAGCATGACGCGCGCCAGATCGCCGCCGTCGCCCGGTCGGTAGCCGATGCCCGCGCCCGCGTTTTCGATGAGCTCGCGCGCCTCGCCCTCGAGCGCACACAGAATCGGCAGCCCGAAACGCATGTATTCGTAGATCTTGTTAGGCAGGCTCATGAGCGCGCCGGCCGCGTAGGCCGCGAGGCCTGCATAGGCGACGTGCGCGTGCTCGCGGATCTGTTGTTGCGTGGCCCAGCCCTTGAACTCCACGTTGGGCAGGTCGGCGGCATGGCGGCGCAGCGCCGCGTCGTTCTCCCCTGCCCCGACGATGATCACGCGGATGTCGGCGCGGCCCACGAGCCGCCGCGCGGCTTCGATGACGGTCTCTAGATCGATGCTGCGCACGAACGTTCCCACGAACAGGAACCGCTTCACCCCGTCCGCCGCCGGCGGCACGGATACGTCCGGGTCGTCCGGATAGCCGAGCGGGAAGATGGAGTCCGCCGTGCTGTCCGCGCGCGCTCCCTTGCGCCGCGCCCATTCCAGATAGGTGCGCGAAATCGCGCAGATCGCCGTGGCATCGGTCATGGCGGCCGCTACCTGACGCGACAGGGGCCGCAGCAGCAACCGCGCGAGCGGCCGCGCGAAGCGCGGCACGCGCGCCCACATCTCGTCCGGCCACAGATCGTTGACGTCCACGACGCTCGGCAGCCCATGGCGCCGCGCGAATTGCACCGCCGCGCGACACAGCTCGATTGGCGGAAAGGTCGTGAAGATGAGGTCCGGCCGCGCGCGCTGCTGCGCAAGCCGCTCGAAGCCCCTGGCGAGATCGACGTGATTCAGCGCGCGCGCCAGGGAAATGTTGCGTCGATAGAGTCGCCCGTGGATGAACTGCAGCTCGAATCCCGGAGATATGGCGCGTATCTCGTCGCCCGACACCAGCTGTTGTTTGGAGAAGTGATGCACCGACGACGTCCACCAAGTGACTTCGTGGCCGCGCGCCAGCAACGCCCGCGCCAGCATTCCCGTTCTCCACCTTCGATAGCCCGGTCCCTCGATCGGTAGGGATTCGCCGACACCGATCAACCAAAACCTCATGTCGCGGGGCCGGTTTCCATCGAGCGCAGCTCGAACGTGAAGATCCACGCCATGAGCTTGAGCAAGGGGATACGCGTTGCCCCGCGGTCCATCAGGTTGAACAGCGGCAGCAACGCGGGCACGCGCGCACCGAGAATGCTGAAGATGTGCCAGTAGCGGATTTCTGCCACGTTGAAAAAGCGCCTCGCGAAACGCACGTCCGCGAGCGACAGGATGTGCGCTTTTTCCCATTCGGTGCGCATCGCCGGAGTCAGCAAACGGTATGCCTTGATGACCGGGTTGTAGTCGAGCGCCTCCACGGCCAGGATGCGCCCGCCCGGCGCGAGAATGCGGCGCAGCTCGGGGAACGCGTAAGACAGATCGAGGTGGTGGAGCATGCCGCTGCACACCACGGTGTCGACCGAGCGGTCCGGCAACATCGTCTGCTCGGCGTCCGCCTGCACGAAAGTTACGTTCGATACACCTGCCGCCGCCGCATCGGCGCGGGCGTTGCGCACGGATACGGCGCTGATGTCGATGCCGACGGCGTGCCTGGCACCGGCCTTTGCGGCGCGAATCGCGTTGAATCCATTGCCGCAGGCGTAGTCGAGGAAGACCTTGCCGCGCGCGTGCGTGTCGATCCAGCGGTCGACGTACGCTTTCGACAGACCGGTCGCCGCGTAGTACTTGAGATTGCCGTAAAATTTCTCGTACGTGTCAGTGCCCGGCGCGGGCAGCGCCTCGCGATCACGATCGCGATCGTGAAACTCGAGCTCCGCCTTCTTGCGCCCATCGAGGCGCGCCATCCATTCGTCGTTTCCGATTCGATCGATATGCGCCAACTGCTGGAGCAGGCCGTCAAGGTTCGCCGCCCTTTTATCCGTCATCTCTGACATTCGCCGCCTCGGATTGCCTGAAGTTTGGGCCCGCTAGTTTCGCATAAAACGCCTCCAGGGCCGTCACTTCACGGTCCCAGTTGAAGCGTTCGCGGATCGCGCGACGGCCGCGCTCGCCCATCTCGCGCGCCTCCCCGGGGTGGGCGCAGATCCAGCGCAGCGCCTCGGCGATCGCGCCCGGATCGCGCGGATCGACACATAGTCCGCAACGCTCGGTCTCGACGATCCGCCGCCAGAGCTCGAAATTCGAGACAATGACCGGCAGGCCCGCCGACATGTATTCGAATAGTTTGAGCGGCTCGGAGACGATCCAGTTCTTGTCGGGATGGAACAGCACGAGCCCCGCCACGCAGCCGCGCAACA
Source organism: Pseudomonadota bacterium (assembly GCA_043747875.1). GTDB lineage: Bacteria > Pseudomonadota > Gammaproteobacteria > Steroidobacterales > Steroidobacteraceae > CADEED01. The sequence goes on along the minus strand of JAYTOI010000070.1, from coordinate 25,419 downwards.
TGCCTGGCAGCGCGTCGCGCGACAGATGTCCCAGCTCGAGCACCTGCGACCAGCCGGGCTGCGCACGCGCGCGCGCGTGCAGCTCCTGGGTCTCGAACAATCCCGCCAACATGAGCGTGGTGCCCGCGAGCCGGCACGCTTCGAGCATCTCCATGATTCCGCGGCTGCGCATGATGTTGCCGACGTAGGCCACGCGGCGTTCATCGGGCGCGCGCGGCCCGTCGATCCACAACTCGTCGGCGCGCGGGAAGTTGTGCACCGCGAGCGCCGCATTGCCGTCGGCGGCGAATTTTTGCGTGATGAAGTCGGTCGCGCCGATGACACCGCTCATTCGCCGCGCACTGGCCCGCTCGACGAACGAGGCCAATGCGATCAGAGCGCCGCGTCCGAAGCGCGGCATGTAGGGCCGCTCGCGCAGGTCTTCGACGTAATCCTCGTGCGCATCGTAGACGACGCACTTGCCCTTGAGCCGCAGCCACAGTGCCCATGGCAGCAGCTCGGGATCGTGAAAGTGGTAGACGTCGGCCGGCTGTTTTCCCGCGAGCCGCATCACCGCGGGCGCCGTGATCGCGATGCGCCACCAGCGTGACGTGCGCGTACGCGGCACGCACAGGATTCGCACGCCGCCCTCGGTGCGTTGGCGCGATCCAGCGAGCACCAGGGTAACCTCGTGGCCGCGCGCGGCAAGCGTCTTGCATTGCCGATGGAAGACGCGGGTGTCGTTGTCCGGGTGCGCGGACGAGAACTGGCAGATTTTCATCGACGGCCACTTCCCACCGGTGGCAGTCCGCGCATGAAAAAGGACAGTCCGGACGCGATAGCGGGCACGATGAGAAATCCGTAGGTGATCAGGATGACCGTGAAGTCGACCGACAACAACGCGAGCATCGCCGCGCCCAGCACGCCCATGCAAGGCACGAGCAGGCTGTCGTCTATCCAGCGGTAGCAGAGCAGGACCAAATCGAGCGAGGCTGCGCACACGATCGCAGCGATCACGCCGAGCGGACCGAAGTACGCGAAATACGACGGCACGAATCCGGCGTTCGCGCTCACCGACTCAGCGCCACCGCCGAAATACGACAGGCCGACGATGTTCGGGACGTCCATGCCGGCACTGCCGTTCCAGAGTTCGGCGAGCTTCGGTATCGATGCGAGCCCGATGTAGCCGTGCGTCTGCGCCAAGTGTACGTAGGTAGCGCCGACTTCCAGCGGCGAAACGAACATGCGTTCGCCCACCACGGCCATGATCTGGCCGGCGAGCGTGGTGAACTCGAAGCCGCGTCCCTCGCGAAACACCGTGATGAGAATGGCCGGCAGCACGACGAGCAGCGCCGAGACGACGACCGGCAGCAAGCGCATGCGAAAGCCACGACGCAGCAGCGCGGCGAGGAACACCGCGAGCAACGTGCTGACCGCAAAACTGCGCGCGCCCGTGATGCTGAGCGACACGAGCACCGCGACGAACAGGATGGCGGCGAGCAGGAAACTGAAATAGCGCTGCACGCGCAGCGCATGCACGATGCAGGTGCCGAGCAGGACGCCGAGCATCGGTCCGATGCCACTGGCGAAAATCGAAAACGAATACTTCGTGAATACATCGTCGAGCAGCTTGAGCGACTCCTCGCGCGCGATCGTCGAGCTCGACGGATCGATGAGCGCGACGACCAGGCCGGTTTGCGTCGGTGGCACGACGTGGAAGTAGCCAGTCATGATGACGATCGAGCACAGCGACAGTATGACCACGGCGAGCACGACACGGCGCATGTCGGGCCGCGACGCCTGCGTCGTACGCCGCCAGACTTCGCGCGTGGCCATCTCCAAGCTCACGAGATTCCAGACGAACAGCGCGAGTACGAACGCAGCCAGCGCCATGAGAAACGCGTACGGATCCGGCAGCCATTTCGCGATGTTCGGAGCGAACACTGTCAGTGGCCACAGGAAGAACGCAATGTACAAGCACGCGAGTTGCATGCTCGGGCGCACCGCCAGGTGCGGTCGCCACCAGAGGATCGCCGCGGCGCAGACACTGAGTGTCACCGCCGTGAGCACGCACACGCCGCCGAACACGCCAAAATCCGCATCCTCGGCGACGAAGACCATCATCGCGGTGTGCCAGTTGCGGACGCGTCGAGGCGCGGGTTACGCAGCGCACGCGTTGCCAGCATCGCGCTCGCGACGTATCCCAGCGCTCCGCAGGGTCCGAGCAGCAGGAAAGTGGTTGCGGAACTCAGGTCGAGCTGCACCGCGGCGAAAAAAATTGCCAGCACCATGAGCAGCCTGAAGGCCTCGCTTTTCCAGTAGAGGTCGTGGCGGGCCACCAGGAAGAACACCGACTGCAGCGGAGCAACCACGATTTGCGCAACGTAAAGCGGCACTAGACTGCGAAAGATGTGGCCCGCACCCTCCCACTCAGCGCCAAATACTACCGCGAAGAGGTAGGGGGCGGGGAACCACAGGCAGACGAGGACAGCGCCGGCCACGAGCATCATCCCGGCCGTGTTGAAGTAGAACCGTGCGACCTCGCGTCCAGTCGCGCCGCCGCGGATGAGCTGCGAAAGCCGGCCCGCGAATACCTGACCGACGGCGATGCCCACGAGCGCCATGGGCGCGCCGGCGATACGCTGCGTGAGGCCAAACAAACCCGTGGTTGCCGGATCGTAGATCGCACCAACGAGCAGGATCGGCGCCTGCAGCGCAATGGCGTTCAGCAGCAACGCGGGTACCACGCTCGAGACGTAGGCGGCGTGCTCGCGCGCGAGCGCCTGGGCGCCGCGAAACCGCTGCGCGATGGCAACGTGAGGCCGCGAGCCGCGCATCAGCAATGCCGCGGTAACGGCGCCGGCCGCACCCGCGACGTGCCCGAGCACGAGCCCAACGTGCGCCCCACCGAGCAGCAACGCAAACGCGCCCAGCTGCACGCCGACGACGAGACAGGCCTGGACGATCCGCGCTACCGACACCGCAGCGAAGCGCAGCTCGCGCACGCAGATCGCGAACACCGCGTTGAGTATGCCCACGAGCAGCACGCTGGCCGGCAGCAACATCGCGATGATCATGCCGGCGGCCGACGGCCGCGGCCCGATTACCACCCAGAGAAACGCCACGCTCGCGACGACTGCGCTGATGAACAGCGCGGACAACACGCTGAGCGACAACAGACGGTGGCTGACCGAATCCTCGCGCGCGGCGAGCACTGCCTTCTCGTAGCCGAGGCAGGCTACGACGTCGACGAAGGTCAATGCGATGAAGGTGCTGTAAACGCCGAAATCGCTGGGCGAGTACAGGCGCGTGATGAACGGCGCCGCGAGCAGCGCGATGAGATTTGCGGCGATCGCCGCGGCCGCAATCTGCCCTGCGGCGAGATATCCCTTGAGGAAGCTCAACATGTAGTCTGTGCCGCCGTGCGCCGTGTCCGGGCCGGGCCCGCGGGCACACCTCGTGCGGTCACGTCGGCGACTGCTGCCGTCGGACGAAGCGCGCGAACAGGATGAGGAGCAGTATCGTGCCGCCTAGGATGCCGCCCATGATGCCCATGAGAAAGCGGTTCGGGCTGGCGTAACGATGGATGTCGGAGGGTACGGCGGGGTCCACTACGCGGAATGCGTAGTCCGTACTCACGTTCGCCAGCATGATGCCGTTGATCTGCCCTTCGATGAGCCGGTAGATAGCCTGCTCGACGCCCAGCAGCGTGGTCTTGGAAAGCTCGGCATTCAGGAACTCAACGCTGCGCCGCGCGTTTTCCTGCGCGATGGCGCGCAAATCGGCGTTCGCGTCCGCTACGATCTGGTTCGCCCATTTCGCTGCGACGTTCGGATCGTGCATGGTGACTGCGACGCGAATTGCGCCGGTGCGCCGATCCTGAAGGATCGAAACGATGCCCCCCTGCAGTCGGGCGACGGCGGCATCCATCGAAGGCGCCTCCCCCCGCCACTGCTTGTTCGCCGCGTCCCAGCGTCCCGCGTAGAGAATCGGCAGCACGTGGTGGTGCGAGATGAACTTGCGCAACAACTCACGTGAGCGCAGGTACTCGAGATCCGCGTCGCGGTTGCTGTTGCCGGAATTGAGGCTGAAGCCTGCCATCGACGCGATGCTCGACAAACTGCCGAGCGATTCCGCGAGGGCACCGCGCGCATCGCGGTTGGCGGCCGGCACGGCGACGAGCTCGCTGCGATAGGACTTGCGCACCAGGAACGAAGCCGCGATGCCGGCGATTCCGCCGAGCACGCCCACGAGCAGCACGAGCTTCCACGAGCGGAATACGTGCACGGGAAAGCTCTCGGTGCGGGTGGGGGTAACGATGTCCGTCACTGCCGCCCCGCCTAGAACGATTGCACGGCGGCGGCCGAGATCGCGAGGTTGTAGAGAATCTGAGTGATCGCCTGCCACATCGGCAGCGCGGGCATGCGCTCCGTATCGAGCGGCACCACGATGGTGTCCCCCGGCCGCATGGTCACCTGCGATCCGCGGCGGAACCAACCGCTGCCGTCGCTCGAGATCACGCTGCCGTCGGCGCGCACCACGTAGATGCGGCGACGATCCGACTTGCGTGTGACGCCGCCGCTCATGCTGACGTAGTCGTCTCGCGTGAGGTTGTCGCGGAAAAAATGCGAGGTGTTGTTCTGCACTTCGCCGATGACGGTCACTTCCTGCTTCTGTTTCGGAATGATCAGCAGGTCGCCGTCGCGCAGCGCGACATCCTGCGGCGAGCCCGGCGTCGCCGACATCACGGCGCCGAGATCGATGACTAGACGCCCGACGGCGCGTGTCGCCTTGAGTTGCGTCAGCAGCGACTGTCCCACGGTGAGCGCTTGTCCCGCCCCTGCCTGGTTTGCCGCGGTGGCCTGCAACGCCGCAGCCGCGAGATCGCTCTGCAGCCGATCGGCGAGCCGGTCGAGCTGTGCCTGCTCGCGCTCCTTGAGCTCGCTGCGCGTAAAGACCGAGCCGGCGGGAAATGCGAGCGGTGTGAGCCCGCCGGCGCGATTCAACACCGAGCGCAGCGTCTCGTTGCGTTGGATTGGATATGTGCCCGGAAACTGGACCTCGCCCTGCAGCATGACCCGCTGCTGGCTGCTCCATTCGGGCACCTCTTTCACGTTGAGAAAATCGAACGGATGCAGCCGGATGTCGGCCGCCTCGTCGCCGCGCAGGATCGCGGCCAGGTCGATATCGATGAGCTGCGTCTGGCGCGCCTTGCCGTCAAAGCGATAACGCGTGAGCTCCGCGATGGAGCCGTACGCAGCGTCCTCCAGTCCGCCGCCGGCGCGCAGCAGGTCACTGACGCGCATGTCCGGCTCGAGTGGATAGTCGCCGTCGGCCTTGACGCGCCCATCGATGCGCACCACCGAGCTCGGATTGTCGAAGCGCGACTGCCGGCGCAATTCCTCGAGCAGCGGCCCGAGCTGCTCGCGGCGGCCGGACTCGCTGTCGAAGACCATGACGCGGTCTCGCGGCATGAGCACGACATTGCGCTCCGACGCCGGCGCGCGCAGTGCCGCGGCAAGATCGGCCGACAGCGGGATGATGGCGCGATCGGGCGGAAGCTCGCGGCGAATCAGCACGTAGTTGAGATCCGCATTTGGCTTGAGCTCGTCGACGGAGCCGATGACGTCGGTCAGCCGCAACCCTTCGTGCCAGGCGACGACCGCCGGCCGGAACACGTGACCCTCGATCGACACGCCCGCGTCGAGCGTCGGCCGCAGGCGCAAGACGCGCAGCGAATCTCCGTTACGCAACAGACGCGATGGGCCGGCCGCGTCGAGCGGCACGTCGAGCGCGACCCGCGCCCGGCGCTCGTCGATGCGCACGAGTACCACGCGGCTCGAATCGGCTTGGCTCGTGAGGCCTCCCGCGAGCTGCACGATGTCGGCAACGCTCGTGGATTCCTCGATCTCGTAGATAGCAGGACGGCGCACTTCACCGTCGACGGCGACGGTGTTGCGCACCGGCGGCACGAAGATGACGTCGCCTGGCAGCAGCTGCGCATCGTCGCTGGTATCGCCACGCAGCAACAGGTCGTAGAGATCGAGCCTGCGAACGACGGCGCCGTTGCGCTTGAGCTGGATGTCGCGCAGCGAGCCGATGGGCTTGACGCCTCCCGACGCATACAACGCCGAAGTGATCGTCGCGAGACCGCTCACGGTATAACTGCCAGGCCGCTGCGCCTCGCCCATGACGAACACGCGAATGGAACGCGTCTCGCCCATGCCGACGCTGGCGCGCACGCCCATCAACTGCTGCGACACGCGCTGCTCGAGATCGGCCGCGACGCGCGCGAAAGGCCGGCCAGCCACCGCTATCGGGCCGATCTCCGGAAAATTGACACGGCCGTCACGGCCGACTAACAGCCGCAAGTTGCGGTTCTGATTGCCATACAACTGCACGTTGAGCCGGTCGCCCGCACCGACGACGTAGTCCGCAGGCACCGGCACATCGGTCACCGGCGAATACGTCCCTTCGGAGTCCTTGAAGAGGTCGTAGCCAAACGGCTTCAATCCAGCGACGCCCGCCTTGCGCACCGGCAGCTTGGTGAGCTTCACGTCGACTTTCTGCAGCGTCACGAGCGCAGCGATGCGCTTGGTCGCCTGTCCGTCATCGAGGCCAGCGAGCACGATGGGCGCGAATCCCGGCAGCACAAGCGCGCCGTTCGAATCGAGCTGGAATGGATTGCGCGACCGGACCAGCGTGATGAGCCGTTCGAGCTCGGCGCGCTCCTCGGGCAGCAGCGCCGGCGCGGGTTCGGGCGGCACGGTGATCGGCGGCAGATCCGCGCCTTGGCTCTCGAGCCGCGCAGGTTTGTCTTTTTTGAATGCGATGTCGACGAGAACGATGTCGTCGGGCTGCAGGGTTCGGGCGAGCAACTCGCCGTCCGACGGTATCCTGCGCACGCGCGCCGCGTCCCCGGCGCGCTCGTTCTTCTGCTTGCCGTTCTCATCACTCGTTTCGAGCACATCCGGATCCAGCCCGAGCTGCTCGAGCAACGCGGAGCGATCCCCGGAGCTCATCGAGCGCAACATTTCGAGCTGTTGCGGTGTCGGCAGCTGGGCCGCGGCCGGGAACGTTGCCATGGCGACAAGCGTTACCAGCACGAACCCGGGGAGGGAACCATGTCTACGCATCAGAATCCTTGTTGCCATGTGACGAACGCGCGCGTGCCGCCCAAGTCTCCCGCGGCGCCGGCAGCATCATCGAAGCCCACGCCGACAACGATGCGCGCCGCGCCCAGTGGACGCGCATATCGCAATTCTACATTGTCGACGTTGACTGGCGCCTCGCTGATCGCGTGCTCCCCACCGTCGCGGTTGAGCTCCACGCGACGCACATCGACACTCCAGCGCGAGCCGTCGGAGCGCGAAAGGATGGCGCCGAGCGAATACATGCGGCTGTCATTATCCATCGAGTGGCCGATGATCCGGCCGTGATAGGTATAGCCCTGCGGGTATAGGCTGTTGCGATACGCACAGTTGAAATCGGGCTCCTGGCGCGTGAACGTGCACGTGGTGTCGGCAAACTCGGCACGCACGCGTACGCCGCCGAGCCGGCTCGAGAACCACGTTTCCGCACCCGCGAGGCCGAGGAACTTGCTCGGCAACCCGCCGGCCTCGTCCTCTCCTATCCACTGTGTGTATACCGCGAGCGGCAGCGCCTTCCAGGGAGAACGCAGCCGCATATCGTAGCCGGCCATCTGGTTGCCCGGCTCGTCCTGCGCGCCGTTCGGATCTTCGCGATTGTCCCGTCCTATCAACATGTCGCGGAAGGTGCGCCAGCCGCACGGGCGCCCGGTGCCGCACCATTGCGCGGTTCGCGTCACAGCCAGCTCGAGCCACGGGCGCGGCCGGATATTGACGCGCGCCGCGAGGAAGCGAACCTTGGCAATGGCGACGTCGTGCGCCTCGGTCTCGCCGACCGCGATGGACGCGCGCCACGGCCCCAACCACGACAGCAACCTGGATTTGAACGGATCCGTGTAGTTACGCTCGAGCGTGAGGCTCGGTATCGGCCGCGCATTGGTGGACAGGATGAGGCTGCCATCCCAACCCGGCCCCCACCAGCGCTCCATGAAACCCGCGGAAACCATGAAATTGCCGATGTTGACGCCGACGTACGAACCGTCGGCCCGCAGGCGCCGGTCGTCGGCCGGACTCGTGACCACCGTGCCCTGCAGATTGACCGCGATGAAATTCGTGAGCCAGCTCGCGCGCAACGCGAGCTGGCCCTCCTCGCGTGGCGTATCCGCGAACGTGCGCAGCGTCGCAGGCTCGGCCGCGGCCGACGCGCGCAGGCCCACTTGCGGATTGTCCTGCCCGGCCGCAGCGCGCGCCGCGCGCTGCACGCGCTGTAACGCGGCAAGCGTCGCCTCGTCGAACACCACGGACATCTCGGCGGCCTGCGCATCGCGCGCGACATCGGGCCACGAGATCGGCCACGTGGTCACGGGCCCACGAAGAATGCCCGCATCCGCAAGCAGCTGAATATCACTGCGCATGCCCGCGTCGCCCGGCGGCAGCCAGGGATCCGCGCGCGCGCCGGCGCAGCAGGCGAGCAGCACGCACGACCATAGCCCCGGCAGCGACACCCTCACAATGCGAAGTCGTGCTGCCAGCGCACGAATCCAAAGGGCTCGACGTCGCGCTTGCCGCCGGCCGGCTCGAGCGACTCCGCCCCGAGCTGCACGGTCACTGCATCGCCGCGCACGCGGCCGCGCCAGCCGAGCTCGAGCGCCTGGTAGGTGGCGGGCACCGCACTCACGGTATTGAGCACATCGCCGAAGTCGTCGCGATTGAGCCGCGCGATGCGCGCCGTGAGCGACCACAACTCGCCGTTCGAGCCCGTGTACGTGGCGCCCGCGGCATAGTTCTCGGCATCGCGGTCCGAGGTGTAGCCGACGACGCGGCCCCGGTATCGATAACCCTCGGCGTTGAACTGCCCCTGGTTGTACGCGCAGTTGTAGTACGGGCCGCGGTTGGAGTTCGCGGAGCAAGTCGTGGAAGTATATTCGGCGAACGCCTGCACCAGCCCGTCGCCGATCGGACGCCACACCTCGAATCCGAGCTGGTTGAGGTACTTCGCAGGTAGATAGGACGACTCGTCCTCGCCGACGTACTGCGCGTACACCGCGTACGGCCAGTCGCCGAGCGGCGACATCCAGCGAATGTCGAAGCCCGCCATCTGGTTGCCGGGCTCGTTCTCAGGTGTCGCATCGATGCCGACGTTGTCGTTGCCCGCGAGCATGTTGCCGAACGTGTCGAGGTTGCACTCGAGCTGCTCGCCGCAAAACTGGGCCGTGCGCGAAAAACCGAGCTCGATGTCCGAGAATGGCATCACCACTACGCGCCAGGCCATGAACAGCGGCGCGTCGATGTCCGCGCGCTCGCCCTCCATGCGGCTGATGCCGAACGTGAAGCGCCATGGTCCCAGCCAGTCCAGCCAGCGGGACTCGAACGGGCGCGCCTCGGCGCGCTCCACCATGACGGTGGGCATTGGACGCGCGTTGTTGGACAGGATCAAACTACTCTCGTGCGACGGGCCCCAGAATCGCTCCAGCGTGTTGGCGCTCAGCAGCCAGTTGCCGAGCTGCAGGGTGAGATGCGAACCGTCGGCGCGCAGGCCGTGACCGTCGGCCGGATCGACGACGCCCGTGCCCGTGAAGCCTGCGGCGAAGCGGCCCGAAGACCAGTCGACGCGCGCCGCGAGCTCGCCATCCTCTCGCCCGGCGGTGCCGAAGGTGCGCAGCAGTGCGGCCTGGCCGCCGCTGGCCGTGGCGGAGAAGCGCAGGGCGGAGCGCGGCGCGGCGAAGCGCCCGCGTACGCGCGCCAGCGCGTCCATCACTGCGCCGTTGAGCGCGAAATGTTCCTTGGCGTTTCCGAGCGCGTACCGAACGGCGGCGCGCGGTACGGGCCAGTGATTCACGGGCACGCGGATGATGCCGGCGTCGACCAGCAACTGCAGGTCGATGCGCAACTGGACATCGCCGGATTCGAACCAGGCAGCGTCGGCCGCGCGGACCGGAAGGCCCGCGGCCAGCAGCAACGTCGCCGACAGTCCGGCGGCGATGCGCGCAACACGGCGGCGCATCAGGAGCGCCACTCGGACAGGCGCGCGAGCAGTGGATTCAACAGGGGGCGCACCGCGGCGGACGCCGCGCCGCGCACCAGCGGCAATACTTCTTCACACATTTTCTTCCCGAGCTCCACGCCCCACTGGTCGAATGCATTGATCCCCCAGATCACGCTCTGCACGAACACCTTGTGCTCGTACAACGCGACCAATCTACCCAGGGTGCGCGCGTCGAGACGCTGGAACGCGATGATGCTGACGGGACGGTTGCCGGCATGGACCTTGTGGCGCGCCAGAAGTTCGACGCGCTCCGGCGACAGGGCCTTCGCGGCCAGCTCCGCGCGGGCCTGATCGAGCGGGTAGCCGAACGCGAAGGCCTCGGCCTGCGCGAGGCAGTTGGCCGTAGCGAGCTCGGCCTGGGCCTGGTTGCCGCACGAGGAGCGCGCCGGCACCAGGAAATCGAGCGCCGCGCGCGGCGTGCCCTGGTGCAGCATCTGGAAGAACGAATGCTGGGCGTTGTTGCCCGCTTCGCCCCAGATCACGGGCGCGGTGGAGGCGTCGAGCGGCGCGCCGTCGAGTGCCACTGACTTGCCGTTGCTCTCCATGTCGAGCTGCTGCAGGTAGGCCGGGAAACGCTTGAGGCGGCCGTCGTACGGCAGCACGGCGAGCGTCGGCAGCTCGAGGAAGTTGATGTTCCAGATGCCCAGCAAACCCATGAGCGCCGGCAGGTTGCGCTCCCAGGGCGCACTGCGGAAATGCTCGTCCATCTCGTGGGCGCCGGCCAGCAGCTCGCGGAACGCATCCGCGCCGATGGCCACCGCCACCGACACGCCGATGGACGACCACATGGAATAGCGGCCGCCGACCCAGTCCCACATGACGAAGCGGTAGTTAGGATTCACGCCGAACGCGTCCATGGCCGCGGCGTTGGTCGACACCGCCGCGAAGTGCGCCGGCACCGCCGCCTCGCCGAGTCGCGCGGCGATCCAGGCGCGCGCGGTACGCGCGTTGGCCAGGGTTTCCTGCGTGCTGAAGGTCTTCGACGCGACGATGAACAGCGTGCTCGCGGCGTCGGCATCTTCGAGCACGTTGGCGAGATCGGTGCCGTCGACGTTGGACACGAATCGCACGCGTGGTGCGTCCCGGGTCAGTGGATGCAGGGCCTCGACCGCCATCGCGGGACCGAGATCCGAGCCGCCGATGCCGATGTTGATGACCGTGCGGAACGGCGCGCCGCCCGAGCCGCGCACGACTCCGCCGCGCACGCCCTCTGCGAACCCGAGCATGCGCGCGCGCTCGACCAGCACCTCGTGCGCGATCGATGCGCCGCCCGGACCATCCGCCGAGGCCGCCGGCACGCGCAATGCGGTGTGCAGCACCGCGCGCCCCTCGGTGGTGTTGATGGGCTCTCCCTTCCACATGGCTTCGATGCGCGCGCGCAGACCGCGCGCGTCGGCGAGGCTGGCGAGCAGATGCAGGCCGTCGTCGTCGATGCGCTGACGCGAGAAATCGAGGTAGAGGCCGGCGGCTTCGCGCGCGAAACGGGTGCCGCGCGCGGGATCGCCGTCGCGCAATGCGCGCAGGGGAACGGCACGGGTTTCGGTCGCGCGCGACTGCAGGGCGCGCCACGCGGCGGTGGATTTGTCGTGGGCCATCGGGGCGCGGAGTTACTGGCGGGAACTGGTCGCGATGGTATCGACAACGTACTGAAGTTGCGACTCCGACAGCTCGGGGTAGATGGGCAATGCGAGCGTTTCCCGAGAGGCGCGCAGGGACTCGGGAAAGTCTTCGGGCGCGTGCCCGAGATACGAGAAACACTGCTGCATGTGCAGCGGCAGCGGGTAGTAGATCTCGCAGCCGACACCCGCGGCGATGAGTGACGCACGCAGCTCGTCGCGGCGCTGCGCACGGATGCAGTACTGGTTGTAGATGTGTCGTGAGCCGGCCGCGGCGGACGGCGGCGGCGTCACCCCTGAGATGCTCGTGGCTTGGAACGCGGCATCGTAGTACGCGGCATTGCGCTGGCGGCCTTGCGTCCAGGAATCCAGATGGGGCAGCTTTACGTTGAGCACCGCGGCCTGGATCTCGTCGAGACGGAAATTTCCGCCGATGAGTTCGTGATAGTACTTTGGCTCCATGCCGTGCACGCGCAGCTTGAACAGCTTCGCGGCCAGCGCCTCGTCGTTGGTCACGCACATGCCGGCGTCGCCGAACGCGCCGAGATTCTTGGTCGGGAAGAACGACAGACAACCGATGTCGCCGATCGAGCAGGCGCGCCGCTTGCGTGCGTCCTCCGAGCCGATGGCCTGCGCCGCGTCTTCGATGACTTTCAGGCCATGCCGTTGCGCAATCGTCATGATCGGAGTCATGTCCGCCATCTGGCCGTAGAGATGCACAGGCATGAGGGCGCGCAGACGTTCGCCACCGGCGCGCAACACCAGCGCGCCGTCGCGATGCTCGCAGCGCGAGGCGATGAACTCTTCGATCGCGGCGGGCGAAATGTTGAAGGTGTCCGCATCGATATCGACGAATGCGGGCTTGGCGCCGACCCGCGCGATGGTGCCGGCCGTGGCAAAGAACGTGTACGGGCTCGTGATGACCGCGTCCCCGACGCCGATGTCGAGCGCCATCAATGCGATCAACAACGCGTCCGTACCGGACGACAGACCGATGCCGAAGGTGCAGCCCGAATACGCGGCACCGGCGGCCTCGAGCGCCTTGACCTCGGGACCGAGGATGAAGTGCTGCGACTCGCTGACGCGCACGAGCGCGGCGTCGAGCTCGGCCTTGAGCGCGCGGTACTGGGGCTTTAGATCGAGGAGCGGGACCTTCACGGCCCGCACTTTACATCACAATCGAATCGACGATGAGCGGCGGCTCAATGCCGCCGGCGTTCAGGCGTTGCGTTTTACGGCGCCCGACTTGTTGTAGTACTCCAGGTACCAGTCGACGAAGCGGCGGATGCCGACTTCCACCGGTGTCGCGGGTTTGTAGCCCACGTCGCGCACCAGGTCTTCGACGTCGGCGAAAGTGTCGGGGACGTCGCCGGGCTGCAGCGGCAGGAGATTCTTCTGCGCTTTCCTGCCGAGGCAATCTTCGAGCACTTCGATGTAGCGCGACAGATCCACCGGCGCGTTGTTGCCGATGTTGTAGATCCGGAACGGCGCGCTGCTGGTGGCCGGATCCGGTTGATCGCCGCTCCACTCGTTGTTAGGCGCCGCAATGCGATCGCAGGCGCGCACCACGCCCTCGGCAATGTCCTCGACGAAGGTGAAGTCGCGCTTGTGGTTGCCATTGTTGAACACGTCGATGGGCTTGCCTTCGAGGATGTTCTTGGTGAACAGGAACAGCGCCATGTCGGGCCGGCCCCAGGGGCCGTACACAGTGAAGAAGCGCAGGCCCGTCACGGGTAGTTTGAACAGCGCGGCGTAGTTGTGCGCCATGAGCTCGTTGGCGCGCTTGGTCGACGCGTACAGCGACAGGGGGTGGTCCACGCCACGATGCGGCGTGAACGGCATGTTGGTATTGAGTCCGTACACCGAACTCGTCGAGGCGAAAACCAGGTGCTCGGCGCCGTTGTGGCGGCAGCCCTCGAGAACATTCAACGTGCCGGTGACGTTGCTGTCGATGTACGCCTGTGGATTCTCGAGCGAGTACCGCACGCCAGCCTGGGCGGCGAGGTGGATGATGCGCGGAAATTTCTCGCGCGCGAACAGCGTCTTCATGCCGCCCTTGTCGGCCAGATCCATCTTCACAAAGCGGAACTTCGGCTCCCGCTCGAGGATGGAGAGCCGCGCGCGTTTGAGATTCGGGTCGTAATAGTCGTTGAGATTGTCGAGACCGACCACCTCGTCGCCGCGGGCCAGCAGCTTGCGCGCCGTGTGAAAGCCGATGAAACCGGCTGCGCCGGTGAGCAGGATTTTCATGCGCAGATCTTACAGGCGTCCGTCGACCTGGTTGGCGGGGAACAGGTATTTGATGTCATACACCACGTGGTTCTTCTTGCAGGCGCGCTTGATGCCCGCAATGCCCTGCTCGCGGAACTTGGTGTGTCCGACCGCCAGCACGGCCGCGTCGTAGGCGCCGTCCCGCACGCGGCGGATCGGACGGATGCCATATTCGTGCAGGGCTTCCTTCGGATCGATCCACGGATCGTGCACGTCGACTTTCGCGCCGTAGCTCTCGAGCTCGCGCACGACGTCTGCGACCTTCGAGTTGCGCAGGTCGGGGCAGTTCTCCTTGAATGTGAGCCCGAGCACGAGCACGCGCGAGCCCTTGGCGAGGATTTTCTTGCCGGCCATGAGCTTCACGACTTCGCCCGCGACGTAGTTCGCCATGCTGTCGTTGAGACGGCGGCCCGCAAGGATCATCTCGGGATGGAAGCCGATCTCCTGCGCCTTGTGCGTGAGGTAGTAAGGATCGACGCCGATGCAATGACCGCCCACCAGACCGGGTCGGAACGGCAGGAAGTTCCACTTGCTGCCGGCGGCCAGCAACACTTCTTCGGTGTCGATGCCCAGCTTGTTGAACAGCAGCGCGAGCTCGTTGATCAGCGCGATGTTGACATCGCGCTGCGTGTTCTCGATGACTTTGGCGGCCTCGGCCACGCGGATGCTCGAAGCCTTGTGCGTGCCCGCGCGCACGATGGCGCGATACAGACCGTCGACGAACTCCGCTGCTTCGGGCGTCGAACCAGAGGTGACTTTCTTGATCGACGGCAGACGATGTTCCTTGTCGCCGGGATTGATGCGCTCGGGGCTGTAGCCCGCGAAGAAATCCTTGTTGAATTTCAGTCCCGACACGCGCTCGAGGATGGGCACGCAGATCTCTTCCGTGCATCCGGGATACACGGTGGATTCATAAACGACGACGTCGCCCTGCTTGAGCACCTTGCCCACCGTCTCGCTCGAGCGCTCGAGCGGCGTGAGGTCCGGACGGTTGTAGCGGTCGATGGGCGTCGGCACCGTGATGACGAACACGCGGCACTTGCCGAGGTCTTTCAGGCTGGTGGAGTACTTGAGTTGCTTCGCGGCACGCAGCTCGGCGGGCGAGCATTCGAGCGTGGAGTCCTTGCCGGCCTTGAGCTCGGCAATACGGGCCGCCTTGATGTCGAAGCCGACCGTGTCGAAATGCTTGCCGAATTCAACCGCCAGCGGCAGACCGACGTAGCCCAGGCCGACGACACCGATGCGGCAGCCTCTCAAGCTCAATTCCATGATTTTTCTTTCGCTCTTGAGCCCTTGGACGCGGGCAAGGGCGGCGATCTTGCAGTCGCCGCAAGCGCAAAAGCGATATCTCAGGGGCCGGGATCAGTGATTTCTGTGCGGTCCATCGCCTTCCGGCGAGGGGTTCATGCGCCACAGCGCCTTGCCGCCGCTGGCCTTTTGAACCAAATCCATCAGAGCCTCGTGCTCCGCCAGCTCATCGGACGTGGCGCAGGTCACCGTCAGCACCATGCCGGGCGCGCGTTGCATCGGAGCCGTGGCGCCCGTGTGCGAGTTCTGCGCGCGCGCCGCGGCACTATCGAGCGCCAGCGCGCTTTGCCCGCCGGTCATTGCAAGGTAGACGTCGACGAGGATCCCCGCGTCGAGCAGCGCGCCGTGCAATTCGCGCTTCGAATTGTCGACGCTGTAGCGCTTGCACAGTGCGTCGAGGCCGTTACGCTGACCGGGATGCAGGCTGCGCGCGAGCGCGAGCGTGTCGAGCACGCGGCACACGCTGGTCACCGTGCAGCCGAGTCCGGGCAGCCGCGCGAGCTCCGCGTCGAGAAAGGCAACGTCGAACGGCGCGTTATGGATGATGAGCTCGGCGTCGCGGATGAACGCCAGCAGCTCCGCGGCGATCTCGGCGAACTTCGGCGCCGACGCGAGCTTCGATTGATCGATGCCGTGCACCGCGAGCGCGCCGGCGTCGATCTCGCGCTCGGGGTTCAGATAGCGGTGGAATTTCTGACCGGTGGGACGGCGGTTGAAGATTTCGACGCAGCCGATTTCGATGATACGGTGGCCGGAGCTGGCATCGAGGCCAGTGGTTTCCGTGTCGAGGACGATTTGTCGCATGGCGCGGAGTCTACGAAATTAATCAGCCGCCCGTCATCGCGTCGAGGGCGCGGTTGGCGAGTTCGTCGACACGCTCGTTTCCGACATTGCCCGAGTGTCCCTTGACCCAGTGCCACTCGAGGTCGTGCTGCTGCGCGACTTCGTCCAGCATCTGCCACAAATCCTGGTTCTTCACCGGTTTCTTGTCGGCGGTCTTCCAGCCCCGCGCCTTCCAGTTCGGCAGCCACTCGAGCCAGCCCTGCCGCACGTACTGGGAATCGGTATAGAGCTTGCCGCGCACCGGACGCTTCAATGCCCCGAGTGCGCGGATGACTGCGGTGAGCTCCATGCGATTGTTAGTCGTCGCTGCTTCAGCGCCCGAGATCTCGCGCTCGTTCGCGCCGCAGATCAGCAGCGCCGCCCAACCACCCGGCCCCGGATTGCCGCGACACGCGCCATCCGTGTAGATCTCGACTTCGGCCATTTCTAGTTGCTCTGCCGTGTCGTCGGCTTCACCAGACCGCCGATAGCCTGCGCGCGCTCGCGCGTCTTCGGGCGGATCGGCGTCAGCGTGAACACGCGCTTGCGCGCCTTGATGAGATACGCGCCCGCGGGCCAGGGCTTGATCCAGCCTCGCCGCAACAGGGCCGATGGCACTCCGGGTTGCGGCGCGGCGCCGCCCCACGGTGGCGTGAATAGATAGTTGCGCGTGAGCGAGATGTCGTAGCCGAGCAGCTCGAGCCAGTCGGCGACGCGCCCGGCACCGAGCATGCGCTTGAGCCCGGATGGATAGCCCCGGCTGATCGCGCGGCTGCGGAAGCCCCACAGGCTCAGCGGCCGAAATCCCAGTACCAGGAGCTGGCCTTCGCCAGCGAGCACGCGGTCGGCTTCACGCACGACGGCATAGGGATCGGTTTCGAATTCGAGCGTGTGCGGGAGGACCACCGCGTCCACCGCACCATTGGAAATCGGTAATTGTGAAAGCCGCGCGTATACATCCGCGTCAGAATTGGGCGCGCGTGTGCTGGCAATGACAGCGTGACGTCGCGTGCGACAACCGGACAACAGCGCGGTCCGGGAACCCCACGTGCCGAGTTGAAGCAACTCCCAGCCGAAAACGTCGTCCAAAGCTTCTGACATGAGCTCGGACTCGGCCTGTAGCACAGCCTGACCCAGGCCGGTACCCAGCCACGAATCGACGGCAGCGGAGGCGGTGGCGTGCGTCACAAACGGCGTGAATTAGATCACAAAAAAGGTAGCGAACTTGTGAACTTACGGCTTAAATACCGCGCATCGACGAAGTA
Source organism: Pseudomonadota bacterium (assembly GCA_043747875.1). GTDB lineage: Bacteria > Pseudomonadota > Gammaproteobacteria > Steroidobacterales > Steroidobacteraceae > CADEED01. The sequence continues at coordinate 8,024 of JAYTOI010000070.1, read as the reverse complement.
CCGTCATATTTCGAAAACGGTACCTGCACTTGTCCCCATGGGGGTGTGAATTGTCTGTCGGATTCACCGTTCGGCGCGTCATTGCGCCATTACTGCTTCTGGTTTCGGCGCTGTCGGGCTGTTCCACTGCTCCCCCGGAAAACGCACCTGCGGTCGTCACGCCCGTCAGTGCGCCCGTGCCGGCACCCGAGCAGGCTGCTCCTGCTGCTGCCCCTGTCAGCCCAGTGCGGTCGCCTACGCGGGCGGTCCCGAATGCCGTTCCTGCAGAAACCATAGAGGGGTTGGCGGCGATCGAGGGCGAATTCCTGCCCGGAACCGATCCGGTTGCTGCCTCCGTCACTGATGCCACCCGAACCCTCGCCGGCCTCACCCCCGACCAGTACCCGGATGTCTTCGACCGCATCCGCGCCGGTTTCAAGCTCTCCGACATCGAGTCTTCGCGCATCGACCAGCAGGTCAACTGGTATGCGAATAACACCGAGTACCTCGAGCGCGTCTTCGGCCGCGCCGGCCTGTATCTGCACCATATCGTTCAAGAGATCGAGTCGCGCGGCATGCCGCTCGAACTCGCGCTGCTGCCCGTAGTCGAGAGCGCCTTCGAGCCATACGCGCGTTCATGGGCCACAGCGAACGGCCTCTGGCAGTTCATGCCCGGCACCGGCGAACGCTTCGGACTCAAGCAGGACTGGTGGTATGACGGCCGCCGCGACGTGATCGCCTCGACGCGCGCTGCGCTCGACTATCTGCAATACATGCACGATGAGTTCTTCGACGACTGGCTGCTCGCCATCGCGGCTTACAACTGCGGCGAGTTCCGCGTGCAGCGCGAAGTGAATGCCAATCGCGCGCTGGGCAAGCCCGTCGATTTCTTCAGCCTCCATCTTCCCGCCGAGACGCGCGCGTACGTGCCCAAGCTGCTCGCCATGCGCCGCCTCATCGCGAACCCCGAGGACTACGGCATCGCGTTCAGCCCCATTGCGAACGAGCCGTACTTCATGAAGGTCGACACCGGCGGCCAACTCGATCTCACGCTCGCCGCCGAGCTCGCGGGCATCACGCTCGACGAAGTGTACGAACTCAATCCCGGCTTTCATCGCTGGGCGACGGATCCCGCCGGCCCACACTTCCTGCTGCTGCCGCGCGATACCGCGGATGCGTTCAAGCGCAATCTCGATCTGCTGAGCCCCGACGAGCGCGTACGAGTCTCGCTGCACAAGGTGAAGGCGGGCGAGTCAATTGCGACGATCGCGAAGAAGTACAAGACCCAGACAATCGTCGTGCGTGACATGAACAATCTCGACGCCAGCGCTCAGCTGGTCGTCGACACCGAGCTGCGCGTGCCGTCAGCGGTGGTCAATCTGCCGTCCAAGGTCATGCTCGCGGCCGCCCGTGTCGACGGCCGCAGCAACCGCTCCGGGCGTCGTCCCGCGGTGCACGTCGTGCGCAGCGGCGACTCGCTGTGGCGCATCGCCAAGCGTCACCGCATGGACGTTGCGACGCTTGCGCGCCTCAACGGCATGGGCCCCGGCGACACGCTGCGTGCCGGCCAGAAGCTGGTGCTCAACACCCGCGCCTCGCCGACCAGCAGCCGATCTTTGGCCTCGGGCAACGCGAGGTCGGTCAGCTACAAGGTGCGCAACGGCGACACGCTATCGCGGATCGCGCAGGTGTTCGGCGTGACGGTGTCGGATCTCGTCAACTGGAACGGCATCAGCAAACACTCGACGCTGCGCCCGGGCCAGAAACTCACGGTCAACGTCCGCCGCCGCTGATCTTTTTCCCCGTCGGGACTCGTTTTCCCCTCGATGCCTCGAGGCTGGCAGAATGCCGGCCTCTTTCATCATGCTGAGGGATTCACATGGGTTTCATGAGCGGTAAACGCGCGCTGATCGTCGGTGTCGCGTCCGATCGTTCGATCGCCTACGGCATCGCGCAGGCGATGAAGCGCGAAGGCGCGGAGCTCGCGTTCACGTACGTGAACGAGAAGTTCAAGGAGCGCGTGCAGCCGCTCGCCGAGGGGCTGGGCTCGAAGCTCGTGCTGCCGATGGACGTCACGAACGATGCCGAGATCGAAACAGCGTTTGGTGCGCTCAAACAGGCCTGGGGCGCGCTCGACATCGTCGTGCACGCCGTCGCGTACGCCCCGCGCGAAGCGCTGGCCGGTGGCTTCACCGCGAGCACCACGCGCGAAGCGTTCCGTGTCGCGCACGACGTCTCGAGCTACAGCCTCACCGCGCTGGCGCGCGCCGCGCAGCCGCTGATGGCCGGGCGCGCCGGGTCGATTCTCACGCTGTCGTATCTGGGCGCGGTTAAATCGATCCCCAGCTACAACGTCATGGGACTCGCGAAGGCCAGCCTCGAGGCAAACGTGCGCTTTCTCGCGGCGGACCTCGGTCCGCACAACATTCGCGTAAACGGCATTTCGGCGGGTCCGATCAAGACGCTGGCAGCCGCGGGCATCGCCGGCTTTCGCAAGATGCTGGGCCGAGTCGCCGAGGTGGCGCCCCTGCGCCGCAACGTCACGCTCGAAGATGTGGGCAACGCCGCGGCGTTCCTGTGCTCCGATCTCGCGAACGGCGTCACCGGCGAGATCATGTACGTGGATGCCGGGTTCAGCACCGTGGGGATGTCTTTTCCACAGGAAGCCGGAGAAGGCTGAACCCGCTACAGCGCGATAGGCTTCGCCAGCGGCTCCGTCTCCCCTTCCAGCCGCGCGACGATCACCGTACACGCCGCATCCGCGAGCACGTTGATCGCGGTCCGGCACATGTCGAGCAGACGGTCGAACACCAGCAGCACGCCGATGGCTTCGGCCGGCAATCCGACGGCCGCCAGTATGATGGCGATTCCGACCAGGGACGCCGCGGGAATGCCGGCGATGCCCATCGACGTGATGAGCGCGAGGATCACAACGGTGAACTGCGTGGAGAACGGCAGGGACAGCCCGTACGCCTGCGCGATGAACATCGCGGCCGCGCACTCGTACAACGCGCTGCCCGCGTGATTCACCGAAGCGCCGAGCGGCATCACGAAGCCCGCGATGCGTTCCGACACCTTGGCGCGCTGTTCGAGGCATTGCAGCGACAGCGGCAGCGTGGCGGACGATGAGGCGGTCGAAAATGCCGTGAGCAGCGCGGGCGCCATGGCCGGATACAGACGCCACGGATTCACGCGCGCAACGACTGCCAACAGGATGGGCAGCGCGACGAAACCGTAGAGGATCAGCCCCGCGAGCACGCAGATGGCGAACAGCGCCAGCGGTTTCGCCCCGCCGAACCCCGACACCGCGACCACCTTGGCGATCAGCGCGAACACACCGACGGGCGCGAGCAGCATTACCCAGCCAGTCATCTTCATCATCACTAAGAAGATGCCTTGCCAAAAAGTCATCGCGGCGTCGCGAAACGGAGATTCGATGCGCGCGAGGAAGAAACCGAACAGCACTGCGAAGAAAACGATCGACAGCAGCTTCGTGTTTGCCGCCGCTTCGACGATGTTAGACGGCACGATGCCGCGCAGCGTCTCGAGCACGCTGGTATTGGCGCGGCTCTTCACGCCCTCGGTGACCTGTGCGGCGTCCGCGCCGAGCGCGAGCATGTCGCGCACGGGCCGACCTTCGCTCACTCCGGGTTCGACCAGGTTCACGATCATGAGCGCAATCAGGACAGCGATCAGCGTCGTAACCAGATAGAACGCGAGCGTCTTGCCGCCGAGGCGGCCGATGTCCGGGCCGCTGCCGAGCCCCGCGACGCCGGTGATCACGGACGCAAGGATCAGCGGCACGATGATCATCTTCAGCAGGTTGATGAACAGCGTGCCCACCAGATCGAGCATCGGCAGGAAATCGAAACCGACACTGCCGCCGGACCTGCGCAGCAACCAGCCGGCAAAGCCGCCGGCAAGCATGGCGATGAGGATCGGGGCTACTGGCGCGGATTTCGAATCGGTGCCGGCCGCTCCCATGAAACTCTACTCGCCGAACACGCGAGGATGCTTGACGATCGATGCCTTGCGCTTGATTTCCCGCACGTACGCGACCACGTCGCCTTCGGAGGCACGGCGCGCGAGATCGCCGCTCAGCTGCTGCACGAGTTGCGGATTCGCGCTGGTGTCAGCGACGCGCGTACGCGTCACGACGTAGATCGCGGTCGAGCCATCGTCGAGCGCCACCGTGCGGACAACGGGCTTGTCAGTCGGACGCGGCGCCACGAACAGCGCGGTGCGCAATGCCGCCGGGATCGACGGATCGCCGCGGCTCACGAAGCGCGCGGGCTCGCTCGTCAGCTTCAACGAGGCGGCCACCTTATCGAGGCCCTCGCCACCCTGCAGTTGCGGCAGCGCCGCGTCAGCAGCGGCTTTCGCCGCCGCGACGCCACGCTCGGTGCGCAGCAGCGCGACGATATCCTCACGCACTGCGTCGAGCGGCTTCACCTCGGATGGACGGTGGTTCGTGACTTTGACCAGCACGAGGCGATCTTCGCCAAGCGCCACGGGCCCGAGAATTTTGCCCACGGTGGGGCCCGCCGAACCGAACACGAGCTGCTGCAAATCGCGGCTCGAGCCGAGCGGCTCGCCGCCGCCGCCACGCAGGAAGGTCGCGACCGAGCCGCGCGCGAGGCCGAGATCTTTTGCAAGCTTGTCGATATCGGCTTCGCCCGTCTCGAGACGCTTGCTGATGTCTTCCTGGCGATTGCCGAAGTGCTCTGCTGCCTGATCCAGCCGATACTGCGAATCAATCTCGGCGCGCACGTCCTCGAACGACTTCGCCTCCTGCGCCTGGATCTCTTCGAGCTTGATGATGTGATAGCCGAACTGCGATTTCACCGGCCCGCGGATCTCGCCGACCTTCATCTCGAACAATGCATCGCCGAAAGGACCCGGGAAATCCTTGTGCAGCACGAAGCCGAGGTCGCCGCCGCTGCCTGCGGTCGCATCCTTCGAATACTGCTTCGCGAGTGCGCCGAAATCCTTGCCGGCATTCGCTTCCGCCAGCACCGTTTGGGCCTGCTTGAGCGCGGCGGCATCGTCGTCGCCTTCCACCGGAATGACGATGTGCCGCGGACGGCGGCGTTCGTCGAGCACGTAGCTGGCGCGATTCTCGTCGTAGTACGTGCGCAGCTGCGCTTCCGTCGGCATGACCTGCGCGGCTACAGTCTCGAGCCGCAACTCGGCGTGTTCGAGCGAGACAGCTTCGATGGTCTTGAAGCTGTCGGGATTCTTGTCGTAGTAGGCCTTGATGGCCGCATCGTCGACCGGCTCGCCGCTCTCGAACTTCGCGGGCACGAGCGTCACGTACTGCACTTCGCGCTCTTCGTTTTCGAGATTCGAGAGGCGCTGCGCCTCGGCCTTCGTCAGGAAGAACGAGCTGCCGATGCCCTGCTGCAGCTGGCTCATCATGAGCTTGAGTTGCGTCTCCTGCTTGAGCTCGGCCTCGGTCATGTTCATCTGGCGCAGATAAAACGACGCCTGGTTCTTGTCGAACTTGCCTTCGTTCTGGAATTCCGGGCGCGCGGCCCAGTCGTTGAACACCTGCGCATCGCTGACGCGAAAATGCGATTCGTCCAGGCGGTTCTCGATGACCTTGCGCATCGCGAGTCGATCGAGGATGCCCTCCTGGATGCGCTGCTTCTGCTCAGCCGGAATTTCCGTACCGAACTGCTGCGACCATTGCGCCACGGTCTCGTTCCACTGTTCGCGCGCCTCTTCGGCCGGAACGGCGACACCGTCGACTTCCACCGCGTCACGGTTGTCCGTGCCGGTGAAGTCGAAGGAGTTGGAGCCGCCCCAGAATATGAACGTCGCGCCAATGGCGCCGAGGATCACCCATGCAAGCCATTTCTGGCCCTGCAAACCGTCGCGAATTCGTTGCAGCATCCCTGTTCCTAAGAATATTGGCGGAGCGGACGGGACTCGAACCCGCGACCCCCGGCGTGACAGGCCGGTATTCTAACCAACTGAACTACCGCTCCAATTTTGGTGGGTGCTGAGGGTTTCGAACCCCCGACCCTCGCCTTGTAAGGGCGATGCTCTACCGCTGAGCTAAGCACCCGAACCTGCCGCCCGCGAAAGGCCGCGCAGTCTAGCGGATCGTCTCGAGCGACGGAAGGAAAAGAAAGAGGGGCCATCGCGGCCCCTCTTTCAACTTACGGCCCGGCCAAAGGCCGGGATTGAATTCCGGGCGCAGCAGCCCGTGGGGTTACCGTGACTAGTGGGCCTGCACGGACTTCGTGGAACGCCGACCCGAGCGCCGAGCGCGCTTCTCGCCGGCCGGCGGCGGAGTGGCGAGCCGCGGGGTCGGACGGCTCGCAAGCGCGATCTCGAACACCTCGTCGATCCACTTGACCGGGCGGATGTCGAGCTTGCCCTTGATGTTGTCCGGGATCTCGGTGAGGTCTTTCTCGTTGTCGACCGGAATCATGACGGTGGTGATGCCGCCGCGATGGGCCGCAAGCAGCTTTTCCTTGAGGCCACCGATGGGCAGCACTTCGCCGCGCAGCGTGATCTCGCCGGTCATCGCGACGTCGGAGCGCACCGGAATCTTCGTGAGCGCGGAGACGAGTGCGGTGCACATGCCGATGCCGGCAGAAGGACCGTCCTTCGGTGTCGCGCCTTCGGGCATGTGCAGATGCACGTCGTGCTTCTGGTAGAAGTCCGGATCGATGCCAAGCACGTTCGCGCGCGAGCGCACGACCGTCATCGCGGCCTGGATGGACTCCTGCATGACCTCGCCGAGCTGGCCCGTGTGCTGCAGCTTGCCCTTGCCGGGCACCACCGCCGCTTCGATGGTCAGCAACTCGCCGCCGACCTCGGTCCACGCGAGACCGGTGACGTGTCCGATGCGATTCTCTTCCTCGGCCTTGCCGTATCGATAACGGCGCACGCCGAGATACTTGTCGAGGTTCTTGGTCGTGATGGTGACGCTCTTGTCGCCCGCCTTCTCCGACTTTTCGGCCTTTTCGGATTTCTCCGGCTTGTCGCCCTTCTTGGCGGCTAACAACAAATGCTTGACGGCCTTGCGGCAGATGCGCGCCATCTCGCGCTCGAGATTGCGCACGCCCGCTTCGCGCGTGTAGTAGCGGATGATGTCGAGGATGACCTCGTCGTTGACCTTGAGCTCTTCGGGCTTGAGGCCGTTCTGCTTCACCTGCTTCGGCAGCAGGTATTTTTTCGCGATGTTGAGCTTCTCGTCTTCCGTATAGCCCGGCAGACGGATGACTTCCATGCGATCGAGCAACGGCGCCGGAATGTTCAGGCTGTTGGCCGTGCAGACGAACATCACCTGCGACAGGTCGAGATCGACTTCGAGGTAGTGGTCGTTGAACGTGGAATTCTGCTCGGGGTCGAGCACCTCCAGCAGCGCCGAGGACGGATCGCCCCGGAAATCCATCGACATCTTGTCGATTTCGTCGAGCAGGAACAGCGGATTGTGCACGGCGGTCTTCGCCATGTTCTGCACTATCTTGCCGGGCATGGAGCCGATGTACGTGCGGCGATGGCCACGGATCTCGGCCTCGTCTCGCACGCCGCCCAGCGACATGCGCACGAACTTGCGATTGGTGGCGCGCGCGATGCTCTGGCCTAACGAGGTCTTGCCGACTCCGGGTGGGCCGACCAGGCAGAGGATGGGTCCCTTGATCTTGTCGACGCGCTGCTGGACCGCCAGGTACTCGACGATGCGCTCCTTGACCTTGTCCAGCCCATAGTGATCTTCCTCGAGCACCTGCTCGGCACGCGCAATGTCCTTGAGGATCTTGGTGCGTTTTTTCCACGGCACCTTCACGAGCCAGTCGACGTAGTTGCGCACCACGGTGGCCTCGGCCGACATGGGCGACATCATCTTGAGCTTGTTGAGTTCCGCGGTGGCCTTGTCGCGCGCCTCCTTGGGCATGCCGGCCTTGGCGACCTTCTGCTCCAGCTCGCTGATCTCGTTGCCGCATCTTCCATCTCGCCGAGCTCTTTCTGGATGGCCTTCATCTGCTCGTTGAGGTAGTACTCGCGCTGGGATTTCTCCATCTGCGCCTTGA
>JAYTOI010000069.1:0-15678 GCA_043747875.1 Pseudomonadota bacterium | reverse complement strand
CGCGGGCGCCCCGGTGGCCATCCTGACGCGAACGAGCGCAGGAGCGGACACGCTGCGCTATGTGCTCTCGGATCAGCAAGGCAGCATCGAGACGCTGGCAACGAGCGGCGGTGCCTTCGAAGCGCGCGAATCGTTCTCGGCGTTCGGCACACGCCGCAATGCTGAGACGTGGATGGGTGGACTTTCTTCCGAGGCCGGCAAGGCGCTCGACGCGATTACGCGGCAGGGCTATACCTATCAAACCGTGTTAGGGGCCATGGGTCTGAACCACATGAACGGCCGCGTGCAGGATGCGCTGTCGGGGCGGTTCCTCTCAGCCGATCCGTACATACCGGATCCGAGCGAACCGCAAAGCTACAATCGCTACAGCTATGTCCGAAACAATCCGCTGAGCTTCACGGATCCGAGCGGCTTCACCGACAACCCAGTCGGGTGCACGCCCTATCCATACGACAACCGGACCGGGAGTGGGGGGGAGTTCTACAACAGTGTGGTCATCGCGGCTCGCTGCGCGAACATTCATCCTGGAACGCCGGGCGTGGCATTTCCGACCTGGGGACCGAACGATAATCCGCCTCCGTATGGGGGAGGGCCTGCAACTACTGGTGGGACGGAAGCTTGGTCTGGCGTATCGCGATGGATGGATAACGTGCGTTATGGGCTGCGGCATATGGTGCCGAGCCATGCTTCGTTCGTGAGTGGGATTCGCAGGCTGTTCGGAGATGCACGCTCGGATGACTTTGAGCGTGAGTTAGAGATCGAGCGTACCGCCACGATGTTTGAAACCGTGGGGCATGCGGCGGCCGAAGCGGGTAATCGCTATTATCCCGAAGTAGCCAAAATGGGGGTGACGGCGGTTGCAGGCGAGCTTGCGGTCGCGGGGCTCGCCGCAAGGGGCGTTCTGGCGACGCCGAAGGTTGCCAGCACGAAGCTGCAAAACATCGTCAACGATCTGTACAAGGGAACGACGAACCCAAGCAGGGTCGGCACTGGAACTACGGCGGACGCCGTACGGCATGAGCTAGCCACCGGCCAAGCGGTAGGAGGCAGATTCCACAGCCAGAAGGCGGCCGACTACGCTCGCGGCCTTGAGAACTGGCTCCGCGGGAACCCGAACGCTCCGTACCAAGACCGTCTGGTCGCGCAAAGCGTCTTGGATGACTTGCGGAGCGCGTTGGGAGGTGGCCCATGAGCGACCCCGTTGCGTTTGTGAAGACTCTCGCCGCGCGCTTTAAAGAGGTCGGCTCGTTGCTCGAGGAGCACGTCACCGACAATATGGGCGAGATTCTGCCGCACCTTTTCTTCGGCGATTTGACGCGTTACATCCTGACGTTGGTCGCGGCGGTGACGGCTGGCGGCGGCCTCGAGCCAAGGCGTGAGTTGCGAGAAATTCTCGACTTCCTTGAGGAATCTTTCTCGACTGGCGATCGGGTGTTGCAAGAACTTATCAGCGTCTCGCTCCTTGAGAACTTACCCCGCGCCGGCGAGGAAGGTTCGCAGGTCCGTTCGATGCTTGGGACAGCGCTTTCGGCCGAGTTACGACGTATGGGATAGTTTGTTGCCGCAAGAGGGGCAACAGCCGCGGCGCGCGAGGCATTCCACTACACGTCCAGCAGCGCTGCTTCTTCAATCGGACGCGAGGGCCTTCGCGCAGGTTCCTATGCGACGCCCACCGGGACGTTAAGCCCCCTCCAGGCGCAGATTGACCTCGCACTTTCACCAACGGGCTTGCGCGGAGCGCTCATGCGGGTTGATCTCGCCGGATTGCGGCAGGCAGGATACGAGATACCGGCCGTTACGAGAGTCGGACGCGCCTATGGAATGCCTGGCGGCGGCTTTGAAATGCAGTTTCCATACCGTATTCCGCCGGAATTCATAACCGTGGTGCGGCCATGAACATCGATGAGTTTCGAAAAGAGATGTGGGCATATCGGCAATCCGCCGACAGAGATGCGAACGCTCTGAAGGAGTCAAATCTTGCGTGGGAATGGCTGCGTAATCTCTATCGCAAGTTCGACTCTGACGAGCGCAAGTTAGCCGATCAGGTCCTGATTGAGTGGGTTCTGTCGGATGACGAGAATGTCAGATACGACGCGCTAGTCGTCATAGACGAATTCAAGATCGCGGACGCTCTATTTGCCGTTCAGGAGTTAGCTACACGTCTTCGGCTCAGCAATGCGCCAAGCGCGCCGTACGAGCTAAAAAAGGTTGATAGTCTTCTTCAAAAGCTCGGCGGGCATGGCTGAAGTCCGACCTGTCGAGGGCATAGCGCAGGCCGGGCAGGAGTGTTGCCGCAAGGGGAGCAAGTGCAGCTGCGATCCCCACTGCCGAAGCGGTTGCTGCTGCAGGTGTCGAGCGGGTAGTCGCCGGGTATACGGTGTGGGGCAACGCCGCACGTGTCGGTACGACCTACAACGTAAACATCGTGGGCCTGTACGCTACTGAGGGCAGTCGAGGACTCGGTGCTCTGGTTGGTGCACTGCGAGCAGAAGCGGCTGCGACCGGCGCGAGTTGCATAAGCATCCGAGGACTGGCGATCATAAATGAAGGGGTGGCAGGGCTGAGCGCCCGCGCTGCCGCTAGATATGGCTTGGCGGTGGAGCGCATCGACGCCAACACGATTGTCTTAACGGGAGGTCTATAAACATGAGCGGCGATGCAAGCTCCAAAATGACATGGACGGCAATCTTCTCTCGAAAGGGCGGCTCCGGCGCGAGAACGAGACTATGGGACGATTGGGATACCGAAACTCGTGCTGATGTTCTCCACAGTGTTCACCTAGACGACAACGAGCTACCAGTGCTTCTAGCAAGACCCTCCGCCGGCTTGCAATTTTTACTTACGACGCGTCGACTCATTTATGGTTCAGTCACTGCGGCGGTGAATGACATCGTCGAGATAAAGCCTGTCCAGTTCACTGAGAAAAGGAAGGATCAGCTTGACGAGTTGAGCGTCGGTTTAACGTCTGGAAAGGCGTTTCAGATCGCCGTCGAAATTGGTCCGTCATATGTCGCGCTATGGAACACCTTGCTGCATATCTCAAAACACAATGCCAGAAGACGTCTAGCTTCCTGATTTGTTGCCGCAAGGGGAACAACGACTCTTTACCGAGCTGTTAGCACAGCGGAACACGCTGATATCGCAGCGACAGGCGTCCTTCGCGCCGGCCCAAATTCGATCGAGGCGGGGAAATGGTTTGCGGAATCTGCTGCGCATGCGCGGCAGTGGGGCACCGCATTCGAAGGAGCGGGCAACTTCAGGGTGATCGAAGCGACATTCCCGCGCTCCGTCGCAGATCAATTCATGAGAAACCCGCTGCTCGACAACATCGGGCCTGCCCGTTTTGGGACGTTTGAGCAAATGGGGAAACCCGTCATCACAACCTTGGGACCATAAACATGCGAGCGGCAGCACAACTGAAGTGGCTTAAGTTTGCGCCGGATGGGTCAGCGCCGCGCCCGGGGAAATTTGCGGTGCCGGCGAAGTTCGACCATCAGGGCGAAGAGTGGCGTAGCGAATCCTGGAGCTTGGTCGTCGAGCACGATCGGAACTCGGATGCCAGAACTCCACAGAAAGTCGAAGTCCACTTCTTGGTGGACGATGCGCCGGTCGATTGGTTGACGCGGGGTCGAAAGTTCACCCTCTATGACGGTGCGGAGCCGTTGGCTGAGGGTGAAGTTCTCTGATGAATCTGTGTCGTTTGAAACGCGAGGCAGGATAGGCTCGCGGCGGCTAAGGGGCCACGTTGTGGCCCACGCGGTGAAGGCGGAGGGATGCGGATGAGCGAAGTTAAGAATGTCCGTTACCTCGCATTCACTCAGCAACTGCGAGACTACGTTGGTCTCGCGCAGCAGCTCGGAGGCCGACTCACGATCTTTGTTCGAACCCACACCAAGCTGTCCGCAGAGTTAGAGGCGGCGGCAGTCGCTGGTACTCTGAAGATCGTGCGCTTTTGATTGTGCAAGGGAACGCGAAGGATATCGATAGTGGAGATCGCATGACTTCCGACGACGAGATCGATCGCAAGCAGCGCGCATTGTTTCGCGAGCAGCAGCCAATTGTCGACGATCTCGCTGAAGCTGGGCATCAAATAGCTTCCCTGTGGGACGGCGGCGTGAAATCTCAAGTGCCCGACCGCGCAATTGAAGTATTGGTCCGGCATTTACAAGGAGACTATTCATTTCAAATCCGCTGGGCGATCGCGAATCAGATTTCCGGGCCTTACGCGAAGAAGTTCTGGGATGTGTTCGTCGATCTGTTCGTCAAAGATTCGGATGTCACGGGATTCAAGGCGAAAGCCGCGATTGGGGGGCTCGTCGGCGAACATAGCGATGACAAAAATCTGACAACGGCAATTGCGTTGGCTAAAGACCCCCGCCATGGGGAGTCCCGGGTGGCGCTGCTGGACTCCTTGGCGCGAAAAAATGATCCGAGAGCTATGGCGGCGATCGGGGAGCTTACAAACGATCCGACGGTAGGTGGCGTCGCTCGGCAATTTCTCAAGCGGCTTGAGAAGGGCCGGAGTACGAGGCGAAAAAAACGCCCCTCGTAGCCACGATGTTTTGGGGCCAGCGCTAACAACCACAGTTAATGGCCGCTTAGATAGCTAGCCCGGGCTGGTAAGGCACACGGCAATTCGAAATATCGCGGGCTGGCATTTATTCAGAGATGCGAACAAGCGGACGGCACAAGCGATTTCCGAGAGAATCCTTGGAGCTGGGGCTAACCCTGCGCAGATTCGTTCGGTGATTGATAGGGCGACGGGAGATCTCAGAAGTGTAGAGGACATTGCCGCTGCTCTCGGGCGTTCGCAATTGGGTGCGAATCATCAGGAGCAACAGTCGAGCTGTCGTTCGTAGTTCCCATCATCAATCCTCCATGCTCAGACTTGTTATGCAGCCACAGCAGCGTGAGCAATTCAACCGGAAACTGTACCAATCGGAGCTGCCATCCTAACTAGCCATCTAGACTTTCGGCTGGCTCATCGGCACTTCGTGCTCACCGTCGGGGCCGCCCGTGTCTTGCGAATAGTCGCGGCTTCTTGTGCGCCCGTCACGTGGCTGCGCACGTCAAAATCGCCAGCGAATCTGCCCGTAGACATCGCGCTCGATTTCGCTGCGAGCCGGTGCCTCGTTGAACTCGACATGCTGCGCATCGAAGGCATTGCGCACGACCAGTGACAGCTCGAGCTGCGGGCGCACGCGCCAGCCGTAGCGCAGATCGACCGCGGTGTAGCGGGGCACCACCGGGTGCGGCAGCCTCGCCACATGTCGCAGCGTCCAGTCGAGCTGGTGGTTGGCCGAGAGGTCCGCCGACGCGCGCAGCATCCCCTGATACTCGGGATCGTTGGATAGATTGGGGTTGGTCACGCCGGCGGGGTCGGTGCTGTCGGGCCGCATCTCGAGTTGTTTGCGTAAAGTCATCAACCCGCCGCTGACGCGCCAGCCGACCGCGACTTCCCACGTGCCCCAGGCTTCCAGCCCGCGGGCCGAGCCGCGAATCTTGTTTTCCAGCACGACCAGCGGGAATGAGCCGCTGCGCAGCTTGTCCCACTCGTGCCAGAACAGTGTCGCGGAATACGTCACCCGGTTCGCAACCTGGCCGCGCAAACCCGCTTCGTATACATGCGCCACCTCGGACACGAAATCCGGTCCGCCCGCGATCAGGAACGGCGCCGTGGTGGGTAGGTAGAGCTCGCGATCGATGCGCGAGGGCGCGCGCACCGCGCGCGATGCGGCGCTCCACACCGAGACGTGCGGCGATACCGTCCACGTGAGACGCACGCTCGGCAGGTGTTCGACACCGGTGTAGTCGTTGTGCTCGAACTTCAGTCCCGCAGTGACCGTGAGGCTTTCGGCGACCTTGAAGTCTGCATGGCCGAACACGTTCCACCAATCGAGCTCTTTGCTGCTGGGGATGAAGCCCGCGGGGATGAGGCCCAGAAACACACCGTCGTCCACGTCGTCGCTGCCATGTCGATAGCCGCCGCCCCAGACGAAGCGGTTTTCCCCGCGTTGCGCGCTGTGTTGCAGCTCGAGATCGAAGACGTCCGCATTCGGACTGAACGTGTTGCGGTCGGTGCGTTCCGCGTGATCCACATACGCCTGAATGTGGAACTGTGAAGTCTCGAGTTTGCGTGTCCAGCGCGTGAGCAGGTTCGCGCCGGAAGATTCGATGCGCCCGACCGGACCGAAGTTCGGCGCGCCGCGATCCTCGGCGCGCCCGGCGTACACATCGCCCTGCGCGGTGAGCTGGTCGCGACCCGACTGCCAATCGGCGCGAAAGCCCGCCTGCCCCCAATCGAAACCATCGGCGACCGCGGTGCCGTTCGCGCGGCCGGTATTTTCCAGTTGCGCGCCCTGGGCGTAGACGCGGAAGTGACCGCTGTCGCCCGCGTGCCCACCGTATCGCAGGGCTGCGCCCGTCTCCCGGTCGCCGAAGCGCGCCGACACCAGCGCACCTTGCGTGTCGCTCGCTGCGCGCGAGATGACGTTGATGACGCCGTTGACGGCGTTCGCACCCCACAGCGTCGCGCCGGGTCCGCTGATGACCTCGATGCGCTCGATATCTTCCAGCATGACATCCTGCTGGTCCCAGAAGACACCGGAGAAGATAGGCGTGTAGACGGTACGACCGTCGATCAACACCAGCAGCTTGTTGCCGACCGCATTGTTGAAACCCCGCGCGCTGATCGCGTACTGCGACGCGTCGATACGCGCCACTTGAAGATTGGGCGCGAGGCGCAAGGCCTCGGCCAGGCTGGTGACGCCGGAGCGGCGGATGACGTCGGAGGTAATCACGAAGATCGCCGACGGTGCCTCGGCGAGACGCTCGGAAAATTTCGAGACCGAGGTCACCTCGAGATTCATCAGCTGGTCGATGCTCAGCTTCTTCAGGTCCGATGCCGCGATCGGGGAATCCCCTGGTTCCCGAGCGGCGTGCGACGCTGGAGCAGACAACAGTCCAAGCGCCCACAAGGTGCCAGAGGCGAGACGCCAGTCAGTCGTTGCCATGCCGGATCGTTGGCCAGAAGCGCGAAAGATGCAAGGGGCTATCTAATGCCTCAGAAGCAGCCCTCAGGCGAGCTACGCCGCAACCTCCGCGCCAATGCTCTGCAGAATCCTTTCATCCGACGTCGGCTGCCGCCGGAAGTAGCCCAGCTCATCCGCCGCCACGGCATCGAAGGGTCGCACCGTGGCAGCAGTCGCCTGCGCCAGCCACGAGATGCGCAGCTTCATCGCCGCGGCGACCCGCGACAGCGACTCCATGGCGCTCGGCGCGGTGGCCTCGTCCAACAAACGCAATGCGTATTCCCGCAGCTGCGCCAGCTCATTGAGGCTCGCGATCTGCTCGCAGGAGCGCGGCACATCCCAATCCCGATGCAGGCGCTCGATCCGCGCCAGGTACGCTTCGCCGAGCAATAGCTGGAACCAGCTTCGTTGATACTGGGCCATGCACTGCAGGGCGGACTCGCTGGGAATCGCGATGGTGCGATGCGCTGGCACGCGATGATTCACGAACGTCACGGAACGCGTGTCGGACCACCGCATGCTGCCGCGGAACCGGGAGCCGCCGATGCGCACGCTGTCTTCCCGCATATCGGCGGCGCAGAACATGGTGCCGGTGCTGCCGGCGAGCGGCGCGTTGAACAACACGACATCCGCCACGCTCGCGAGCGACACGTAATCGTATGTGCCGTCGATACGGATTCCATCGCGCGTCCGCGTCAGGGTCACCGGTGCATGCGCGCCGGCGGCGCGCTCGCTGCCGGCATTCGCGAGAATCAGAGCGCGGTGGTCGACGGCGCGCAGGAGCCGGGAACGCTGCAGATTCGCGGCGCTCCACCACGGCAGCGGCACGCACCTCAGCACGCACAGTGGATAGAGGTGCATCACCAAGGCGATCGCCAGCGGCAGACAATCGACTGCAACGACACGCGCGGTGGTCGCCGCGGATTCGAAGAGGGCGGAGGCCGGGGATTCGGCCGGATGGAGTTGCAGCTCGGTCCTCAGCTTTCCGAATCCCCGGCGAAGCGCCGCTCCCCTGGCCGTGTCATCGGCCGCGTGGCTCACCTGCGTGACGAGCTCCGCGATACTTTCAGTGGATGGTGACAACGACCTTCCCCCGAGCATGCCCGCCGCCCAGGTACTCGAGTGCGGCGCCCGCCTCTTCGAGTGGATAGCGCCGGTCGATCACCGACTTCAGCCTGCCTTCTCGCGCCAGTCCCGCCAGCAACTCCAGGTCCGCCTTGTTCACGCTGGCGATGAAGAACGTGAGCTTTGGCTCCACGAACAGCCCCGCGATCTTGCTCCACACCACGCGCTTGATGGGCCCGAGAAACGTACCGTTCTTCTGGCCGCCGACGACGACAATGACCCCGTCGGGCTTCAGGACGTCCGCCAGATCGGAAAACCCATGATTGCCGATGTTGTCGAGGATCAGGTCGTACCGTGCCTCACCTTCGGTGAAGTCAGCCTGGGTATAGTCGACGACGTGAGCCGCGCCCAGCGAGCGCACCAGCTCCACGTTGCGCGTGCTGCACACGCCGGTCACCTCGGCGCCGAGCGCCTTCGCGATCTGCACGGCGTAGGTTCCGACGCCGCCGGAGGCACCGTTGATCAGCACTTTCTTTCCCGCGGCAATGTGGCCGTGATCACGCAGGCCCTGCAGCGCGGTGATGGCGGCAATCGGAATCGCGGCGGCTTCCTCGAACGACAGGTTCTCGGGCTTGATGATGATGGCGCCTTGCTCGCGCGCGACGACGTAGTCGGCCAGTGCGCCGCCCACGCCGCCGAACACTTCATCGCCCGGCTTGAACAGCGTGACGTTCGCGCCCGCGGCCTCGACGATGCCCGCCATGTCGTATCCCACGCGCGTCGTACCCGGCCTGCCGATGCCGTCGTTGAACAGGCGAATCACCTGCGGCTGGCCGGTGACGCCAAACCACTCGGAGGGATTCACGCTCGAAGCGCGCACTTCGATCAGCACCTGATCGTCGCGGGGAATGGGTTTGGCGATGCGCTCCACCCGCAGGCCCTGCGGCACGCCATAACAACGGCGCATGGCGGCGCGCATCGGCTTCTCGTCCATGAGCGCGACGACCGGCGGGCAGGGCGAGTCATGACCGGCCGTGATGAGCAGCGCGGGAAATGCGAGCACGAACACCGTGGCCACACCGATGAAGATCTTATTGCGTAGTTTCATGCGCGAACTATGGATCCGCGGCGATGCGCGTGGTTGCCCATGCGACGGCCGACCGCCGGCGGCAGCCGAGCTACGACCGGTGCCGACGAACGGCGGCCGGCATATGTCGCTCGCGCATGGGTGCGCGTGCGAGGCGCCGTCCTTGTTCTATAGTCGCGCCATGGCGTCTCCTGCTTCACCGCCCCGTACCGGCTTCGCGCGCATTTTCGCGTGGCCGCGGCTGCGCTTCACGCTCGCGGTGTCCGCAGCCTTTGGCGTGCTCATCGGCATCGGCAACGGCGCTCGCACCGCATTACCCGCCGACGTGCTGCGCGCCATGTTCGTGGGAGCAGCGATCCTGCTGGTGTTCGGATCGTTCGAGACGCGGCCGCGTCGCCTGCCGAACTGGCTGCCGCGAACGGTGCTCAGGTTGCTAGGCATGGTCCTGGTGTTGCCCATCGCCGTCGGGTTCGTTTGCGGAATCACCGGCGCAATGGATCGGCACACCTACGGCGGGATGATCGGCGCGGGACTGCTGTTCGCGCCGTGGATCGCCATCGGCGCCATTCTGCGGCAACGCGACGCGTATGCGCGCGAGCAGGCGTTCACGTTCGAGCTGGAGCGCAGCGAGTTCGAGCGGCGCGAGTCGGACGCGCGCCTGCGACTGCTGCAGGCGCAGGTCGAGCCGCATTTCCTGTTCAACACCTTGGCGAACGTGCAGGCGCTGGTGGACTCCGGCTCCCCGCAGGCGTCGAAGGTGCTGACGAGCCTCATCGCCTATCTACGCGCGGCGGTGCCGCGCATGCACTCGCAAACCTCCACGCTGGACAACGAAGTCGAGCTGGTGCGCGCCTATCTGGATCTCATGCAGATGCGCATACCGGACCGGTTGCAGTACGCCATCCACCTCGATCCGGCTGCGGCGCGACTGCACTGTCCGCCCATGACGCTGCTGACGCTGGTCGAGAATGCCGTGCGACACGGCATCGATCCGGGCGAGGCGGGCGGCCGCATCGACGTCGACATCTGGATGCGCCACGAGGAGGTCGGCAAGAGACGCTGCGTGATGCGCGTGACGGACACCGGCATTGGTTTGAGAAACATGAGCCGAGGCCTCGGTACGGGGCTCGCGAATCTGCGTGAACGATTGAAGCTCGCGTTTGGCAGCGACTCGCAGCTCGCGCTGACCGAAACGGCGCCGCACGGCGTCTGCGCGGAGATCGTTTTCGGCGTGCGCGAGGCCGAATGAACAAACGTCCCACCGCTCTCGTGGCCGACGACGAGCCGCTGCTGCGCGAGGCGCTGGTGCGGCTGCTCGCGAGCGCGTGGCCGGAGTTGCAGATCGTACAGGCGCGCAACGGGCGCGAAGCCATCGAGCAGTTCGAAACGCACCGGCCCAACATCTGTTTTCTCGATGTGCAGATGCCCGGCAAGACGGGCGTCGAAGCCGCGCAGCACATCGGTCGCCGTGCGCACCTGGTGTTCGTCACCGCTTTCGATCAGTACGCGGTGCAGGCATTCGCGCAGGGTGCGTTGGATTATCTCGTAAAGCCCGTCGAGCCGGCGCGCCTCGCCGAGACCGTGCAAAGGTTGCAGGAGCGGATGCGCGCGGCCACGCCTGCGCTCGACCCGGAGGCGTTGTTGCAGCAGCTGGCCCAGGCCCTGAACCCGTCGCTCGGTACCAGCGCCGCGCCGCAGCCTCTGCACTGGGTGCGTGCGTCGGTGGGGTCCACCGTTCGGCTCATTGCCGTGCAGGACATCGATTTCCTCCGCGCCGAAGAAAAATATACGCAGATCGCCTGGCGCGACGAGAGCGGAGAGGCGCGCGAGGCGGTGATCCGCACCGCGCTCAAGGATCTCATCCCGCAGCTCGATGCATCGCAGTTCGCGCAGGTGCATCGCTCGGTGGTGGTCAACCTGCGCGCGGTCAGTCACGTCACGCGCGGCTCGAATGAAACGGCGGACATTCATCTGAAAGGACGGCAGGAGGTCTTGCCGGTGAGCCGGACCTATCTGCACCTGTTCCGGCAGATGTAGCGACTACGCCGCCGCCGGCCGCTTCGACTGCACGCCGAGATAGTCGCGCTTGCCGATGCTCACGCCGTTGTGGCGCAGGATGGCGTACGACGTCGTGAGATGGAAAAAGAAGTTAGGGACGGTGTGCTCGACGAAGTAGTCCTCGCCGGTCATCCATTCGCCTTTCCAGCGTGGCTGGCTCACCACGCGCGTGGCGGCGCCTTCGAAGTCCTTTGCCGTGAGCCCATCGAGCAGGGTGATGATGGAACGGACGCGCGCCTGCAACTGCTCGATCATGGTTTCGTTGTCTTCCTGCGGCTGCGCCGGTTTGCCGGTGAGGAAGGCCGCGGACAGCTTCACGGTATCGCAGGCGATCTGCACCTGGCGCGCGAGTGGGAATTGATCCGCGGCGAGACGCAGGGTGGGGAATACGTTCGGGTCGAAGTTCTTGGACTTCGCGTATTCGGCGGCGGTGCCCAGCCACTGGTCGAGTTGGCCGAGCTGCTTTTTGAACTGGGAGAAGATGTGGGTGTACATGGGGCGCGAGGATAGGCCGTTTTGCCGCCTCGCGTCACCTCGACTTCTTGTCTGCGGCTCAGCCTTTTCCGATGCCCACCAGCATGTCGTAGGGCGGCAGATTGAGCACCGTCTCCGCGGCTATGTCATACGCGCGCTCGAGATCTTCCGCCGCCGCGATGTAGTCTTCGAGCAGTTGCTGGTCTTCGGGCTGCCCGTCGCCAGCCGCGAAGTCCTCGCGCTGCGCCCGAATTTCCGTGGCCACCGCCTGAATGGCGATGCACATCGTCTTGTGGCTTATTTCCGGCATAACCATCCTGTTCTCTCTGCTACTTGACCTTCGCCAGCGCGACCTGTCGCACGACCGCTGCGCGCGCCATATTGTCGAGGTGTCCCTTGAAAGACACCACCGTCATCTGCGTGCGGGCCTCCAGTTGGTAGTGATGGCCCGACACGCCGGTGCCGGCGGAAGTCTTTTTACCGGCGTCTTTCTTGATGTTGATCTCTGCGGAGTATTCAGTGCCTTCGGGAATCCAGAACTCCGGGCACTTGAACCAGCCCGATACGTCGTGCAGCGAGGTGCCGCCGCCGGGCACCACTTCCGCCTCTTTCACGCCTTTCACGACCGTCACGTCCGCAAAGCTGGTCTTCTCGACGCCTTTGCTTTTGTACGTCGTGTTCTCCCAGCGCGGATCGAGCATGCCATCGCCGGGATACAGGCCCACAGTGATCTTGAATTTTCTCTCCCTGCCCATGACGGAACGATAGAGATCGGTGGTGGTGGTCGCCATTGATTTTCCCTCCATGAAAACTGCGAGGGAGCTTACCGAAGCGCGAGCCCTCCGCTCGTCCCGAAAGCGGCAGGAGGATTGAAGTTAGACGCAGATCACGTGTCTTAAGACGGTCCTAGGTCCGCTGGATCAGCGAGCCACGGCTGGAAAAACGGACCTCATGCCGCCATCACCTCGTGCTCGTAGAACGGGGTGTGTCGATCCGCGAGGATTGCCTGGAGCTCGTCGAGAGAACGGCCCGCGGGCGCAAGCCACGCGTTCAGATGCTCAGGCTTCAGGCTGACGATCATCCGATCATGCCCCGCCGCCGCAACCTCCGGCGGCGGCTCGTCCGTGATGGCGGCGAATGAGAGCAGGGCCGGGCCACCCTTCGGGTCGCGCCACTGCGAACACAGACAGGCGATGAACATGGTGCCGGCCGGTTTCGGTACGAAGTGCAGCACCTGGTTCTTGCCGTTGCGCTCCACGTTCTCGAAGAACGAGTCCACGAGCATCACCGCGTGCGTCGCGCCGAACTGTTCGCGCCAGTATTTGCCGAGCGAGTCGCGCCGCGCGTTGTACAGGCCCGGCAACTGACGGTCGACGAACGCCGACTCGTCAGGCTTGCGGCAGTGGTAGCGGCCGAGCCGCAGCACGCGCCGGTCACCGAGCTGCATGACGATCGGCGCGTAGTTCATCGGGAAGATGCGCGCCTCGGCCGGGTGAGGCGTCACAGCCTTCAGGCGCTCGAGCCGCGTCAGCGCCTGCTCGATCTTGTTAGTTGCGATGCGCTTGCTCTCGGTGGCAGCCTTCGTCGTCTTGCTGGCCAGCGTGCGCTCGGCATCGGCGAGCCGCTTCTTCTGCGCGAATGCCTCGCGCTCGAGCTTGGCGATTTCCGCGCCGCGGTATTGGTCGATCGACGCCTTGATCTGGCGCTCTTGCTCCGTCTTCGGCGCGTCGAACCAGCGCTCGATGGCGCGCGGAATGCGGATGCTCGAATCGACGATGCGGGCACCGAAGATCTCCACGAACTGATCGATGTCCATTTCTGCGCCGGTACGGCGCCGGTACTCCATGTACGCGGCTTGGAGCTGGGCGGAATAGCACATGGAGGCCGATTGTACGCGCGTTTCATACAGGTCCGGGCGGGCGGAACTACTGAATGGACGACGCGAAAAAGTGACGGCATCTTTCGCGCAATGAGCACCCTGCACCTCGAAGACGATGAGCTACGGGACGCGGCGGAGGCGGCGCGAGTGGCCTGTATCCAGGCGGAAAAAGACGCCGACCGGCATTCGAACCCGACCGCGCGCGATGTTCGACCGCAGCGCGAGGAGGTTCAGGGAGCTGGCGGAAAAGTTTGAGAGGGCGCGGTTGCGGAGGGCGTAAGGGCGGCTCAGCCCGGCGCCTCGCGCACCAGCGCGTCGTACGGTGGCAGGTTGATCATGGTCTCTGCCTCCTTGTCGTACGCGCGTTCGAGGTCTGCCGCGGCCCGCGTGTAGTCTTCGATCATCTGCTCGAGGTCGGCATCATCGCCTTCCTTTTGCAGGATCTCGCGCAAGAGTCGAATCTTCTCGGCGATCGATTCGATCGCTACGCACATCGTCTGGACCTTGATCTCCGGCATGACGGACCTTTCTGGTGAACGCTACTTCTTGACCTCGATGGGCTCTTTTTTGCCGATGGCGCACTGCCTTGCCACTGCGGCCCGCGCCATATTGCTCAAATAGCCCTTAAAAGTCTCCATCGTCATGGCCGTCCGGACCTCGAGCTGGTAGTGATAGCCCTTCAATTTCGGATTGCGCGGTGACGCTGTTTCGTCGTCGTCCTTCTGGATGTGGATCTCGTCGGAATACTCTGTACCTGCGGGAATCCAGAAGTCCGGCACAGAAAACCACTTTGGTTTGTCGTGCAACGAGGTTCCGCCGCCGGGTTGAACCTTGCCGTCCACAAATTTCACATCGGCTCTGCTGGTTATCCAGATCTTTTTCTTTTTATTGTAGTACTGAGAATCCTCCCAACGCGGATCGAGGACGTCCTCGGACGGAAGAGTGCCGATTTCGATCGCGAAATCTTCTCCTTTCCCCATCACGGCTTTATAGAGGTCGGTGGTCGTCGTGGCCATTGCTTTCCCTCCTTGAAGTTAAAGCTGAGAGCCTACCGAAGCACGGGTCGAACGCAAGTATGGAGAGACGCTTCGATCTTATGTAGTTAGGGGTGAATCTCAGCGAACGGCGTGCTGCCTGCAGCTTTGCCGCGCAGGAAACGCCAACGCCGATTCGCTGTCACCGTCCGCGACGGTTGCAGCAATCCCTCGAATTTTCATTCACTTAGGGTTAAAGACGGCCGCAAATTGCCGCCGTATCCAATTCCCCGATATCAAACGGGGTATCCGCTTCAACGAAGAGATGGTGAAGCGGGGATACTGAAAGGCGCCGACGGGATCAAACCGAGCAAGTTCGGCAAGCGCGTCACCCTCCGCCGCAACGGCAAGCTGTCGATCACCGATGGTCCCTTTGCCGAGACCGGAGAGAGTCGGACGCGGAACGCAAAGTGATCACAGGCTAACTACTGGAATCATGGCATTTGGCGCAGCATTTGCCTGTGCCGACGCGTATACTGTACGCATACACAGCACCCGCAAATCACGGAGCAGGCAATGCGTTCGATCGATGAGCTCGCGGCGGACATCTGCACTCTTGCTGGTCACCTCAACGCGGCGAATCACCGCTGGCTGCTGCTGATCGCCGAGTTCGATCGGCGCAATGGCTGGTCGGACAGCGCGACGCAGTCGTGTGCCCACTGGCTGAACTGGAAGTGCGGAATCGCCATGGGCGCGGCGCGGGAGAAAGTGCGGGTCGCGCATACGCTCGAGAAGCTGCCAAAGATATCCGCGGCCATGGCGGGCGGAAGGTTGAGCTATTCCAAGGTGCGCGAGCTCACGCGCGTTGCCGAGCCTGCGACCGAGGACTACCTGTTGATGATCGCCGAGCACGGCACAGCGCAGCACGTCGAGAAACTGGTGCGGGCCTATCGCCGTTGCCAGGAGGCCGAGGAGTTGTCGCGTGAGGCGCGGCAGCAGCGAAACCGGGCGGTGAGCTTTCGATACGACGATGACGGCTCGCTGGTGCTGAATTGCCGGCTGCCGGCGGAGGCCGGCGTGCGGATCATGAAAGCGCTCGACCTCGCGGTC
>JAYTOI010000068.1:0-39010 GCA_043747875.1 Pseudomonadota bacterium | reverse complement strand
ACGCGCCATCAAGCCGGGCGCTGACGTGGGTGTCCACATTTGCAGGGATTCGTTCCTGCGGCACGAGATCCTGGTTTCGCGAGAGCTCGCCGAAGCGCTTACAGCGGCTCGGGTGCGCGGGGTCCTGTTCCAGGAGCTCGCAACCGGTCAGGTGCTCGAGCTCGATTACGCGGACTGAAAACAATAAGCGACCGATAGCGAGGAGAGGAATATGGGTGTCTTGGCTGTGCGCGGCAACGGGTTACCGAGGTATCAGAGCAATCACACGATTCCGAAACAGTTGTTCGAGTCGAAAACGCATGACATCGTCAAGCTGTTCCGAGACGTGGGCGGATCCGATATTCATTTCGATTTCAACGGCCCGGAAAACCTGCAGCGGTTGCCGGGAAACGTGGCGCTCGAGAATTTCCTGGGGTTCGATGCGCCGCATATCGGAAGTCATCCGGCTATGACTGCTGTTGTCGGAGAGCGCCTGAGTGAAGCGCTCTCGCGTGTCCGTGGGCAACTCGGAGACGTCATCAACGTCGCGCTCGATGCAAACGCCGATCCGCAGGCGCGTGAAGCTGCGAAAGTCGCGGTGCGCACGGAGATCGTGAATCAGCTCCGCTTCGAAGTGGACAGGATTCAGTTCAAGACCACGAATCTCATGGATGCAGCCGGCGAATTCGGCAATCGCATGATCTTCAACAGCAGGGACATCGCGTATTTCCAGGAAACCGATACTTTCAAGGCGCTGAGCGTCGATGCGCGCAACCGTATTCTTGCAAGTGGCGTCATTCCCACCGAGGTATTAGCCGCTCACAACCGCCTGGTCGCAAGCGCACCCCTGACCGCCGCACGCGCGCTCGAAATCAAAGTGATGCGGGATCTCGGCGACGGTCTACTCGGCATGACCGACGGCACGCCGGCCGCGCGCGACAGTCTGCGAGCGATGATTGCCGAAGCGCAGCGCCGCGGCATCGACTTGAGCGATCGGGATGCAAAAACTGCGTTCACGGAAATCTTCGAGAACCTGAAGATCGTGACGCAGGCCCTCGATTCCCAGATCACGGCAGTCGACGAGGCCATCAAGACTGCGTCCGGTCCCACGCGCGCTTCCCTGGCAGCCGAGCGCGATGCCTTGATCACACAGCGCAACGCACTCCAGGAGGCTCACCTCATCGGCAGCGGCACTTCCCGGGCCAGCCTTGCGCAGGTGAAGGCCGCGTTGTCCGACATCCTGACCGGAAACGGCCGTCCGCCTTCGGCCGCCAGCAGGGCGTTGTTGAAGGCAATCGGCCCGTTGGTCACACCGGGACTGGATTTCCTGGATGTCCTGCAACTACTCGCCAACGTGCACGAACTCATGATGCGGCGCCTGCCGCTGTACAACGACGCGATCAAGGCGGCCTATCAGTTCATGACGGGCAAAGAGCTCGAAACCGTCGTCTTCGCGGAGGACAACGCGGGCACGCAGATGCTGATCACCGGCACCAACCAGTGGGGCGAGCCTATCTACCAGGTCACGGTCGTCGGCCGGCGCCACGACGGTGGCATGACCGCCACCACCAGTTACATCGAGGTACCCAAGGACCAGCCGGTGCCCGGCCCGTGGAAAGAGTACATCGCTGGAATGCTGGACTCCTCCATCACTGTCGCCAGGGATGAATTCGCGCGGGTCAACCGCCTGAACGGAAACGCGCCCGGCAGCCCCATGCCGGACATCAAGTACGCATACACGCTGGTCAATGAACCCGGGAATCCCTTCGCCGGATATCTGACCACGGAGCAGAGAGCGTGGACGCTGGCTCCCATTCCCGAGCCGCTGATGGAAGATCCGGTGATCCACGTCGACATGCCGGATGTCGACATCGAAGTTCCCGAGGACACTCCGGTTTCGGTGGTGCAGTTGGGCCGGCTGGATGTCAGCGGCGATATAACCCCCGATTTGGAAACCCTCGTCGCCGTCCGAAGAGACTCCGAGCTGTTGACCCTGACCGCCGCGGGTCTCGGCAGCATGTTCAGTTCATTACTCATGTCGCGGCTGGACATCGAGGATCCACTGGGCCGTATCGCGGTCAGCACGGTCTTGAGCACATTCACTTCGGATCTCGCGGCGGCATTGTCCTCGCCCGGGTTGTCGCTCTCGGACGCATTCGAGCGGCTTCCGCAGGAACTGCGTGTGGCAGGAATCGGCGCGGTGAGTTCATATCTGTGGGGCGAGGTGGTCGCCGACCTGGGCATCGACGGACCTTGGGCCGATGCGTTGACCACGGTCGGCGGCTCCGCCATAGGCATCATCGCCAACAACATCATCACCAGCCTGGTCGACGGCACGCCCGTATTCCAGGCAGGCGCGTGGCGCTCGGGCGTTCCAGCCGGACTGTTGAACGCGGCAGCGAGCTTCCTCGGCACCTATCTAGCGTCCGAGCTGGTCCAGTTTCCGACGCAGGCCGGCCAGATCGGTGCCCAGCTCGGGTCGGCGTTCGGCGCGATGGCCATTGGCGGGTTGGTGGCTGGACCCGTCGGCTATCTAGTCGGCGCGTTCGTCGGCTACATCTTTGGCGGACTCATCGGCAGCCTGCTCGGTGGGCCGATGAAATCCGGCGCGCAACTGACATTCAACCAGGACGGCCAGGGCTTTCTCCTCACGGGCATCTACACAAAGAACGGCGGCACGGCGCACGCGACGAATGCCATTGCCCAAACGGTGGGCGAAACATTGGCTGCCATCCTTCGCGCGACCGGTTCGTACCTCGTCGACGCGGACCAGGTTCGTTTCGGGGAATACCGCGCGCGCAACACGCGCTTCCAATATGTCACCCGCGATTCGAACGGCAACAACCTGACCGTTCTCGACCTGGAAGACGTTGACAAGATCGTACGCCTCGGTGTGCTCGTGGCGCTCGCAGACATGATGCCGCGCATGGTGGGTGGCAATGTCTACATGAAGCGTGCCATTGCGGCGAGCTTCCTGCGGATGGGCATCGATTCGACCGCAATTCCGCTCGTAAAATTCGTGCGCGGAAGCCGGGGGATGCCCTCTCCAATCGATCCGGCGACGCTGAACATCGCGAATGCATTCGATCCGGTCGCTCTCTTCGGCAACCTCTCGCTCGCCGATGAGTACACAAAGCTCATGCAGAATGCGGCCGCGGTCAGCGCGCTCATTCAGGCAGAGCCCGATTCCACAGCAGGCGCGGTTTGGGCCGCGATCATAGGAAGTGCCATCGACCTCGGACTTCATCGCCGGGGTGCGCTGGACTGGATCGGCGGGTGGGCGGCGTTCCTCGATGAAACCGGCAATAACAAGCTCGACGGCATCTCGGTGTCGCCGACGAGGTTGCTGGTCGGCATCACCGAATCCAGGGAGCGGGTATTCCAGTATTTCGATGCCGATGGCGACTTCGTTGGGGCGCTCGGCGATACCATCGATTCCCAGGACAAAAACGTCATCGTCGGCTCGGGCGGCGACGATTCGATCGCCATTTCCGGAAGCACGCTTGGAAATACCGCTGGCCTCACGATCGACGGCGAAGCCGCAACGGGCGCGCTGCTCATCGACGTCGCGGCACTCATCTACGCGGAGGATGGCAACGACCTCGTGCTCGCAGGAGATCGCGGCAACGACGTTCTCGGCGGCGCGGGCGACGATACGCTGGTAGGCGGCGCGCTCGACGACTGGCTGTTCGGCGAAGACGGCGACGACCGTCTGTTCGCTGCCCGGCCGGCTAACTACCAATTCTCCGATTCCGACGCCACCCTGGTGGCGCTCGCCCTCGGCACGGCCAGCAACGGCGACCTGCTCGATGGTGGCGCCGGCAACGACCTGCTCTACGGCTCGAGCGGCAGCGATTGGCTGCGCGGCGGAGACGGCGTCGACACCCTGCGCGGCGGAGCGGGCGCGGACATACTCGCGGGCGGCGCCGGCGACGACCGCGGCGCCAACGGCGAGGCGCGCATTCTCGGCGGTTCCGGCAATGACCAGTACGTATTCGGGTATGGCGACGGTTGGGATGTCATCTTCGATGAGTCGAGCCCGGACTCGTTACCGGGTTTCACCAATGACCTCATCTACTCTCGCATGCAGAGCATAGCCGCGGGCACCCTGGCACGCAACTGGGGCGGCGACGGCGATTACGTATCGATAGACGGTACCGTCAAGGGCGGTGAGGACGCCATCGCGTTCGGGTTTGGAATCGGCCTGCAGGATCTGCTGATCCGCAGGTCCGGCAGCGCCGCGACGCCGGGCAATGACCTCATCATCCAGCTCACCTGGGTCGATGAAGCGGGCGTGCGCCGCGATCTCGGCGACCGCATACAGATCAAGGACTGGTTTGAATCCTCGCGTCGTGTGGAATGGCTGCGCTTCACCGACGGCGAAGAGATCCGCATCGCGGACATGGGCTCGTACATCGTCGGCAGCGGACTGGCAGACACCATCATCGGCACCGACGCCGCCGACTTCATCTACGGCGGCGCGGGCAACGACACCATGTTCGGCCTCAATGGAGACGACTTCGGTTTCGGTGGCGACGGCAACGACCTGGTGGCCGGCGACGAAGACAACGACATGCTCTCCGGCGGCCGCGGCGACGACGTTCTCATCGGCGCGCTCGGCAGCGACACGCTGTTCGGCGACAACGGCAACGATTCGCTGAACGGCGGCAACGGCTCCGACCTGCTCGCCGGCGGCCGCGGCAACGACACCGCGGTCGGCGGGGAAGGCAACGACATCTTCAAGTTCCAACGCGGCGATGGCAGCGACTCGATCATGGACGCTTACATCGACAACTGGGAAGTCGTCTACCAGAACGGCAGCTACATCAACGGCTACCTGCGCGACGCCGCCACGGGCGTCATCACCAAGAGCGGCGTCGTCGTGTTCGACGGTTCCAAGTGGATAGGCGTATACGACTACGTCAACAGCACTGTCACGCTGCGCCGGCACCTCGGTGCCGTCGGCGGCGCACTCGGCGGCAACTCGGGCACCCAGGACACCCTCGAGTTCGGCGCGGGTATCGACATTCAGGACCTCATGCTGCAACGGCAGGGCAACGACCTCGACATCGCCGTCGTGGCGAACGAGGGCGATGCGGCTTTCGCGTCCGTCTCGGACCGGATTTTCCTGCGAGACTGGTACGTCGCGGGTGCGCCCATCGAACGCTTTGCGTTCCTGGCGACCGGCATTCACGACATCACCGCGCTCAATCTGATCGGCGCGGGCACGGATGGAAGCGACATCCTCACCGGCACCGCCGTCAACGACTGGATCACCGCGAACAGCGGCGACGACACCATCAGCGGCGGAAACGGTGACGACATCCTCGTCGGCCACGGCGGCAACGACATCCTGCGCGGCGAGGGTGGTAGCGACGTTCTGTACGGGGGCGCCGGCGACGATGTCCTCGAGGGCGGCGAGTCCAACGATATCCTGGTCGGCGGCAGCGGCACGGACATCGCTTCGTACGCCAATGCCGCCTCGCCGAACAACTCGGTTCGGGCCTTCCTGAACGCGCCAGATACGAACACCGGCTTCGCGACCGCTGACCAGTACATCGGCATCGAAGGCCTGGAGGGCACCAGCGGCGCCGACCGGCTCGGCGGCGACGCCGGCGACAACCTGCTTCGTGGACGCGCCGGCAACGATTTCCTCGGCGGTGGAGCGGGCGACGATGTGTACGAGATCGATGCCTCGGGCGGCCAGGACACGCTCATCGACGTGCCATTCGTGACGGAAGAAATCATCGCGCGCAATGGCGCCTTCAATTCGACCCAGTACCAGGCGAGTTGGACTCATCTCGGTGTCACGGGGAGCAACCGCGCATTTCGTCTAGTCATCACGCGGCGTGACACCGGTGAAGAAGTGTACCGGTCGCGCGACAATGTCGATTTTGTGTATCCGGCGGCAACCACGCCCTCATCCAAGGGCCTTCCACCGACTGGCGAGTGGGTGTCCAACGCCAATCAGTGGAACGCTTCGGCCGGTGTCACGCGCCCGATCTCGGGCAGTTCGTACACCGTACGCGAGCGCGTCGTCGCGGGAGTCGGCGGCTTCGATACGCTCGATCTCACAGCGCTGGTGAACGTCGGCATCGCCGACCTCACTTTCGAGTGGCTGAACAGCGGCGCGGATCTGCGCATCACCTACGCGTCCGGTCACTTCGTCACGATCCTGGGCCAGAACGATCTGAATCGCGCGGTCGATGTGCTGCAGCTTCGCGACGGTCTCACGACCGATCTCACGCGCCTCGTGTTGATGGGCGAAGCGGCCAGTACCGCTGGCGATCTCATCATCGGTGACGGCAATGCCAACACCCTGAGCGGATTGGCAGGAGATGACGTCATTTCCGGTGGCGCCGGCAACGACACGCTGCAGGGCGGCGATGGCGATGACATCCTGGAGGGTGGTGCCGGCAACGACACGCTCGACGGCGGAAATGACGCGGTGTCGGCGGGCGAAAATGTCGACGCCACCAACGTCGGTTCGTATGGCGACACGATTCGCTACGTGCGCTCGAACGCCGCAGTGAACATCAACCTCGCCACGCGCGTGGTCTCGGGCGGCCACGCTGCAACGGACATCATCGTCGCGGTCAGCGGCGTATCCACCATCGAAAACGTCGTGGGCTCGGAAGGCTTCGGTGACACGCTCACCGGTGATGCACGTGCGAATCGCCTCAGCGGCCTGGGTGGCAATGACCTGCTCACCGGCAACGCGGGCAACGACGTGCTCGGCGGCGGCGAGGGCAATGACACGCTGCGGGGTGGTGACGGCGACGACAATCTTACGGGCGAAGCGGGCGACGACATCCTCGAGGGCGGCAACAATAACGACCTCCTTTACGGAGGGGACGGTGTCGACACGCTGTCCGGTGATGCGGGCAAAGACGTGCTCACCGGCGGCGCCGGTGGCGACACGCTGCGCGGTGGCGCGGACGACGACTCGGTGAGCGGCGAGATCGGCAACGACCAGCTCTGGGGCGACGCGGGCAGCGACGAGCTCACGGGCGGCGATGGAGACGATGTGCTCCAGGGCGGCACCGAAGACGACCGGCTCGCCGGCGATGCCGGCGCCGACCAGCTCTGGGGCGATGCCGGCGAAGATGCGCTCCAGGGTGGCGCAGGTAACGACACGCTGCGCGGCGGCGATGGCAATGACAGCCTTTCGGGCGACGCGGGCAACGACCAGCTTCAGGGCGACGCCGGCAACGACCGGTTCACGTTCGATGCGAATTCGGGCGCCGACACCATCATCGATGCCGCGGGCGACAACTCGATTGCCTTCACGGGAGTGGAGTCGTCGCGGTTGTGGCTCACGCGCGCCGGCAACGATCTGCGCATCGCCGTGATCGGCGGCTCCTCGGTCGTCACGGTACAAGGCTACTACGCTGCCAGCTCGCCAACGCGTCTCGCCTACATAGCGGCAGATTCGCAGCTGCTCTACACGTCATTCGCCGCTCCGCTCATCACGGCGATGACCGCGGCCTCCGCGAGCGCGCCCGCCAGTATGCCGGAGGGCATTGCCCACACTCTCGATGACTTCTGGTTCGAGCACGGCGCCGCGGCGCCCATCGTGATCCCGCAGAGCCTGTCCACGAACGAGGACACCGCGCTCACGGGCTCCGTGCAGGCGACCGACCCCGACAACAACGTCACCGGATACGCGGTCGCGACGGCACCCGCTCTGGGTTCGCTCAATCTCAATGCGACCACCGGCGCGTGGACTTACACACCGCACGCCAACGTCAACGGCACGGGAACTTTCGACATTCGCGTCACGGATGCGGACGGCAACACGGCGACGCAGCAGGTCACGGTGGCTATCCACCCCGCGAACGATGCGCCCACCGCCATCAACGCCACGGGTGTCGCGACGAGTATCGAAGAGCGCGACCGTCCGCCCACCGGCACCAGCCTGCCGGCCGTGGTGCTGGCGACGCTCACGGCCGCAGATCCAGATGCCGGCCAGCCCAACGATTTCGCCGCGCATGCGTTCATGGTGGACGATTCGCGCTTTGAGGTGGTCGGTGGCGAGCTGCGATTGTGCGCCGGCACGGCGCTGGACTTCGAGACCGCGACCAGCGTGACGGTGAACGTCACGGCCACGGATCGCAACGGCGGGGTCGGCGGATTGTCGGTTACGCGCGCGTTCGCCTTCGCTGTGACCAATCGCGACGATTATTTTTACGGCACGGCGGGCGTCGATGCCCTCACCGGTACCGCAGGTCAGAATTTCATGTACGGCTACGGCGGCAACGACACGCTCACCGGCGCCGGCGCCAATGACTTCATCGAAGGCGGTGATGGCAACGACATCCTGAGCGGTCTCGACGGCAACGACACTGTGCAGGGCCAGATCGGCGACGACACGCTCGACGGCGGCGCCGGAGACGACACGCTGAGGGGCGGTGACGGCATCGATACGCTGCGCGGCGGCGACGGCATCGACCAGCTCTACGGCGATTCCGGCAACGACCTGCTGCAGGGTGGCATCGGCAGCGATACGCTGGAGGGTGGCGACCACAACGACCAGCTCGAAGGCGGCGAAGGCAACGACACTCTGCGCGGCCAGAGCGGCGATGACACGCTCATCGGCGGCGTTGGTGCCGACACCTTGGTTGGGGGTGCTGGCTTTGACATGGTCACCTATGCCGGTGCGACGGCCGGCGTGACGCTGAGCCTTGCCGCGGGCACCGGCACGGCCGGCGACGCCTCGGGCGATGTATTCCAGGACACCATCGAGCGCATCGTCGGCACGGCGTTCGCAGACCATCTCACGGGCTCTTCCGGCAACGACGTGCTCGAAGGCGGTGCGGGAAACGACACTATTTTCGGTGGAGCCGGCAACGACCTGCTCATCGGTGGCGACGGCAACGACACGCTCGATGCGCAGGCCGGCAACGACACGCTCGACGGCGGTGCGGGCAGCGACATCCTCATCGGCGGAGACGACAGCGACACATACCGCATGGATCTCAACTCCGGTGCCGACGAGATCCGCAACTTCGATCCGAACGGCGCCGACATCGACGTCATCGGCTACGACGGCATCGCAAATCGCAACCTGTGGTTCGAGCGCAGCGGCAACGATCTCGTGGTCACCGCTGTGGGTACCACGGCGCGCACCACGATCAAGGACTGGTACGTCGTCACCTCCGCGGCCGATCGCGCCAATTACAAAGTCGACTTCTTCCTGGCCGGAGCATGGAGCGCACGCTCCATCAACGCGGAGGCATTGGTCGTACACATGGTGGGCTACACGCGGCCGATGACCACGGCTGCGTATGACGCGCTGCACGCCAATGCGGCATTCGAGTCGGGCTGGAACTCGGGCTGGAATCCCAACGCTGCGCCGACGCTGGCGGCTGTCGGGACGCAGACCATCAACGAGGACGGATCGCTGAGCCTCGCTCTGGCGATCGACGACGACATCACGCCGCGCGCCGGCCTCACGGTCACGGCGCTGGCGGTGAGCCCGTCCAACCACAACGTCGCGGACACCTCGATCGTGAACGCGACCACGCTCGTGATGGACGGCGCGGGAAACCGCACGCTCAACGTGTCCACGCAGCCCAACCGCAGCGGGCAGACGGCCATCAAGCTGACGGTCACGGACGCCGGCGGCCTATCTACCACACAGGTGTTCCAGCTCGATGTGACGCCGGTCGCCGATGCTCCGACGCTGACGGCACCCACGGCGGCGAGCCCGATCGCGCCCGCCATCAAGCGCACGTTCGACGGTGGCTCGATCGCGCTGAATTTGGATTCGTCGCTGGTCGACACCGACGGTTCCGAGACGCTCGAGATCCGCATCTCGAACGTGCCGGCGGGCATCACGTTCAACGCCGGCAGCAACCTGGGCAACGGCGTGTGGAGCTTCACGCGCGCGCAGCTCGCGGGCCTGCAACTGCTGGGGCCGGCGACCTGGGGCCAAGATCTGTCGCTCACCGTCAGTGCCACGACTCGCGAGGTGGCGAACGGCGTCACCGCGACGACTACGGCGCCGGTGCTCAACCTGGAGATCAACGCGCGGCCGACGGACATCGCGCCGAACGGCGCGAGCATCGCGGAGAATTCCTCGGCGAACACGCTTATCACGACATTCACGCGCAGCGACGCAGACCCGGCCGACAGCGCCACCTGGGCGCTCGCGGACACCATGGGTGGACGCTTCAACCTGACGTCAGGCGGTCAGTTGTACACCGGCGGTACGAACCTCGATTTCGAACAGGCCGGTAGTTATAACCTGACGATCCGCGTAACAGACTCGGGAGGCCTCACGTATTCGGAGGCGATCCCGATCATCGTCACGAACGTGAACGAAGCGCCGACGGGCATCTCGGTCGGCTCGACGCCGGCGTTCAACGAAGGACTGGGCGCGGGAATCGGGCTCGTGACGTTCGTGGGAACCGATCCTGACAACAACAGCCTTACGTTCAGCCTCGTCGACACGGCCGGCGGCCGCTACAGTGTTGATGCCGGCGGATTGCTGCGCGCGGGACCGACGTCCACGAATTACGAGGCGGCTACGTCGCACAACATAGTCATGAGAGTCGCGGACCCAGGCGGCCTCTTCTTCGATCGAACGTTCACGATCGGCGTCAACAACGTGAACGAAGCGCCGACGGTTACCTCGTTGAGCTTTACGATGGCCGAAGGAACTTACGGTGGTCCGAACGGTGCCATTCCGGGTGCGGTTCTCGCGGCCACGGATCCCGATGGCGATCCGCTCACCTGGACCATGGTGAATGGCGCGGGCAAGTTTGGCGTCACCGCAAGTGGGCAATTGCTGCTCGCCTCGCCACCCCTCAACTACGAAGACCCCAACCAGCGCAGCATGACGATCACGGTGCGTGCATCCGATGGGGTCAATTTCGTCGACAAGCCGATCTCGATCGCGGTGACGGACATCAACGAAACACCGACGCTGGTCTGGACGCCCGATCCCGCGTCGAACAACCTCGTCGGGTACCTAACGGGCGTCGATCCGGAGGGAGGCGCGGTCATCCGTACTCATGTGGCCGCCCGCTTCCAGATTCGCTACGAGCGCTACGATGGTCATCCCGAATTTCCCGTCCTGGTGACCGAAGACTGGGGCCAGTTCGTCACGCCGACGCCCAACTCCGGTTGGGCCATCCTGCAGCCCGACGGTCGATTCACGGTCCAGGGCTGGTGGAACCCACTGATAGTCGGCGATCCCTACCAGCCGTGGCCGTTCTATGAGAAATACACGACCTTGGCCGGCGAATCGATACTCGAGGTGCGCGATGCGGCCGGCAATGCTGCCCGGATTACGATCCGCTACATCGAACGCAGCGATTCCTGGGTCGTGCCCGTCGTGCTCGATCTCGACGGCGATGGTGTCGAGCTCGTCTCGATGCAGGACTCCAAGGTGCCGTTCGCGATGTCCATGGGGCACCAGACGACACGCAACGGCTGGGTGGGCGCGGACGACGCCATGCTCGCGCTCGATCGCAACGGCGACGGCGTCATCAGCAATGGTGCTGAAATCTCGTTCGCGGGCGATCATCCCGACGCAATGACGGATCTCCAAGGCCTGATAGCGTTCGACACGAACAACAACAACCAGCTCGACGCGGGCGACGAGAGATTCGGCGAATTCCGCGTCTGGAACGATGCGAACCAGGATGGCGTGAGCCAGGTCGGCGAGGTTAGAACGCTCACTGAGGCGAGCATCGCTTCGCTGGGTCTGCTGCGCATCCTCACCGGCGACGCTGCCGTCGAAGGCGAGAACCATATTTCCGCGACCGCGGATTTTATCCGCCTCGATGGCACGCGCGGAACGGTCGCGGATGCGGCGCTGGCCTATGGGTGGATCGAAGCCACCGTGGTCGACCAATATGAGGTCGATCCGGTGACGGGCGAGCGGCTCGATCCAGTCGCGGCACAGCCGGAAGCGGAGGGCGACATCGGCGACGTTCACCGTACCGCGCGCAGTCCAGAGATCATCGAGCCTCTGGATTCGGCGACCGTGCGCCGACGGGCGACACCGGAACAGACGGATTGGAGCGATGACAGAAGCATCGACACGCACGCGCAGCGAGGCTTGCCCCGCGAAGTCGATCCGCTGATGGCATCCGCGCGCGCGCTGCGCGACCGCCCCTGGCGCATAACCGATTTCGACCGTCGTGATCTCTCGGATGCCGAGTGGCAACCCGACGATGCGGCTCAGACCGGCGCACTCCATGCGCCGCTCAGCCTCGTGGCGCGCCACCGGCTGCAGATGATAGACGCGCTCGCCTCGTTCTCGCCCGAAAACCCGGCGCAACTGGAGTTGCGTCCACTGCGTCACGTGGATTCACGTACGCTCGAGCTCCTGACATCCGTGTCCAAGTCGGGGTCCTGGAACAGATGATGGAACAAAAAGTCGATCGATCGCGCGTAGCCGATGCTTCCTTCGGAGCGCCCACCACCGTCGCGGAAGCGATCGGGCAAGCGGTCTGGCTGCTGTCGCAGTCGCCACTGCACAAGGAGCTGCGGATCAAAGACCTCGAGTGGAGTTTCATGCCCGCGATCATTCATGAGCAGTTCCGAATATTTCGCTTCGGACCACTGCCGGGCGCCGATTTCAAGATTCCAACCGCAGTAACCGGCGGAATGACCAAGCAAGGCATCGAAAAGATGCCGCTCGGTGTCGCAATCTGGGCGAAGCTTTCGGCGGATGCCGAGGCGAAGCTCGAGAAGGGCGAGAAACTCTCGCTCGCCGAATGGAAATCGGGCGACCGCGTCTGGCTGGTCGAGCTCATCGCGCCTTTCGCGACCAAGGAAAACAAGCTCAATGAATTGATGCTGCTCGACCTCATCAAGGGCCCATTCGCGACCATGCCGTTCAACCTGCATCGCACGGACCCAGCCACAGGTCGGCGCGACAAGGTTCACATGGCCTCGCACCTTCCCGGCGCCGCGCCGTTCAAGCCGCCTGCGGTGTGAGCGCGTGGCACATGCGGCGCCACCGTCGAATCAGGATCGCCCCTGCAGCTGCATCCAGTCGTAGAGATCCGCGCCGCCGTACACGCGCACCCAGGTCAGGTGCCCGAGATCCTCGTGATTCGTGAATCGCACGCTCTCGTGTCCCAGCGCTTCGAGCCGCTCGAGCACCGCATAGAAGAACGGCACCGGCACCACGCCATCCCTGCCGCCGGCGAAGCACCACACGGGTAGTTTGGCCCTCGCGATGGGTCCGGCGTGGTCGGGGTGCCCGTATCCCACGACGGGTGCGACCGCGGCAAACTTCTGCGGATGCTTCGCCGCGAGGTACCACGCGCCGAAGCCGCCGTAGCTCAATCCCGTGAGATATACGCGACTGGCGTCGCCGCGAAAGTCGCGCAGCGTCGCGTCCACCATCGCGATCAGCTCGTCCTCGAGCTCGTTCCAGCCCTCGACCGGCCCCGCCGGTCCGTCGGGCGTTTGATCGTCGCGGATCTTGCCGCGCATCGGCTCTTCGAGTTGCGCGTCGCGTTCATCCGGCCGCGGCGGCACGCCATCCGGCAGGCGCCGCGGGATCTGCGCGGGCGTGCGGTTCTTGATGTAGTCCACCTCGCCCTGACCGAACATCGGCAGCTGCGGCGCGATGATGACGAAGGGCAGATTGCGCTTCTGGCACCAGGCCTCGAACAGCGGGCCGTGCGTGAGCACGTAGTCGAGCTCGCCCTTGCCGTCGCCGCGCTCGCCATTGCCGTGCAGGAAGAGCATGGTGGGCCAGCTCTTCTGCCTGCCATGCCCCGGCGGTAGATAGACAAAGTAGTCGCGTTCCTGGCCGGTGCGCTTGCTGAGATACGACACGCGCCGCAGCTCGGGCGCGGACGGCGCCTGGCGTGCCAATGAAACCGGGGCGGCGCCGAGCATGGAAGATGCTCCGGCCGCCACCGCCAGAGGCAACAAGTCCCGACGTGTCGTCATCCGCCCCTCCAGTCGGGCGCGACCGTCAGCGAATGACGCGCGCGCCCTTGCCTTTCATTACGGCCTCGACTTCCTTGACGTTCACCATCGAGGTGTCGCCCGGCGTCGTCATGGCCAGCGCACCGTGCGCCGCGCCGTATTCTACGGCCGCCTGCGGGCCCTTGCCCTCCATGAAGCCATAGGCCAGGCCCGACGCGAAGCCGTCACCACCGCCGACGCGATCGTAGATCTCGAGGTCTTCGCGCATCATCGACTGATAGAAGTTGCCGCCCGCGTAGAGGATGGCGGACCAGTCGTTGAATGTCGCCGTTTTGGCATTCCGCAGCGTCGTAGCCGCCACCTTGAAGTTCGGGAATTGCCTCACCGCGGTCTGGATCATCTTCTTGAAGTTCGCAGGATCGATCGCGGAAATGTGCTCGTCGAGGCCTTCGACCTCGAAGCCCAGGCAGGCCGTGAAGTCTTCCTCGTTGCCGATCATCACGTCGACGTG
The DNA here is from genome assembly GCA_043747875.1 of Pseudomonadota bacterium. Lineage (GTDB taxonomy): Bacteria > Pseudomonadota > Gammaproteobacteria > Steroidobacterales > Steroidobacteraceae > CADEED01. The sequence goes on along the minus strand of JAYTOI010000068.1, from coordinate 24,618 downwards.
CTTGGCGATGTTGCGGTTCACCTTCTGCGCGCCGTCCTTGCCGCCCTGGCTCTTCCACAGCGAGGCACGGTAGTTCAGGTCGTACGACACGATGGTGCCGTATTTTCTGGCCACCTCGACCGCTTCGATGACCGCTTCAGACGTATTCGGCGCCAGCGCGGCAAAAATGCCGCCGGTGTGGAACCAGCGCACGCCTTCCTCGCCAAACAACTTTTCCCAGTTCACTTCGCCGGGCTTGATCTGTGAGGCGGCAGAATGTCCACGATCAGAACAGCCGAGCGCCGCGCGGATGCCGAAGCCTTTCTCGGTGAAGTTCAAGCCGACGCGCGTATTGCGGCCCAGGCCGTCGAACTCGCGCCAGATGATCTTCGACGTGTCGACGCCGCCCTGCATCATGAGGTCTTCGACCAGCCAGCCGAGGTCGTTGACGGGCAGCGCCGTCACCGCGGTGGCGCGCTTGCCCCAGCACTTGCGCATGGCGCGCGCGACGTTGTACTCGCCGCCGCCTTCCCACACCTGGAAGCTGCGCGCATTGCGCACGCGGCCGAAGCCGGGGTCGAAGCGCAGCATGATTTCGCCGAACGAGGCGCAATCCCAGCGCGTTTCGCTGGCGCTCTTGATCTTCAGCGTATTGTCTTTTTGGATCGGGTCGGACATGTCTCTATCTACTTTTCCAGATTACTTGCCACGAATGGTCTTGATGAGTTTCACGGTGTCGCGCACGCGCGTCTCGATGCCGGCGTAGTCGTTCTTCGCCAGCAGTTCCTTCGTGATGAGGTTGCTGCCGATGCCGCAGGCGACGATGCCCGCCCCGAACCATTTCTTCAGGGAATCTTCGGTCGGCTCGACGCCGCCGGTGGGCATGATGCGCGTCCACGGCATCGGGCCCATGACGTTCTTCACGAACTCAGGACCGCCGACGGAGCTGCCCGGGAATACCTTGACGATCTCGCAGCCGAGTTCCTGCGCGTACGAAATCTCGCTGGCCGAGCCACAGCCGGGCGAATAGGGAATGCAGCGGCGGTTGCAGACTTTCGCCACCTCGGCGTTGAGGATGGGGCCGACGACGAACTTGGCGCCATTGGCGATGTAGATGCCCGCCGTAGGTGGATCGACGATGCTGCCGACGCCCATGATCACGCTCGGGTCCGCCTGGTCGAAGTGTCGCGTGACCTCGTAGAACACGTGGCTGGCGAAGTCGCCGCGGTTGGTGAACTCGATGCACTTCGCGCCGCCGTTGGCGCAGGCCTGGATCACCTTCTTACAGACGTCGACATCCGGGTGATAGAACACCGGGATCACACCCTGGTCCATCATCGCGGTCAGCACGCTCATCCGATCTTTGTTCATCAACCTGCGCTCCAGGACACACTAGAAAAGGCGGGCATTCTCGGCCAGCAAAGGCCGATGCCGCAATGGAATGTTGGGAAATTGCCCTATCGCCGACAGCCTTGCGCGGGCGCGGCGAGTCGACTATAAGCCCGCGAAAAGTAACCGGTGTCATAAGGCCTCCGGGCGGCCGCGCGCGCGCCGCCCGTGGTCGCATCCCGGCAACTTGTTAGGCGGCGCGCGGCGCGCGATGGCCCCCGGCCCGCTCATAATTTCTCATCGCGAAACGTGCTGTTTTCCACGTAATGCGCGCTTCGCCGGCGCGGCGTGACGAGCGCCGCCGCGTGGCCGTTTTCCCGGTACTTCTGCGCCTTTCCCCCAGGGATATTTACGGGAAACTGTGGACTCTTCGACGACGGGTTCGGGAGGCGCGCGGCACACTGCGGAGTCGCCCAAAAAGCATGCGACGCAGTTCACGTTATGACTCGACCGAGCACCGCCGAAACCAGAACCAGCATCCGACCATCGCCGCTGCCCGTGATCGGCGCGCTGGTCGCGATCATTCTGGTCGCGTTCTACGGCTGGTCGCAGCGCGGCTGGCTCGCCAACGTCACCGACATCGAGTCGCGCGACGTCGACATGCAGAGCCGCCAGTTGGAACGCGGCTTCGCCACCGAGCTGGAAGATCTGTCCTCGGCCGCCGGTGACTACTCGGTCTCCACCGGGATGGCGCAGTTCGCGCGTGGCGAGCGCCCCGACTTCTTCTCCGAGTCCGTGCGCGCGGCCACGCTGGCGCGACTCGACGTCGACACCTTCCTCGTGCTCGACCGCAATCTCGATACGCATGCCTCGCTCGCCATCGACGCGACCGCCGCGCAGGACTACGACATTCCCCCCGACCCCGATCTGCTCGCCGCGATCAAGCAGGGTGTGACGTCGGGACAGCTCGCCGGCATCGGCGACAGCGTGCGCGGCATCGTGCAGCGGGCGCGCGGCCCGGCGATGTTCGCCGTGCGCCCGATCTTCGACCGCTCCGGCACCGGCCAGCCGCAGGGCTGGCTTGCGTTCGCGCGGGCGTTCACGCCGGCAGTCGTCGAGCGCATGGGCCGCTTCTCGCCGTGGCCCGTGAGCGGGCTGCCCGTGACCAATCTCGAACGCGCCGGAGTGCCGGACGAAGTGCGCGAGTGGGTGAAGCGCTCGCCGCTCACGGCGAACCTGCACACGTTCATCGCGAGCCGCCGCCACGTGAGCGGCTATCTGATCCTGCGCGACCAGGTGGGCACGCCCGTCTGGCTGGTGCAGTTGGAGCTTCCGCGCAGCGCCTTCGCGCAGGCCACCCGCACCACGCTCTACCAGACCATCTTGTTAGGCCTGCTGGTCGGCGGGTTCACCATCGTCGCGATGCTGCTGGTCGCGCGCTCGCGCCGCCTCAATGCCGACCGTCTCGCGCTCGAGTCGCGCTACCGCGCCATCATCGAGCAGGCACAGGACGGCCTGCTGATCGCCGATGCGCGCACCGGCGAGATCGTCGACGCCAATCCCGCCGTGCAGCAGCAACTCGGCTTCGCATTGGAAGAGCTGCGCGGCCGCTCGATCCTCTCCGTGTTGCGCGGCCCGAACGATTCGCAGGATCCGGTCATCGCGACGCTGGCGCGCGTCGAGCCGAGCCGCGGCATCGAGCTCGTGCAGTGGCTGAAAGACGGGCGCCAGATGGACGTCGAGGTGAGCTGCGTCCCGATCGAATCGAGCGACCAGCGGCTCGTGTCGTATCTCATGCGCGATCTGTCGGAGCGAAAGAAGGTCCAGTCGCAATTGCTGGCCAACCAGCAGCGTCTCGACAAGCTCGCGAATCACGATCACCTGACCGGGCTGCCGAACCGGTGGTTCCTGCAGGCGCATCTGCCCGAGGCCATTGCGCGCTGCCAGGACACCGGGCAGATGATCGCCGTGCTGTTCCTCGATCTCGACCGCTTCAAGCACATCAACGACTCGCGCGGCCACGAAGTCGGCGACAAACTGCTGCAGGAAATCGCCAAGCGCGTGCGCGCCGCGGTGCGTCCGGCCGATATTGTCGTTCGCATGGGGGGTGACGAATTCGTAGTGGTGCTGCACAAGGTGAATTCTCCCGACGAAGTGGGGATCGCCGCGACGCGCATCAACGACGTACTGAGCGCGCCGGTGATGATCGACGGCCGCGCGCTGGTTGCCACGGTGTCCATCGGCGTCAGCCTGTTTCCGCGCGACGGCGCGACCATGGGCGAGCTGCTCAAGCATTCGGACACGGCGATGTACCAGGCGAAGGACCTGGGACGGAACAACTTCCAGGTGTTCAGTCCGCAGATGGACCGCTCGCTCAAGGAGCGCGTCGCGATCGAGTCTTCGCTGCGCGCCGGCCTCAAGCTCCAGCAATTCGACGTGCACTATCAGCCCATCATCGACATCCATTCGCGGCGTGTCGCCGGGCTGGAAGCGCTGCTGCGCTGGAAGCATCCCGCGCAAGGCTACGTGTCGCCCGAGCGCTTCATCGAGGTGGCCGAGGAGACCGGCCTGATCATCCCGATCGGTCAATTCGTGCTCGAGCGCATCGGCCGCGACATCAACGCGTGGCGCGATCAGCAGGCGCATCTCGTGCCGGTCAGCATGAACGTCTCGGCCGTGCAGCTCGAGCGCACGAAGCTGCGCGAGCTGGTGCAGCAGGCGATGGGGAAGCATCGCATCGGTCCGCAGCTGCTCCAGCTCGAGTTGACGGAAGGCTCACTGTTCGAGAAGCGTACCGGCGAGTTCCGTGAGGACGCGCTGGCGTCGCTGCGCGATCTCGGCGTCAAGATTGCGATCGACGATTTCGGCACCGGCTATTCGTCGTTGTCGTACCTCAAGCGCTGGCGCGTGGACTCGCTGAAGATCGATCGCAGCTTCGTGCGCGATATCGCCACCGATCCTTCGGATCACGCCATCGTGAGCGCCATCATCGCGATGGCGCGCAGTCTCAACATCCAGGTGGTAGCCGAAGGCATCGAGACCTGGCAGCAGCTCGAGATCCTCCGCAACATGGGTTGCGCGCTCGCGCAGGGATTCCTGTTCGCCAAGCCGTGCGCGGCGGCGGACGCGCTGCGGTATCTGAAGGTCGAGCCGCTCGATCTGTTGAGCAATGACTGGCAGCACAGTCCGCTCGCGGAGACGGGCTGAGCGAGAAATGGGGACACTCCCCATTTGCTAGCAAAAGGGGACGGACCTGAAGAGATAAGAAAGGGCGGTGCCCCGGCGTGAAGTCGCCCCGGCGCTGTCGGGCGTACGCAGCCCGTGCAGCTTGCGCGAAGCCCTCTGTAGGTTTTCCCGAGAAGTTTGACGAGAAGTTTGATGATAGAAACTTTGGCTTCGCGCCTCGCCCCCGGGCTGCGCGCCCCGCCTGATGCTTCCGGTGACGACTTCAGCTGTCCCATCGCCCTCCATCACGCTCTTTAGCCCCGTCCTCGTTTGCTGGGAAATCAGAAGTGCCCGCCATTTCCTGCGCTGTTCCACATCGTCGCTACTAGTTGCACCCTCGACGCGCGTCGGCGCGTCCCGTCACAGCCGCGTCACTGAAGTCGTTGCTGTTGGACTCCGATACGTCTCGGTTGGAGGCCACGAGGGCCCCTGGGCTGGAGGTCTTCTCGAGCTACGCGCATACGCTGAGGCGCTGCCCCCCGTTTGCTAGGAAACGAGGAATGTCCCCATACTTCGCGCCTCACTTCGGAGGTCTCATGCGCGGACGTTGGCTCGGTTCGATTGCCTGTGCGCTCACTGCAACGGCGACTCTGGCCGCCGACGACTGGGTCGGCCGCGAGCAACTGCTCGCCACTCTGTGGATGCAGCGTGCGCCGGAATACCGCGGCATCGTCGCGCAGGTATACAGGCTCGCCGGCGAGAAGATTGCCGCGCCCGTGGCCGGCAGTGCCGCGCTCGAGCAGGCCAACATCCCGCCCGACGTACTGGCCCGCCTCCCCACGGCAGTCGTCATGGATCTCGACGAGACGGTGCTCGACAACTCGGTCTATCAGGCGCGGCTGCTGCGCGATCACGCCAGCTACGGCAGCAAGAGCTGGGGCGAATGGGTGGCGACCGGCGCGGCCGAGGCTTTACCCGGCGCTCCGCAGTTCATCGCCGCCGCGCGCCGGCTCGGCCACACGGTGTTCTTCATCTCGAATCGCGATTGCATGATTCCCCCGGCCACGCCCGAGGATCAGTGCCCCGCGAAAACCGCGACGCTGCGCAATCTCGTCGCGCTCGGTATCGATCCCGCGCCCGATCCCGCACACCTGCTGTTGCGCAACGAGCGCCCGGACTGGAACGTCGGTGCGAAGACGGCGCGCCGCGCGTTCATCGCGCAGAGCTACCGCATCGTCGCGCTGGTCGGCGACGACCTCGGCGACTTCGTCGATCCGCGCGTCTTCGCGGGCGACCGCGCCCGGCTCGAGCCGCGCTTCGGCGCGACGTGGTTCGTGCTGCCGAATGCCATGTACGGCTCGTGGGAAAATCCATACGACACGCTCGAGGACAAATACGCGGGGCTGCGCACGGAGCCGGCGGTGTTCGCGCTGCCGGGCGCCGCGCCGTGGAAGAACGGCGATCGTGTGCGGGTGGCTGCCTGGAACGTCGAATATCTCATGACGCCCGAGACTCATCGCGCGCTCTCTGCCACGTGCGCCGAGCAGGGCGGAATGGTCGGCGGCGACGACCGCACGCTGCCCTGTGCGATCACGAAGCGCGCGGCGCGCACGGCGGCGGACTACGCTGCGTTGCGCGGCTACGCGACCAAGCTGGCTGCGGACATCGTCGCACTGCAGGAAGTCGACGGCCCGGACGCCGCGGCGCTGGTGTTTCCCGGCTACGACTATTGCTTCAGCACCCGCGCGCACACGCAGAAGAACGGCTTTGCCATCCGCCGCGGCCTGCCGCATCGCTGCGAGCCCGAGTACCAGCCGCTGGCGCTGCCCGACAACTCCGTGCGCCGCGGCGTGGTCGTCACGTTCTTCCCAGGCACGGCGCAGGAGTTCCGACTCATGTCCGTGCACCTGAAGTCCGGCTGCCCGGAAGGTCCGCTGACCGCGCCGGGCCGCAACTGCGACCTGTTGTCGAAGCAGGTCGCGCCGCTCGAGGCGTGGATCGACGCCGAGGCGAGCGCGGGTCGCCGCTTCGGATTGTTAGGCGACTTCAACCGGCGCTTCACGAAGGAAGAAGGCCCGGCGCGCGATGCGGAAGGCCGTCAGCTCAACCTGTTGGCGGAGATCGACGACGGCGAGCCGGCCGCCGCCAGGCTGACCAGCATCGCGTCCGCCGCGAAGTTCACGCCGTGCACCACCGACAGCGAATATCGCGAGTACATCGACAACGTGCTGCTGGGGCGCGATCTGGCGAAGAGCGTGATCCGCAAGTCGTTCGTGCGCGTGGTCTACGACGATCGGGAAGCTAAGGAGCGCTGGCTGTCGGACCACTGCCCGGTGGGCATCGAGCTGCGCCTGCGCTGACGTCGATCCAGACCAGCCGGTGATCCGAGCTCGGCGCCGGCGCGTCGCCCCATACGAGGCGCGCCGCGGGGTCGGTGCTCGACGGCCAGAACACGCCGCCGTCGCACAGCTCGAGTCCTGTGGATGGCAGTAGATAGTCGACGCGCAAGTTGCCCGCGACGCGGTCGTTGAAGTCGGCCGTGTCGGTGGCGGCGTCCGCGCGCTGCTCCGCGTTGGCGCCGCCCTGCAGCTTCGCGGCCTCGGCGGCGCCCGCACTGCGGGGCGCGAAGCCGGAATTCACGCGCGGGCTTTTCAGCAGCGCCACGATGCCCTCATGGAGGCTGCCGCCGTCGATGGGGCCAGAGTTCTGGTCGCCCATGATCACGAAGCGCGCTTTGCCCAGACGGTCGCCAGGTCGCGGCGCAGACCACCGTCGGTGGTGCGATTGAGGCTGGCGTTGAAAGTGGCGATGCGGATCGTGCCCGGCGGATGCCGGGAGGCGACGTCGTCTATCGGAGATTCGGCGGCGGGCGCGAGGCCCGCCGCCGCCAACATCAACAGGAACGCACCGCGCACGCGGCGCATCGCGTCAGAAGTTGAACTTGATCGAGGCGAGGGCGGTGCGCGGCGCGCCGATCGAGAAGAACCCGACGCCGCCACCCGAGACCGTGCCTGCGGCCGGGCCTCCGGCCGTGGTCGTGGAGAGGCGGCAGGAGTCGTTGGCATTGGTCGTAAGGTTGAAGCAAGGCAGCGGCGAGATGCCGGCGCCCGAGCTGATGGTGCCGAAATACTTCTCGTCGGTGAGGTTCGACACGTTGAGCTGCAACTCCGCGGACTCGAAGCCCGGCACCTTGAATTTGTAGCTCAGGTCGAAGTCGAACACGGTGTATGCCGGACCAACCTCGTCGTTGGCGTCGGTCGAGAAGCGGTCACCGGTTTTCTTGCCCTCGATGCCGACCTGCAGGTTTTCCGTGACGTCGAGGTCCATGCGCAGTGCATAGGTCCAGTTCGGCGTTTCGACCAGCTCGTTGCCCTTGATCAGCAAGAGTTGTTGTTGGCCGAGCGCGTTGAGGCCAAACGGAAAGTCCTCGAGCAACTCGCTCTTGGTGTAGCCCACCGAGCCGCTCACCGAGACGAGGCGGCCGAGGCTCGCGCCGACCTGGCCTTCGAAGCCCTCGAGGTTCACGTCGCCGACGTTGCGGTCCACACTGAAGCCGAGCTCCGGATCGAACGACGACGCGATGCGGTTCGTGTAGTCGATCTTCCACACCGCCAACGACGCCAGGATGTTCTCGCCGTTGTAGCGCCAGCCGAGGTCATACGCCTTGGTGGTTTCGGACTCGGGCGTCGGACGACCGACGCTGTTGTCAGCCAGGCGCCGCACCGAGTACAGATTGTCGGTGCGCGGTGCCGAGAGGCCCTGCGCGTACGACAGGTAGAACATGTGCTTGTCCCAGGGGGTGAGCGACAGTCCGACGTTGGGCAGGATGTCGTCGAACTCCACGGTCTCGCTGTACGGCGAGATGAACTGGATTTGTCCCGTGCCCATGGGGTTCTGGAAGATCACGTTGCCGTTGGCCAGCGTGGCCGTTGGCGCGCGCGAGGTGCACAGCGTGCTGCCGTTGGTGGCGGCGATGGTGTTACCGGAGCTGCCCGTGCCGCCGTTCGGCGTGTAGCAGTACTGGTTGAGCTCGCGCGTGAATTTCGGCGCGCGCAAACCTACTGTCGCAGTGAACTTGTCCTCGAGGAACTGCCCCCGCCACTCGAGCGCGAACTGCTTGAGCTCGGCGATGGAGAAGCGGTCGCGGCCCCGCAGGATGTCGCCGTCCGCTGCGTAGACGCGTTGGCCCTTGCGGCCGCCGAACTCGTTCTCGACGCCGTCTGCTTCGATGTAGCCCCACTGGGCAGTCTGGCGATGGCGCGCGCGATCCCAGGTGTAGGCGAGACGCAGGAGATGGTCGTCGTTGAGATCCCAGATGAGCGAGGTGGTGGCGCCCCAGCGTTTCGTATTCGTGTTGTTAGGCGTGTAGAAACGGACGCTGTCGATGATGTCCCCGTCGCCGTTGAGGTCCCGGCCCGCGACGTTGGCGCTGCCGATCTGGCGGATGTCGGCCGTGGAGCCGCCCAGGATTCCCGGGGTCTCGCTGATGACCGTAGTGCCGCCGCCATTCGCCAGCGTGTACTGCCACGACGGGTCGAACGTGAGGCGCAGCTTGTCGCCCAGGTGCCAGAGCGACTGCAGGCGGATGTTGCCGGTGTCCGACGGATTGATGCGCACGCCGAAGTAGTTGGTGCAGCTCGACGTGTTGGCCAGGTTGTCGGTGTTCAGCAGGGTCGCCGTGCTGCCGACCGTCGACAGGTTCTCGTTGTCGGCAACCCCGGCGGTGGGCGCGTCACGCGTGCACGAGACCAGGTTCTCGTAGTCGCGCCCGAACTGCGCGAAGTTCGCGGCGCTAGTGTTGCGGTAGAACGCGTTGCGGTTCTGGTTGAAGTGCACCGCGAGCTGGATGAAGTTCTCGTTGTCGAAGTCCTGGCGGATCGCAGCATTGAACTGCTTCTTTTCGAGCTCGCCCGGGCCCTTGAACTTGTCGTATTTCTGATAGGACGCGGACACGAATGCCTTCGTGTCCCAGGGGCCGAACGCGCCCGAGTCGACGCGCAGGAATGCGCGGCGGTAGTTCTCTTCGCCGAACGACAGAGTGCTCAGGCCGCCGAACTCCTCCGCGGGGCGCCGCGTCTTGTATGCGACGGTGCCGCCCGTGGCCGAAGCAGTCGGGCTGTCGACGTCGGTGGTGCCGAGGTTCACATCGACACGCTCGATGAGCTCCGAGTCGAGCATCTGGTTGGTGAACAGCGCGTAGTTGCCGGAGTCGTTGAGCGGCACGCCGTCGAACGTGACCGATACGCGAGAGCCATCGAAGCCGCGGATGCGCAGGTTGCCACCGGAGGTGCCGAAGGCATCGTTGCTGGTGAAATTGACGCCCGGAAGCTGGTTGAGACCGTTGAACAGCGTGTCGCCCGCGGTTTGCTTGGCGAGGTATTCACCGGACAGCGTGATGCGTGACTTCGGCGCGGTCTGGTCGCCGACGATGCCGATCATGCGGGCGCGCGAACCAGTGACCACCACCTCGCTCATGTCCTCCTCGATGGCCTCTGTTCCCGTCGATTGCGCGAACGCGTTCGGCGCGAGACACAGGGCTAACAAGATGGCGGCGGCAGTGGATTTGTGGAATCGAAGCAACATGGCTCCGCTGACGTTTCGCATTGGGTTCTCCGGTGTATTACGCGGCCATCTCGGTGGCTGTACGCGTGTTATGGAGTACACGTTAATGTCATGACGAGACAGTTACAACCCAAAATTCGCGCGCTGCAGCGCTGACGCAACAATCACGCGCCGTCGCGGCCGGAAGTTTTTTGCACTCATGCTGCGCAGGCAGTACGAATCTTGAGCAGTTGTCGCATTCCGGGCCGACGCGGTCAGGCAGGAATCTTTGCTCCGGCAAGAGCTTGCGAAAAATGCCTGCGACACAGCGGCACATAGCGCTCGTTGCCGCCGATCTCGATCTGCGCGCCCTCACGCTCGGCCGTGCCGTCGGACTTGACACGCACGACCATGATGGCCTTGCGGCCGCAGTGGCAGATGGTCTTGATTTCGACCAGGTTGTCCGCCCAGCCGAGCAACTGCGCGCTGCCGGGAAACAGCTCGCCGCGGAAGTCGGTGCGCAGGCCATAGCACAGCACCGGAATGTTGAGCTCGTCGACCACGGCGCCGAGCTCGCGCACCTGCGCGGGCGTGAGGAACTGCGCCTCGTCGAGCAGCACGCAGGCGATCGCCGCACGCGCATGCTCGGTGGAAATCTGCTCGCGCAGGTTGAGAGCCGGATGGAAGTGCAGCGCCTCGCGCTGGATGCCGATGCGCGAATGGATCTTGCCGCCGTCGCGCGAATCGAGCTGCGCCGTGTAGAGCAGCGTGCGCATGCCGCGCTCTTCGTAGTTGTGCCCGGCCTGCAGCAACGCGGTGGATTTCCCCGCGTTCATGGTCGAGTAATAGAAGTACAGCTTCGCCATCAGAACGTCGTGACGATGCCGACCACCGCGCCGCACATGCACGAGGCCAGCGTCGCCGCGAGCAGCGCGAGGAAGCCCAGGCTCATCAGATCCTTGCGCCTCTCCGGACACATGGCGCCGATGCCCGAGATCTGGATGCCGACGCTCGAGAGGTTGGCGAAACCGCAAACCGCGTACAGCGCGATCAGCTTGCTGTGAGCGGACAGTTCGTCAGGACTCATGTCCTGCAACTTGATGTACGCGATGAATTCATTGAGCACGGTCTTGATGCCCAGCAGTGATCCGACCGTGGTGGCTTCGGCCCACGGCACACCCATGAGCCAGGCGATGGGCGCGAAGACCCAGCCCGCCATCCGCTCCATCGTGAGCGGCGCACCGCCCACCTCGATGAAACTGATCATGCCGTTGAGCAGCGCGACCAGAGCGATGGCCACGATGAGGATGGCGAGGATGTTGAGATAGATGTTGAGCCCATCGGCGGTGCCGCGGGTCACGGCGTCCATCGAGCTCTCGTACACGCGGGGCGGTTTTTCCAGTTCCTGCGAGCTGTCGTTGTTTTCCGGCAGCAGGACATGCGCAAACAGGATGGCCGCGGGCACCGACATGATGGACTTCGTGATGAGCTGCCCCAGCACGCCCTGGATTTGTTCGCCCAGCATGGCCGAGTAGATCACCATCACCGAACCGGCAATGGTCGCCATGCCGGCGGTCATCACGAGCAGCAATTCGTAGCGTGTCATGCGCGCCAGATACGGGCGCACCAGCAGTGGCGCCTCGATCTGACCCATGAAGATGTTCGCGGTGGCCACCAGACCCGCGGGTCCGCGCGTGCCGAGCGCGCGCTCGAAGATCACCGAGATGCCTTTGATGACCAGCGGCAAGATGCGCCAGTACCACAGCAGCGCCGAGATGGCCGACATCACGATCACCAGCGGCAGCACCTGGAATGCGAAGGTGACGAGCACCTTGGAATTGGTCACTTCGAATGGAGTGGCACCGCCACCGAGATAGCCGAAGACGAACAAGGTGCCTTGCTTCGTGGCCAGGCCCAGCGCCCCCACTGCGCGGTTCACGTATTCCAGCCCTTCGCGGATGCCGGGCGCCTTGAGCAGCAGCGCGCAGATGATGAACTGCAGCGCGACGGCAAAGCCGACCAGCTTCCAGCTGACACGTCGCCAGTTGCTGCTGAACGGCATCGCAAGCACCACGAACGCGAGGATTCCGAGCAGGCCCTGGAGCACTAGCATCTTGAGACCCTTTAATGTTGTTGTTGTTGGACTGGTTAGATGAGCTTGATTTCCCGCAGGCGCTCCAGCAGGAAGTCGTGCGCGTTGATCGCTACGGGGAACAGGTCCGGATGCTGCGCGTCGACGTACTGCGGCAGCGTCTCGATGAGGAAGTCGGGATTGAAATGCAGGAAGAACGGCAGCGAGTAGCGCGCGTTCGAGGCGCGCTCGCGCGGCGGATTGGTGACGCGGTGCGTCGTGGAGCGCAGGTGTTTGTTCGTGAGCCGCTGCAGCATGTCGCCGACGTTGCACACCAGCGAGCCGGGCGGCGGGTTGACGGACAGCCACTCGCCTCTCTTCGTCAGCACCTCGAGGCCGGGCTCCTCGGCGCCTAACAACAGCGTGATGACGTTGATGTCCTCGTGCGCGCCGGCGCGTACCGACGCCGTGGGCTCGGGTGGCAGCGGAGGATAGTGGATGACGCGCAGCACGCTGTTGCCCAGGTTCACCTTGTCGTCGAAGTAGTTCGACGGCAGCGCCACCGAGCGCGCGATGGCCGACAGCAGGCGCAGGCCCAGCCGGTCGAAGGACTGGTAGAGTCCGAGCGTCGCGTCGCGGAAGCCGGGAATCGAATCCACCCAGATGTTAGGCGCCATGAGCGCGCTGAACAGGTGGCCCGGAGGCAGTTCGCGGCCGACGTGCCAGAATTCCTTGAGGTCGGAGTGCTTCGAGTCTTTCGCGGTCTCGACACCGAAGGCGGTGTAGCCGCGTGCGCCGCCGCCGTTCGGGATCTTGTAGCGCAGCTTCTCCTCGACGGGCAGCGCGAAGAACTCGTGGAAACAGCTCAGACAGGAATCGATCAACCGCTTGTCGATGCCGTGATTCTCGATGATGACGAATCCGTATTCGGCATAGGCGGCGGCGATGTCGCGCGCGAATCCGGGAGATTCGGCGGCGCGGGCATCGAGGGTGGGTACTGCTTCGTCTGACATGACGGGCTATTGTGCCTACCGGCTGCGGGATGTAGAAGATCGACCGGATGTCCGGCCTCGAATCGCAAGTTTCCACCGCCATTCTCATGGTCCGCCCGAAGGCATTCGGGTACAACGCGGAAACCGCGGGCAGCAATCGCTTTCAGCAGCCGGGCGAATCCCGCGCCATCGCGGCGCAGGCGGCCACGGAATTCGACGCGTTCGCAGCCGCGCTGCGCGGCGAGGGCGTCACGGTCTGCGCCGTCGAGGACACCGATCCGGCCAAGCCCGACGCCCTGTTCCCCAACAACTGGGTCAGCTTCCATGGCGATGGCACCGTGGTGCTCTATCCGATGCAGGCACCGAACCGGCGCATCGAGCGACGCGCCGACATCGTCCAGACGGTCGTGCGCGAGACCGGATTCCAGGTGCGCCGCACGCTCGACCTCACCCTGCACGAGCGGGCCGGCCGCTTCCTCGAGGGCACGGGCAGCCTGGTGCTGGACCATCGTCAACGCGTCGCGTACGCCTGCCGCTCGCCGCGCACCGACGAGCACGTGGCGCGCGAATGGTCGCGCGAGCTCGGCTTCGAGCTCGAGCTGTTCCGCGCCACGGACGAGGGCGGGGCGCCCATCTACCACACCAATGTGCTCATGAGCGTGGGAACGCGTTTCGCGGTCGTCGCGCTCGATGCCATCGACGTCGCGGACCGCGGGCGGGTCGCGGCGCGGCTGGCAACGTCGGGCCGCGACGTGATCGCGATCGACCACGCGGAGATGCGCGGCTTCTGCGGCAACATCCTCGAGATCGGCACCTGGGACGAGTACCTCGGCGATTTCCACCTGCTGGTGATGTCGCGCACCGCGCAGCGCGCCCTGCAGCGCGACAAGTACGCGCAGTTGTCGGGATTGGTGGACGCGGTGCTCGGCGTTCCGGTGGAAGTGATCGAGCGGCACGGAGGCGGCAGCGTCCGTTGTATGCTCGCGGAAATCTTCCTGCGTTGAGCAATACCGGCCGCGTCGTCCAGAGTGGAATTCCTCCTCAAGGTCCTGTCCGCCTATCTTCTTGGCTCCGTGGTCGGCAGCCTCGTGGTCGGCCGTCTCAAGGGCGGCGTCGACATCCGCACCCTGGGCAGCGGCAATGCCGGCGGCACCAACGCGCTGCGCACGCAGGGGCCGGCGTTCGCGTTCTTCGTATTCGTCATCGACATCGCAAAGGGCTGGCTGGCGGCCGCATGGTTGCCGCGATGGTCCATCACCATCCCCGGATTGCACGACGCGACCCCCGTGCAGCTCGCCTGGCTGCCGGCCGTCTGCGCTTTCGCCGCAATCATCGGGCACGTATTCCCGGTGTGGCATGGCTTCCGCGGCGGCAAGGGTGTCGCCACGCTCATCGGCGCGTATGCCGGTTTCGACGCGCTGCTGCTGATCCCGCTGTTCGTCACCTGGCTGGGGCTGGTCGCCGTGTCGGGCTTCGTCGGCTTCGCCTCGATCTGCGCCGCCCTGGCCGTGCCCTTCTACCTACTGGCGCGCGACGGCGCGGTGCTCACGCCGGCGCTGGCGTTCGCGCTGGCCTGCGCCGCGCTGGTGGTGTTCACGCATCGCGGCAACGTGCGCCGCATGCGCGCCGGCACCGAGCCGCACGCGCGGCGGCTGTGGCTGCTGAGGCCCCGCGGTGGCTGACGGACCGCTGCAGCAGCGCGTTTTCCAGCGTCTAGACAATCGCGGCTTCACCTCCGGCGAGGTGCTGGCCGCGGATCTCGCCGTGACGCGCGCCGCCGTGTGGAAGGCCGTGGAGCAGCTGCGCGACATCGGCGTCGGCCTGGAGGCGTCCTCCAGCAAAGGCTACCGGCTCGCCGCGGGCGTGAGCGCGCTGTCGGACCAGCGCATCGCCGCGCGGTTGCCGGCCGAAGTGCGCGCGCGCCTCGAAGTGCTGCTGGTGGAGTGGTCGATCGAATCGACGAACACGCGGCTGCTCGAGTCGCTGCCCCCGAAAGCAGGCAGCGCCGCGGTCGTGCTGGCCGAGCATCAGACCGGCGGACGCGGACGTCGTGGCCGCGGCTGGGTGGCGCCGCCCGGCGGCGCGTTGTGCCTGTCGCTGGGCTGGCAGTTCGCCGACATGCCGGCGGATCTGTCTGCGCTGAGCCTGGTCACCGGACTGTGCGTCGCGGGCGCACTGCGCGGGCTCGGCGTGGACCACGTGCGTCTCAAATGGCCGAACGACCTGGTGACGCCGCGCGGGAAGCTAGGCGGCATCCTCATCGAGATGCGTGCGGAAGCGGGCGGGCCGGTGCACGTCGTGGCCGGCATCGGCCTCAACGTGCTGCTCGACGACGACGCGCGCGCGGCCGTGCGCGCCACCGGCAACGAGGCAGACGACCTGGCCGCGCACTGCGACCCCGTGCCCGACCGCAACGAGATCGCCGCCGCCATGCTGGCGCGGCTGATCCCGGCGCTCGAAGTGTATCCGCGCGCCGGCTTCGCGCCGCACCTGCCCGACTGGCACGAGCACGACGCGCTGCGCGATCGCGAGGTGCGGGTCGAAAACGCCGGCGAGATCACGCGCGGCATGGCGCGCGGCATCGACGCGCACGGCGCGTTGCTGGTGGAGACGCCCACCGGCGTGCGGCGCTTCGTCTCGGGCGAAGTCACCGTGCGGGTGGAATCGTGACCATCCTGCTGGTCGACGTCGGCAACACGCGCGTGAAATGGACGTCGCTGAAGAACGGGAAGTTAGGCCGCATGCACGCGTTCGCGCACGCCGGCAAACCGCACGCGATGCTCGCGGTGGCGCGGATCGCGCCGCGCGACACCACGCGCGTGCTCGCGGTGAACGTCGCGGGCGCCAGGCTGGCGCGCGGGCTGGCTGCGGCGATCCGTGCGCGGTTCGGCGTCGCGCCGGAGTACGTGGCATCGGCGCGCGCCGGCTTCGGCGTGCGCAATGGATATCGCGAGGTGTGGCGGCTCGGCGCCGATCGCTGGGTGGCGCTGGTCGGCGCGCGCGACCTGGTGCCGCGCCAGGCGCTGCTCGTCGTCAGCGTCGGCACCGCGTTGACCGTCGATGCCGTGAGCGCCGGTGGACGGCACGCGGGCGGCGCCATCGTGCCTGCGCCGAGCACCATGATCGCGAGCCTGCTCGGCGGGACGGCCGGCATCGCGCGCCGCGCGCGCGGCGCGCCGGCCAGGAAGACGACCCGAAAACTGTGGGCCGCCGATACCGCGGGCGGACTCGAGGCAGGTGCCGTCTACGCCGCAGCCGCATTCGTCGACCGCGCCGTGGCCGAGGCCGCCACCGAGTTGCGCTCGCGGCCGGTCGTGCTGCTGACCGGAGGTGCCGCGGCGGCGCTGCGGCCACATATAAAGAGTGTCGCGCGCGTGGTCCCCGACCTCGTCCTGCGAGGTCTCGCAGTGTTCGCGCGCGGCAAATAGCCGCGGCGCATTTGCTACACTCGCCACGCTTTGCGCGTCGCCCTTCTCGTCCTGCTGTTGGCCAATCTCGCATTCTTTGCGTGGTCGCATTGGCTCGCGCCGAAAGAGGCCGCGTTGCCCGTCTCGCCCAAAGTGGAGGCGCCGCAACTCCAGCTCGCCAACGAGCTCACCGCCGGCAACGCCAACAGCCGCTGCGTCACCGTCGGGCCGTTCACCTCGGCCGAACTCGCCGCGCGCGCGCGCCAGACCCTGAGCGACAGCGGCTACGGCTCGTTGCCGCGCGAAGAGGCGACCAAGGTGTTCGAGGGCTACTGGGTCTATCTCGAAAGTCCGCCCACCGAATCCGGCGAACGGCGCCTGCTCGAGCGGCTGCGCAAGGGCGGCATCACCGATGCCACGGTCGTGGGCGACCTCGGTGCGCGGCGCATCTCACTCGGCCTGTTCTCGGACGAGGGACGCGCGGCCACGCAGTCCGAGCGCGTCGCGAAGTTGCAATTGCTGCCGCAGATCGAGGCGCGCGAGAAACCCGCCACCGCGATCTGGCTCGACCTCACGTTGAAGACCGATGCCCCGTCGCTCGAGGGCACCAAGTTTCCGGCGGGTGATACGGAGCTGGAATTCAAGCGCTGTCCCGTGGCGACCGCCGGTTCGACGGCCAGTGAGAACGCCGCCTCGGGCCCCGCCGAGGCCGGCGGCTGACCGATTGCGGCGGCCGATGGCATCGCGCGGGTCGCGAGCCTAGAATCCCGGCCTTCCCGAGGCCGGCTTAGCTCAGTTGGTAGAGCGCCAGTTTTGTAAACTGGATGTCGCGGGTTCGATCCCTGCAGCCGGCACCATCCCACCGCGGAAATTGCCCCTCTTCGCCTTGCGACAGTCGTGCCTGCCCGAGTGCCACGGCTGACCCGATGCATTGCCGCGAATCGTTCCACCCAGATTCGCTCGTCTCCGGGCGTCCAACTAGTTGCGCGCGAAAATGCAAGCGGCGTTTCTGCCGCAAGCGCACACATATGAGTCGAGTGTGGCGAGCACCTGATTTCTGACACATGTCGATCAGAATATTTCTGTGCCGTCGCCATTGACGCTGTTCGATGGCAGCGTCTAATTAGGGCCTCTCTACTCTCCCAAGGACTGGTAGTTTGTGACGAACGGATTCGCCGCAGCCGAAGCAAACGCGCCTCCTGAAGATTCGGGACTCGCCTCGCTTGCGATCTTGGCGCGCTTTCATGGCATTCCCGTCGAACCACAGCAGCTCAGGCACGAATTCGGAAAGGTCCGGGAGCGGTTCGAGTCCACAGATCTGGTGATCGCAGCGCGCCGCCTGGGGCTCAAGGCCAAAGAAATAAAATCCGACTGGGTGCGCCTGTCGCAAGCAGCGTTGCCCGCACTAGTGGTCCAGCGCGACGGCGCGGTGCTGGTCGCCGCGAAGATGGTCGAAGACCGCATCCTGCTGCACGACACGGCTACGAACTCGCCGGTCGCGTTGACGCGCGCGGAGTTCGAGGAGCGCTGGAGCGGCGCAGTCATCCTCATCACCAAGCGCAGCCTGCTGCCGGGCATGACGGGCAAGTTCGATCTGTCGTGGTTCATCCCGGCGGTCATCAAGTATCGCAAACAGTTCGGCGAAGTCATCGCGGCGTCGTTCTTCATCCAGTTGTTGGCGCTCATCACGCCGCTGTTCTTCCAGGTGATCATCGACAAGGTGCTGGTGCACAACGGGCTCACCACGCTCGACGTGCTCGCCATCGGCCTGCTGCTGGTGGCGTTTTTCGAGGTGATCCTCGGCGGCCTGCGCACCTATCTGTTCTCGCACACCACGAACCGCGTGGACGTGGAGCTGGGAGCTCGGCTCTACCACCACCTGCAGCGCCTGCCGATTGCATTCTTTCAGTCGCGTCCCGTCGGCACCATCGTCGCCCGCATGCGCGAGCTCGAGACCGTGCGCTCGTTCATCACGGGCTCGGCACTCACGGTGGCCATCGACGCGGTGTTCACCGTGGTGTTCTTCGCCGTGATGTATTTCTACAGCGCCACGCTGTTCTGGATCGTGTTCGCGACGATCCCGTGTTACGCCGCGCTGTCGTATTTTGTCACTCCGGTGCTGCGCAAGCGCCTCGACGACAAGTTTGCGCGCACGGCGGAGAACCAGGCGTTCCTCGTCGAGTCCGTGCACGCGGCCGAGACCGTGAAATCGATGGCGGTCGAGCCGCAGATGCAGCGGCGCTGGGAGGAGCAGCTCGCTGGATACGTCACCGCGGCGTTTCGCGCCGGGCAGCTGGGCAATGTGGCCAACCAGATTGCGACACTCATCAGCCGCGTCGCCACCGTGTGCACGCTGTGGGTGGGCGCGCGGTTGGTGATGACCGGCGACCTCACCATCGGCCAGCTCGTCGCGTTCAACATGCTCGCCGGGCGCGTCAGTGGACCCATCCTGCGCGTCGTACAGCTATGGCAGGATTTCCAGCAGGCGCGGGTGTCCATCGAGAAGTTAGGAGAGATCCTCAATGCGCCGTCCGAGCCGGGATATTCCGGCCAGCGTTCCAATCTCGCGCGCGTTCAGGGCCGCGTGTCGTTCGATCGGGTGAGCTTCCGCTATTCGCCGAATCGTCCCGAGGCGCTCAAGAACGTGTCCATCGACGTGCGGCCGGGCGAGGTCATCGGCATTGTCGGGCGCTCGGGATCGGGTAAGAGCACGTTCTCCAAGCTCATCCAGCGGCTGTACGTGCCCGAGCACGGCCGCGTGTCGATCGATGGCACCGATCTGTCGCTCATAGATCCATCGAGCCTGCGCCGGCAGATCGGCGTGGTACTGCAGGAGAACGTAGTGTTCCGCCGGTCGGTGCGCGAGAACATCGCGCTCGCCGATCCCGGCGCGCCGCTCGAGGCGGTGATGGAGGCGGCCAAACTAGCCGGCGCGCATGAGTTCATCCTCGAGCTGCCGTTCGGGTACGAGACCGTCATCGAAGAGCACGGGGCGAACCTCTCGGGTGGACAGCGTCAGCGCATTGCCATCGCACGGGCGCTGCTGACCAATCCGCGCGTGCTGATCTTCGATGAGGCCACGAGCGCTCTCGACTACGAATCCGAACGCATCATCCAGGACAACATGCGGCTGATCTGCAAGGGCCGAACGGTGTTCGTCATCGCGCATCGCCTGAGCGCGGTGAAGCCGTCCGATCGCATCATAATGCTCGACAAGGGCGAGATCGTCGAAGAGGGCCCGCATCGCGAGCTCATCGCGCGCGGCGGGCCGTACGCCGCGTTGTTCAATCAGCAGGCGGCATGAGCATGGTGGCAAAGGCAAATGTGCTGGACATCGCGCGCGGCGTGTCCGAGATGGAGTTCTTGCCGGCGGCGCTGGAAGTGCAGGAGAAGCCGCCGTCGCCGGTGGGGCGATTCGTGATGTGGACCGTGATCGCCATGATCGTCGTCGCATTTGTTTGGTCCATCTTCGGCCGAATCGACATTGTGGCAGTCGCGCCCGGAAAGATCATTCCGTCGGGGCAGGTGAAGATCATCCAGGCCGGCAACATCGGTCGCGTGAAGGCTATTCACGTAGCGGATGGCGATGCTGTCAAAGCTGGTCAGCCGCTGATTGAGCTCGACCCCACGCTTGCCGACGCCGATCGCGAGCGGCTGCAGAGCGACTGGATCGCCGGCACGCTGGAGCTTGCGCGCTGGCGCGCATTCTCGGCGTGGCTCGACACGGGGAAGGCAGGCGACGTAAAAACGGAGACGGAGCAGGCGTTCGCCGCCGTCAAACTACAGCAGCCCGAGAGCAGCGTGAACCTACAGCGCGCACTGCTCACGCAAGCCGTCGCCGAGCAACGCTCCAGGGTTGCGACAGTCGATCAGCAGCTTGCGCGCCGGCGCGCGGACGCGCACTCCACCGAGCAGGTGCTCGAAAAGCTGCGCAAGACCCTGCCGCTGGTGACGCAGCGCGCCGAGTCCGTGCGCAAGCTGGCGGATTCAAATCTCATCGCGAAGAACACCTATCTGGAGATCGAGCAGGAGCGTATCGAAGCGGAGCAGGACTTCGGCGCCCAGGAATCCGCGCTGGCGTCAACGCATGCGGCCATCGCCGAGCTCACCGAGCAGCGCGGGCTCGCGCTCGCCGAGGCACGCCGCGGCGCGCTCGAGAAGGTGGAAGTGCTCGGCGCGCGCGTGGCCTCTCAGCAGCAGGAACTCATCAAGGCGCGCGACATCGTATCTAACCAGGTTTTGACCTCCCCCGTTGAGGGCATCGTCCAGCAGCTCAAGGTTCATACCATCGGTGGCGTGGTGCAACCTGCCGAGGCGTTGCTCGTCGTTGTACCCAAGGGGCAGCTGCTCGAAGTCGAAGCGCGCGTGCTCAATAAGGACATTGGCTTCGTGCGCGCCGGGCAGCAGGTGACGATCAAGGTGGAATCATTTCCGTTCACGCGCTACGGCGCGATCCCGGGCGAAGTGACCAGCGTGAGCCGCGATGCGATCGCGGATGAGAAGTTAGGGTTGTACTACGCAGCGCGCGTACGCGTGGCGAAGTCGACGATGCGAGTGGATGGAATGAACGTGCTGCTGTCCCCTGGCATGGCGGTGACGGCGGAGGTCACTACAGGGACGAGGAGATTGATCGAGTTCGTGCTGAGTCCGGTGATGACGCATCTGGATGAGAGTGGGAGAGAGCGTTGAACGAGCAACTTCGGAGAGGTCCTAATATGAAAATGCAGACTGACGTCGAGTCCGGCACTGCGGGCGCAGGTAATCGAAGTCGCACAAGAGCGTTGGCTACGGCCTTCGTGCTCTACATTGTCTTTTCATGTGCGCTCTCGGCGGCAGAGCATCCATCCTCATGGGGGGCAACCACCGCTGGTGATTTAGGCGCATTCCGAAAGTATGCCAATTCGTTCGAGTGGGTCGATACGGTGGACTTGGGTGCCAGACATGCGCATTGCCAGAGGATTCTCGCGGACATTCGAAGCGGCAAGCGCATCGCCGAAGTCTTGCCAAGAGTTGTTACCGATGATCCTGACGATGCCGCATTCGCGCCGATTGGGCGCTGCGGAGGCCTCAAGCCACGATCGAATATTCAATCTGAGGCAGATGAGGAACTGGTCGCCCTGTCTGTCGAAGCCTTCGGTGACAGGAGTTTTCGGCTCTACCTGCCTGCCGCGCAGTCCGCGAGAGGGAGCATGGGCGTCGCGATCATCTACGGTGAATTCGCAGAGTCGAAAGTCCGGCTCAACACATACTCCGACGGGTACACACTCGTGAACTTCGAGCAATGTACGCGCGGCGGAATGATGCCAACTCAGCGCCGCATCTCCAGCGACGGCTCCTCAACTGCTCGCAATTTCATGCATGGAGTGTTCGAGCATCGAGGCGACGTGATCGTGCTTGAGGCAGACGGTCAGATCGCAAAAACGCGCGACGAAAAGACATTCCAGTCTCTCACGGTATGGCGCCTCGCGCCGCCTGACGGATTTTTGCTCGATTGCGCCTGGACACCGAAGTATCTGCTCGATGAGGTTTCAAAGAGGAAGGCTCAATGACGATCAACGCCCGCAACTCGAATCGTACTCTCGAAGACGGCGCCTTTGATTTCCTGCGTCGAATCGAGCAGCCGCGTGGAAACTACATCGCTCAAATTCATAACGACGGAGACGGCATTCCGACCGCAGGCTACGGCTATGCACTAGTAGTGCAGAGCGGCGGAGTATGGCAACGGACGGAATCTCTTGAGGATGATTTTCAACAAGTCGGATTGATTCTCACTCCGGCGGATATCCTGCTGCTGCGCCAGATGGCCACGAATCTCAACACAAACGCCGGTACGGCGAATGTGGTGAACAACGTGCTCATTCAGGAATTGGCCGGGAACGTTGGACAGATACTGGCGGTGCCTACTGGCCGCCAACTGTTCGATCTGGAAGTTGGAAGGGCGGAAACGACGCTAATCAACAGGTTCACCGCGGTTTTGGGCAACCGACCCACTATTGCCCTCAACCGCTCGCTTGCCGGTTCGTACGAGAAAGAGGCGTTGGTGAGTCTGGCTTACAACGGCGCGGCTACGCTCGGCGGAAACCTCCTCGTCGCACTCGCATCGGGAAACAGAGCCGAGGCTTGGTATCAGATTCGCTATGGAACAAACGGAGATGCGAGTTTCGGAATTGCGAAGCGGCGGTTTGTGGAAGCGCAACTCTTCGGTCTTTATCACGATGAGAATGCGCCGACGGCCGCTGAATCGCAGGACGCAATGCGCATGCTGACGCGACACCGGACCAAGATCATCACGTATGAACAGCGCTACGGTGCCCCTCCTTACGGAGGCCATTCCGCCGGCGGCCGGGACATGATCGATGCCGATCCGTCGGCGGCCAATCAAACCTTTGGAGCCGAGCCCCTATATCAGGTCGATACTCTCACGGAGTCGCTGATCTTCGCACGCAACGCGTTTGTCACCTGGTTGAATGGGTCGGGCCAACTCGCCGGTCAGGGCACAATAGTCGCGGCAGATTTTCAGCCTGCTGCTATCTATTTCGATCCCGACTCGCCGTTGCTGGATGCCCGCAATCTGGTGGCGGCGGGATACGACAACAATCTGCTGGTTGGCCGGACTGACCGAAAGAACCAACGGCGTCGTGCAGCAGCTCAAGGTTCACACCATCGAGGGCGTGGTGACGCCCGCGGAGGCACTGTTGGTCGTGGTGCCGAAGGATCAGACGCTGGAAGTCGAGGCGCGCGTTCTCAACAAGGACATCGGCTTCGTGCGCGCCGGCCAGTTGGTGACGGTGAAAGTGGAGTCATTCCCATTCACGCGCTACGGCGTGCTGGCGGGTACGGTGAGCAGCGTGAGCACGGACGCGATCGCGGATGAGAAGTTAGGGTTGTATTACGCGGCACGCGTGCGCGTGCCGCGGGCGACGATGAACATAGATGGAGTGGATGTGCTGCTCTCGCCAGGGATGTCGGTGACGGCGGAAGTGAAGACGGGGACGAGGAGACTGATCGAGTTCGTGCTGAGTCCGGTGATGACGCACGTGAGTGAGAGCGGGAGAGAAAGATGATCGGCGAGAAATGGCGCGCCGCCCGTAGCATGTCGAATGGTGTCTCAGAGATCCCAACTCATATAGCTTGCAGCCGATATCCGGATCAGCGGGCGAATGTGTGTGTAGTAAGCGGTGAATAGGAAGCGAGCATGTCATCCGTGCGCGTTTGTTCAAGTGATCCCCAACAATTGTTTTACCTACGTAAGAATTAGATCGTGACCGTCGTATATGTGGCCGTAGTGCTCACTCTTGTGGTCCTGACGATTGTCGGGGTCACGAAAAGAACTCGCAAGGATGGCGTGCCAGAGGCCGCAATACCGCAGTTGGTGGGCGGACTGAATGTCTTTGCAGCAGGAATTATCGCGTTCATGACGATGTGTGCAATGGCTGCGACGGATGTTTCGTTTCTGCTTGGAGCGACCCCGCTGTTCTCCGTCGTGCTCTGTTTTGTTTGGGTGACTCGCGGCCTCGTGCCAGTGGCAGTGGCAGAGGGCCAAAAGGATGGTGGATCTTGTTCTTCGGGCATGCACTGCTCCTGATCGGCACCGTCGTACATGGGTCAGTGACGTTTTTCTTGCCTTTGTATGTCTGGCTCGGGTGGATGTCGAAGGATGCGGGGACTGTGCTGCCATGGTTCGCGCTGATTACCACTCCGTTTGCGAGCTTTGTGTGGATAGTGGGGATTTGGCTTGTCTGGGGATCACAACTCAACTATTCACGGGAACGCACGCGTGAGGATTAGAGCGCGAAGTCGTCGCTGCAGGAACTGCAGGCACTAACAGATATGCAAAGTACGGAATCAGTCTTGTCGACGTCACCTTTTCGAACTAGCCGCTCGGAGCGGGCTTCGCGACGCTTACCGCGGCTTTCTTCAATCCGTTTAGGGGCTGAGAACGATGAAGAACATTACGTGGCAAGGTGTATCTGCGAGGCGAGTTCAGGTCCTCTTCCTGACGATTTCTTGCGTGGTCGTGTCGGCCTGCACGGCTCGAGATGCGGACCTGACTTGGGTCGAGCCCGTGCAGCTCGCGTCGGGCGAAATGGTCAAGATCAAACGCCACGTCGTGATGATCCACGAGCGTGCCTGG
>JAYTOI010000067.1:0-28022 GCA_043747875.1 Pseudomonadota bacterium | reverse complement strand
CTGCGATGCGGTGGGCGCGTATCTGGAACAGATATGCCCGGAGCTGGCGAATGCCGTCTTGGTCATTCACACCAAAGCCAACGGCGAGATTTCAGAGAGCGCGAGCGGCAAGAAGCGCGAGGAACTGGAAAGTTTGCGCCGCCAGTCTAACGAGATCGACACGCTCAAGTCACCATACAAAGCCATCGTGTCGGTGTTGATGCTCAAGGAAGGTTGGGACGTTCGCAACGTCACTGTCATCGTTGGCCTTCGCGCGTACACCGCGCAAAGCAATATCCTACCGGAGCAGACGCTGGGGCGTGGACTGCGGCGCATGTATTTCGGGAGCGACGAACGCGAGACGGTATCCGTGATGGGCACGCCCGCGTTCATGGAGTTCGTCGAAAGCATTCAGAGCGAGGGGGTCACGTTTGAGCGGGTGGCGATGGGCGGCGCGCCGCGCGGGCCGGATACACTCATGGTCGAGGTGGACAACGACAACCCGGACAAGGACATTGGCGCGCTCGACATCGCTTTGCCGCGTCTCTCGCGCCGATTCACGCGAGACCACATTGATCTTGCCGAGTTGGACCCCACTGTGTTCGGCAACACGAAACTGGCGCTGAAGGCATTTACGCCAGAGCAGACGCGCGAGATCGTGTTCAAGACGATGCTGGAAGACGAGATCGACCACACGATTGATCTGGGCACTGTGGGCGACGCGGATCACCGCTCGGTTGTGGCGTTCTTCGCGCGGCAACTGCTGAAGGATATGCGGCTCGTGGGCGGCTACGATCAGCTTTACCCAAAGGTTCGGCTATTCATGCGCGACCACCTGTTTGATCGCGCGGTCGATCTAGACGATCCTGTGGTTTTGCGGAACCTCTCGGAACCCGCCGTCTCCAAGATCGTGTTTGACTACTTCCGTTCGGGTATCAACGCGCTGACTCTGCATGACAGTGGAAGTTCCCGGATCGAAGGCCACATCCGCTTGCGGGACACGCGCCCCTTCCGTGCTGAACGTCGGAGCTTCGTACCGGCGACAAAATCGGTCTTCAATCGCACTGTGGGAGAAGCCAACGCGGACGGGCTGGAGCTTGCCTTTGCAGCATTCCTGGAGCGCGCGCGCGACGTGAAGTCCTACGCCAAGAACTATGCAGCCGTGGGGTTCCGGCTGGACTACGTGAAGGCCAACGGAGACCTTTCGACTTATACGCCGGACTTCATCGTCCGTGACGCGGATGACGCGGTATGGATCGTCGAGACGAAGGGGCGCGAGGAGATCGACTTGTTTCAGAAGATGGCGCGGTTGCGGATGTGGTGTGAAGACGCAAACGAGGCGGCGGGCGCCGACGCAAAATATGGCTTCGTCTATGTGGACCAAGAGAGTTTCGAGCGGCACAAGCCGACATCGTTCGCGGGGCTGGTCGTCGCGTTCAGCGACTATCAGGAGGTTTGAGCGTGGCGCGGGGGATCAAGCTTTCTTACGAATTGAGCGACGCGGAACAGCGCGACATCATTGCTCTGATCCAGCAAGGAAAGCCGCTCCCGGAGAAGTACCGCTTCATCCTGTTCGAAGACAAACGGGATGTGGAGCTGGTGTGGAACGGTAAGTCGCGCGAGGTGAGTACCACCATCCTGCCGTTTCAGACGCTCGAGCACATCGACGAGCCGCGCGCGGAAACCAGGATGCAGGAGGATCTGTTCGATGCGCGCGGGCGACAGCTCAAGGGCTGGACCAACAAGCTCATCTGGGGCGACAACCGGCTGATCCTGTCGTCATTGAAGAGCGGTGCGCTGCGACGGCAGATCGAGGATGCCGGCGGGTTGAAGCTCATCTATATCGATCCGCCGTTCGATGTGGGCGCGGATTTTTCGATGGATATCGAGATCGGGGGAGAGACGTTTCATAAGGAGGCGAATCTGCTGGAGCAGATAGCGTATCGGGATACGTGGGGGAGAGGAGCGGATTCGTTCATCTCGATGATCTATGAGCGGTTGATCTTGATGCGGGATTTGATGACGGACGATGCGAGCATCTATGTTCACATGGGTTGGGGTGTGTCGCACTATGTCAGAGGCATTTTGGACGAAGTGTTCGGGACGCAGCGTTCGATAAACCAAATCGTCTGGAAGCGCCAAACTGCTCACAGCGACAGTGGGCAAGGATCTGATCATCTAGGAAGGCTTCACGATGTGATACTTCTGTATACCAATAGCGATAGGTATGCGTGGAATGTTCAACATACACCGTACGATCCAGAATACCTTCGCACTCACTACAAGAACGTTGAAGAAGCCACAGGCCGAAGATATGAACTTGCTGATCTAAACGCGCCGGGCGGCGCTTCCAAGGGCAATCCTCGGTACGAGTTTCTTGGGATAACGCGATTCTGGCGCTTCAAGCGCGAGCGCATGCAGGCGCTTTACGAGCAAGGTCGAATAATTCAACCAAGTCCGGGTGCAGTGCCTCGATATAAGAGATATCTCGATGAAATGCCGGGTGTTCCTGCGCAAGATCTTTGGCTTGATTTAAATCCTGTCAATTCTCAGGCAAGAGAGTCTGCTGGATATGCGACGCAAAAGCCGGAGGTTCTTCTCGAAAGAGTGATTAGGACCAGCAGCAACGAAGGTGACCTCGTCGCCGACTTCTTCTGCGGCTCCGGAACCACGGCAGCCGTCGCCGAAAAGTTAGGCCGCAAGTGGATCGCCACCGACCTCGGGAAGTTTGGAATCCACACCACGCGCAAGCGTCTCATCGGCGTGCAACGCGAGCTCAAAGCTGCCGACAAACCCTTCCGCGCCTTCGAAGTATTGAACCTCGGCCGCTATGAACGGCAGGCCTATCTCAACGTCGGCGGCCGCCTCTCGGGCAAACAAAAGGAACAGGCGCTGGCGCAGAAGGAGCACGAGTTCCGCGAGCTGATCCTGCGTGCATACAAAGCGGAGCCGCTGACGGGCGAGACCTTCTTCCACGGCAAGAACGCGGGCCGGCTCGTGGTCGTGGGACCTATCAACCTTCCGGTCGGCCGCCTGTTCGTCGAAGAGGTGATCACCGAATGCCGCAAGCGTGGCGCATCGCGCGTCGACATGCTGGCGTTCGAGTTCGAGATGGGTCTCTTTCCGGCCGCGCTCGAAGAGGCCAAACAGAAAGGCATCGACCTCATACCACGCTACATCCCGGCAGACGTATTCGACAAGCGCGCCGTGGACAAGGGCCAGGTGGTGTTTCACGACATCAGCTTCGTCGAGGCCACACCGCGCTACGCGAAGAAGAACAAGCTCGCGTTGACGATCGAGCTCACGGACTTCTCGGTCTACTACACGCAGGGCGCGGCCGACGCGGCCATCGCCAATCTCAAGGAAGGCAAGAGCGATGTGGTCTGCGACCAGGGGCAGTTGCTCAAGCTCACGAAGGACAAGAACGGCGTCGTCACGCGCGAGAAACTCACCAAGCACTGGACTGACTGGGTGGACTATTGGGCCGTCGACTTCGACTACATGAGCCGCAAGGAGATCATCAAGGTCTCGCAGGCCATGGGCATCGAGCAGCCGAAGCGCGAATACGGCGTCGATGTGCCGAAGGAATCGGACTTCGAAGAGCGCTGGACCGGCGGCTACATCTTCGAGAACGAGTGGCAGAGCTTTCGCACGCGCCAGAACCGTACGCTCGAGTTGACGACTGCCGGGCACGTGTATGAGCGGGCGGGGCGATACAGCGTGGCGGTGAAGGTCATCGACATTTTCGGCAACGACACGATGACGCTGGTGCCGGTGAGCGTGGGGTAACCTGGCTGCCGGCAACGGACATATTTTCGGTAAATCCGGCGAAACTCATGCGTCATTTCCAAACACCGAGTGCTAGATTCAGACCATGAAGACTATTCGTCTGTCCGATGTGCTCGAGCTGCCGGTATCCGAGCGCTTGAAGCTGGTCGAGGCGATCTGGGACAGCATTGCAGACGCGCCCGAGACGCTCGAGCTCAACGATGCCCAGCGCACCGAGCTAGATCGTCGGCTCGAAGAATACGAAAGCAATCCGGGCGCGGGCTCGCCCTGGAGTGAAGTGAAGTCGAGAATCCTCAAAGGCGTGTAACTCGTGCCACTGATATGCGCCTGATCGTCAGTCCGGCAGCGGAGGCTGACATCACCGATGCGTACAGATGGTACGAGGATCAACGCGCAGGGCTCGGCAGTGAATTTTTCGGCGAAGTCTCCTCTGCACTCGACGCCTTGCAGTACGAGCCGCTGCGCTTCCCGGTCACCTATCGAACGCTGCGTCGCGCGCTCGTTCACCGCTTTCCGTACGGTGTGTTCTTCATCGTATCCGGCGCAGAGCTCATTGTGGTTGCGGTGATGCACCTCGCGAGAAACCCACGGCGCATGCGCGAGGTTGCAAAGAAGCATCCCTAGCAGAAAGGCGCTTACTCGACGTGCCGGGTGCCGCGGAGTGTTGTAAACGAAGGGCAGCGCGTTCGCGCGCGGCAGGACCGCACGCTCGAATTGACGATTGCCGAGCACGACGGCTTTCGAGACAGGGGAACCCCGAGCTCAGAAGCTTATCGGCATTTCCAGAAGCGATAGTGGAAGTGGTGCCGGGGAGGGAATCTCGGGAGAACTCGATCACCGTCGAGGGTGAGGTGGAGTTTGGCTCGAGTTCTCCCGAGATTCCCTCCCCGGCACCACTTCCTCTTCCTCGGTACCGCTCAGAGAATGTAGCGCGACAGATCCTCATCCTTCGCCAGATTCCCGAGATGATCGTCGACGTACTGCGCGTCGATCTCGATCGAGGATCCGCCCTGGTTCTCCGCGTCGAACGACACGCTCTCGAGCAGCCGCTCCATCACGGTATGCAGCCGGCGCGCGCCGATGTTCTCGGTCTTCTCGTTCACGCTGAATGCGATCTCCGCGATGCGCCGCACGCCGCTCTCGGCAAACTTCACTTCGACCTGCTCGGTTTTCAAGAGCGCCTTGTACTGCGCCGTCAGCGACGCATCGGGCTCCGTGAGGATGCGCACGAAATCTTCCACCTCGAGCGAGCTCAGCTCGACCCGGATCGGGAACCGGCCCTGCAGCTCGGGGATGAGATCCGACGGCTTGCTCATGTGGAACGCGCCGGACGCGATGAACAGGACATGATCGGTCTTGAGCTGCCCGTACTTCGTCGACACGGTGGAGCCCTCGACCAGCGGCAGCAAGTCGCGTTGCACGCCTTCGCGTGACACGTCCGCGCCGTACGACTCCTGCCGGCGCGCCACTTTGTCGATCTCGTCGATGAACACGATGCCGTTCTGCTCGGCATTGGCGAGCGCGCGGGCGCGCAGCTCTTCCTCGTTCACGAGCTTGCCGGCCTCTTCATCGAGCAGCAGCTTGTGCGCTTCTTTCACTTTCAACTTGCGCGTTTTGGTACGGCTTGCGCCGAGATTGGCGAACATGCCCGAGAGCTGCTCCTGCATCTCTTCCATGCCCGGAGGCGCCATGATCTGCACGCCGGGAGGAACGGCGCGCAGGTCGATCTCGATCTCGCGCTCATCCAGTTGCCCCTCGCGCAGCATCTTGCGGAATTTCTGCCGCGTCTCGGCATCGCGAGGCGATTCCTCGCCATCGGTGGAGAAACCCGTCTTCTTCGGACTGGGCAGCAGCGCGTCGAGCACGCGCTCCTCGGCCGAGTCCCGCGCGCGTTCGCGCACTTTCGCGGTCTCTTCCTCGCGCGCCATCTTCACGGCAACCTCGGCGAGATCCTTGACGATGGACTCGACGTCGCGGCCCACGTAGCCCACCTCGGTGAACTTCGTGGCTTCCACTTTCACGAACGGTGCGTTCGCCAGCTTCGCGAGCCGGCGCGCGATCTCGGTCTTGCCGCAGCCCGTGGGGCCGATCATGAGGATGTTCTTGGGCGTGATCTCCTGGCGCAGCGGCTCGTCGATCTGCATGCGCCGCCAGCGGTTGCGCAGCGCGATGGCGACCGCGCGCTTGGCGTTGGCCTGGCCGACGATGTGTTTGTCGAGCTCGGAGACGATTTGGCGGGGAGTCATGAGATTCCTGAGCTTATGAGCTCTTCAATTCCTCGATCACGAGGTTGCGATTCGTATAGATGCAGATGTCGGCGGCGATGTTCAGCGACTTTTCGACGATCTCGCGCGCGGACAGATCGGTGTTCTCGGCGAGCGCGCGGGCCGCGCTCTGCGCAAACGGTCCGCCCGAGCCGATGGCGACCAGGTCGTGGTCGGGCTCTATGACGTCGCCGTTGCCCGAGATCACGAACAGGTTCTTCGTATCGCCGACCAGCAGCAGCGCTTCGAGGCGACGCAGGTAACGATCGCCGCGCCAGTCCTTGGCGAGCTCGATCGCGGCACGCGTCAGGTTGCCGAACTTCTCGATCTTGCCTTCGAAGCGTTCGAAGAGCGTAAAGGCGTCGGCAGTGCCGCCCGCGAATCCGCCGAGCACCTTGCCATTGCCCAGCGGACGCACCTTGCGCGCGTTGCCCTTCATCACGGTGTTGCCAAGCGTGACCTGTCCATCACCGCCGATGGCGACGGCGCCGTTGCGCCGCACGGCGAGGATCGTCGTGCCGTGCGGATTGAACTCAGACATGGAAACCTACGCTTTGCGTTTTGCCCGGGGATGGGAAGCGTCGTAGGTGCGGGCCAGGTGAGCGAAATCAAGGTGGGTGTAGACCTGCGTGGTCGAGATGTCGGCGTGGCCGAGCAGTTCCTGTACGCCGCGCAAATCTTTACTCGATTCAAGCAGATGGGTGGCGAACGAATGGCGGAACAGGTGCGGATACACATGACTCGGCAGGCCCTTGCGGCGTGCCCAGCCCGCGACGCGCAGCTGGATGGCGCGCGGGCCCACGCGAGTACCGTTCCTGCCGACGAACAACGCCGTCTCCTCGACGACTGCGAGCGTCACGCGCTCCTTCAGCCACGCGCGCAACGCTTCGATGGCCTTTCGTCCGACCGGCAGGATGCGAGTCTTCGCGCCCTTGCCGGTGACGCGCACGGTGCGATCGGCGAGGTCGATATGCGAGAGATCGAGACCCACGAGCTCCGCCAGCCGCAGCCCGGAGGAATAAAACAGTTCCATGATGGCGCGGTCGCGCACCGCGAGCGCATCTTCGGGTGGAATGTCGAGCAAGTGATTGAGCTGGTCGACGTCGAGCGTCCCGGGCAGCCGACGCGGCGCTTTTGGGGCGCGCACGTCGACCGCGGGATTGTTCGGAATCACACGCTCGCGGATCAGGTAGTTGCAGAAGCCGCGCACCGCGGACAGTCGGCGCTGCACGCTGCGCGGATTCAGCCCGGCGGCGTGCGAGCGCGCCGCGAACACGCGCACGTGCTGGCTGTCGACGCGTTTCCAGTCGCTGACGTCGCCGCGCTCGAGGAAGTCGGCGAGCGCGCGCAGGTCGCGCGCGTAGTTAGACGAGGTGTGCGGCGAGAGGCGCCGCTCCTGGGCGAGGTGACTAAGATAGTCGGCGATGAATTTACGATCCAGGCTCACTGTCAATCTCGTGGAATGCCGCGCAGAGTTTGATCGGTGCAGTCTGACGTGTAAATCAATACGGCCGTTGTTTTCTTGCCGACCGCGTACATGCGTCCGAAATCGCCACTGAGGTTCCTAAAGCCTTTGATAAATATTGCCGCGCAATTGCGGCGGAGCCTGTGCGAACCGTATGGACCTGGAAGATGCCGCCGGTCGTTTGGCAGGTCCTCGAATCTCACAGCCATGACGTTGCTGACGAGGTGGATCGAGGGCTCATGCGTGTAAAAAAGTGTCGCCAGGGCCCGAACTGAGGGAACAGTCGCAGTTTCCTGAGGTCAATTGGACGGATTTGACGAAATGGACGAAACTTCCTTCCTACACCATTGCAATCAACCAAAATGTCCGCCGAACAACGCCACCTGACCAGCGAGATTGACGACGTTATTGCGAAAGCGTGCGCTGGCGATCGACGCGCCGAGTCCAAGATGCTCGCGGCGTTGGGACCAGGCGTGCTTGCGGTGCTGAGGTTCGGAGCTTTCCATCGCTGGGTAGACGCCGAGGATCTCACCCAGGAGACCTTGAAAATCGTCATAGC
This sequence comes from Pseudomonadota bacterium, assembly GCA_043747875.1. Taxonomy (GTDB): domain Bacteria; phylum Pseudomonadota; class Gammaproteobacteria; order Steroidobacterales; family Steroidobacteraceae; genus CADEED01. The sequence continues at coordinate 19,966 of JAYTOI010000067.1, read as the reverse complement.
GCGTGTGCGCAACCAAACGTTTGATGACCCTCGCAAGATATACGCGTTTGCGGCGGCCACTGCGCGCAATCTCGCGCTTAACGCTGCGCGTAAGGTGCTGCACAGCAAGCAGGCCGTCGACTCCGATCTCGTCAACGAGTTAGCGCAGACGCTCGAGGCCGAGCAGAGCGATCTGAGGAGTACCTACGACCGCCGACTCGCACAGGCCGTCGAGTCGTTGCTCGAAGAACTACCCAACGAGCGCGATCGCCAGTTGCTCACGCGCTTCTATCTGGATGGAATCGATAAACGAGTTCTGTGCCGTGATTTGGGGCTTTCTCCCAAGCACTTCGATCGTGTGATCATGAGAGCACGTACGAGGATGCGCGCCTTCATTGAGCGGCGTATGCAGCCTACCGTCGGGGCTCAGCCTCGCGCTCTTCATTCCGGCGTCTACGAAATGTCGGCGGACGTGGGAGCTGGATCCGTCTCGTCTGCCAGGGCTTCAGCGGGAATTGCGCAGTTCGCTTTCGAGGATGACCTTACGGACATCGAACCTGCGTCGAAATCCAGGGCGCAGAAAACTCGCCAGTCGAAGCGCACCGGCCATTCCCCTGTCGAAGTGTCGGGAATATCGACCTCAGATGGCCCTCGCCGCGAATTGCTCGACTCCGCACTGCTCACGGCCATTGATCGCGTTTCTGCGATTCCGCAGTCGGAAGTTTCGGAACTCCTAAAGAAGATTCGCAAGTCTGGAAATCCTAAGGCACTGATAATCGATGAGGTGCTGACGCACGATATCCCCTCGCGCAATGTGGCGGCGCTCGAGCGCGCCTTTGAGCGCGGTGAACGTTCGAAAGCCGAAATTCTGGCGCAACCGGACATGCTCACGGGCCAACAATTGGCCAAACTACTCGGAATGTCGCGGGCGACCGTCGATCTGCGTCGTCAGCAGGACAAACTTCTTGCCGTTGATTTCGGATCGAAGCGCGGTGTGCGATATCCTGCTTGGCAGGCCGAAATCCTCTTGGACCCCGACAAGCGCAAGGTGTTCGAGCAAGCGCTAGCCAAGCTAAGCAAGCTCTCGCCCTGGTCTCGTTATCGCTTCTTTATGATGTCGTCCGCTGCGCTTGGAAGTTCCTCTCCCATGCATCGATTCAAGAACGCCGCGTACGAGAAGATAGTCGAGGCCGCGGAAGCCTGGGCTGAAGGCGACGAGAGCACGGGAATGAGGGCGCGGGTGGCTGCGAAGAGATAAAGTCTCGGACTCATGCCTTCGCTCCAAGCGCCGAGTTCGGATTTTTGCACTTTCGATCTAGCTATCGAGGTGGCGCAGCCCAATTCCTTGTTGCGGCTCGCATCGTCCGAACCCGATACTCATCTCCGTTTTCGGCGCAATCCGTGGTTCCGATTCGACTCGCCGGATGGAACATTCGGAGTGCTCTACGTTGCGTTCACGCTTGAAACGGCGTTCCTAGAAGCAGTGCTGAGGGACAAGACCGTCGTGGGCAGGCGCGGGAATGACATTCCAATCGCGTATTCGGACCTCGTACGCCGGCGGGTCATTGAATTTGCGTCGGGTGAGTCGAAAGCGGCGCTCAATCTCGTCCGATTGCATGGAGACGGACTGGCAGCAGCGGGTGTCGACAACCGGATTTCGTCTCTGGACGACTATGACTTGACGCGGCGATGGGCGAAGGCGATGCACGATCATCCTGTCGCAGCCGACGGAATCCTTTACATGTCGCGCTTCTCAGGAAGCGGACTGAACGTCGCGCTGTTCGATCGCTGCGCCAAAAAGCTACGCGTTGCTAGTGAAGTTCCCCTGTTGGCCCACCCCGATTTTGCCGACGTGGCGGACCGGTTCAATCTGGCAATCGATCGCAGCGCCTGACGCGTAACCCGCCACTGGCCGCGCGTTTTGCTTCGAACCTCGAGAGCGTTCAGGGACGGGAGAGAGCGTCGGTGATCAGCTCGCCCATGCGCTTCAGGAACTCCGTGCTCATGCCCGGATGGAAGCGCTCGCGCTCCGCGCTGCCCAGGGCGAGCAGGCCGACGGAACCGTTGTCGCCCAGCGGCACCAGCGCGACGGAGCCGATGCTCGGTGCCTCGGGCCCGAACAGGAAATCGCGCTGCGTGTCGCGCACCTGGCCGCAACGCGGCTTGCCGGTGGCGAGCAGCGCCTCGAAGGTGCGCATGTTCGCGTCGTCGCTGGCGACGGCGCGCAGGAAGGGTTCGTAGTTTGCCGCACGCAGTGACTCGAGCGGCGCCGTGAGCAGCAGCACCGAATGGAACGCATCGAAGTCTTCGCGCAGCGAAGCCTCGAGCGCAGTGAGAGCGGCGACCGCGTTCGGCGCGCGCATCATGCGCCGCGTGAAGCGATGAATCTTGTCGGAGAGCTGATCGTTGGCGCGCGCGACGGCGATGAACTCCGCGAGGCGCTTGTCGGCATCGGTCTTCTGCTCGCGCAGCACTTCGACCTGTCGCTCGACGAGCGAGACGGTTGAGCCGGTGCGAATGTGCGGCAGGCGCATGCGCGCGAGCAGGGCCTGATGACGTTCGAAGAAATCCGGATTGAGCGAAAGATAGCGCTCGATGCGCTCTTCATCCGTCTGCCCGGCGGCCAAACCACGTGCGGTTTGCGTGCTCATCTCGTTGTTCACTCCCCTGAAGTCGTCGTTTCTAAAACTCGACTCGTCCGGTGAAAGATACAGCGGTCGGGCCTTTCATCCAAATGTGTTCTCCGGGTCCGGGAAAAGCGATCTCGAGTGTTCCACCCGGCAGCGCGACTTCGACGACTGCATCGAGTCGTCCGTGACGTCTGCCTACCGCGACAGCGGCGCATGCGCCGGTGCCGCAGGCCATTGTCTCGCCGACGCCACGCTCGAACACGCGCAGACGAATCCTGGCGCGATCGACGATCTCCATGAAGCCGACGTTCACGCGCTTCGGGAATCGAGGGTGCGTCTCGATTGCGGGCCCGAGACGGTCTACGGGAGCGCTGGCAACCGAGTTGACCGTGAGGACCGCGTGCGGATTGCCCATCGACACCGCGCCGATCTCGACTTCGGTGCCTGCGACGGCGAGCGGATAGACGTGTGCCTCGGCGGAAGCGTCGAACGGCAGCGACTTCGGGTCGAAATTGGGCACGCCCATGTCCACGGAGACGAGGTTGGCGTCGTGCACTCGCGCGCGGATCGGGCCGGCGGGGCTGTCGAGCACGAGCTCGTCGCTACCATTCCCTGTGACGGGGCCACCGCGGCGATGCAGAAACGCGGCGAGACAGCGCACGCCGTTGCCGCATTGCTCCACTTCGCCGCCGTCGGCGTTGAAAATGCGATAAAACACCTGCGTATCGGCACGTCGCGGCGGTTCCAGCACCAGCGCCTGATCGAATCCAATCCCGGTATGACGCGCCGACAGCGCGCGCCATTGCTCCACGCTGGGCAACCAGCCGTCGCGTGGCGCGTCGAAAACGATGAAATCGTTGCCGAGCCCGTGCATCTTCGTGAATTCGAGCTGCATGGCGCGAAGAATAGCGTAGCCGCTACCATGACGGGCGATGCGCATCGTTCCCTGGTTGCTCGCGGCATTTCTCGCGTTCTCGGTGTGGCGTACCTATACGCACCGCGAGGTCGCGCGCGCGCCGGGCGTTCTCGTCGCCGCCGATCCCGTGCAGCGCGACGTGGAGTCTGCCGCGTACCTCCGGCACGGCACGTACCGCCTGAAGCCGCGCGCGGAATTTGCCGCCACCGTCCGCATCCTGCATCGCGAGGACTACTCGTTCGATGAGCTGGCCGACCTGGTTCCCACGGATTTCGCCGTCGGCTGGGGCCCGATGTCCGACACCGCAGTGCTGGCCGATGTCGAGATCAGTCAGGGCAACCGTTTCTACTATTGGCGCACGCAGCACTGGCCCATCGACCGCTCCGATATCGAGTCGCATTCGGCGAACTGGCATGTCATTCCGGAGAACGACGCGGTGCGCGCGGCGCTGAGCCGCGTGCGTGTAGGAAGCATGGTGGAGTTTCGCGGCCAGCTCGTCGACGTCGAGGGTGAGTCGAGCGGGCGCACGACCTCGCTGACACGCACCGACACGGGCGCGGGCGCCTGCGAGATCTTGCTGGCAACCGCGGTACGAGTCATAGAGGCACGCTGATGAGCGACACGCACACCGCGGATGGAGCGCAAGAGCGCTTCGGGTTGTACGACGCCGTCATCGCCGATGCGCCGCGGCTCGCGGAGTTCGGCGCGCGCACGTTCTACGAATCCTTCGCCGCCGACAACACCGCCGAGGACATGCGGCTGCACCTCGCCTCGGCCTGGAGCACCGAGCTGCAGCGGCGCGAGATCGGGAATCCGGACATCGACACGCTGATCCTGGCCGATGGCACGGGTGGATGGATGGGCTTTGCGCAGCTGCGGGCCGGCAAGGTGTCCGACGGGGTGCCGGCCCAGGGCAGCATCGAGCTGTGGCGTTTCTACGTGGACAAGGCCTGGCAGGGCCGCGGAGTCGCGGCAGGGCTCATGGCCGGCGCGAAGGCACGCGCGCGCCGCCGCGGCGCCACGACGATGTGGCTGGGCGTCTGGCAGCGCAATGCGCGTGCGCAGGCGTTCTATCGCAAGCACGGCTTTCAAACCGTGGGCAGCCACACATTCGTCGTCGGCCGCGATCCGCAGACCGACGACGTGATGGTGTGCCGGCTGTGAACGCGGGCATCGAACGTCGCGCGGTGAACGCGCGCATCGAACACATCGGAATGTGGGTGCGCGACCTCGACTCCGTCGCCGCCTTCTACGCCCGGTATTTCGGCGCGCGGATCGGGGCGCGGTACGAGAACGCGCGCAAGGGTTTCGCCTCGTGCTTTCTCGATTTCGGCGCGGGCGCGCGGCTCGAGATCATGACCCGCGTCGATGTCAGCACCGCCGCATCCGTCGAGCAGTTAGGTCTCGCGCACGTGGCCGTCGTCATCGGTACCGAGGCCGACGTGGACGCCATGGCCGTGCGGCTGCGCGCCGACGGTTACGCCATCGACAGCGGCCCGCGGCGCACTGGCGACGGCTATTACGAATGCGTTGCGCGCGACCCGGAAGGCAACCGCGTCGAGATCGTGGCCGGTTAGACTGCGCCCGAGCCCGCCAGAGGAAGACACGATGAAGCTGCTGTGGACGTTGTGCGTTTGTTTGTCAGGCATGGTGTGCGCGGCGCAGGACGCGCCGGAAGCGCAACCCTCTGCGTGGCCGCCGATCACGCGCCAGGCCAAACCATGGACGCGCTGGTGGTGGCCCGGCAGCGCGGTGGAGCGCGCCGAGCTCAGCGCCCAGCTCGAAAAATTCGCCGCGGCGAACTTGGGCGGCGTCGAGATCACGCCCATCTACGGAGCGCGGGGTGCCGAGCAGCGCAACATCGACTTTCTCTCTCCGCGCTGGGTGGAGATGCTCGAGCACGGGGCGCGCGAAGCGGCACGCCTCGATCTCGGGGTGGACATGGCCACCGGTACCGGCTGGCCGTTCGGCGGCCCGTGGGTGAGTGCGGCCGATGCCTCGAACAATATTCGTCTCGCGGACGGCCGTCTTGCGGGCGTGTCCACCGTCATGAAAGTGAAGCGCGCGGCGCCGGGCGGCGAGGGCCTGGTGCTCGATCCATATTCGACCGCAGCGCTCGACCGGTACCTCCTGCCGTTCACGCGCGCGTTCGAGAAATTGCCGCGCGGGCTGGTGCGCGCGCAGTTCCACGACTCCTTCGAGTACTACAACTCGGCCTGGACCGCAGCGCTGCCGGCGGCGTTCGAGAAGCTCAACGGCTACGACATCCAGAGATTCGCAGCCGAGCTCATGGGCGAGAAGCCCGTCGACGAGGACACCCTGTCGCGTCTCAAGGGCGACTACCGCCGCACCCTGGCGCAGCTCCATCTCGACTACGTGCGTCACTGGGTGGATTGGTCGCGCGCGCACGGCTTCAGCGCGCGCAATCAGGCGCACGGCGCGCCGGGCAATCTACTCGACCTCTACGCCATCGCGGACATTCCGGAGACGGAGTCGTTCGGCCAGACGGCGCTGCCCATCGCCGGCATGCGCGCCGATCCGGCCGGCGCGACGATCGATTCCGACCCGCCGCACACGCTCGTCGGACGGTTCGCCTCATCCGCGGCCCACGTGGCGGGGCGTCCGCTGGCTTCCAGCGAAACGCTGACGTGGCTGCGCGAGAATTTCCGCGAGGCGCCGTGGCAGGCGAAGCCGCAGATCGACCGCCTGTTCGTCGGCGGCATCAACCACATCTTCTATCACGGCATGAGCTACACACCCGCCGACGCGGGCTGGCCCGGCTGGTTCTTCTACGCCGCGACGCAGATGGGGCCTAACAACCCGCTGTGGCAGGACTTCGCGGCGATGAACGCCTACGTCGCGCGCGTGCAGTCCGTGCTCCAGGCCGGCAGCCCCGACAACGAGATACTGCTGTACTGGCCGTTCGACGAATTGTCCGACGACGCAAAGGGGATGATGCGCCAGTACGGCGTGCACGAGAACGCGTGGCTGAAGGACGCGCCGGTCGCCCGCGTGGCACAGGAACTGCTCGACGCCGGCTATTCATTCGACTTCGTCTCCGACGCGCAGCTCGCCGCGCTCGAATGGCGCGACGGCGCGTTGATGGCGTCGGGGTCCGGTGGACACTACCGCGCGGTGGTCGTGCCGCGCACCTGGCGCATGGCGCCGGCGACGCTGCGTACGCTCACCGGGCTGCTGGCACGCGGCGCACCGGTGGTGTTCGAAGCGCTGCCCGAGGACGTGCCCGGCTTCGGCCGGCTGGCAGAGCGGCGCGCGGAACTCAAGTCGCTGCTGACGGACGCCAAACTACGCAAGGCCGTCGCCAGCGACCTGCGTCCCGCGCTCGCCAAACTAGGCCTGGCGCGCGAGGACGCGGCCGCCGGGCTCGCGTACATCCGCCGCGCGCGCCCCGATGGGCACGACTATTTCTTCGCGAACCTTTCCAACCAGGCCTTCGACGGCTGGGTACAGCTCGGCACCGCGGCCGAAGCGGCGCTGCTGCTCGATCCGGTCACGGCGCGCGCGGGCATGGCGGCCGTGAAGCGCGGCGCCAACCGCAAGGCCCGGATCTATCTACAGTTGGCGTCGGGCGAATCGTTGCTGTTGCGCACGCAGCGCTCACGCGCCCGGCAGCGCGGTGTGCCGGCATGGCGCTACGTGGCGCGCGCCTCGGCGGGCGTGGAGCTGCGGGGTCCGTGGCGCGTGGAGTTCGTGCGCGGCGGTCCGGCAATGCCGGCCGGCGGCGAGCTCGCATCGATCGGCAGTTGGACGGCGTTGCCGGACGTCGAGGCGCAACGCTTCGCGGGCACCGCACGCTATCGCATCGAGTTCGACGCGCCGGGAGCGGCCGAGGAGTGGCTGCTCGACCTCGGCGACGTGCGCGAAGCCGCGCGGGTCTCGCTGAACGGCCGGCCGATCGGCCATGCATGGAGTCTGCCATTCGTGGTGCGGCTCGGCACCGCCGTGCAGCCGCGCGGCAACGTGCTCGAGATCGAAGTGACGAACCTGCCGGCGAACCGCATTCGTGATCTCGATCGCCGCAAGGTCGACTGGAAGATCATGCGCGACATCAATCTCGCCTCGCTGCGCTACGGCAAGCTCGATGCGTCGAACTGGGACGTCGCGCCGTCCGGCCTGCTCGGGCCGGTACGGCTCGTGCCGCTCGCCGGCATCACGCCGCGGTAGTTGGCCGGTTCGCACGGCCGCGGCTCATTCGAGCGTCGAGCGGTCGCGGAACATGCAGCGATTCATGACGGTGAAGATGCCGGCCGCACGCGCCTTGCCGGCCGCGGCTTCGTCGATGACCCCATCCTGCAGCCACAGCGCGGGTACCTTCAGGCGGATCGCGTCGGCCACGATGGCGGCGACGTGCTCGGAGCGGCGGAATACGTCGACCACGTCCACGGGGCCGGCACTCTTCAGCGCGGCTTCGAGATCCGGCCACGACTTCTCGCCGAGAATCTCGGTCGCGGCGGGGTTCACGGGCACGATGCGGTAGCCAAACTTCTGCAGGGCGCGCGCCACGTTGTGGCTAGGCCGTCCCGGCGTGTCCGAGAGACCCAGGATGGCGACGGTGCGGATGCGCTTCAAGAATGTGTCGATCTGCGCTTTTCCGGGATTCTCGAACATGATTTCGCCTCGTCTGTGCTAGCGTTCTGCCGTCATCGGGAGAGTCTATGAGAGTTACCAATATAGCGGCTGCATGGCTGGCCTGCGCCGCCTTCGTTGCAGCGGTGCTGGTGTCGCCCGCGTTCGCGCAGGAGCCCGCAAGCGGGGAAGCCGGGCAGCCGCGAGGGCCGCACCTGAACTATCGGACCGGCGATATCGTGCTGCCTAACAAAGTGGCGACGCTGCACCTCGGCGAGAAGTATCGCTATCTCGATCCGGCCGAAGCCGAGAAGGTGCTCGTGGCCTGGGGCAATCCGCCGGGGAACGAAACGCAGGGCGCGATCGTGCCGCGCGACGTCGAGCCGTTCACCGCGGAAGGCTGGGCGGTGTTCCTCACATACCTGGACGAAGGCCATGTCGACGACTCGGAAGCCGCCGAGATCGACTACGCCGACCTGCTCAAAGACATGCAGAAGAGCACGGAGGATGCGAACCCGGAGCGCAAGAAGGCCGGATATCCCGAGATGCACCTGGTCGGCTGGGCCGAGAATCCGCATTACGATTCCGCCGCCAAGAAGCTGTACTGGGCCAAGGAGCTGCGCGGCGAGGGTGATTCGGGCGGCCTCAATTACGACGTGCGCGTGCTCGGCCGCGAGGGCGTGCTCTCCATGAATGCCGTGGCCGGCATGGACCAGCTTCGCAAGGTCCGCGAGGACATGCGCCCGCTGATCGAGACCGCGGAGTTCAACGAAGGCTATCGCTACGCCGAGTTCAACAAGAAGACCGACCGCATGGCCGAGTACGGCCTCGGGGCGCTGATCGCCGGCGCTGCCGCTGCGAAGCTCGGATTGTTCGGCAAGCTGTTGGCGATGCTGATCGCATTCAAGAAGATCATCTTCGTCGCGGTCATCGCCATCGGCGGAATCATCGCCAAGCTGTTCGGCAAGAAGAAGGATGGCGCCGCCTGAGCGAATCGCCCGCGCTGTTCACCGTGCGCATCGAGCCCGGCGGCCATCTGGTGCGGGTCGCCGCGGACGAGAACGTGCTGGGTGCGGCGCTGGCCGCGGGGCTGCCGCTGCCGCACAGCTGCCGTGCCGGTCGTTGCGCCTCCTGCAAGGCCAAACTACTGTCGGGCACCATCGCCTATCCGGACGATCGGCTGCCGCCGGGCATCGTGGCCGCCGAAGCGGCGCGTGGCGAGGTGCTGCTGTGCCAGGCGCGGCCGCGCGCCGACCTGGTGGTCGAAACCCGGCGCCTGGTGGCCGCGCCCGCCGCGCAGTACGTCGGCGAAATACTGGCGATCGCTCCGCTGCCGTTCGGCAGCCTGCAGGTGCGCGTGCGCCTCGCTGCGGGCTCGATCGGCCTGCGCCCGGGACAGTTCGTCGAGGCGCGCAACGATGCGGGCGCGTCCGCGCGACTGGCGGTGGTCGAGGTGTGGGCGAACGAGCTCGGCCTGGAGGTGGCGGGCGACGGCGACCTGTCCGAGTGGTTAGGCGGCGGCACCGCGCTGCAGGCAGCATTGCGCATCAGCGGGCCATTCGACCGTCCGCGATGAGAGGCAGGCATGGCATGAAAACGATGCCGACGGCGCTGCTGTTCGCGGCCTGCAGCACGGCGTTCGCGCAGGCGGGGAGCGGCTTTCCGGCTCCCGACGCTCTATGGAAACGTGCTCGCCCAGGCGATGCGGGATGTGCTGGTCGAATTGAAAGGTGCTAGATCCGGAAGCGATCCTTGAGGTCGCCCGCCATGCGGCGGCTGACTTCGAGCGCGTCGGGAAATCCGCGCAGATGCACGAAATGCTGGCCGCTGGCATCGCGCGCGATGCGCTCGAGGTGCTTGGTGTTCACGAGCGCGTTGCGGTGGATGCGCACGAAGCCCGGCGCGAATTCCTCTTCGAGCGTCTTCAGCGAATCCTCGATGAGGTCCTCGCCCTTCAGGTGTTTCACCGTGGTGTATTTCTGATCCGCCTGGAAGCAGAACACCTCGCCGATGGGGATCAATCTGAGTCCATCGCGCCCGCGCACGCCGATGTGCGAGCGGCGTGTGGGCTCGCGCGCCGCGCTCGCGAGCTGCTGGAGCTGCGGGCGCGTGAGCCGCGCGGCCTTGGCGAGCGCGGCGCGCAATTTCTCGGCGCGGATCGGCTTCAGTAGATAGGCAACCGCCTCCGATTCGAAGGCCTGCAGTGCGTACTCGTCGAACGCCGTGGTGAAAATCACGGCCGGCGGTTCCGGGCTGGTCGCGAGCTGGCGCGCCACCTCGAGGCCGTCGATGCCCGGCATGCGTACGTCGAGCAGCACGATGTCGGGCAAAAGCGTGTCGACCAGCGCCAACGCCTGCTCGCCGTTGGCCGCATCGCCGACCACTTCGAACTCGGGCGCTTCCGCGAGCATCGAGCGCAGGCGCTCGCGCGCCGGCGGTTCGTCATCGACGATGAGCACGCGCAAACTCATGTTTGCGTCGTGTAAATAAGCGGCACGCGCAAACTCATGTTTGCGTCGTGTAAATAAGCCGCACGCGCAAACTCATGTTTGCGCCGTGTAAATAAGCCGCACGCGCAAACTCATGCTTGCGCCGTGTAAATAAGCGGCACGCGCAAACTCATGCCCGCGCAACCCCGGCGCGCGGCGAGTACGGGAACCGCAGCGTCACGATGTACTCCTCGTCGAAGCGGCCGGCCTTCACCGTCGCGCGCTCGCCGTACATGAGGTCGAGCCGCTCCTTGATATTTGCGAGCGCCAGGCGATTGCCGTCGCGCATCGTGAGGTTCGCGGCGGGCAACGGGTTGCGCACGACAATGGTGATCATGCCCTTGTTGAACTCGCCCGTGACGGTGACCACGCCGCCATCGGCGCGCGGCTCGATGCCGTGATAGATGGCGTTCTCGAGCAGCGGCTGCAGCGTGAGCCCCGGCACCAGCGCCTCGCTCGGCAGCGAATCGATCTTCCAATGGATGCTCAACCGGTCTCCGAGCCGCAGTTGCTCCATGCGCTGGTAGGTGCGCGCCACGTCGATTTCCTCGGCGAGCGAGATCTGATTGCGCTTCTCCGAGAGATTCGCGCGAAACAGGTCCGCGAGATCCTGCACGGCTTCCTCCGCGCGTTTCGGGTTGGAGCGCGTCAGCGCCGCGATGGTGTTCATGCTGTTGAACAGGAAGTGCGGACGGATGCGCGCCTGCAGCGCGTGGACGCGCGCCCTGGCCTGCAGCTCGACGTTGTAGCGCCACTCGTGCGTCACGTAGAAATAACGCAGCGCGAGCGCGGTCACCACCAGCGCGATGACGACATTGCGCGTCAGGAAGGTGCCGTAGTCGTACGGCGCGACGCCGCTCGCGATGAGCCAGCCCATATTCCCGAAATGGAACGCGAACGAAGTCGTGAGCGCGACCAGCAGCGCCGTCAGTCCCAGCACGATGGCCGAGCCCCTCGCAATGGACAGTCGGTTGAGATAGGCCCGCAGCAGACAGAGCAACCCGGCGCCGCACAATCCCACCCACAGCAGGAACATCGACGTGCGGCCGAGGTCCGGCCAGAAGCCGAGCGCCGCCTGGTTGCGCGCCAGCGCCAGCACCAGGGCCGTCAACTCGCAGATGAGGACGATGGCCAGCACGGCGCGCGCGCTGCAGAAGTCGGGTAGATAGATCTGCTTGGTCGGCCCGGGGTCGATCCGCGTGAAGTCGGGTGCGGATGCGCTCATGAGCGCCTGAACAGCGCCCGCTTGAGGCGATGCGTGGCGGAGATGTCCTCATCGCCATAGCCGAGCTGCATCAACTCGGCGTACTCCTGCAGCATGGAGTCGACGACCGGTAGATGGACGCCGAACCGCGCCGCCATGTCGCGGCAGATGCCGAGATCCTTGGCGTGCAGTTTCACGCGGAAGCCCGCCGGATAGCTGCCGCGCACCATGTTCGGTGCGCGGTGCACGAAGTACCAGCTCGATCCCGCGCCGGCGCCCAACGTGGACACGACCCGTTCGAGCGGAAGCTGGTGCGCCTCGGCGAACGCCATCGCCTCGGCGCAGGCACGGATGATGCCCGCGCACATGATCTGGTTGGTGGCCTTGGTGGCCTGTCCGTTGCCACAGGGACCGAAGTGCTCCACGGTCTTGCCCATCGCCGCGAGGATGGGACGCGCGCCGTCGAAAGCCTCGGGCGTGCCGCCCGCCATGATCGCCAGCGTGCCTTTCTGCGCGCCTTCGACGCCGCCGCTGACGGGCGCATCGACGAAGCGCGCGCCGTGCGCCGCGAGCAGTTGCTCGGTCCAGCGCGCAGTCTCGGCGCTGACGGTAGAACAGTCGATGACGAGCGCGCCGTGCGCCAGTCCCGGCACCAGCGCTTCCACCACGGATTTCACGTCGGCATCGGCGGAGACACACAGGACCACCGCGTCGACGCCGCGAGGGAGATCGGCGAGCGCTGGGGGCGCGTCGCAACCGAGTTCGGCGGCGAGGACGCGCGCCTTTTCGGCGCTGCGGTTCCAGACCGCCTGCAACATTCCTGCTCGATGAAGATTTTTCGCCATGGGAACTCCCATGGCACCGAGTCCGACGAAGGCCACGCGCTGCATAGCGCGAGACTCTATCAAAGCTCGTCTCCGGGCCTCAGTGTGCCCGACGTGGAATCAGCCCTGCGGGCCGCAGATGGCGTCTTTGGCCTTCGCGGCCTCGACGCGCGATGCGGCGAGCTCGGCGTCGGTGAGATACGTGCGCTGGCCGTTCGCACCTTCCTTGTACATCCGGCGCGACTCGATGGTTTGCGTGTAATCCGCGCGCGCCTTCTTGCAGCGCTCGGCGCGTGTCGCCTCGAGATCTTTCGCCACCTGTTCTTTCGCGCGCGCGTCGGTTTGCTGGGTGGCGAGGCGCTGATTGCTTTCGTTGAGCTGCCGAGTCTGGTCGTTCTGCTGCTTCGCGTAGGCCTGCGCGGCCGCTTCGGGCGGACGTTGCGTGCCCGTGGCCACGCGCTCGGCACCAGGAATCGGCTTGTCGGTGTAGAGGGTGCGACCCTGCGAGTCGACGTACTTGTAGACATCGCCGGCCTGCGCGGCGGCGCAGGCGAGAACGCTGGCAATGACGAAGAGAGTCGATGTACGCATGGGTCCTCCGAATGGGCCGGATTATCGCAGGGTCCGGCCATCTGAACCTTTGACGCCCATCACAGACAAGCCCTCAATTCGACCCGAATCGCCGGAAACAGGGGCCTAAAGAAAAGGCCTCCCGGGTACTCGCCTTGCGGCGCGGCATCCCGGGAGGCCCAGCCAAGAATTCCGACACGGCCCCCACCAGGAGGGGGCCGGGCCGGTTGCGATCAACCGTTGTACGCGCGTTCGCCGTGCGAGACGGTGTCGAGACCCTCGCGTTCCTGTTCCTCGTTCACGCGCAGACCGATTGTCAGATCGATGAGCTTGAACGCGACCAGGGACACGATGCCCGACCAGAGCAGCGTCACGCCGACGCCCCAGAGCTGCGAGACGACGTGGGCACCCATGTCGTACGCGGCCGGATCCGGGTACGCGTTGGCAACGTAGTCGTACACGTCGGTGCCGCCGAGCGCGGGTGAGTTGAACACACCCGTGAGGAGGGCGCCGACGATGCCGCCGATGCAATGCACGCCGAACACGTCGAGCGAATCGTCATAGCCGAGCTTGCGCTTGAGGCCTGACACCGCCCACAGACAGATCAGCGCGGCAATGGCGCCGATGGCGATGGAGCCCATCGTGCCCACCCAGCCGCAGGCCGGCGTGATGGCGACGAGGCCAGCGACGGCGCCCGAGGCGGCGCCCAACCCCGTGGGAGAACCCTTGATGATCCACTCGCCGAACATCCACGCGAGTGTGGCCGCGGCGGTGGCGAGCAGCGTGTTCGTGAACACCAGCGTCGCGAAGCCATTTGCTTCGAGATTCGAGCCGACGTTGAAACCGAACCAGCCCACCCACAGCAGCCCCGCACCCATCATGACGTAGGGCACGTTGTGTGGGGGCAGGGCGGTTTGGCCATACCCGATACGCTTGCCGATCAACAAGCAGCCGACGAGGCCGGCGATGCCTGCGTTGATGTGCACCACCGTGCCGCCCGCGAAGTCGAGAGCGCCCTTGTTGAACAGGAAGCCCGCGTTGACGTTGGCTGCGGCACCGGCTTCGGCGGTCGTAAATGCATCGGGACCGGACCAGAACCACACCATGTGCGCGATGGGGTAGTACGCGAAGGTCAGCCAGATCATGATGAATACCAGCAGTGCGCTGAACTTGATGCGTTCCGCGAACGCGCCAACGATGAGTCCCGGAGTGATCGCCGCGAACGTCGCCTGGAAGGCGAAGAACCCTAGCTCGGGGATGTTCGTCGCCTTGCTGAAGGTGCCGGTGATCGAGTCGCCCGTCATGCCTTTCAGAAATGCCTTGTCGAATCCGCCGAAGAACGCGGTTTCGCCACCGGAGAAGGACACGCTGTAACCGTAGATCGCGAACATCAGCACGCCCACGCAGAAGATGATCATCACCTGCATGAGCAGCGACAGCACGTTCTTGCTGCGGACCATGCCGCCGTAGAACAGCGCGAGGCCCGGTATGGTCATCAGGATGACCAACACGGTGCTCGTCATGAGCCAGGAGACGTCACCCTTGTTAGGCGGCGGCGGCGCGTCCTGACCGAATGCCAGGACCGGCAACATCATCAGCAGCACTGCGCCGAGACCGCGCATCAGGCCGCTACCCTTCGTTCTCTTCTTATCTTGATGCATGTAAAAGCTCCTCAACGACATCTCAGGCTGCCGCCGCGCCGGATTCGCGCGTGCGGATTCGCACTGCATCTCCGACGGACGCCAGGAAAATCTTGCCGTCGCCGGTTTTTCCCGTGCGGCACACATTGCTAATGGCTTCGATGACGGCCTCGGCCGAGGCGTCGTCCAATACGATCTCCACGCGCAGCTTCGGTACGAACTCCACCTGATACTCGGAGCCGCGGTAATGCTCCGAATGCCCGCGCTGTCTGCCGTAACCGGTTACCTCGGTCACGGTGATCCCCTGCACGCCGAGTCGCGCGACGGCCAATTGCAGGTCGTCGAGCTTCCACGGGCGGATGATGGCAGTGATCATTTTCATCGCTTTGGCATCGTTATCCGATGGATCGCGCGCTTGGGCTGCGCGTATGCTCCCGATTGTTCGTTCGTTCTGGCTTGGTGATCTGGGCCTGTGATCAAAGTGCAGGTTCCATGCCAGCCTTCGGAGGCAGCGGATTGGCCCGCTGCGGCGCGAAAGAGCGCGGCGCTTTCCCTGCGGCGCCCGAAATTGGGGCGCATGGACGGAGGTCGCGACAAAACGGGGCAGGGCCCTAACAATTCGCCAGGAGAGGCGTCGGTGGAGATTCCGAAGATCGAAGACTTACTACGCAGCCTGATGCAGGGGCTGCCGCCTGGGCTCGCCGCGAGTGCGGGCGGGCTGCGTGAAGACCTGGAGAACAACTTCCGCGCGGTGTTGCGCGCCAACCTCGGCAAGCTCGATCTCGCGGGCCGCGAGGAGTTCGACGCGCAGCGCAAGGTGCTCGAGCGCACGCGGGCGCGACTCGAAGAACTCGAGAAACGCGTCGCGCAGCTCGAGGCCGATGCGGCCAAATCTTCCGGGCGCTGAGCGCCCGCATCGCCGGCAAGGACGCCGGTGTCACCTCAAGGAGTGAGGTCATGGCCATGTGTCGAACATGGGAGTAGCCCGCGTCGCGAGCCGCGCCCAGCTCGGGCTCGCCGCTCCGCGCGTCGAAGTCGAAGTGCATCTGGGCAGCGGACTGCCGCATTTTTCCATCGTCGGCATGCCCGCGACCGCGGTAAAGGAGAGCAAGGACCGCGTGCGCGCGGCTTTGCAAAATTCCGGCTTCGATTTTCCCGCGGGGCGCATTACCGTGAATCTCTCGCCCGCGGACCTTCCCAAGGAAGGTTGCCGCTACGACCTGCCCATCGCGCTCGGCATCCTGCTCGCGTCGTCGCAGATCCGCATTCCCGATGCGCTGCTCGACGCGGAGTTCTATGGCGAGCTCGGTCTCGCGGGCGAGCTCAAGCCGGTGAAGGGCGTGTTGCTCGCGGCCGCGCATGCCGCCCGCGACGCGCGTTGCGTCGTGGTGCCCGCGGCCAATGTTCCAGAGGCGCGGCTCGCGGCGCGCGAAGCGGTGCACGGCGCCGCCACTTTGTTAGCCGTGTGCGATCTGTCGGGCGTGCCGCGGTCCGCGGACGACGCGTTGCCCATGCAGACCATGCCGACGCGCCGCGCCGACGCCGCCGATCTCGCCGACGTGCGCGGCCAGGCTGCCGCGAAACGCGCGCTCCTCATCGCCGCCGCGGGCGCGCACAGCCTGTTGCTCGTTGGCCCTCCCGGTACGGGCAAGAGCATGCTGGCGCAGCGGCTGCCCGGCCTGCTGCCGGGGCTGGACGATCACGAGGCGCTCGATGTCGCGTCGATCGCGTCGGTCAGCACGCGCGGCTTCGATCCGCGACAGTACGGAGTTCGGCCGTTCCGCGCGCCGCATCACAGCGCCTCGATGGGCGCCATCATCGGTGGCGGCCCCCAGGCACGGCCCGGAGAAGTGAGCCTCGCGCATCGCGGCGTGTTGTTCCTCGACGAGCTGCCCGAGTTCAATCGCAGCGTGCTCGAATCGCTGCGCGAGCCGCTCGAGAACGGCATGGTCGCGGTGTCCCGCGCGGCGCGGCAGCTCGAGTATCCCGCGCGCTTCCAGCTCATCGCCGCCATGAATCCCTGTCCCTGCGGATATCTCGGTGACCCGTCGGGACGCTGCCGTTGCGCGCCGCCGGAAATCGCGCGCTATCGCGCGCGCATCTCGGGGCCCCTGCTCGACCGCATCGACCTGCGCGTGGAAGTCCCGAACGTGCCGCAGGAGGAATTGCTGGACGACCTTCCCGCGGGCGCGGCCGTGCTCACGAGTGCAGCCGCGGCCGCGCGTGTGCGCGCGGCGCGCGCGCTGCAGCTCGCGCGCGCGGGCAAGCTCAATACCGAGCTCACCGTCCCGGAGATCCAGCGCACGTGCGGGCTCGACCGGCCGTGTCGCGCGTTGCTTGCCCACGCGCGCGTGAAGCTCGGGCTCTCGGCGCGTGGGGTACATCGCGTCCTGCGGATCGCGAGGACCATTGCCGACCTGCGCTGCGCCGATCCTGCGAGCGCTGCCGCGGCGCACACCGCCGGATCGATCAGCCCGGAGCATCTCGCCGAGGCATTGCAGCTGCGCCGTGCGCTTTAGTTAGTCCCGCCTGAAATGTATTGCCGGCTCACGGCAGTACGGAGGAGAGCACAACCCAAAAAATCCGGAGAACATACTCATGCCGCTCGACCTGGCGCAGCCGCTGACATGGACCAACTTGCCACCGCCGCAGGCCACGGCGCTCAAGAACCTGCAGGGAAACATCCTCAAGGGCCACGGACGCGAGCACACCATCAACGTGTTCCTGCGGTTCACGGCGGAAATCGCGCCCGAAGTCGGGAAATTTCTGAGCGCCATCCCCGTGACCACGGCATTTCAGCAACTGCTGGACGCGGATGCCGTGCGTGCGGCGCGGCGTGCCGACAAGCCCCTGCCAAAAACAACCGCATTCGTAGCCTTGTTCCTGGCGGCCACTGCGTACCGCAAGCTCGGCATCCCGGCGAGCTCGATCCCGCCCGATGCCAAATTCATCGACGGACTCAAGGCGCGGCAGCCCACTCTGCAAGATCCACCCATCGCGCGATGGGACGCTGGATTTCGAGACGACGTCGACGTGATGCTGCTCGTGGGTGACACCTCGGCTGGCGCCGCGGTGAAGGCCATGCGGGCCATCCTTGCGAACAAGCCCGCGGCACTGGTCGAAATCGCCCGCGAGATCGGCGTCGCCTATCGCAATGCCAATGGCGACGGCCTCGAGCACTTCGGATATGTCGACGGCCGCAGCCAGCCGCTCATGATCGAGGAGGACGTCGCGCGGGAGCGCGATCTATCTACCGGCACCGACGCGTGGGACCCGCGCTTCCCGCTCTCAGCAGCGCTCGTGCAGGAGCCCGGCGGCGATGCCGACGCATTCGGCAGCTATTTCGTATTCCGCAAGCTGGAGCAGAACGTCAGGGCATTTCGCCAGCAAGAACGCGATCTTGCAAAGGCGCTGGCATTGCCACCGGGTGCCGGGGATCTGGCGGGTGCGATGGCAATCGGGCGTTTTCGCGACGGGACACCCGTGGCAATGCAACACGCGCCGGGAATGCACAATCCCGTGCCCAACAATTTCGGATTCGATGAAGACCCGGCCGGCCGCAAGTGCCCTCTGCACGCGCACATCCGCAAGACCAACCCGCGCGGCGACTCTGTGCGGCTGGGGTCGACGGTCAGCGCGGAGCGCACACACCTGATGCCCCGTCGCGGCATCACTTACGGCGCGCGGCGTCTGGCGCATGGCGGCGGCTTCGCGGATGGAGATCGTCCGGCGCGCGGCGTCGGTCTGTTGTTCATGGCGTACAACTCGGATGTGGGACGCCAGTTCGAGTTTGCCCAGGCCGCGTGGGCGAACAATCCTGACTTCGTCGATCCCGCGACTGGCCTCGATCCGGCGATCGGCCAGGCCACTGGCAGCGTGGCCGCGCAATCCTGGCCGA
Organism: Pseudomonadota bacterium; assembly: GCA_043747875.1. Classification (GTDB taxonomy): domain Bacteria; phylum Pseudomonadota; class Gammaproteobacteria; order Steroidobacterales; family Steroidobacteraceae; genus CADEED01. The sequence continues at coordinate 1,229 of JAYTOI010000067.1, read as the reverse complement.
CCGGGTGGGCCGGCGCGGGACGGAAGAAATTCCCGTTCGACGGCTTCGCGCGCATGCTGGGCGGAGAATATTTCTTCGCGCCGAGCCTGTCTTTCATCCGGGCGCTGCCGACGCCCGCGGCGGCGCGGCGCGCCTCGCGCACTAACTACCCTGGCGCGCATGTCATGCGCGTCCAGGCGCGTCCCGGCTCGGAGGCCGAGCGTCTGTATTACCAGCGCAGCGCTCTTGCGGGCGGTGGCCTCGCGCTACCCAAGGCCATTGCCTCGGGAATCTCGCCTTCCGTGATGGACGATCTGCTCTATCACGGCGGAAAACTCGTGCCGCAGATGGAATACCAGAACATCTTTCTCGGCGCGGCGGAACATTGGTTCGCGAACGACATCCTGCTCATCGACGAGTCGATCAAACGCGCCATGCGGGATCGCCATCTCGAGAATGTGATGCGCCAGTATTTTCCAGGCACGACGTTGAGCTGCGACCCGCGCCGGTCGTTCATCGCCGGCGGCGCGAAACCCACCATGCTCGACGAACGAGATGTGCAGGAAACCGTCGTCGCGATGTTCGACGCCGGCCGTATCGCGCGCACCGACCTCGGTACGACGTTGTTCAATCTCGTGCTGCCGTCGGGCACCGAGTTGCGGCTCGACTCGTCGTCATCGACAGCAGGGCTCGGCGGCTTCCACGGCTCGGTGCACATCCGGCGCGCGGGCAAGCCCATTACGCTGTACTACTCCGCAAACGTGTTTTCGGAGAGGCGCGCGGGCGGCCGACAGAATGGCATCGTGGCTTTCGACCGGCCTTGGAAGAACGTCGTCGGAACGCTGTATCACGAGATCAATGAATTCCGCACGGACCCGGACGTTGGGGACGCGATTGCGCAGCAAACCAACGACCTGCTCGGCTGGACCTCGCGACGCGGCCACGAAGTGGGTGACCAGCCAATCTCCGCGGCGGGATCGCTGGGCCTCATCTTCAAGGAAGTCGCGGTGGCGGGAGCCGCGCGCCGCATTCCCATCCAGTTCATGTATTCGAATGTCGTGCACGGCGCCGAAGGTCCCATCGACGCGCCGCACGGAGGGTAAGGAAATGGAACCGCTCTCTCCGTCAAACCAGCGACAGTTCCTGGACGAGCTAGCAGCCTGTCGGACTGAGCAATTCAGTTAGACAGGGAAAGTCTTTTTGTCGGTGTAGAGTCATTTGGATACCGGCATTTCTGTGATGGCGCGGTG
>JAYTOI010000066.1:0-15872 GCA_043747875.1 Pseudomonadota bacterium | reverse complement strand
ACCGCACTGTTCAGGTTGATCGCGCAGTTGCGCGTCGGACTGCGGCCCGGGCGAATCGAGCCGCGCGCTCGAAAACGGCGGCCAAAGCCATACCCTTGGTTGAAGATACCTCGCACCTTGGCGCGCCAGCGGATACGGCTCCATGGTCACGCCTAGCGGCTTAAGTAAGTGCCATTCACCTTACTCCAGCTCTAAACGGATACGAAAAACCGAAGTGACGTCATGCTCAATACGAATCGAGCAATACAGGCGAGTCCTCAACAATTTTCTGGCCGTACTTCTTTATTAACTCCGCATCTTTCGAGAGTCGAATTCGAAACATTTCATTTAGCGGCTTAGCAGAAAGTTGCCGCTCGCGTGGACCGAATTCACGCACACCTCGTTTTATGAGTAATGGATAAAGACTCTCGCGCACCCTATTTCCGTCGCTGTCAGTCGAATAGTCGGCCGGCCGCAGGCCGCTTTTGACCCTAGCAATCTTTACTTCGACCCAAGCTTCATTCTCGTCAAAGATGCATTCAACGGCCAGATTATTTGCTAGGTAACTTACCGTCGCGAAACGAATCTGATTGTCTATTTCAAGTTTGCCGGGCATGAACCCGTGATCAGAAATAAGAAACCCGAAAGCCTCATTGCAAGCAACAAGAAATTCGTTAGCTAGAAATGCATCCACGACTAGGGCCCTCCAACAATGTCGCCCCAAAACTTGCCGGCTCGTGCCCACACCTTTTGGACATTTTCGTATCCCTGCATCACGCTCCGTTCCATGTTGTAGTAAATGCTGTCAGGCCGCTTGCCGTTGAGAAAGCGCGTAAGTCTCCTCTCAAAATCTGGGCCGATATCAATCACCTGTCGACCGGCGCTCCGCGCCGCTTCCGCCCACGTTCGATTCGCTGCCATTCCAGCGCCTTTGAAGGTCTCTCCTCCAACTCGCGCCGCATACGCCTCAACCCGCGCCATGTTCTCGCCGATCACAATTGGCGCGCCCCTTGCGGCATCTACGACCTTCTTACCCTTTCTCGCCTCGCTAACAAGCGGGATGATCCCGGCATAGCGCCAGAAGCCACTCACCTCCTCGCCTGTGATGAAGTCTTCTCCAGCTATGGCTGTATAAATATCAAGGTATACGCCGGCAGGTGTGAAGCCCGCCCCCAGGGAAACGCCATCATCAATCCCAAAACCTTGCGGCTTCTGACCCGCGCTGACCGCCTGATCGTAGTGAAACATCTGGCCATACGAAACACTCATATCGAGACCAGCCACGCCATTCAGGTTGGGTCCGCCGGTAGTTCCGTACACGCATATCGACGACGCTCCGAAGGTCGGCACCCATTCGGCGTAATAACAATTCAATCCACTCGGATCAGTAGCATTGACCGGATCGTGCCCGACGTACGCGTATAAGTTCGGCCCATCCCCGTACCCGATCGGGTCGGGCTGCATGAATCTGCCGAGTTTGGCGGAGTAGAAACGCGCCTTGTAGTAGTACAGGCCGATCTCCGGAATCGCGATTTGCCCGGTGTACTTGAAGCGCGAGCCCGTGGCGTCACTCCACTCGCCGAACGGCGAGTATGTATACGTGGCAGACACGACGCCGCTGTTGTCGCTCACCGCCACGATCGAGCCGCGCTCATCGGCATGTAGATAGCGCCGGTCGCTCGTGCTCGAGCCTTCGTACCAGACCAGCGGTTCATCCACCCCCACGCCATGCACATAGCGGCGCAGCACCGTGCCGCCGGGCGTGTATTCGGCGATGAGATCCGCGCCGTCGTACAGGAACTGCGTGTCCGTCCCCACGCTCGGCGACACCTGGCTCAGCATGCCGAGCGGGTCGTACTGCAGTGTCACGCTGTTGCCCGTGGAGCTCGCCGAGCGCAGCCGGTTTTCGGGGTCGTAGGTGTACGTCCACACGCCGCTGCCAGAGACATTGCCGCTGCTGTCGTGGCTCACTCCAATGCCGCCGGCCTGCGTCACCTGGTTCAGGCCGTTGACCATGTAGCTAGTCGTGCCGGTGCCGGGCGGCACCCAGGTGTAGACGTCGTTGCTCTGCGAGCGGCTGCCTATCTGCGAAGACGGGGTGTAGCCGAAGGTCGTCGTGCTGTCGTGCGCAGTGCCGGCAGGATTGTGCGACAACGATTGCAGGCGGCTTACAGGATCGTAACCCCAACCGCTGCTGGTACCGTTGCCGCGGACTAACCCAGTGGCGCGGCCGAGATCGTCGTAGTCGTAGTCGGCGAGACCTGCTCCACTGCTATCTACTATGGTGTCGAGCTGACCGGCGGCGTCGTAGCCATATTGCACATAGAACCCGTCGGGGTGCGTGATGCGCGTGCGCCGGCCGGCAAGATCGTATTCATATGTCAGGTTGCGGCCGAAAACGCTGCGAGTCAGTTGGCGGCCCAGCGCGTCGAAGGAGTTGACGATGCCGGCGCCACTGGTACCGCCATAGCGCGCCGCCTTCAATCGCCCGAGATTGTCGTATTCGTAGTAGACGTCTTCGGCGGTCGTGGATGGCACGTCCTTGATAGTCGGGCGGTTGAGGTTGTCGAACGCGAACGCGATGATCTGGCCACCGCGCAGGCGCGTGCTTATGGCGTTCGAGTTCGCATCGTAGGCCAGCACCTGCCCGTAGTCTGTGCTCGAACTCGAGCCCGGCGTGCCCGGACTCGGAAAGCGGGTTTTGACCGGCCGATCGAAGCCGTCGTATTCGTAGGTGGTCAGGTTGTTCTTGGCATCCGCAAAAGTCTGCACCGCGCCGTTGTTGCGGTAGGTATAGACGGCAACATCAGCCTGCAGGCCCGGCACACCATAGGCCGATGTCACGCGAGTGACCTGGCTGGCGGCATCGTAAGTCGTCTTGGTGATGCGGTCGTAGCCAATCGTCCCCGTGGTACCGAGCACGCAGGCGGACGAAGGCGGCGAGCCGAACGCGGCGGAATTCATGCGCATTGCCGTGCATTCGGTCCGGCCAAGCGTGTCGTAACTCACTTGCTCCACCGCGACAGTGGTGCCGCCGGAGCTGAGCAACGATTTCACCGGACGGCCGAAACGGTCGTTGATGATGGTGGTCGTCTGCGCCACCGCAAGGGCGGCCCAATCCGCATCGGACTGGCTGTTCACGGTGCCGGTTTCTGATGTAACCACCGATCCGCTGGCGTTGATGGCATACGTCGTCCGACTGGCCGCATGCTTGCGCGGCCCACCACCATCAGGGTCGGCGCCCACTGCGCCGACGGCGCGCCGCCCCGAGTCGTAGCGAATACGAGCCATATCGCTGCTGCCGGCCAGGGGCCCATCGACGGTGAGCGCGTTACCGATGGCGTCGTAGCTTACTTGAGAAATCGACACCAGCACAAAATCGCCGCTGCCGGAGGACGTCGAGTTCGGTAGCAGGTTGTTAGCGGCACCCGGAGCTCCATAGGTGATGGTCGTCCTGCTCTCGTCGGCGGTACCCGCGCAGGAGGCCGACGTCGCGCAGGTCGACGTGGCCGTCAACAGGTAGATGGGCGTGGCCGCCTGCGCCGTCGAGCCGGAAGCGTTCTTGTACCAGGCGTGGAGCGGCGAATACGTGGACCGTACCTGCGGCCGAATGCCGCCCGCAACCGGCGCGGGTAACGTTGCGGTCAGCATCCCGCCGTGGATCGTGTCGTAGGTAAAATCGGTGCGATTGCCCTTGGGATCGACAATGTAGTTAGGCTTGTTGCACGTCACGGGATTGGTGCAACTGGTGTCGTAGCTGGCGGTCGACACGATGTCTGCGGGGACGCCGGGCGTCTTCGAGACGATGCGCGTCTCCGTGGCATTGTCGCGGACATCGTAGGTGTACTGTGTGTAGTTGCCTTCGGGTGCAAACACCCGGAATGGGCGCCCGGAGACATCGTATTGATACGTCGTGGTGCGATTCAGCGGATCGCGGATCGACATCGCGCGCATGGTGTTCAGATCCACAATGGCGACGGTCGCCCCCGCCGCGCTGGTCGAGGTCGTGGTGCGCGTGGTGCTGCTGTCCCCATATCCGTAGGTCACCGCGCCGGCCGCTCCCGTGACCGAGCTCACCAGCCCCGTGACCGGTTGATACGTCACAGTGACGGTGTTGGCGGTGGCGCCCGGAGTCCAGATTCCGCTGATGCGATTCTGGGCGTCGAAAACGTAGGTCCAGGTGTAGCCCAGCGCGTCTGTCATCGCCCGATTAGGGCTGGGCGCCGATCCATTGATGCCGTATGTGGCGAATGGCCAACTCACCGTCAAACCAGCGCAGGCATCAGCCAGAGGGTCGCAGTAGTCGACCGTGTTGTTGATGGCGGTCACTGTGACGATCTTCTGCCAATTGTCGACCGTGCCGCCCTGCTGGAAATTGTTGCTGTCGTCGTTACTGGCGTATTCGATTTTGAGCTGATATCCGGAGTTGTTGGTCACCGACTGCACGCGCGAGATGGGCAGCCCGTTGTACGTCAGCGTCTTGTAGTGGAGCTTGACGAGCTCGCCGCCCGGATACTTGATCTCCGTCAAGCGAGCATGTGCGGCCGGCCAGTAATAGGAGCTCTTGATGCTGGCGTCGAACAAAAATTCGACGCCGCCCTTGGTGCGATAGGTATAGGTGCCCGTTCCGAACAGCAGCGTGGCGCCGGTTCCGAGCTTGCTGTTGCTGCTCAGCATCACATCGGAAAGCGCCCCGATGATGACCCCCCAGCCCCCAGGTACGGTATTGAGGGTGCCTATCCAGTTGTCGATGTGTTTCCCAGTGGTGAGCGTGCCGTACGCCAGCCCCTGTGGCCCCGACGGACCGATGGACACATCGGCTCCGCGCGAGAAATGAAACGCGCCAGTGACCAGATTCACCCCGTTGGAGTCCACCGCTTGAAAAGGACCCGGCGCGTACTGCGCGTCCGCGCGCTCCATGTGTCCCATGGCTGCGCACGCCGCAAACACAGCCCATAACGTGACGTGCAGGCGCTTTTTATCAAGGTTCATGGGCACCCCATCGTGGGCGAGCAGGCGACGAAGTTGATTGGCGGTGATGACAGAGCGCTGCAGAAATTTTCATCGGCCGTGGCGCAAGCACGCACCGAGTACTGGCGTCGTATTCTGGTAGCCGAGAACGTCTTGGATGTCGTGGTCGCCGTCGTCGTCGAGATTTGTGGGGGCCCAGGATTGGTCGAATCCACGATCTGCAGCCTGTAGTGATTGACCGGGCCGGTGGACGCGTTCCACAGCACCGTGTGACTAGAGCAGCCCGTGCACGAACCTGCGGGCGTAGTGCGCACATTCGCAGGAACGCTCGGATAGTCGTTGGCCGGGATCGTGACGGTCGCCGTGACAGGCGCCCCCAACACGGCCCCGCTCGGACTGTCGAGCGTGACCGAGAACGATTCCGCGTTCTCCGCCGACGTGTCATCCGCGATGTTGACGGTGATGGTGCGGTTGGAGGTGTCCGCCGGACCCCAACTCAGGACTCCAGACACAGCGGTAAAGTCGTTACCGGAGATCGCCGTGCCGCTTGTGGAGGAGTAGTGGACGCTGGCTGTGCCGAGGCTCCCGGAAGTGCGCGTGACGGTTAGCGTGATCGAAATGCCATTTTCCGCCACGGTCGCGGTCGCTGCGGAGAACTGCAGATTGCCGGGAACGAGCGTGGTGGCGACCGACACCCGGTTGTTCGCCGGATCGACTGCATAGTCGATCACCGTGCCATTGTCATACGTGACCTTGCGCAGGCGGCCGAGCTCGTCGTACTGATAGGTGACCGTGCTCGCCGAGCTCAGCGCGACCAATGAGTAGAACAGGAGCACCGCAAGGGTGTTTTTTCGACCACTGGGCGTCCGCGACCGACGGACCGTGTGCGTTCTCATGAAACCTCCGCGAAGGGACCCTCGCAGTGGCGGTCCTATTCAAAGAACAGTGTCACGAGTCGGATTTTTCTCTCATTTGCGTCGCCACTTTTTGATCGCGGCAGCGTGGCGAAGAACCGCCGCGCCATCTTGTCAACGCAACTGACTGTCCTTGCTGCCGCGCCGGTTGTAGCCCGCGTTCTGCACCACCCCGCGATCCTCTTTTTCCTGGCACGCCACGCACAGACGCACCCCCGGAATCGCCTCGCGCCGTGCCTCGGGAATCGTCGCGCCGCAGTCGAAGCACGCCTCGAGCGACGGCCCGGTCGGCAGCCGCGCCTGCGCGCGTTGGATGCCATCCTTCACCGTCGCATCGATCTGATCCTGCACGGCGCCGTCTTGCGCCCAACCGGTTGCCATCGTCCACTCCTCGCAAGCACCAGCCCGTTCTACACGCCCGGGCATGAAAATGGCTGTCGATTGGACGATTTCAAGCGTGGGACAGCGCCGCGTGCGACGTCGAGATCACGCCTTCAGCGCGGCCTTCACGGCCGCCTCGGCCACCGGCCGCATCACGGCATAACCCTCCGCCGTCGGATGCACCTCGTCGGTAGATAGGCCCGGCTTCATGCCGCCCTTGCCGTTCGACAGCGCACCGTGATAGTCCGCATACACCGCGCCGGTCGACTGCGCGTACCCGCGCAGCCACTGGTTGATCTCCACGATCGCGTTCGCAGTCTCGAGCCCCGGCCGCCACGGATAGCGCGCCGCCGGCGGAATCGACGCGAGCACCACGCGGATCTTGTTGGCGCGCGCAATCTCGGCCATCGCCATGACGTTGTTCTTCGAGTCCTGCGGCAGCATCGGCCCGGTGTTGAACGCGATGTCGTTCGTGCCCGCCATGATGTGCACGACGCGCGGTTTCAGCGCCACGACGTCGGCATGCATGCGCAACACCATCTGCGGCGTGGTCTGCGCGCTGATGCCGCGCCCTACGTTGCCTTTGGCGAACAGCTCCGGGTCCTTCCCCACCCAGCCTTCGGTGATCGAATCGCCCATGAACACCGCGGCCACCTTCGCGCCGGCCGCGAGTAGTTTGGCGTTGTCCTCGCGGTAGCGCGCCAGCCATGGCCAGTCCGCGAGCAGCAGCGGCGGCTGCAGCGCGGGCGCCGTGTTCGGCTGCTCGCCGCAGCCGGCCGGCGCCTGCGCGAGCACCGGCAGCGCCAGGCTCGCGCCGACGGCCCCGACCAACATCGATCGACGATCCAGGTATCTCATGACTGCGCTCCAGCAGGCTTGGCCAGCGCCCGGTCCATCTTCTCGAGCTCGACGCCCCGGGTTTCCGGGAATATCGCCAGTACCACGAAGAACTGCAACACCATGCAGGCCGCGAAGAACCCGAACGGCAGCGCCTGCGAATACACCACCGCGACCATGGGGAACACCTGGCCGATCACCGCGTTCATGCCCCAGTGCGTCGCGCTGCCCAGCGCCTGCCCGCGCGAGCGCACCGCAGTCGGGAAGATCTCGCTCAAGTACACCCAGATGACCGCGCCCTGCGAAAACGCGAAGAATGCGATGAACACGATGAGCATGGCGAGTAGATAGCCGCGTCCCTGGCCCGTCGCCATGATCAGCGCGACGCCGGCCAGCGCCACCGCGGTGCCGATCGAGCCGATCAGCAGCAGCTTGCGGCGCCCGACGCGGTCGATGACGCGCAGCGCGATGATGGTCGCGATGAGATTCGCGGCGCCCACCGCCACCGACTGCCAGTCGTTCGACAACCCGCTGTAGCCCGCGGCCGCGAAGATGTCCTTGAGGTAGTAGAGGATGGCGTTGATGCCGGAGAGCTGGTTGAACACCGCGATGAGGATGGCGAGCACGATGGGCTTGCGGTGCGCGGCGGCGAACAGGCGCTCGGCGGCATTGCGACGCCCATCTTCGGCTGCGCGCTGGAACTCCGCGAGCATGGCGTCGGTGTTCGTGACGCCGACGCGCGCCAGGCTGTCGCGCGCCTCGTCGATGCGCCCGCGCTGCGCCAGCCAGCGCGGACTTTGCGGGATGCGGTAGATCATGAACAGGAACACCAGCGCGGGCACCGTGGCGATGCCGAGCTTCACGCGCCACGGGTCGTCGCCGCCGGTCGCGAGCTGTTGCACGATCGCGTTGCTGAGGAACGCCAGCAGGATGCCGAACACGATGTTGAACTGGAACAGGCCGGTGAGCCGGCCGCGATGCTCGGCGGGCGCGATCTCCGAGATGTAGACAGGCGCGAGCACCGACGACGCGCCGATCGCGAGGCCGCCGACGAAGCGGAATACGTAGAACGATTCGAGGTTCCAGCACAGCGCGCAGCCGAGCGCCGACACCACGTAGAACACGCCGACCAGCTTGAGGGCGTCGCGCGAGCCGAACCGGTCGCCCGGCGGACCCGCGAACAGCGCGCCGAGAAAGGTGCCGACCAAACCGCTCGCCACCGCGAAGCCGGCCCAGAAGCTGCCGGGCGCGAGATGGAAGGTGTTGCGGATCGAATCCGTGACGCCCGAGATCACCACCGTATCGAAGCCGAACAACAGGCCCGCGAGACTCGCGGTCACTATGACCCCGAAGTTCCTGCTCTTGGAATCGCTCATCACCCCTCCCGATCGCGTCTATATAAAGAGTGCGCTTTTAATGAAAGTCGTTTTAGTTATAGTACGGCATCGATCAGGGGGAGGATACATGTCGAACCGTTTCGCCGCGCGCCACTGGGCGCACCTAACAATCTTGCTCGCCGGCGCATGCGCCGCGTCTTTCGCCCAGGGCGTAAACAAGGACGACGCCTCCGGACCCTACAACGTCACCATCCTGGAAGGCGGCGACGGCCTCTACCGCAATCTCATCGCCGGCGATGCGTCGCTCGACGCACGCAGTGCCTGGTCGATGTCCGGCTGGGTGAAGCCGGTGCGCGACCAGCCAGGCTTTGCGACTCTGCTGCTCGCGGTCGGCAGCTCGGAGCAGGACGGCCGCAGCCTGATGATCCAAAGCGGCAAGCTCGCGCTGTGGGCCGGCGGCAAGGCGCTGATGAGCGACGCCGCGGTGCCCTCAGGCACCTGGACGGCGGTGGCCGCCACCTACGACGGCACACGCGCGCGGCTGTACGTGAACGGCGCGGAAGTCGCGGCGCAGGACGTCGAGGTCGCCGCCACCGTGCCGAAGATTCAAGTGGCGCCGGTGCTGCAGCACACGGCAGCCGTCACGCACTTCGGCGGCCAGCTCGCGCACTTCAAACTACACAAGGGCGCACTGACCGCGAAAGAAGTGAACGCACTCGCGACTACCAGGCCCGATTTCGACCTCATCGTGTTCCACGAAGTCGGCGGCCACTGGCCGTGGCAGGTGAAGCAATGGCGCGGATTGCAGGAACCGCAGGATCCATGGACGCTGCCTTCGGGCAAGGCGCCCTTCAGCAAGCCGATCGCCAAACCGCTGGTGTTGCAACCCGAGCTGGCCCCGCGCGGCGAGAATGCATGGACACTGGCGCGCTGGCGCCTCGCCGCGGCGCCCAAGGTCGCCGAAGCTCCGGACACGATCTCGCAAGCAAACTACTCCGACGCATCCTGGTACCCGGCCACCGTGCCCGGCACCGTGCTCACCACGCTCATCGACCGCGGCGTCTATCCGGACTATGACTACGGCCTGAACAACATGGCCATTCCCGAAAGCCTCGCGCGCCAGAGCTACTGGTACCGCACCAGCTTCGACACGCCGGCCACGCTCGCGGGCAAACAACTGACGCTCACCTTCAACGGCGTCAACTACGCCGCCGAGGTGTGGCTGAACGGCGCGCGCCTCGGCGACATGCGCGGCGCATTCATCCGCGGCGTGTTCGATGTCACCGATCACGTTCTGCCCGGAAAGCGCAATGCGCTCGCCGTGCGCGTCGAGCCGCCGCCGCATCCCGGCATCCCACACGAGGAATCCATCGCCGCAGGCCCGGGCGAGAACGGTGGCTGGGTCGCGATCGACGGCCCCACCTTCGCGGCCTCCGAAGGCTGGGATTGGATTCCCGGCATCCGCGATCGCAACACCGGCATCTGGCAGGACGTCACGCTGACGGCCTCCGGCCGCGTGCGGTTGCTCGACCCGCAGGTGATCACGCTGCTGCCGCTGCCGAAGAACGATCGCGCCGAAGTGACCATCGTCGTGCCGCTGGTGAGCACGCACGACACGCCGGTGGACGTGACGCTGACCGCCGAATTCGAAGGCGTGAAGGTGCGCCGCACACGGCAGATCGTGCCGGGCCGCAGCGAGCTGCGCCTCGCGCCGCAGGATTTCCGCGAGCTCACGATCGAGAACCCGCGCCTGTGGTGGCCAAACGGTTACGGCGCGCCCGAGCTCTATCACCTGAAGCTCACGGCCGCCGTGGGCGGCAGCCAGTCCGACACCAAACTACTGCGCTTCGGCATCCGGCACGTGAGCTACGAGTTCTCGCTGTTCGACAGTGCCGGTGCATTGCGGCGCGTCGAAGTGGACGTCGCGGCGGGCTCGGCGCGCGGCGAACGGCTCATCGACAATACGCACGAGAAGATCAAGAAATCCCCGCGCGGCTGGGCCGCATCGCTGACGAAAATCGGCGAGACCTCGCCCGCCGTGCGGCCGCTCGACGATGCGCTCGAATATCCACACCTGACGTTGCGCGTGAACGGCGTGCGCATCCTCGCGCGCGGCGGCAACTGGGGCATGGACGATTCGAGAAAGAGAATACAGCGCGAGCGGCTCGAGCCCTACTTCAAACTACAGCGCGCCGCGAACCTCAATGTCGTGCGCAACTGGATGGGCAACAACAACGAGGATGTGTTCTTCGAGCTGTGCGACGAGTACGGCATCATGGTGCTCAACGATTTCTGGGCTTCGACGCAGGACTTCCAGGTCGAGCCGCAGGATCCGCAGCTGTTCCTGAAGAACGCCGAGGACACCATCCAGCGCTGGCGCAACCACCCGTCCATCGTCCTGTGGTTCGGACGCAATGAAGGCGTGCCGCAACCCATCCTCAACGAGGGTCTGGGGGATCTGGTCGCCCGCTACGACGGCACGCGGCACTTCACCGGCAGCTCCAACGTGGTGAACCTGCAGGGCTCGGGGCCGTACAACTACCGCCCGCCCGCCGGCTATTTCACCGACCTCGCCAGCGGCTTCTCGGTCGAGACCGGGACGCCCTCTCTAGCTACCCTCGAGGCCATCCAGGCGATGGTGCCGCCCGAAGACCGCTGGCCGCTGTCCGACACGATCGCGTATCACGACTGGCATTTCGGCGGCAACGGCGACGTCAAGACATTCATGGAGACGCTGAAGCATCGCTACGGCGCGGCGACCAGCCTCGAAGACTTCGAGCTCAAGGCGCAACTGATGAACTACGAGACATACCGCGCGGTGTTCGAGGGATTGCAGGCGCACATGTGGACCAAGAACTCCGGACGCCTGTTGTGGATGACCCACCCGGCATGGCCTAGCAACCATTGGCAGATCTACTCGAGCGACTACGACACGCACGCCGCGTACTACGGCGTGAAGAAGGCCGTCGAGCCGGTGCACGTGCAGATGAATTTGCCCGATCTCGGCTTGTCCGTCGTCAACACCACGCGCGAGGCGCGCCCGGGTTTGAAGCTGTACGTGAGCGTGCGTTCGCTGCAGAACGAGATCCTCGCCGAGCGTGAGTTCCCCGTGTTTGCCGCGGCAAACGCCGTCACGCCCGTGCCCGCGTTCGATATCCAGTCGATGGTGAAGCAGGCCGCGCTGGTGCTCGTGGCGCTGCGCCTCGTGGATTCGCAGGGCCAGATCGTCTCGCACAACGACTACATCCAGGCCCGAGACGAGGCCAGTCACTCCCAGATCACCGCGCTGGCGCAGCAGCGCCTCGACCTGCGGGCGAATCGGACCACCGACGGCGACGAGCACGTCGTACGCGTGAGGCTGCACAACACCGGCAAGGTGCCGGTGCTCGCGACCAAGCTCACGCTGGTGGACCCGAAGGGCGCGCGCATCCTGCCGGCCTACTACAGCGACAACTACCTCAATCTGCTGCCGGGCGAGTGGCGCGTCGTAGAGATCCGGTTTCCGAAGGAGCTCGGGACGCGTGCCGGGGTGCGCGTGCGCGGCTGGAATGCCAGGCCGGAGACGGTGACGGCATCGCAACGTCCGGACTCTGCGGCCGAGGACCGCACACCGGTATTCTGGCTGCAGCCGAAGAAGGCCATCCACTGAGGCGGTCAGCGTGACTTCGGCGTTACCTTCGGAGTCGCACTGATGGCGCGCTGCGGCGGCGTGTAGATGGGGCGCTGCTCGCGATAGCGATTGTCGGCGTCGCGTTGCACCTGCAGCTCGGCCTCGCGCGCGGACCGCAGCAGATGGCGCACCCTCGCGTCCCACGCCTGCGAGGCGCCGTACCAGGTGCCCTCGACGCCGCGGTAGATAGAGCGCGTGTTGTCGGGGAACTCCCGGTCCTTGGCGCGCGGAATCTGGATGTAGCCCGGGCCGCCGACCGGGTCGTACGCGTAGCGCACGCCGTAACACAGGTGGCTGGGCACGGACTCGCGTGCATTCTCACCGGTCGCCGCGCAGTAGAAACGCACGGTGTACACCTCGAGGCCGCGCGGCGGATCCACCGGCCCGCCTATCCAGTCCGCGAAGTCGCGCGCACCGTCGGGCGCGGGGGGTTTGCCATCCGCGGAAGTCATCGCCGTGCCCGGCCCGCTCCAGATCGTGAACCGCCCCGCCTCTTCCGGACCGTCGAGCGTGAGCATCGCGTGCTTGCCACGCGCGATCTCGATGCGCGTTGTCTCGCCCTTCGCGGACGCCAGGACAGGGAGCGCCAGCAGCGCGACAAACAAGATGGATGCTCTCATGGCACGAACTCCAGACCCGCCATGGGGGCCGATCCTACGCCAGCCGGGTAAGATGCGCCCCCATGGCTGAAAGACTCAGCAACATAGACATCGCACAAGCCGCAAAGATGCGGCGAATCACGGCAGTGGCGCAGGAGCGTCTCGGCATTCCCGAGGACGCGCTCGAGGTCTACGGCAAGTACAAGGCCAAGGTGTCGCTCGACTATCTGTCGAAGCTCGATGGGCGGCCGAACGGCAAGCTCGTGCTGGTCACCGCCATCTCGCCCACTCCCGCCGGAGAGGGGAAAACGACCACCACGGTGGGGCTCGGCGACGCACTGAATCAGCTCGGAAAAAATGCGTTGATTTGCCTGCGCGAGCCCGCGCTCGGTCCGGTGTTCGGCATGAAGGGCGGCGCGGCCGGCGGCGGCTATTCGCAGGTCGTGCCGATGGAAGACATCAACCTGCACTTCACCGGGGATTTCTCCGCCATCGCGCTGGCTAACAACCTGCTGGCGGCCCTCATCGACAACCACATTCACCAGGGCAACGACGCCGGCTTCGACGTGCGCCGCGTGACCTGGCGGCGCGTGGTCGACGTCAACGACCGCAGCTTGCGCGACATCACCATCGGGCTCGGCGGCCCCGCGAATGGATACCCGCGGCAGGATGGCTTCGACATCGTGGTCGCCTCCGAGGTCATGGCCATCTTCTGCCTGGCGACCAGCCTGCAGGATCTGAAAGAGCGGCTCGCTCGCATCGTGATCGGCTACTCGTCCAATGGCCGCGCCATCCGTGCGCAGGACATCCATGCGCACGGAGCGATGACCGCGCTGCTGCGCGACGCGCTCGCGCCGAACCTCGTGCAGACATTGGAGAACAATCCCGCGTTCATCCACGGCGGCCCGTTCGCGAACATCGCGCACGGCTGCAACTCTGTGATGGCTACGCAGGCGGCATTGAAGCTCGCCGACTACGTGGTGACGGAGGCCGGCTTCGGCGCGGATCTCGGCGCCGAGAAATTCGTCGACATCAAATGCCGCAAGGCGGGCCTGACGCCCTCGTGCGCGGTGATCGTCGCAACCGTACGTGCGCTCAAGTATCACGGCGGCGTGGACGTGGCGGACGCCGGCAAGGAAAACCTCGGCGCGCTCGACAAGGGGCTCGTGAACCTCGAGCGGCACATCCACAATGTGCGCAATCAGTACGGTCTCCACAGCGTGGTGGCCATCAACCATCGCGCCGAGGACACGGCAGCCGAGATCGAGCTGATGCAGGAGCGGCTCGCGCATCTCGACGTCAAGATCATCGTCGCGCGGCATTTCGCCGAGGGCGGCAAGGGCGCGCTCGACGTGGCCCGCGAGGTAGTGAGGCTCTGCGAGCTGCCCAACCATTTCCGCTTCGTCTACGCGGACGAGCAGACTTTGTGGGAGAAGATGAAGGCCATCGCGACGCAGGTGTACGGCGCGCTCGACATCGTCGCGGACAGCAAGATCCGCGCGCAGATCCGGTCGCTGCAGGATGCGGGGTACGGGCGCTACCCGGTGTGCGTGGCGAAGACGCAGTACTCGTTCTCGACCGACCCGAAGCTGCGCGGCGCGCCCAGCGGCCACGTGGTGAACATCCGCGAAGTGCGGTTGGCCGCGGGCGCGGAGTTCGTGGTGATGATCTGCGGCGACATCATGACCATGCCCGGGCTGCCCAAGGAGCCGGCATCGGCGCGTATCGACATCGACGACGACGGGAAGATCTCGGGCTTGTTCTAGTTCGGTGCGCGATGGAATGCGCAACCCGATTTGTCCTTGATCTACATCATTTTCAGATCGGCAGGGGGTCCATAAGCTTGGCGGCAAAAGCGAATGGAACCCATGACAACAAGACCAGACCCCCGCCCGAAGCTGCTCCCCTGTCTCGTTGGCCTGTGCTGCGGCCTGGGCGGCACAGGCCACGCCCAAACCGCCGTGCCGGTGGCGGTCGTCACCTTGCCGGTGGTGGTGGTCAGCGGCACCCGCGACGAACGCAACCGCGACGACCTGCCGTTTTCCGTCGATGCCATCGGCGCCAGCGCAATGGAGGAGTCGCAGGTCCGCGATATCCGCGACCTCGCGAAGGACCTCCCCAATGTGTCGGTCAAACGCGCCCCGGCACGATTCAGCGTCACGGGCCGGGGCAATCCGGTGGGTGGGGACGGCAACGCCGGCTTCAGCATCCGCGGCCAGGGCGGCAACCGCGTGACGATGCTCAGCGACGGCATCCGCCTGCCGCGCAGTTATATCAACGGCAGCAACGCCTTCGGCCGCGACACCGTGGCGCTCGAGTTGTTCAAGCGCATCGAGATCGTGCGCGGTCCGACTTCGGTGCTGTACGGATCGGACGGCCTGGCCGGCCTGGTCAATTTCATCACCTACGAGCCCGCCGATTTCCTGTCCACTGCCAGCGGTGAAGCCCGTCCCATGGGCGGCAAGGCGTGGCTGGCGTACGACGGCGATGACGACGGTCGCACGGTGGGTGGCACGGTCGCGGGGCGCGCCGGCGCGAGCGTGCAGTGGATCGTGAGCGCCGCCACGCACCGCTCTGGCGCGCTGCACAACATGGGCAGCAACGACGCGGACAACGTCGAGCGCACGACGCCGAATCCCCAGTCCGGGCGCGCCAACGCGTTGCTGGGCAAGCTGGTGCTGAGCCCGGACAGCGCGCAGCGCCATGTGCTCACGCTGGAGCATGTCGACAGGGACGGCGATTTCAACCTGCTGTCCAACCGCGCCAAGCCACCCTATACCGGCACCGCGGCCCAGATCGCGGCCCTGGTCGTCGACGAGCGCGCAACCAAGACCATGGAGCGCAACCGACTGACCTGGGTCGCGCGTTACAAGCTCGACGCCGCTGCCGCCGACAACCTGCAGACCGTGCTGGCCTGGCAACGCAACGCGGCGCTCGACGATGGCTTCACCACGCGCCAGGACAACGGCCTGCGCCTTCGCACCACGTCCTACAAGGAACGGGCGTGGCAACTCAGCCTGCAGGCCGACAAGGCCACGCGCCTGGACTCGGGCTGGTCGCAGAAGACCACCTACGGGCTGGACCATATTGCGACCGACACCTCGAGTTTTGCAGATGGGCAGGACCCGACGCCGCCCGGCCCGTACCTGCCCAAGAAGTACTTTCCGGATACGCGCGACACCAG
>JAYTOI010000065.1:0-11269 GCA_043747875.1 Pseudomonadota bacterium | reverse complement strand
GGGTGTCGCCGCCGAGCTCGGGAGCGTCGCGGTCTTGGGGGAACTGGTGACTCTTGTCTTAGACAACTTCAAAATTCCTGTTGCTAACTATTGGCGAGTTCGGCCAAGGGCCACTGCGCCCGCGCTCGGATCGCGGGTCCTTCGTGCTTGCCTGCCTTCAGGCGGGCCATACCGGCCACCGCAATCATGGCGGCATTGTCGGTGCAAAACTCGATGCGCGGGTAGAAGACTCGCGCCCCCTGGCGCGCCACCGCCGCCGCCATGCGTTCCCGCAGCATGCGGTTCGCACCCACGCCGCCGGCCACCACCAGCGCGTCATAGCCGGTTTGCTCCAGTGCGCGGAGTGTCTTGCCGACCAGCGTCTCGACGATGGCCTGCTGCACGCCCGCCGCAATGTCGGCGCGCGTGGCGTCATCGAGGCTCCCGGCGCCCGCCCGCTCTTTCACCGCGAGCGAGACCGCGGTCTTCAATCCGGAAAAACTGAACTCGAGCCCGGGGCGATCCAGCATGGGCCGCGGAAAATCGAAGCGCTTCGCGTTGCCCGCTTGCGCGAGTTTCGCGAGCTCTGGCCCGCCGGGATACGGCAGGCCTAACAATTTGGCCGACTTGTCGAAGGCCTCGCCGGCCGCGTCGTCGCGCGTTTCGCCGAGCACCGCGTATTGCCCCGGCGCCGCGACATCGATGAGCATGGTGTGCCCGCCCGACACCAACAGGGCCAGGTGCGGAAATGGCGGCGGAGCGTCCTCAAGCAAAGGCGCGAGCAAATGGCCCTCAAGGTGATGAACCGCGATCGCCGGCACGTTCCACGCATAGGCCAGCGAACGGCCGAGCGCCGCGCCCGTCAGCAACGCGCCAATCAGGCCGGGGCCAGCGGTGTAAGCCACGCCATCAATCTGCGCAGGCGTTGTTTTCGCGTCCGCAAGCGCGGTTCGCAGCAGCGGCAGTAGCCGGCGCACATGGTCGCGCGAGGCCAGTTCCGGCACCACGCCGCCGTAAATGCGGTGCAGGTCGATCTGGCTGTAAATCTCGTGCGAAAGCAGGCCGGCCGCGTCGTCATAGACGGCGACCGCGGACTCGTCGCAGGAAGATTCGAGGGCCAGAATGCGCATGTATAAGAGTGAGATACGCCCGATGCGATACAGGGCTTTGCCTTTCTTGAGCCGTTCTATAGAATCGCCACCCCTGCCCCAGGCAGGTTGTGGCAAAACTCCAAACAGATCAATGGGGTGAGGTTTCGATGCCGAGCGTTCGCGTACGAGAAAACGAATATTTCGATGCCGCCCTGCGCCGATTCAAGCGCGCTTGCGAGAAAGCGGGCGTGTTGACCGAGCTCAGACGTCGCGAATTCTATGAGAAGCCGACCCAAGAGCGTAAGCGCAAAAAGGCTGCCGCCGTGAAGCGTCACCTCAAGCGCAACAGCCCGCGTGAATACACGGCGCGCCCGCGTCCGAGCTGAGCTCCCTAGATGATGCTCAAAGAGCGCATCACTGAAGATATGAAGACCGCAATGCGATCCGGTGAAAAGGATCGACTCGCGGTCATTCGTCTTCTGCAGGCCGCGATCAAACAGCGTGAAGTCGACGAGCGCATCACGCTCGACGATGCGCAGGTCACGTCCGTGCTCGAGAAGATGATCAAGCAGCGCAAGGAATCCATCGTCGCGTTCGAGAAAGGCGCCCGCGCCGATCTGGTGGCAAAAGAAGCCGCCGAGATCGTCATTCTGCAGCCCTATCTGCCCGCGCAGTTGGGTGAAGCGGAGCTGGACGCCCTGATCGCAGAAGCGATCGCCAGCACCGGCGCCGCGTCCATCAAGGACATGGGCAAGGTCATGGGCATCGTGAAGAGCAAAGCGGCCGGCAAAGCCGACATGGGCGCCGTCGGTGCCCGAATCAAAGCGAAGCTTGGCGGCTGAGTGGGTGGCCGTGGCCTGGCCACCGCCGGAGCGCTGATCCTCATCGCGCTCGTCTGCATCGCCATCTCCCGCAAGATCGAAACTGAACGCCGCGAGCAGGGCCGCTTTCCGCGCGAGCGTCTGCCACTGGTGATCGGCGGGGCGCTGGGCGCGCTGGTGCTGTGCTTGATCGTGGTGGTCTCGATACTGCGGTGAGGCGGGCCGTTAGTTAGTCGACCTCCAACGGGCTCCGATAGCCATTGGTCAGCTTGAAGATCCTCGGCGTGGAGCCGGGATTCCTCTGCACGTAGACGTATGTACCGTCACCTTCGATGGCCTGCAGGTACCAATCGGGCGAGACCGGCGGATTGGGGTCGTAGGGCCACGCGCTGGTGCTCGCTCCCGGAGTTACGCGATGGAGAGCACTGTTGTGCATCACGTAGAGGTCGGTGGTGTTTCCATCGACCCCGATGGCGTACGTATTGGGATACGCGCCAGTCTCGTTGGTGAAGCAGGGTTCCACGATGAAAGGCAGATCATCGCGGTTCTCCACGTATCGGCGCCGCATTGAATCGCTCGCATTCGACGATCCACGAATCTTCAGGTCTCGCATCGTCAGGTTCGTCGGCGGCGCCGCTGTGATCCCACTTGGACATTGAGCTTGCGCTACGGCGGTCATGGCCTCGGCGAACAATGCGAAGCCAATGCTCCGAATCCAAAATCCTTTTGACTTTGTCATCCCAGCCTCTCAGACAGTCGTCTGCGCCTATCGCGGAATCGTGACGGGCGCGTGCGGCGTAGAATTCCACACCCATGGCCGGCCGCATTCCCCAAAGCTTCATCGACGAGCTGACCGCGCGCGCGGACATCGTCGAGCTGATCGGCTCACGCGTCGAGCTCAAGAAAGCGGGTCGCGAGTACCGGGCCTGCTGCCCGTTCCACAACGAGAAGACCCCATCGTTCTGGGTGAGTCCGCAGAAGCAGTTCTATCACTGCTTCGGCTGCGGCGCGCACGGCACCGCGCTCGGGTTCCTCATGGAGTACGACAAGCTGTCGTTCCCCGAGGCCATCGAAGAGCTCGCGGGCCGACTCGGGCTCGACATACCGCGGGAGGCGTCGACGCAGCCCGACAATTCCGGCAGCACGCAGCCGCTCTTCGACATGAACCTCAAGGTCGCCAAGCACTTCGCGAGTGTGTTGCCGGACGACGCGCGCGCAAAGGAGTACGCCAAGAAGCGCGGCCTCACGCGCGAGACGATCGAAAAATTCATGATCGGCTTCGCACCCAACTCCTGGAACGAAGTGCTGAAGCGCTTCGGCGCGCTCGACGTCGATCGCAAGGTGCTTTCCGATTGCGGGCTGATCATCGAGCGCGAGCGCACGGATTCGCGCACGCTCGATCGTCACTACGACCGCTTCCGCGACCGGCTGATGTTTCCGATCCGCGATTCGCGCGGGCGGGTGCTCGCGTTCGGCGGTCGCATCGTGGATCAGGGCGAGCCCAAGTACCTCAACTCGCCGGAGACTTTGTTGTTCCACAAGGGCCGCGAGCTCTATGGCCTCTACGAGGTCCGCCAGAGTCGCGCCACGCTCAAGCGGCTCATGGTGGTCGAGGGGTACATGGACGTGGCACGGCTGCATCAGGCCGGTGTCAGCTACGCCGTCGCCACGCTCGGCACCGCCACCACTCCCGAGCACCTGCGCCGCATCTTCAAGCTCGTCAGCGAAGTCATCTTCTGCTTCGACGGCGACAAGGCGGGACGCGCGGCCGCCTGGCGCGCGCTCGGCAACGCGCTGCCCGAGGCGCGCGAGGGAAGGCAGATCCGTTTCCTGTTCCTGCCCGAGGGCCACGATCCGGATTCGCTGGTCGGGGAGGAAGGCCGCGAGGCGTTCGAGAAGCGTCTCGAGAGCTCCCTGCCGCTGTCCGAATATCTCGCGACTGCGCTGGCCGAACAGGCGGATCTTTCCCATGCCGACGGCCGGGCCCAATTCGCCGAGCTGGCAAGGCCACTGGTCACGAAAGTGGCTGCGGGTGTCTACCGAGATCTGCTGATTGAACGACTGGCAGAATCTATAAAGTTGACATCGGCCAGATTGAACCAATTGTGGTTCAACGAGATGATCGATGCGCAGGGCAACCATTTATCTGACGGTGGCCGCTCCGCAAAATCCGGACTCCCGAATGCCACCACGAACCGGTCCTCGAATCGCGCGCGCGACGGTGGCGGCAACAAGGGCATCGTGACCAAGGCGGTGAAGCTGCTGGTCCATTTCCCCGCGATCGCTACCAAGATCTCCGGCGCCCAGCTCACTCAGCTGGAGGTGAACGACGACGCAGGCTCGCGCTTCCTGTTCGAACTCATCGACCAGCTTCAGCAGGAGCCGGCGGCGAGCACCGCGGTGCTGCTGGGTCGCTGGCGCGAACGGCCGGAACAGGTGCGCCTGTCGGCACTGGCGGCCGAAGAGAACGCCGGCATCGACGAGAACGGCGCCGCTCTCGAGCTCGCCGCGGCCATCGAGAAGCTGGCGCTCGAGCCGACGATACGACGGCATGACGAACTGCTCGCGAAAGGGGAGCTGACCGAAGACGAACGCGCCGAGCTCAAGGAGCTGAATGTGGCCATCCACATCGCCAAAAGCCGCGGATCTCAAAATGCCTCAGGCACGGGCCCGCCTGGCCGATAAAAAATATGGGGCCACGACCTTTTTGGCCCGAATTTTGCGTCGATCCCGAGGTCAAACTTGAACGGAAGTCTTTGACCCACTGGCCATTTTCGTTTTGTCAAGCCATGGGTCTTTGCGTAGAATGCCGCCCCTCTCGCGAACCCCTCTTGATCACACTGTGGTGAACCCCACGGTGTCGTATCGCACGTACTTACGCCTTTGGCGCCCGGAATCTCATGACACAGAAGCATAAACGCCCCGCTGCTCCCGCCTCGAAGAAGCTGCCGCCGAAGAAAGTGGCAAAGCCCGCTGCAGCGCCGGCGAAAGCCGCGCATGTGGCAAAACCTGCCGCGAAACATGCCGAAGTGAAGAAGCCGCTCGCGAAGGGCAAGGCCGCCGAGAAAGTTGCGGCCCCGACCGTCGAGGCGAAGGGCAAGGGCGTCGAGCTCAAGCCTGCGCAGAAGTTAGCCGCCGCGCGCGCGGCGGCCCAGGCTGCTCCCGCGGTCGCGGATGGCAAGCCCGCGAAAGGCAAGAAGGGCTCCGCTGAGCTCATCAACATGCCCGCGCGACGCAATGTGCTGCCCGAAGAGCGCCAGTCGCAGCTCAAGCTGCTGATCGCGCGCGGCAAGGAACAGGGCTATCTCACTTACTCCCAAGTGAACGATCACCTGCCGTCGGAGATCGTCGATCCCGAGCAGATCGAAGAGATCGTGAACACGATCAACGACATGGGCATCCCGGTGTACGAGAAGGCCCCGGACAACGAAAGCATTCTCGCGCCCGAACCGTCCGCGCCGACGGACGAGGAAGCCATCGAAGAGGCCGCCGCCGCGCTGGCCGCGTTGGACGCAGAATTGGGGCGAACCACCGATCCCGTCCGCATGTACATGCGGGAGATGGGCACGGTGGAGCTGCTGACGCGCGAAGGCGAAATCCGCATCGCGAAGCGCATCGAGGAAGGCCTCGACGCCGTGCGCCTGGCGCTGTCTAACTACCCGAGCACCGCCGAATACCTGTTGAAGGCGTACGAACCCGTGAAGACGGGCGGCGCGCGCCTGGTCGACATCATCGTTGGCTTCATCGACCCGAACGCTCCGGACGTCATCGCGCAGCCGCAGAATCCGACCAAGATGGATCTCGCGCCGGCCACCGAAGAGAAGGCCGAGGGCGAGGAAGAAGAACGCGAAGACGGCGACTCCGAAGAGGAGGCCGTCGACACGGGCCCGGATCCGGAAGAGGCCGCGCGGCGCTTTGCCTCGGTGGCCAAGTACCTCGCGAACTCGCTCACGCACATCGAGAAGATGGGCGCGAAGGACCCGAAGACGCTCAAAGTCCGCAAGAAGCTGTCGGATGAGTTCATGGAGCTCAAGCTGGCGCCGCGCATGTTCGAGGCGCTGATCGGCAACCTGCGTCACCAGGTGAACGAAGTTCGCCAGCTCGAAAAAGAAATCATGATCATTGCCGTGCGCGACGCCGGTATGCCGCGCAAGGAGTTCATCCTCTCGTTCCCGAAGAACGAAACTTCGAATCGCTGGCTGCAGAAGCAGATCAAGGGCGGCAAGAAGTGGTCGAACGCGATGGGCCGTCTGCACGACGAGATCGCGCGCCGGCAGGAGAAGCTGGGCACGCTCGAGAAGCTGTACCACTTGACCATCACGGACATCAAAGAGATCAACCGTGAAGTGTCGATCGGCGAAGCGAAAGCTCGTCGCGCAAAGAAGGAGATGGTCGAGGCGAATCTGCGCCTCGTGATCTCGATCGCGAAGAAGTACACCAACCGCGGCCTGCAGTTCCTCGACCTCATCCAGGAAGGCAACATCGGCCTCATGAAGGCGGTCGACAAGTTCGAGTACCGCCGTGGCTACAAATTCTCAACGTACGCCACGTGGTGGATTCGTCAGGCCATCACGCGCTCGATCGCCGACCAGGCGCGCACGATTCGTATTCCCGTGCACATGATCGAGACCATCAACAAGCTGAACCGCATTTCGCGGCAGATGCTGCAGGAGATGGGTCGCGAGCCGACGCCGGAAGAGCTGGCCGTGCGCATGGAGATGCCGGAAGACAAGGTGCGCAAGGTGCTCAAAATCGCCAAGGAGCCCATCTCGATGGAGACTCCGATCGGCGACGACGAGGACTCGCACCTCGGCGACTTCATCGAGGACACCTCCGTGGCGTCCCCGATCGATCAGGCCACCATGGAATCACTGCGCGAGACCACCCATTCGGTACTTGCGCAACTGACCCCGCGTGAAGCCAAGGTGCTTCGTATGCGGTTCGGGATCGACATGAACACCGACCACACGCTGGAAGAAGTGGGCAAGCAGTTCGACGTTACGCGCGAGCGCATTCGGCAGATCGAAGCGAAGGCGCTGCGCAAGCTGCGTCATCCGTCGCGCAGCGAGCAGCTGCGCAGTTTCCTCATCGAGGATTGAGCGACGCGAGTGGTTCGCTAGCCGGAGTGGGCCGCGGAAACGCGGCCTTTTCTTTTGAGCAGGCCCCGCAAGTCGACCATTTGTACGAGCACAAGAAGTGGCGCCCGGTGGGGCAACGTGCACCGGCGCCGCAGATCGGATCACGCCGTGGCGTTCGGCCTCCGCGTTTTCACCGACAGCCTCAAGGCGAAAACCTTTCCATCGAGCTACTCAGAGAGCTGCGGGCACGATGACATCGGCACCATCGCCAGATCGAAGGAAGTGCCGGCCACGCTCATTGTGCAAACAGACGGAACGGGGACCGCGAACGTCGGGCGCGGCAAAAGCAGCGTCATCCTGGGCGAATTCAAGCCAGGCAATCGAGCTCGGGTGCTCGTCCGGTGCACTCGATTTCGCGAATGCCACCGTGCAGGAAAAAGGCTGACCGTCAGGCTGGCGCCAAACGCGCGCCGATCATCGATTCAGCGCGTGCTCTTCACACGCGACGCGCGCTTCGCGCGTCAGGCGCCGACCGAGATGTTGTAGGCAATGTGCAGGTCGCAGGGCGCCTTGCCTGTGCGGCCGCGCACTCGCTCACCGCTGCATTTTGCGTGACCCGCAGCGCTGGCACGACCGTGCTGCGCGATGTCGGCCACCGACGCGCCGAGATCGAGCTCGCCGCTGCAGTCGGAGTAGGGACACGGATAGACGAAATAGGCACGAGCAGGCGGATGCAGCACGATGGACTGCGCAGCCGGCGGCTGCGGACTCGTGTCCGTGAACGCGAAGCTCAGCCGCAAGGCTGAAAACTGCGGGAACTGCACACGCAGCTCTTTGGCTGCCATGCGGTTACGGCGCTGCTTTTCGCGCAAGAGATTACGGGCTCCCTCGGAGCCGACCGTCGTAAATTTCATCGTTGGATCTCGAAGAGACGCGTGGCAACGCGGGCCTCGCGGCCCGCGTTGCCACTGTGCGTCTTATCGACGGCCGTAGCCGCCGCCACCGCCGCCACCACCACCGCCACCGCCACGGGGCTTGTCCTGGGCTTCATTGACCTTCAGCGGGCGACCGCCGAAGTCCTTGCCATTGAGGGCCTGCATGGCGCGCTGAGCGTCGGCGCTCGACATCTCCACGAACCCGAAGCCGCGCGGCTGGCCCGTGTCGCGATCGTTTACGAGCGCGATCTTCTCGACGGTGCCATGAGCGGCAAACAGGGCGCGAACCGAATCATCGGTGGCGCTGAAGGGGAGATTTCCGACATAGAGTTTGGTCACTAGAGTTCTCACGAAAGAAGTAGGTAGGCAGGTGAGCCCTGCTAGGCTTTGGTTGCGGATACTGGACGTGGCAGGTCTGGCGGAGTGGCGTCGGGATGACGCGAAGCCAGAAACGAGCAAGACGCGGGATCACAAAACCGGGTCGCACGGTACAGGAATTCCGGCGCGCTGTGCGGGAAATCGTGCCAGTCGACCACGCGCCGCGCGTTATGCCCCAGCCAGGTGCCCGGTTAGGCGTTCCCGCGGCTATTGGGCCCGGAGCACCCCCGAAAAGATAGCCAGCGCCTCCTCATAACCCTCGCGCAGTGCCCCGAACCCCATCCGCAGGTGCGCCGGTGCATCGAAGCAATCGCCCGGCGCCACGAGCACCCCGGCCTTCGCGAGCGCCTCGCACAAAGGTCGCGCATCGCGCCCATCACGCAACCACGGGAAACACGTGGTGCCGCCGCTGGGTGGCACCCAGGCCAGCTTATCGGCGTGCCGCTCCACGAAACCGGCGAGCAGCGGCAAGTTGGCACGCGCGACGCTCTCGAGCCGATCCAGGATGACGGCGCGATTCGCGAATGCATGCGCGGCAATGGCCTCGGTGAGCGGCGAACCGGAAATCGTGAAATAGCTGCGCAGGTCTATCAATGCCTCGCGGCGCCGCGCGTCGCGATCGATGAGCCAGCCTACGCGCAGCCCCGGCAACGACAGCGCCTTGGCGAAATCGCCAATGACGATGGTGTCCGGCAATGTGCTCGCGCTCGCAACGGCCCCCCTTCCAGGGGAAGGAAAATAAAGCGGGTGATAGACCTCGTCGACGATCAGCGCGATACCGCGTGCACCCAACATCTCGGCGAGCGCTCGTTGCTCGGCGGCGGGCATCGTCGAACCCGTCGGGTTGTGCGGCGTATTCACAAACACCGCGCGCGTGCCGGAGTCCACGGCCGCGAGCACGGCATCCGCGCTCTGCGCGAATCCGCGCGCTGCCTCGAGTCCATAGGTGTTCACGCGCAGTCCCCAGGCGCGCGCAAGCACCGGCACCGCGGGATAGCAGAGGTCGGGCAGCACGATCGACGCCCCGGGCTCAGCGAACAGGTGCGTCAGCGCGACCAGCGCCTCCGACGCTCCAGTCATGACGAGCACGCACTCCGGATCGACCCCGTGCACCGCGGCGATGCGTTCGCGCAGTAGTTTGGAGCCCTGCGGCGGGGCATACGACAGCCGCAACTCGTCGAGCTTGCGGACGTTACCGCCGCCCAATGCACCGATTTCACCCAGCGTCCACGCGGGACCGGTGCTGGACGCGAGGTTGAAACGAATCGGCGGGTCCGCGAACTCGTGGACCGCGAGCCAGTGATCGAGCTTGAATGGCGGGACTTTCATGTCGGACATGATCCTCTCCTCTCATCGGACCTCACAATGTCACTTGGGTTGGCGGGCACGTCGGTGTACCTTGACGGGCATTTCCTGGAGAAAATGCAGTGCATATCAGGAGCTCGTGATGCTGCGCGTGCTCGCCACCGTCATCGCAGGCGCGCTCGCCGCGAGTCTCGTCGCCGGCGCGGTTTTGCGGACGCGACGCAGTCGCGTCGCGACGACCGAGCTCTGCAAACATCCCGAGCGGCTCGACCAGATGCTGGATCCCACCGACGATGCCTGACTACCACGCCATGTTGAAGATCGCCGTCGATGAGGCGCGCCGCGGGCTCGCCGAAGGCGGTATTCCCATCGGCGCCGCTCTGTTTCACGCGGACGGACGTCTGCTGGGTTGCGGACACAATCGGCGGGTGCAGGAAGGCGACGCTTCCGTGCACGGCGAGACGGATGCGTTTCGCAAAGCGGGGCGGCAGCGTGGCTATCGAAACACCATCATGGTCACCACTCTGGCGCCCTGCTGGTACTGCAGCGGCCTGGTGGTGCAGTTCAAGATCGGGACGGTGGTCGTCGGCGAATCGCGGACGTTTCAGGGCGGCATCGACTGGCTGCGTGAGCGCGGCGTCGAGGTGGTCGATCTCGGGTCGCACGAATGTGAGGAACTACTCGGCGGATTCATCGCCGCGCACCCCGACATCTGGAACGAGGATATCGGCGAATGACGCCCTAACTACTCGATCTGCGCGTTGATCGAGTACTCGAGGACGAGCTGGCAGGGCACGCGCCCTTCTCCACCCCGCGCCCTCCGGCCGCAGCACTTGAGCTGCGCGCCCGCTTGCGTCTCACCGGTGCGCGCGAGCTCCTCGACCACGGCAGACAGGTCGAACTCCCCGTCACAATCGGAATACGGACACGGAAACGCGAAATACGCGCGCGCCGGCGGATGCAGCACCGTGACTTGCGGCGCCGGCGTGAACGCGGCGCTGTCGACGAACACGAAATCGAGGCGCAGCGAGGCGAACTTCGGATAGCGCGCGCGCATCAGCGGCGTCGCCGAACGGTCGCGGCGCTGCCGTTCGCGCATCTGCTCGCGCCCGGAGCCCGCGCTGCCGCTCGTCAGCTTCACGGCTGGTTCCGCTCGCCGCCGGTGGGTGGCACGGCGTCCGGAACGGCGGCGTCCGGGGCGGCGTCCACTGCGTCCACCGCGTCCGGCGGCGTCTCCGCGGCCCGCGCCAGCTTGCGCGTGAGCTTCTCCTGCTGACGCGCGATGCGAGCGCTCTCTTTCTGCTTTTTCATGAAACGATAGTTAGGCTTTGCCACTGGAGAGTCCTTCTGAAAGCATGGTGAGCTCGTGACACGTGCTCGCGGGCGGCAGTGTCCGACCCGGCAGCCAGACATCGAGGCATGCGTCGTTCCCATACAGAACGCCGGAGGCCGTGCGGACATGGTCGAAAGGCCCCAGATGCACCGGCGCCGTCCCGGTCCCCATCGACAGCCGCAGGCGCACCGGACCTTCGCAGTCGAACTCGCGGTGCACTTTGCCGCTGATCTGCCAGCCGCCGTCGACACGGTGCGCCAGGACATAGTTGTCCGGGCCGCGCAGCGTGCCGTCGGCGCAGAAGCGCACATGGGAAGCGACCACGAGGGTCGGGGCGTCGCCCTTGATC
>JAYTOI010000064.1:0-2369 GCA_043747875.1 Pseudomonadota bacterium | reverse complement strand
AAGGCTGAAAGACGATGGGTCGCCAGGGCAATCTTCGTCATGTTGCGCAGTACTCAAGCAGCGCCTGCGGACTCGTCACCGGCGCGTCGCAGCTTCGGTTTCGGCACACGTAGGCAGCGGGCTGGCCGCCGACCGGGTGCCGACCCTGGCCGATCAGAACATCCTCGGCAAATGCCAGAACGTGCGCGGGGTGATAGCTACGGTGAACCGTCTCCACCAGCGGCGCCGCCTCGTCCCGGTCGCCCGCAAGCACAATCGAGATCGGGCGCTGCGAGAAATCGAGCGCCGCCAGCAGGTGCGAAAAACCGAATGGGTTGTTGGCCGCTGCGGCGCCGTACATCTGGAACACCTCC
The DNA here is from genome assembly GCA_043747875.1 of Pseudomonadota bacterium. GTDB lineage: Bacteria > Pseudomonadota > Gammaproteobacteria > Steroidobacterales > Steroidobacteraceae > CADEED01. Next base: position 2,016 of record JAYTOI010000064.1, on the reverse strand, counting down.
TCGGCGCGCTCACGGTATTCATCACGGCCCGCCAGTTCGTGCAGCCGCAGCAGCGCGAACACGCTCGTCGAGGTTCCCGACGGCCAGGCGTGGTCTTGCGGCGAGCGCGGACGATGCACAAGCCGCTCTCCATCCTTGGGCGTGAAGTAGAAGCCATCGTCCCAGAACTTGTCGAGGATCAGGTCGCAAAGCCTCTCGGCGTGTTCGAGATACCGTCTGTCGAAGCATGATTCATAAAGGTCGATGAGCGCGTTAGCCAGAAACGCGTAGTCGTCGAGAAAGCCAGGCACCTTGGCCGCGCCGTCCTTCCAGGCACGATAGAGACCGCCGTCCGGCATGCTCATCTTCTGTAGCAGGAAATCGGCTGCGCGCCGCGCGGACTGAAGGTACAAAACCTGCCCGCTTGCCTGGTAAGCGGCGCACAGGCCCTGGATCATGAGCGCGTTCCAGCTGGTGAGGATGTTCTCGTCGCGGCCGGGACGAACCCGTAGTGCGCGCGCCGAAAACAGCTTCTCGCGCAGTCCCTCCAGACGCGCTTCTTCCAGCGCATCGAGTTCAACCGCGCGGTAGAGCACGGTGGCGCCGTGCTCGAAGTTGCCCTGCTCGGTGACGCCGTAGGCTCGGCATGCGAAGGCCGCATCGGACTGGCCCAGCACGGCCTCTATCTGGGCGGGCGTCCAGACATAGAACGTGCCTTCCTCGCCCTCGCTGTCGGCGTCCTCGCTCGCATAGAAACCGCCGTCGGGATGCGCCAGATCGCGCAGCACGTAAGCAATGGTTTGCTCGAACACGCGCCGCCATGAGCGCTTGCCCATCACGCGATAGGCATCCGCGTAGAGCTTGACGAGCTGGCCGTTGTCGTAGAGCATTTTCTCGAAATGCGGCACCGCCCAGCGCGCATCAACGCTGTAGCGCGCGAAGCCGCCGCCCAGAGGGTCGTAGATCCCGCCGGTGGCCATGTGATCGAGCGTCCGCTCGACGGCGGCGAGCAGTCGTGGTTCGCGTGTTCGGTGGTACACGCGGAGCATGAGGTCGTGACAGCAAGGGTTTGGAAATTTCGGCGCATCGCCAAAGCCCCCGTGGACCGGGTCTGTATTCGCGGCGAAGGCGCGCGCCGCTTCGGCAGGCAGGTCCCCGCCCGTCGGTGCCTCGCCGCCGACAAGTCGTTCATCGAGGACCCGGTAGCCCTGGAGGAACTGTTCGACCTGGGTGCGGAGTTCCGGGCGTCGTTCTTTCCAGGCTTCGCTCAAGCCCAGCAGGACCTGCGCAAACCCGGGCCGACCATAGCGCTCTTCGGGCGGGAAGTAGGTTCCGCCGAAAAAGGGTTCTCCCTGGGGCGTCACGAACACGGTCAGTGGCCAACCGCCGCCCTGACCCATCATCTGTACAACTTTTTGATAAATGTCGTCGAGGTCGGGGCGCTCCTGGCGATCAACCTTGATATTGATGAAGTGCTCGTTCATCAGGCGCGCGATGTCGGGGTTCTCGAACGATTCGTGCGCCATCACGTGACACCAGTGACACGCGGCGTAGCCTACCGATACGTGGACCGGCTTGTCCTCTTCCCGGGCTCGGCGAAACGCTTCTTCTCCCCATGGATACCAATCAACCGGGTTCTCGGCGTGCTGCCGAAGATAGGGGGAGGTTTCTTGGGACAGTCGATTCGGCATGGGTCTACCTGATATTTACCCTGACATCTACCCGGCGCGCGGGTAGAACGGCTGCTTTCCCGCTGCGTGGTCCGTCGCATCGACGATTTCCACGATTTCCGGGGCGACCCTTTTCACCATGACTTCGAACCCCTGCCTCAGCGTCACCTGAGAGGACCCGCAGCCCTGGCAGCCGCCGCTCATCCTGATGAAAAGCTTCCTTTGGCGGACATCCACGATTGAAATTTTGCCGCCGTGATTGGCGATGGAACGATTAACTTCCTTGTCCAGGAGTCCCTGAATGGCCGCGCCAAGCTCGGCGTCGGACCTCCCTTGCGTGCTGGCGTGGACAGCCATCTCCAGGATC
>JAYTOI010000063.1:0-8490 GCA_043747875.1 Pseudomonadota bacterium | reverse complement strand
CCGCCGCCCGGCAACCTCGTCATCTGGCGCGGCCTCTCCCGCCTCACCGATATCGAAATAGGCTATCTACTCGGCTCCCGAGTTGTGGGTAATTGAAAGGTTAGTTGATCGCTTACGTATCGAGCAGGAACACATTGTTGCCGACGTCGCCCGACTCGAGGCCGCGGTCCACGGCGATGCCGGCTGCGTTGGCTTGGTGGAACCGGGAATCCGGCGCCGGCTGCGGATGTTGATCTCCGCAAACCGTGCGCCCGCTTGATGATCGAACGTAACGCGAATGAGCAGTCCCTTAGCGAGAGTCGTCTTGATTCGTCGAACGCTGGAACGCGGTTGCATTTCGCTGACTGAGAGCTTGCCCAGCGCGGCGCGCAATGTGCGCCGCACCACGAGGCCGCACGCAGCGGGCGTTCGCGGGCGAAATGGTTCCGCTCAGCGCCCGTAAATGGTGTTGAGCCGGGTGCGAAGCTGCGCGTCGAAACCGCGCCGGGCCAGCGTGGCGCGCACGTCATCCTTCCAGAGCTCGTCCGAGTTCTCGAGGACGATCCGACGCGGCAGCAATGCATCGGGTGCGACGGAGAGAAATGGGACGAGCGCGCGATCTTCCGCGCCCTCGATGTCGATCTTGAGCACGTCGATACGCGTGATGGCGAGCTCGCCGAGGATGTCGGCGAGCGGCCGGCAGCGGATCGCGGCCGACTCGTGCGAGCCATGGCGCGAGAAACGGGCTTGCGCGGCGATGCTGCCGCCGCCGAGGTTGCCAGCGTCCACGCGCAGCTCGCAGATGGCGTCCCGGTCGGATATGCCGAGCTGCAGCGCGTCGATGCGCGGCCACTCGGTGTGCAGGGCACGCGTGGCGGCGATGTTGAACAGCAGGCGCTGGTATGCCGGGGTGTATGGCTCGAATGCGACGATGCGTCCCGCCGGCCCGAGTTGCAAGGCCGCGCTCAACGTATAGATGCCGACATTGGCGCCGATGTCGACGAACACTCCATCGCGTGGCAACGAGGCCGCGAGCGTGCTGCGCTCGAGCGGATCGAAGCGCCAGGGCGTGAAGACGAACTTGCGCTCCGAGGTGTTATCGCGCAGATAGCAGCGCAGCCGGATCGAACCCACGCTGACGTCGGCGGGCAGTGGTGCACGCCACAGGTACAAGCTGCGCACGAGGCGCGCCAGTTGCCTGCCGATCAGGTTGTTGGGAGCGTTCTGCGAGAAGCGCAGCAGTCGTTGCCGGCCGCGCGACGGCACGAAGGCGCCGAAAGGGGAGCTGACGTCCGGGGAAATGGGGACATCCCTCATTTCGCTGTCACAATCGGACAGTAATCGGGGGGGGGTTGATGACGCCGTCGATTGTGACAGCGAAATGAGGGATGTCCCCATTTCCATTTCCCCGCGCCGCACTCCCAGCCCGTGCGCCGTGCGGCGCACGTTGCGCCGCGCGTTGTCGCGGCGGATCGCCATGTTCGCATCCATGATCTCGCGCGCGCGATACGGACGTGGGTGATCGAGATGCAGGCAGATGAGCGAATAGCGCGCCTGAATGGCCTTCATGCCGCAGCGCTCGAGCCGTTCACCGAACTCGCGATCGAGGCCGCCGTAGCCGAGGCGCTCGTCGAAGCCATTCACCGCGAGTACTTCCTCGCGCCACGTGGATGCGTTGTGGCCGTTCCACGTGGGCCGCGTGGTCGTCAATGTGTTCATGACGCCGCGCCAGGGGTCGGCCGAGAGCGCGAGCTTGCGCAGATTGATCGGCGACTCGCCGTGGTCTTGCAGCCAGCGCTGTTCGAACGCGCGGCCCGTGAGCACGTCGTCGGCCGTCACCGCGCGGGTCGTCGTGCCGCCGAGACGCACGCAGCCGCCGGATACGAAGTGACCTGGCCGTGCCAGGCCGGCGTGGCCGCGCACGAATTCCGGATGCGGGATGCAGTCGCCGTCCGTGAAGATCAGATACTCAGCGGGGGTCTCGACAATGGCGCGATTGAGGATGGTGCATTTGCGGAAGCCGGCGTCCTCGTGCCAGATGTGGCGAATGTCGAGATCCCAGCGATCGCGCGCCCGCATGATGCACTCGCGCGTGGAGTCGCCGGAGCCATCGTCGGCGATGACGATCTCGAACTCGCGGAAAGATTGACGCGCGTAGCCGGCGAGCACGCGTTCGAGATCCTGCGGCCGGTTGTACGTGGTGAAGACGACGCCGACGGAAATGGGGACATTCCTCATTTCGTTGTCACAATCGGGTGGCTGGAGGGAAGCGTCAGTTTCCCCGTCGATTGTTACAGCGAAATGAGGAATGTCCCCAATATGTCTACCTACCCACCGGCCTTCTTCACATCCGTGTAACCAAGCTTCTTTAGTTCCTCGACGAGCCGGTCGTGGTGATCTCCCTGGATTTCGACGACGCCGTTCTTCACCGTTCCGCCGGTACCGCACTTCTTCTTGAGCGCGCTGCACAGCTCCTCCAACTGCGGCCCCGGCAGCGGCACGCCATGGATTGCGCTCACGCCCTTGCCGCCGCGGTGCGCGGTCTCTTTCCAGATGCGGATCGCCGGCGGCTTGTCAGGCGCCCTGGGCTTCATGCTCTTCCTTCCGCGATTTTCGATGCCAGCGCATCCAGCATCTCCCAGCGATCCATGCCGGCCGCGATCAGCGTCTCGAGCTCGGAGGCGCGTTCGCGGTCGCCTCGCATCTGCTCCGCACCGGCGCGATGATAATCCGGCGCGCAGATGCGCTCATTGATCTCCCGCTGCTCGGCTTCTAACTTCTCGATCTCGCCTGGCAGCGAGTCGAGCTCGCGCTGCTCCTTGAAGCTGAGTTTGCGTTTCGCCTGCTGCATCGCCGCCGGCGCTGGCGCCGGTGCGGACGCCGCCCCGGCCCCGCCCGAGCGCGGCAGCACGGCCCGTGGCAACGCGCGCTGCCGCAGCCAGTCGCTGTATCCGCCCACGTACTCGCGCCACTGGCCTTCGCCCTCGGCCGCGATGGTCTGTGTGACCACATTGTCGAGGAACTCGCGATCGTGGCTGACCAGCAGCAACGTGCCGGAATAATCCTGCAGCATGTTCTCGAGCAGCTCGAGCGAATCGATGTCGAGGTCGTTCGTCGGTTCGTCGAGCACCAGCACGTTCGCGGGCCGCGCGAACAGGCGCGCGAGCAGCAGGCGATTGCGCTCGCCGCCCGACAGCATGCGGATCGGCGCATTGGCGCGCCGGCTGTCGAACAGGAAATCGTTGAGGTAGCTCGAGATGTGCTTGCGGCTCTCGCCGACCTGCACCCAGTCGGAGCCGGGGTTCACCGTCTCGGCCAGCGTCGCCTCCGGATCGAGCTGCTCGCGCAGCTGGTCGAAGTAGGCCACCTGCATGTTGGTGCCGCGCTTGATGCGGCCGGCGTCGGCCTCGAGCGTGCCGACGATGAGCCGGATCATGGTGGTCTTGCCGGCGCCGTTCGCGCCCAACAACCCGACGCGATCGCCGCGCATCACGCGCAACGACACTTCGTCGAGAATGGGCCGCGTACCGAAGCTCTTGCTGACGTTCTCGAACTCCGCGACCAGTTTGCCCGACCGCTCGCCGGTGTCGACGGTGAGGCGGATGTGTCCGACGCGCTCGCGCCGTGCCGTGCGTTCCTCGCGCAGGTGCTCCAGGCGCTTCACGCGCCCTTCATTGCGCGTGCGCCGCGCCTCGACGCCCTTGCGTATCCACACCTCTTCCTGCGCCCAGAACTTCTCGAAGCGGCGCCGCGCCAGGTCTTCGGCGATGTCGATCTCGGCTTTCCGCTGCTCGTACACCGAGTAGTTGCCCGGAAACGTACGCAGCTGGCCGCGATCGAGCTCGGCGATGCGCGTGGCCACGCGGTCGAGGAATCGCCGGTCGTGCGTGATGACGATGCAGGTGACGTTCTTCTGCAGCAGCTCTTCGAGGATCTCGATGCCGTCGACGTCGAGATGGTTGGTGGGTTCGTCGAGCAGCATGAGCTCGGGATCGAGCGCGAACGCCAGCGCCAGCGCGGCGCGCTTGCGTTCGCCGCCGGACATGGAAGCCGGCGTCGCTTCCTCGTTCACTGAAAAGCGATGCAGGAATTCGGTGAGGCGGGCTTCCGCGGCGTAGCGCCGGCGGTCGTCGTGCATGTCGTCGAACGCGCCCTTGAGGAGCAGCGACTCGCGCAGCGTTTCCGCCGGCGGCAGCACGGGCTCCTGCGCCACCAGCGCGATGCGCAGCCCCGGCTTGCGGTGCACCTCGCCGTCGTCCAGCGGAATGCTCTGCGCGAGCACGCCTAACAAGGATGACTTGCCCGTGCCGTTGCGGCCGATGAGCCCGATGCGCTCGCCGGCGCCGATGGCGAGCGCCGCGCCATCGAGCAACGGAGTCAGACCGAACGCGAGCTCGGCGCCCTTGATCGCGATCAACGTCATGCTGGTTACCGGCTCACAATGGGTTCGCGAGCTCGAGCCAGATCCATTCCGTGCCGTCGGCGAGGTTGGGTCCGCGGCCGCCGGTCGCTGGATAGTTGTTGTCGTTGACGATCACCACGCGCCTGCGATCGAGCACCTGAATGGACTCGGTGGTGAGGTACGGAAAGCGGAACGGTGCGCCGGGCGGCAACGACTCCGCCAGTCCGCGCGCATTGCCGATGTTCAACAGATCGATGACGAGCTTTTTCGCGAGCGGCTTGCCGGCCTGGTTCTTCTCGGCCAGATTCTTGTCAGTTAGGGCCTTGTCGAGATCGATGGAGTACACGCGCTTGGCTTTCGCCGCCTCGCCCTGGAATTCGTCGCGCTCCACGACCACGAAGCGGTTGCCCTCGATGCGCGATAGGTCCGTGACGGACTGCGTGTCGGCATCGAGCGCATATATAAGAGTTTCGGGCAGCCACTTGGAGGTGGCCGTGTCGAAACGCTGCACGCGCAGCGTCCTGGGTGCATCGCCGGCGACGGTGCCCTCGAGCATGGTCACGAGCGTCTTGTTGTCGCCCGCCAGGTCGATGGCCTCGAAGCCGCGCGAGTGCTCGATCTTCGCGGTGCCGGGTTTCGCGAGCGCGGCCGGATGATCGGCCGACCGCGCGCTGTCCGGCAGCTCGAAGGGCGGGCCTAACAACTCACCGTCCACCGAGAAGTGCAGCAGCCACGGGCCGAACTCGTCGCCCACCCAGAACGTGCCGTCGGGCATCGCGACCAGCGACTCGGGGTCCGCGTCGGCGCCCGTCAGCAGGCGCTCCGGATCGCTCTCGTCCGCGATGCGCCACGGGAAGAAGTGCGCCGGATCGGACAGCTCGATGACGGCCTGCAGCGCGTTGCGAGTGTCGCCGCCGGCGATGGTGCGCGGGCGCACGTCGAATAGATAGATGCACAGCCGGTAGTCGGGGCTGTTCCAGCGACTGCCGAAGCCGTTGTCCGACAACGCCCACCAGGCGCCGGCGGTCGGACCCGGCTTGATCGAGCTGACGCCCTGCACGGGCTGCGACTCGAAGCGCGGCTGCGCGCCGCGACGTCCCTCACCATCGTACTGGCCGGCGGGCGATCCACCGCGAAACGCCTCGGCGGGCATCACGAGCAGGCCGATCAACTCGACGGGAGGCGGCGGTGGTGGGGGCGGAGGCGGCGCGGGCTTTGGCGTCGGTTTTTTTGCGGCCGCGGGCTTTTTCTTCGGCGGCAGCGGCTTCGGCTTTTTCTTTACCGGCGGCGTCGTAGACGGCACGGCGGTGGTGCTCGCGGGTTTGGTGGCCGGCTGCGCCGATTCCGCCGCGCGCAGATGCGGCGCCGCGAAAGCGAGCGCGCACGCCGCCACTATGGCGGTCAGCAGACCGTTGGAATGCAAGCCCAGCATGGCCGCGATTCTACGCGCGGCCATGCTGGGCCCAACGAACTTTAGAAACGCGTCTCGACCGTCATGCGCAGCGTGCGCGGCTCGACAGGGTGGAAATGTCGGTCTGCGACGGGCGCGGCCTCGCCGGGCAGCTGGCTCTCGTAGAAATATGTGATGTCGTTGTCGTCCGAGCCGAGCACGTTGTAGGCGGCCAGCGCCACCGAGAAGCGCTTGCCGATGCGGCGGCCGATCTCGAGATTCACGACGGTGGTCGGGTCCGAGCGCACGCTGTTGTCCTCGATGAGCGGCGCCGTGCCGAAGTGGCGGAAGCGCGCGCCGCCGAACCAGCCGCTCGGGTGCTGCACGGCGACGCCCACCGACGCCACGCTCTCGACCGCGCCCGGAATGCGGTCGCCCGACGGGTCGAATTCATCGAATCGCCCGCGCGACCATGCGAGGTCCGCATCGAGCGTCAGCCAGTCGCGCGGCGTGACGTATACGCCCAGCTCCACGCCACGGCGCTTGCTGGCGCGGTTCGCTTCGGTCGCGCCGGCGTCGCCGACGTACAGCAGCTCGGAGTCGAGCCGCAACGTCCAGGCGGTGAGCGCGAGCTGTGTGTACGGCAGCACGGCCGTGCGCACGCCGATCTCCGCGCCGCCGGCGCGCACCATCGGGTTCACACGGTCGGCGGCGGTGACGCCGTCCGTGGGATCGACCGTGATCGTCGTGCCGCGCGCGTCGTTCTCGTGGAAGCCGCGGCCCGCGTTCACGAAGATCTCGGTTTCGGACCAGGGGCCGAGCACGAACGAGAGCTTGGGGCTGGTGATGTAGTCGTCGGCCGAGCCGCTGTTGGCGTCGAGATCGCTCGAAACATCGAAGCGCGCGCGATCATGCCGAAGCCCCGCGATGACGCGCAGCCACGGCGTGGCCTGCAGCAGCTGCTCGACGTAGAAACCGAGCCCGAGGCGGTCGACCGAGTCCTCGCGGATGGTGGTGAGACGGACACGGTCGTCGGTGAGATACAGGCCGACGCGGCCGATGTCGTCGAAGCGCGATTCGACCCCGAACTCGAGGCGGCCGGGCAGGCCGGCAAAGCCCGTCTCGCGCGACATCTCGGCGTGCAAGCCATAGGCGCGCCGGTCGTCGAACTGCTCGAACTGATCGCCATTCGCCGCATCGATGGAGTACGTGAAGTTGGAGAACAGATCTAGTTGATAGTCGAGCGCGTAGCTGTTCGCGGAGAGATTCCACGCGCCCCATTTCCCAAAATCCAGGGGCCGCGCGAATTCGAACGCCAGCGAATAGCGCTGCGACGCGCCGCCGTTGGTGGGATCGATGAAGCCGAAGCGGTCCAGCAATCCGGTGCGCACCGCGCGCTCGGGAATCTGATCGGTGGAGGTCCAGTCGCCGTCGTACGCGGACGCGGTCACCGACCAGCCGTCGCGGCGCTCGCCGCGCGAGTACTTCACCAGCGCGTTCGTGCGGCGCAGGTCTTCCGCGAGGTCCCAGGGACCGTCCGTGCGGCCGTGCTCGAGACCCCACACCAGGTCGCCGCCGCCGACCTTCGCGCCGCCCGCGAGCAGGCCGCGCGCGTAGGAGTCCTTGCCGACGGTGAACGCAAGCAGCGTGTGGTCCCGGGTGCGGCGGTAGAGCAGGTCCACCGCGCCCGCGGCGGAGAAGTTGCCTTCGTCGGCGTAGTACGTGCCCTTTTTGTACTCGATGCGGTCGAGGAGCTCGGGGATCACGAAGTTGATGTCGGTGTAGCCCTGGCCATGCCCATGCGTGTGCATGTTCACCGGGATGCCGTCGACGCTGGTAGCTAGATCCGTGCCGTGGTCGAGGTTGAAGCCGCGCAGGAAATACTGGTTGGCCTTGCCGTCGCCGCTGTGCTGCGTGACGACCAGGCCGGGAACCGTCTCCAGCAACTCGCCGGTACGCAGTACGGGCCGTGTCTCGAGCTGCGCGCGCGTCACCGTGCCCTGCGTCGACGACTCCACCTTGCCGATGAGCGTGTGACGCCCGGCCGTGACGATGACTTCATCGAGATCGTCGGTGGGCACGCCCGCGGCGAATGCCGCGGAAGCGGTGGCGAAGAGAGCAGCGCAGCCAATGGTCGCAGTCAGTCTTTTCATTTGTCAGGTCCCCGTATCGGCCGGAAATTCTAGCTTGCATTCGCCAGATCGGTCAGCCGAATCTTTTGTGACGAAGCGAGTACGCACCGGAATGGTGTGCGGATGCAGCGATCTCCACCATTGTGTCGCGCGACCTTAACTGCGGTGCAACAAAGGCAGGAGGGAATTCGCGCTGCATCCGCGCCGGCGCGGTCGTCGTAGTTTCCGGCGTGCGGCGATTGCTCGCAGCGAGCGGCCGCGCAATCACACCAAACTACTGGAGAGAGCGATCACGTCTGTGAATCGTCTCGTTGGTGCCGCGTGCGTCATCGCGCTCGGCATCACGATCAAGGATGAAGCCGGCGCCGACATCGGTATCTACGACGTGCTGCAGTCGAACGGCGTCATCCACTCGGTCGACCGCGTGCTGATGCCCAGATAGCCAGCCATGCGGGATGTGGGTTGCGCGGCGGGTCCGTGCCGCCCATGTCCCGCGAGGTTGTCAGACCGGCGCGGCGACCACCGGCGGAATCACATGGAAGCCCAGCAGCTCGACTTGCAGGCAGCAGTAGTGCTCCTTGGTTTCC
>JAYTOI010000062.1:0-71245 GCA_043747875.1 Pseudomonadota bacterium | reverse complement strand
ACAGCTCCTCGGCGGTCTTGACGTGCCAGTCCATGGAGCCGCCGGCGTCGAAGAACATCAGCACTTTGACGGCATTGCGCCGCTCTGGTCGCATGTGGATGTCGAGATAGCCTTTGTGCGCCGTGCCCTTGATGGTGCCGTCGAGATCGAGTTCCTCGGCGGCGCCTTCGCGTGCGAATTTCCGAAGCCGCCGCAGCGCCACCTTGATGTTGCGCGTGCCGAGCTCGACATCGCTGTCGAGGTTTTTGAACTCGCGCTTGTCCCAGACTTTGACGGCGCTGCCCTGCCGCCCCTCCTTCTGGCCGATCCGCACGCCTTCGGGGTTCGAGCCATAAGCCCCGAACGGCGACTTGCCGGCGGTGCCGATCCACTTGTTGCCGCCCTGGTGCCGTTCCTTCTGCTCCTCGAGCCGCTGTTTCAGCGTCTCCATCAGCTTGTCCCAGCCGAGCTTCTCCATCTCGGCCAGTTCTTCGGCGGACAGCGTCATCTCGGCCAGTTTGCGCAGCCATTCTTCGGGGATTTCGGCGGTGTCGGTGCCCCAGGTCGTCTCCAGGCCCTTGAACACCTTGCCGAACACCTGATCGAAACGGTCGAGCAGGCCCTCGTCCTTCACATAGGCGGTGCGCGCCAGATAATAGAACTCCTCGACGCGGTTGCTGATCACCCCTGCCTTCATGGCTTCGAGAAGCGTCAGATGCTCCTTGAGCGAAGCCGGAATGGACGCGGCGCGCAGCTCGTCGAGGAAATTGAGAAACATGGCGGCAACAATGACAGAGGCTCAGGGTCGCTGCCAGTCTGTCTAGGTTGGCAGGCGCTTCGTGTCCGCGCTACGACAGGCCGATGCAGTCCGACATCGAAATTTCCCTTGCCGCCAAGCTGCTCCCGATTGGCGAGGTCGCGGCGAAACTGGGCATCCCCGCCGCCGCGGTCGAGCCCTACGGCCATCACAAGGCCAAGCTTGCACTGGGCGCGCTGAATCTCGGCGAGCGGCCGCGCGGCAAGCTTATCCTCGTCACCGCGATCAACCCCACACCGGCGGGAGAGGGCAAGACCACCACGTCGGTCGGTCTGGCCGATGCGCTTAACCGGACGGGACGCAAGACCGTGCTGGCACTTCGCGAGCCTTCGCTCGGGCCATGTTTCGGTGCCAAGGGCGGTGCGACCGGCGGCGGCTATGCGCAGGTCGCGCCGATGGACGAGATCAACCTGCATTTCACCGGCGACTTCCATGCCGTCACCTCGGCGCACAACCTGCTCGCGGCGCTGATCGACAATCACATTCACTGGGGCAATGCGCTCGACATCGACGTGCGCCGGATCGTCTGGCGGCGGGTGCTCGACATGAATGACCGCGCTCTCCGCGATATCGCGCAAGGCCTCGGTGGCCCCGCCAACGGCTACCCGCGCGAAAGCGGCTTCGACATTACCGTGGCGTCGGAGGTAATGGCGATCCTGTGCCTCGCCGAAGACCTTGAGGATCTGGAGGCGCGGCTCGGCCGCATCGTGGTCGCCTACACCCGCGAGCGCCGCCCGGTGACCGCGCGCGATCTCAAGGCCGACGGGGCGATGGCGGTGCTGCTGAAGGACGCGATCAAGCCCAATCTCGTCCAGACGCTCGAAGGCAATCCGGCGATCCTGCATGGCGGCCCGTTCGCCAACATCGCCCACGGCTGCAACTCGGTAATCGCGACCAAGACGGCGCTGGCGCTTGGCGACTATGTCGTCACCGAGGCGGGGTTCGGGGCCGACCTCGGCGCGGAGAAGTTCTGCGACATCAAATGTCGCCAGTCAGGGCTTGCCCCCGATGCCGCCGTCATCGTGGCGACGGTGCGGGCGCTCAAGATGAACGGCGGTGTCGCCAAGGCTGACCTCGGTGCCGAGGATGTCGAGGCCGTCCGGCGCGGCTCGGTCAATCTGGTCCGCCATATCGAGAATATCCGCCAGTTCGGCATTCCGGCCATCGTCGCGATCAACCACTTCGACAGCGACAGTGAGGCGGAGATCGCGCTGGTCAAGGAGGTGGCGGCCGCGCACGGGACGCAGGCAATTTTCTGTCGCCACTGGGCCGAAGGCGGCGCGGGGGCGGTCGAGCTTGCCGATGCCGTGGTCGCGCTGGCCGACAAGGCGTCCGCGCAGTTCGCCCCGCTCTACGACGACAATCTGTCGCTGTTTGCCAAGATCAACACCGTCGCCACGCGCATCTACCGCGCCGAGGAGGCGGTCGCATCGCCGTCGGTCCTTGCCCAGCTCGCGCGCTGGGAGGCGGCAGGCTACGGCCACTTGCCGGTCTGTATGGCGAAGACCCAGTATAGTTTCTCCGCCGACCCGGCGCTGCTCGGCGCGCCGACCGGCCATATCGTGCCGGTGCGCGAAGTGCGGCTGGCGGCAGGGGCGGGGTTCGTCGTGGCGATCTGCGGGGAGATCATGACCATGCCGGGGCTGCCGAAGGTGCCGGCCGCGAACAGTATCGACGTCGATGCGACCGGGAAGATCGTCGGTCTGTTCTGAGCGTAAGTTCTTCCGAACGCGCGGTAATTTTTTCCCCTCGAGGCCAGGCGCTCGCGATCAGCGGCGGAGGCCGCAACGCCCTGCTGATGTACAAGACCGCGGCTGACACGGTGGAGTACGTGGCCTATCAACCCTGAAGAAAAGGAGACCGGTCTATTTTCGGGAAACCAGATCTGTCCCCATTTATCATGGCCCCATGCCCGCCGCTGAAATCGCCCGTGTCCGCGCGCAGATCGACACGCTCTACCGCAAGGATTCGCGCCGCATCTTCGCGACGCTGATCCGCCTGCTCGGCGACTTCGACCGCGCCGAGGAAGCGCTCGCCGATGCGTTCCGCGCGGCCATGGAGAACTGGCCCGGCCAAGGCATTCCGCACAATCCGGTGGCGTGGCTGGTATCGGCGGGCCGCTTCAAGTCCATCGACAAACAGCGCCGCGACCGACGCTTCGACCATCTGGAGGATCGTCCCGACATCGCCGCAACGCTGACCGACGACAGCGCGCGGCCGGATGCTCCCACCGAGCTGCTCGAGGACGACCGGCTGCGCCTGGTGTTCACCTGCTGCCACCCGGCGATCGCACCGGACGCGCAAGTGGCGCTGACGCTGCGCGAGGTCTGCGGTCTCGCCACCGAGGAAATCGCGGCCGCATACCTGACGCCCGCGCCGACACTCGCGCAGCGCATCGTGCGCGCGAAGGCGAAGATCCGCGACGCGAACATCCCTTACCAGGTGCCGTCGCGCGACGAGCTGCCGGCACGGCTCGAGAGCGTGCTGTGCGTCGTCTATCTGGTTTTCAACGAGGGTTACTCGGCGAGCAGCGGCGATTCGGCCACGCGCGCGGATCTGTCGAGCGAGGCGATCCGCCTCGGCCGGCTCATCGTCGAGCTGCTGCCCGAGCCGGAAGCACGCGGATTGTTGGCCTTGATGCTGCTGCACGAGTCGCGCCGCGAGACGCGCGCGACGCCGGACGGCGAAGTAATTCTGCTCGACGAGCAGGACCGCACGAAATGGAATCGCGCGTTCATCGACGAGGGCGCATCACTGGCACACGGGGCGTTGTCGGAGCAGCGCGTCGGGCCGTACCAGGTGCAGGCCGCCATCGCGGCGCTGCACGCCGAGTCGCCGACGGCGGCCGAAACGGACTGGCGCGAGATCGTCGGCCTGTGCGAATTGCTGTTCGCGCTCTCGCCCTCGCCCATCGTCGCGCTCAATCGCGCTGTGGCGCTTTCGATGCGCGACGGTCCCGAAGCCGGACTCGTGGCGCTCGATGCACTGCTGGCGGACGACGCGCTCGAGGGCTATCAGCTCGCACACGCGGCGCGCGCGGATTTCTGCCGACGGCTCGGGCGCAGTGAAGAAGCGCGCGAGTCGTACCAAAAAGCCATCAAGCTGACCGCGCAAGGCCCGGCGCGCCGGTTTTTGGAGAAGCGGCTGTCCGGGTTGGTGCCGGCGTCGGAAGTGGCGGAAGTGGTGCCGGGGAGGGAATCTCGGGAAAACGCGCGGCGCGGCCCAGGCTGAACGAGCGGCTGGGCGCGTTCTCCCGAGATTCCCTCCCCGGCACCACTTCCGCACCCTCCAATCAGACACTTACGTCAATGTCGAAAATTGTCCAGGCCGTTCGACTATCTCTACAAAGGAGATCGCCATGAAGTACCTCTGCCTCGTCTACCTGGCTCCCGAAGTCTGGAACGCCTGCCCGGACTCGACCTGCGCGGCCTACGTCCAGGAGCTCATCGACGAAGGCAAGCTCATCGACGGCCGGCCGCTGCATCCGGTGCACACCGCGACCACGGTCCGCGTGCGCAACGGCGCCATGGCAATGACCGACGGGCCGTTCGCCGAGACGAAGGAGCAGCTCGCGGGCTTCTATCTCATCGAGGCGCGCGATCTCAATGAGGCGATCCAGATCGCCGCGAAAATCCCGCCGGCGAAATACGGCAGCATCGAAGTGCGCCCCACGCGCGAGCTCGCCGTCGACGACGTGCGCGAGCACGCCGCAGCCGCCGCGCACCGACCCTGACTAACTAGCCGAGCCGCCCACCATGCACTCCCAGATCTTCGTGAACCTGCCCGTCAAGGATCTCCCGCGCTCCGTCGACTTCTTCACCAAGCTCGGCTACGCGTTCAACCCGCAGTTCACCGACGAAAACGCCACGTGCATGATCCTCGGCGACAACCTCTTCGTGATGCTGCTGGTGGAGAAGTTCTTCGGCACCTTCACCAACAAGGCGATCTGCGACACGTCGAAGGCCACCGAGACCCTGACCTGCGTCGCCTGCGACTCGCGCACCCGGATCGACGATCTGGTCGCGAAAGCGCGCGCCGCCGGCGGCAAGGTGCCGCGCACGGCGCAGGACCACGGCTTCATGTACACGCACGGCTACGAGGACCTCGACGGCCACACCTGGGAGCTGGTGCACATGACCGGCGCTCCCGCGCAGCAGGCCGGCTGATCATGCGCTACATCATCCTCGTGAAAGCCAACGCCGAATCCGAGGCCGGCGCCATGCCCACCGAAGCGCTCGCCAACGAGATGGCGGCATTCCATGAAGAGATGGCCAAGGCCGGCGTGCTGCTCGACGCCTCCGGGCTGCGGCCGAGCTCACAGGGCTGGCGCGTCGAACACCACGGCAAGCACACCAGCATAGTCGATGGCCCGTTCGCGGAAACCAAGGAGTTGGTCGCGGGCTACACCATCATCAATGTGGATTCCGAGCAGGAGGCGCGCAAGTGGACGCGCCGGTTTCCGAATCCGACGCTGCACGGCACGGACTGCCACATCGAAGTGCGGCGGCTCTACGAGCTCGAGGACTTCGCCGCGCTCGAAGGCATCAAGCGGTTCGCGAACCTCCCGGGCAACGGCCGCCCCGCCGGCGGTTGATCAGTCCGGGCCGCTCCGGCTAGCTATTTCCGCCGAGCGTCGATGGGCTGCAGCCCACGCTAGATGGACGCGGCATACGCGGCCGCGTCTTCTTCGAGCATTTCTGCGGCTTCAGGATCGCAGCCACCGTATCGATGTCGCCGCGATTCAAGGCTGGCACATAGCCCGAGTTCCTGGCTCCGATGCTGCGGTGGAGCCCACCCAGCTCCTCGACTCGTATTTTCACTCGGGGGGCTTGGCCTGTTCCAAGCCATTGATTTCGAGAGATTCGACATTGTCATGGCAGCCCTTTGCCGCCGTGCTTCAAGCCCCAGGAGACGCTGCCGTTAACGGAACGGATCCATCTCTCTTTCGGGCACCGACTTCATGAAGAGCTCCGCGCAAACGAACCAAAACGACGACCTCGATCGCGTGCTGCAGGCCGCGATGACCGACGACTCCCTGGATCTGCCGCCGCCACCGCGCGTGGCCACGGAGGTCATGCGGCTCACGCGCTCGGACCTCACGGACGGTGACAGCCCCGATGCGAGCTCCGCCGAACTCGCGCAACTCATCCAGCGCGACGTCGCGCTTGCGAGCCAGGTGATGCGCGTCGCGAACTCCGCACTGTATGCGCGGCGCACGCCGGTCGTCACGCTGCCGCAGGCCATCGCCTGGTTGGGCATTCGTGAGGTGCGCACCATCGCGTACGCGATCGCGGTACAGGGACAGCTCTTCACATCCACCTACTTCCGCCGCGAGTTGGGCGAGCTGTGGCGCGAGTCGGTCATGACCGCACTGTTCGCGCAGGAGGTCGCGCGCCTCAAGCGCCGCAACGTGGAGGCCGCCTATCTATGCGGGCTGCTGCACCGCGTCGGCCTGGCCGTCGTGCTGGCGCGCGTCGGCTCCGCGGCCCTGACGCACCGGCTGTCACCCGATCCGGCCCGGGTGATGGAATTCGCGCAGCAGCACGAGGCGCGCGTCGGCACGCAGCTCGCGGTTGCATGGCAGCTTCCGCCCGCGGTGACCGCCGCCATCGGCCATTGGCGCGGCCCGCTCGAGGCCGTCGAATTCCGCACCGAGGTCATGGAGGTGGCGCTGGCGCGCAACATCTCCGACGAGCTGCGCAACCCCGGCGTCGGCGGCGAGCTGCCGGACTCCATGCTCGGCCCGGTGTCCAAGTGGATGGACGAGCTATCTATCTACCCGGACGAGCTGTTCAGTGTCATGGCGAAGCGCGCGGCCATCTACGCGACGGCCGAGAGCTTCACGTGAGCGAAGTGTCGCAGGCGCCATCGGTTTTCGATGTCATCGTCATCGGCTCCGGCCCGGCAGGCCAGAAGGCCGCGATCCAGGCGGCCAAGGCCGGCAAACGCGTGGCGGTGGTCGAGCGCGACCGGCAGGTCGGCGGCTCGTGCGTGCACACCGGCACCATTCCGAGCAAGTCGCTGCGCGAGCATGCGTTGCGGCAGCGCGTGCGCCGCGTGGATCTGATGGAGCAGCCCATCCAGTCGCTGCTCGACGGCGTCGGCGCCACGATCGCCGCGCACGACGCTTACATGACGGCGCAGCTCGAGCGTAACCGCATCGAACTGCTGCGCGGCCGTGCCAGCTTCGTCCCGCCGCAGGACATCGAGCGGCGCGACACCAGGCAACACACCCTGATCATGAAGCGCATCGACGGTACGGCCATCGCGCTGGCCGCGCCCATCATCATCATTGCCGCCGGATCGCGTCCGCGCGCGCCCGCGCACCTCTCGGTGGACCACGAGCACGTGCTCGACAGCGACTCGATCCTCTCGCTAGCCTATCTACCGCGCTCGCTGCTGGTGCTCGGCGGCGGCGTCATCGCCAGCGAGTACGCCGCCATGTTCGCCGCGCTTGGCTGCAAGGTGACACAGGCGGATCAGCTCGACCAGCCGCTGGCGTTCCTCGATCCGGAACTCACGACGTATTACATCGACGAGCTGCAGCGCAACGGCGGCGAATACATCCCGGCCGCGGAGGCAATCGCCACGCACTGGGACGGCGTATCGCAGGTGCGCGCGGAGTTCCGCGACGGCCGCGTGGTGATGGCCGACAAGATCCTGGTCGCGCTCGGGCGGCAGGCCAACGTCGACATGCTCAACCTCGGCGCCATTGGCATCATGCTCACCAACCGCGGGCACGTGCACGTGGACGACCACCTGCAAACCAGCGTACCGGGCATCTACGCCGCCGGCGACGTCATCGGTCCGCCCGCGCTCGCGTCGGTGTCGATGGAACAGGGTCGCCGCGCCGCCTGCCATGCACTGGGGTTGTTAGTGCCGTCGGATCCCGTCTCGCGCCTGCCGTCGGGCGTGTACACCATCCCCGAGATCGCGACAGTCGGCCTCGACGAGCACGGCGCGCGCCGTCACTTCGGCGGCTGCGTGGTCGGCCGCGCGCGCTTCGAGGAAATCGCGCGTGGCCAGATCAACGGCTGCCAGCGCGGACTGCTCAAACTGGTCGCCGATGCCGGCGGCCGGCGCGTGGTCGGTGTGCAGATCGTGGGAGAAGGCGCCACCGAGCTGGTGCACATCGGGCAACTCGGCCTCGCGGCCGAGCTCGACGTCGATGCCTACGTCGACAATGTGTTCAACTTTCCGACCATGGCCGAGGCGTACCGCATCGCGGCGCTCGACATCGTGAAGCAGCGCGGCCAGCACGTGACGACCGATACCGTTTCGGAGGCAGTGTCGGCCGTGCTGTGAAGGCTCAATCCCCGTCGGCGAGAATGGTCTCCTTACCCTGGTTGATGTGCAGTACGAACTGGCTCATGGCGTAGGCATTCTTCAATTGGATGGACGTGGGGTTCCGGTGGTACTTGGCGGCGCGATCGATTGCCGGATTTCCGCCAAAGTCCAGGTTGAAGCTATCCAGATCATGAAATGCCTCATGGATGAGAATCGTCGGCCGCATCAAGCGGCCTGCTTTGCTGTAATCCAACATGATGTAACAGTGGCCGTCTCGTGGCTCCGGTGTCTCAGCGAAACCGCTCCCCTGCCCCTGTCGCAGCCACGCTCTTGGCGACAACAGGCGACCCACCACTCCAGCGAGCGACTCCCTGACCGCTCTTGCGACCCGATCCACGTCCGAGGCGGCCGAGACTTTGTAGTGCCGCTTCACCGCGTCCGACCCCAGTACGGCCAGCGCCGTCTTGGAGCCGGCGATCAAGTCATTGAGCGCCTGCCTCGCCTTGTTTCGCATGACCAGCGCCACGGGTACCGTGGCCAATGCGATGTCGAGCGTAGTCTGGCCGGCTGAAGCACCGAGGCTCGATGATGCCGGTGTCAACGAAGCGAGCGTGAAAAACGCCTGGTCTGTTTTGAGGCTTCCCACCGGCAGGTAGTCGCACCCGCTGACTTTCGGTATGGCGCCACGCGCGGCCAACTCACCGTCCAGCGTGGCAATCGTCATCTTTCCGATGATGTTGTCCGCCGTAGACTGGTAGGCACGATTGACAATATTGCGCCTGCGCTTGTAGGCCAGTACCGCCGCGGCGGTACTCTGCCCGTATAGGTCGGCAGCCAGCTCGCTCTCGGCTATCGACGTGGAATCCAGCAGCATGAGAGCCATCTGGATTTTTTCGACGTGCGGCCCGGACGCACCTGGCACTATGTGCGCGCTATCGAGGATAGCCGCGTTCTCGAGTTTCGAATCGCCGCGGAAAAGCTCTGACCGAAGTGGCATGGCCGAATCCTCCCGATTTTCTTGTTAGATATCTCGATCCGAACTCGAGGCATGCGGCTTCCGTGCGACGGCATTCGTGAACGGAGTCTTGTCGGCAAGCAATGCAGCCATGGAAGTGTTTGTTCCCCGACTCACCGTGGACGCAGCGCGGGCATTTCGGCGCGCCGGCCGAAGGTGGGTGGAGCACACGGCGGCCCAGATCCATCCATCACCGGGATGCCGGGTTGTGGGGTGGCACGCTAACTACGCATCGCGACAGTCCTCGACCTGGACGTCTTTATCCACGACGCGCACAACTCTCCGACGATGATCGGGCGTACCGCATCGCAGCTCGACGTCGTGAAGCTGCGTGGCCGGCATGTCGCGGCGCAACGGTCGCGGATGCGGTGTCCGCGGTGCCGTGATCGCGTGCTGTTTCTCGGCACCTGCTTGCATCCCCCGATTGACGCGGCGCTTTGGGAAGGGGTTCAAGCACCTCGTTCAAGGGATGCAGGAGAGCTGCGGCGGCCCGCACTGTAACGAATTGCGAGCTTCGCCCAACCGTTCACCGCCGCGCCAGCGTGGATCATCGATCGCCACGCCGGCTCCGCGGTAGCTGCCGGACTGAGAAACGCCGTCCTGACAACTCACCCTGATCGCACCGCCCCTCAGCTCAGCTCGTACTGCACGACCAGATAGCCAAACCCCGCCGCGCGGTCCGCGGCGTCGTCGCTGGCATCCGCCGCGATCAGCGTGATTTCGTTCGCCGACCGCTCTACCGCACCGCGCCTGGTCGGTCCCACGACTTCCTGAACCGAGACCCGGCCACGCGCAATGTACGGAAACAGCTCGTCCTCGATGCGCGCCACCTGTGGCACGCCGGTCTCGCGCAACTGCCGCCACGCATCGGGGAAGTCGTGGCGCAGGTCCAGCAGTTGATAGTGCATCACACCCAGGCCCGCGGCGGGCGCGGTCCAACCCGGCGCACCGGCCTCGACATCCGCGCTCCAGCGCGCGCCACCCTCCGCTGGCCTTCCCTCAAACGCCGTGTATTGCACGTGCAGGATCACGTCGCTGATGGTGTCGTAGTCGAACGCACGCGTGTGCGGCAGCGTGAACTCCCAGTTCGTGCCCGCGTCGAGCTTCATGCTCTCGAACGGTAGATAGCGCTCGTCGCGGAAATCGAGCTGGAACACCCCGGCGTCGTTCTGGCCCGAGCTCGTGACGATGGACGCGGTGGCACCACCCGCCGCTGCTTCCGTCACCCTCATCCGGCCGTGCACGCCGACGTACGGCCCGACCACGCCCGGAATCGAAATGCCGATCGATTTCACACGTCGCTCTGTCTGGCCCGGGAAATCGAGGTCCAGTACGGCGCTGGACACCGTGAACGCGCAATGTCCGTCCGCGCGCAGGTTCATCAACGCGATCGCGTCGATGCGTCGCAGCGACAGATGCGAGGTGAGCTCGAACCGGCGCTGGTTCGCATTGAGATAGTTGAGCTCGAGCCGGCGCAGATCCTGCGCGAGGCGGTCGCCCGCGAGCAGGCCCTTGCGGCCGCCGTCCCAATGAGCAAACCCGATCGCGCCCGGCGTGAGCGCCAGCTCGTTGTACGCTGCGGACTCGGCCTGCCGCGCCAGATCCAGCGCCATGCCATACGACAGGTAGTGCAATGCGCTCAATTTCTCCGTCATCCAGTTGTAGAGCATCGTGTTCGTGAACTTGTCGCGCAGGAAGGTTTCCGCCTCCTCGGACTGCGCGATCTGCTGCGCGTGATTGCGCTGCTCCCGCTCCGCGATGGCCACGCGAATCTCGGCCGCGATGATCTGCTGCTCGATCTGCGCGACTTCCTTGCGCGCGACATCCGCCTGGAAATCCCATTCGTCCTGGCGGCGTTCATGCCCCGCCATGATCGAGGACATGCTCGCCTGAAAACTCGACTGCGACGCGATGAAGCCGAAGACATCGCCCACCGCCCCCATGGCATCGCCGAGATTGCGGCCGCCGAACGTCGCGCCCACATCCAACCCGGCCTTGAAGTCCGGAATGATGTGCAGGATCGAAGCCAGTAGTTTGAATTCCTGGCCGACGGTTTCGAGGGCATGCGCGACGCGCATGTTGGAGACCTGGTTTTGCTCCGTGCCGCTCATGAATTCCCGGCTCGAATAGAACTCGAGCCGCGCCTGCGCCTGGGTCCGCGACCGGCGCGCGGCCTCGAGATTCACTGCGGCCTCTTCCTGCTGCTGCCGGCGGATTTCGGACGTGAGCTTCAGCAGGCTCACCTCGTGCTGCGCGCGCAACTGCGCCAATTGCTCGCCGTCGCGCTTCTCGAGCGCCGCGAGCAGCGCGCTGCCGAATCCGCGAACCTCGTTGGTGAACTCGAGCGCCTTTTGCAGCAGCGCCGCAAAGCGCAGCTGCGGACGCGAGATCGTCGGCAGGTCGAACAGCGTGCTGAGGTCGAGCCCGGCGGCGCGCGCCCGTACCAGCAATGCCGGATCGATCGGCGGCGCGAACAATGCGAGCTGGCGCGAACGGCCGTCGATCTCCATGCAGTGACGGATCTTGAACAGACGATCGCCTGTCTTCTCGCGCAGCTCCTGCAGCCGTGCGTTACCCGGTATGCAGAAATAAAGCATTCCCAGTCCCGGCGCCACGCGTTCGCCGCTGCCCGTGGCGTCAGCGCTCGACATCGCGCTCTCGACTCCGATGAGGGCGTTGGCAAAATTGTCGATCGCCTCCGCTGCGCTCAGCTCGTGATAGTTGCGCGCGGTGCGCGTCATCGGCGGCATGACGACGGGCGCGCTGCCGAGGATCTCTCCGGCCAGCACATAGAGCTGCGTCGCCTCGTTGATCGATTCGATGGTGTCACGCCGGAACAGGCTGTCCGCCCAGGCGATGAGGTTCTCGACGTACTTCTGCACCACCGACTTCATGTAGGCCATCAGTCGCATGCGGGCCAGCATGTGCGGATTGAACGGGTCGTCGCGCCAGGCGGCGACCTGTTGCTCGAGATCCGGCGCGCCCAGCGACAGGCGCCGCATCATGCTCTCGAGCGATTCGGCGTGCTCGCGCCAGCGGCTCGCTTCGTCGAACAGCGGCTTCGCGCGCCAATATTTCTCCGGCGACCCGTGGTGCGAGACATCCGTCGGATCGAACACCCCATGGAACCAGCGCTGCGCCTCGGCGTAGCGGCCGGATTTGCCGAGTCGGTCGGCGAGCAACACGGGTAGATGAAAGAACACTTCCCAGTTGTAGAGCGAGTAGGCGCCGACGAAGGAGAAATCGAACTCCTCGAGCGGCAACGGGCCGAAGCTCGGGCCGAGGGGATCGAACCGCAGCGCGAAAGTCTCCTCCGGCTCGTGCATGCGCTGCCGCGGAAATGTCTTCGGAATGGCGCCCGAGTACTCCGGCTGGTAGTTCGGTGGCTCGCCCGCGCGATACAGTCCCTGCGGCCCCGCCGCGTGCAGGCGCTCGAGCATCGTGCAGGCATAGGGATGGTAGTGAGTCTGGAAGCGCAGAGTGTCGTAGATGTGCCAGCGCACGCGCACCGGCCGCCCTCCCCCGGATCCGCGCAGGCGCGGCACCAGCGGCTGCGCCTCGAGGTCGCCTTCGATGACGGGGACTTCGACGAGCGCGCGGTCCACCACGTACTGCCGCGCGCCGTGCGCGAAACAGAAGCTGTCGCGGCCGATCGCCAGTGCGCTGCCGGGCACGACGACGTAGTCCTGCAATGACGCCCGCAGGTAGCGCACCTCCGGCACCGAGAACTCGACCGACAGCGGACTGCCGCCGAGCGCTGGATTCTCGAGCAGGCGCTGTTGGCTGACGAAGGTGTACGGCGGGGGAAACAGGTTGTCCCCGAACAGTTGGAACCCCGGATCGAACGGCACGACGGAAGCTTGCCCGGTGCAGAAGTCGATGCGATACGCGCGCCGCGGGTGCACGGCCCCCAGTCGCTGCTGGATGCTGGTGACCCCCGACAGCGCCGTGTCGTCGGTGGCCACGTAGTCACGCAGCAACACGCCCTCGTCATCGATGCGCGTCAGCGCGAGCGTCCAGCGGTCCTGGTCGGCGAGTTCGATATCCGGCTCGCGGCTGTCGAAGTGGGCGGGCGTGCTCCATTGGCCGAACTCGCGCGTGATCCAGCGCAGGCTCACCGCGAGCCGCTTCGGCTGCTCGAGTCCGCCCGACCTGACGCCGGTCTGCACTTCCGCGAAGCTCGCCCAGAACAGGAACACGCGCTGGTTGTGCGCGGCCAGCAGCAGGTGATCCGAGTCGATGCCCTGCTCGATCTTCTCCCACGGCGTCCACTGCGCTGCGTCGATGCGCTGCCGATAGAAGTGGACATGCGGCACCGCATGCGTGCGGCCCACCATGTGGAGGACGACGCGTTGCTTCGTGCCACCGTCCGCAAGACGCTCGACTATCTTCTCATCGTAGAGCGCGCGGATGTCGAGCCTGGCGACTTCGTGCAACTTCTGCAGATAGGCACGCAGCGCGCGCCCGGCGCTCGCCTCGGTGATTTCATCCTGCTGCAGCTCGTTCTCCAGTGCCTCGAAGAACGGCGATTTGACGTCGCGCAGCTCCGGCTCTATCCAGTTCTCCGGATACAGGAACACCTTGCGCGCCGCTTCCCACACGCGATAGTTCTTCATCCAGTCCCACTGCCGCCAGTCCTCGATGTCGGAGACGTCGCCGAGCAGGACGCCCGAACGCGTCTCGAGATTCATGAGGCAGCGCTGCACGAACAACTGCACGGCCGAGTGCGCCTGCACGATGCGCGAGGTGAGCTGGCACGGCCCCATCTGCACGTCGATGAGCAGGTGCGCGTAGAGGTCATCGGCGCACGTGAACACGCCGCCGTCCGGATGCGGGCCGTCGCTCACGATGCGCGCGATGAGCGCATCGCGGCGCGCGATGCGCAAGCGATCCATCGCGGGCGTGATCGCGGCGTAGTACTCCCGCTCGCTCGCGAACCGGGCACGCGTCAGCGCCGCGAGGCTTTCGCCGCCCGTCAGCGGATCGAGCGCGGCGGCGCGCAGCGTAGCCAGATCGCTGGTGGAAGCCGTCGCGGTGAGCCGATGCGATTGCATCCAGCTCACCACCGCCTGCAGGCGCGCATACGTCGCGGGCGCCTGCCAGGGCGCGAGCGCGCCGTCTGCCGTCGCGAGTCCGAGCAGCGCGGCGAGATTGCGCAGCACCTGCGCGCCCTCCGCACTGGCCGCGTACGCGCGCGGCACCAGCGAGTGGCCCCATCCTGTCAGCGACTCGAGCTGCTCCGACGCGGTGACGTCGGTGCTGGCGTGCGCCAGGATGTTGAGCAGCCGCAGGTCGGGTGCCGGCAGCGTGCGCTGGGTCAGCGACAGCTCGATGAGGGGGCGCAGGCTGTCGATGCTCAGCACGGGACTGCCGCCCGTGCGCGCGGGCGGCAGCCGGTTGAAGTCGAACAACGAATGCAGCTGGGACAGGGACCGCACATCCGCGCTCGTCATCCCGAGCAGCGCAAGCAGGCGGCAGGTCTTGGTGACGCGCCACAACGAATTGGTGGCGGCAGTGTCACGTTGTGTGGTTTCGAGCAGCGCCGCGCCGCGCGCTTCTTCAGTGTCCTGCGCAGGCACGACCGCCTCGAAGCTCGCGATGAAATCCTCCACCACGCCACCGGTGACGCCTTCGGCTGTGGCCGCCAGCAGCGCCGGGCGCGCCATGTAGGTGTCTTCGACGCGCAGGTCGGACGCGATGACATCGACGACGAAATTGGTGCCCGTGATCGCGGCCAGCCGCTCGACGGTGGCGCCCACCTGGCGCAGGCGGCGCGCGAGCGCGTTCGCCTCCGGCGTCGCCGCCGCGTCCGGCGCGAGATCGACCACCGCCGCGGCGAGGTCCTTCTTGAGCTGGTCCAGCATGCGGATGTGATCGCCGGCGCGCGGTGCGTACAGGCCGGGCACGCGGTCCTCGCTGAGCAGCAGATAGCGCAGCTCGGCGGGGTCGAGATTCGCGCGGCGCAGCAGGTCGAGCGTCTCCAGCGCGGCCGCCGCACACGCCAGCTGCTCGTCCGTGCTCGCCGCCGAAAGGAAGTCTGGAAGGCCCAGCGCGAGCAGGTCGTCGTAGTCCGCCGACGGCATGCGCAGCAGCGCCAGCCACTGCGCGCGCACGCGGGCATGCGCGACGACGATCTGCGGATCCGCGGTTTCCGCGGCGGGGGCTGCCGCGAGCGCCATCAGCAGCCCGGCGACGTGCTCCACCGACGCGCCGGCGCCCGTGGCCACGGCCGCAAGCCGCGAGAGCGCGCGCAAGTCGATGGCGCGGGAATCGCGACCGACGCGCACGGCGCACAACGCGGCAGTCAGGCGTTCGAGCGGCCAGCCCAGCGTCAGCCGCAGGCGCAATATGCGGTGCAGGAGATCGAAGACCTCGGCCTGCACGGTGGCATCGAGGTCGATGGGCTCCGCGCCGTCGGCAGGCTGGGTCCGCAATCGCGCCCGGTCGATGTCGCAGGGATCCGCACTCCGGTCGATGACCAGCGACCATCCGGCGAACAACGGCGAGGCGATGAGCGCGAACAGCGCATCGACTGCGAGGCCGCTGCGCGCCAGCAGTCCGGTGCCGGTGCCGAGGACGGAGATCGAGTCGAGCGTGAGCAACGTCCGGTCGCCCACGCCCCAGGCATGCTCGACACGCGCGATGTCATCCGTGTAGGTGGCGTGCAGGGTGCGCCACGTAGCCGTGCCGATGCCGAGGCGTGCGCGCTCGTATTCGTCGGAATCGGAAACGCCGAAGCCGAGCGCCGCGGCCGGCGTCATGCCTAACAAACTGAAGTTGACCGCGGCGCGTGCGAACGCCGCGTCGAATGGCCAGGTCCACGGGTAGCCAGCCCCGTCCGGATCGTCCGCCTCCACCGGCGGCGCCGTCAGGTTGCGCTCCTCGGGCAAGGCGCGCAGTCGCGCTGCGATGTCGGTGCCGTCCGTGGATTCGGGCGTCTGCGGAACGTCGCCGGCATCCCACGCGCCCGCGAGATGGCTCTCGAGCAGCTCGATCACCAGGTCGATGTAGGGCAGCGGGGTGGTCGCGTTCGCGCAGTTGAGCTCCAGGTACTGCAGATCGGGGCGGCGCGAGAACAGGATCTGCTGCAGCGAAATCCCGCCGCCGATGTGGTCCGCATCCTTGTCCTTCAGGAACTCGAACAGGTCCGTTAGATAGGCCGCCGGACCGTGCGCCGAATCGCAGGGCGGGCAGTAACAGCCATTCAGGTTGCCGAACATGGCCGCCCAGGTCGCGAGCTCGCCGCTCGGCGGCGTCTCGGCGCGCGGCAGCGCGGGAATGTGGAAGTCGAGATAGTCGCGCAGGCGCACCGTATTGAGCACGATCTCGTTCGAGCGCGCCTGCGCGTTCAGATAGACGCGCTCCGCCTGCGTGCCGGTGAGCTTGCCGGACACCAGCGATTTGAAGTGTCCGAGTCCCAATGCCGCGATGTGAATCGCGGAGTGCATGCCCATCGCCAGCAGTTCGGTGGCCTGCTGCGCACGATCCGCGGGCGAGACGACGCGCGCCAGTCGCGCCTCTTTGCCGACCTGCTCCATGAGTTCTTCGGCGGGTAGAGGGATACCCTCGAGGTTCGCCTGCTTCATGAACGAGCCCACTGGCGTGCGCAGCAGGTCGAAGGACGGATTCTGAAGCAGGAACTGTGCCACCGCGTGGCGCGGCGGTTGCTTGCTCGTGAGCAGCTGATGCGCATACACCTGCGTGGGGAACATCGCCTCGACCTCGTCCGCGAGCTGCGCGGCGTATTCGGCGGCCGAAATGATCTTGAACGGCAGCGCGCCCTGCGATTCGAGCCGCTGCGATACCTTGAGCCACTGCGCGCGCGACAGGCGCGCGAGATCCACGGCACGCGCGAAGCCTTTGGCCTCCGTCCGCTGCAACTGCGTCAGCGTCGGCACGTGGCCACCGAGCAGATCGATGGACTGGATCGCAAAGCGCGCGCCGTCGATGGCGTCCCCCGGCACTCCCGCCTCGCCGAGCGACTTGGTCCAGGTGGACTCGTCGGCGTCGGCATCGATGTGCAGCATCGTCGCCACGATCTGTCGCTGCACCTGCGGCGCCAGGTCGCTCGAGCTCAGCAACACGCCCACGGGCAGCTCATCGCCCGCCGCTTCCGGCTCGGGCGCGACGAAGGCCGCGTCGACCGCGATGGCCGTCAATACGCGCAGCAGCTCTTCGAGCACGCCGCCGAGCGCCTGCTGCACCTGACGATCCGCGACGGCCTGCTTGATGGCTTCGCGCCAGCGCACAGCGCCCGCGCGCAACACCACCGACAGCTGATCCGGCAACCCCTGGCGCAGCAGCGCGTAGTACACCGATGCCGCCAGTTTGTGATTCGGATATTGCGAGCGCCACTTCGCGTCGAGATGCATGAAGCGCAGGTGCTCGCGTGGGAACCGGGTTTCCGCCGCGAGGAAGTCGAGGTCCTCGGGCGTCAGATCGCGCGGCATCACATTGTCGAGCAATGGCGCGAGCGCCAGACCGTAGCGCTCCCACTCCGCGCGGAAGTTGAGCGCCGCCGCGGAAACCGTCAGGTTCACCACCGTGCGCGCCGGCGCGTTGAAGAACGTTTCGGAGCTCACGAGCGGCGCCTCGACGCCGGTCGCGAACACGCGCACCACGAGGTCGGCGTGTCCCTTCTCTCGGCGGCGAAACTGCTCCGCGACGTAGGGGATTTGATAGGCGCCCTGCGCATCGGTGGTGGCGCTGCCGAGCAACTCCTCGTTGCGCAGGTCGCGATCGAATGCGCGCACGATGAGCCCGGGCAGCGCGCGTCCGTTCCTGCCGTCGAGGCCGCCGTCGGGGGCGCCGCTGACGGCGCCGCTGACCAGGAAGAGACTTTCCGTCACCACGACGTCGAGCTGCGCATGCGCGTCCGCGTCCGCGTCCGCGTCCGCGTCCGCCAGCAGATTGGACTCGCCCAGCAACAACCCCTGCGCATCATAGGCGCGCGCGATGAGCTCCGGCCCGCCGCGCTCGGCGGACGTCTTTCGGTACAGGGACTGCGGATAGGCGATGCGATATAGACCCGATTCATCCGTGTACCCATGGCCTAGCAAGGTTTCGCGCTGCACGTCGCGGTCGGACACGCGGACCTCGACATGCGTGAGCCGGCGGCCGGCATGGTCGTACACCATGCCGCTCACTTCGAGCACGTGCTCCTCGACCTCGAACTGCACCCCCAGCTTCTGCAGGATGTCGTTCATGCGCGCGGCGGTCGTGTCGTCGACCGTGCCGATCAACTCCTTCGCCAGGCCCTGCTGCATCTGGAAGTGCTGCACGAGCTGCGTCGTCGCGGGGCCGAACATCTGCTGCGCCCGCTCCTGGTCGAGTTGCGCCGCCAGCTTCTTCAGATCGTCGGCGCTGACGTGATTGCGCGGATCGGCCGAATCGAACACCCCGCCGCGCAGCAGCACGCGCAGCGCGTCGATGAGATGAACGACTTCCGCACCGTTCGCGCCTGGAATGAGCCCTGCACCAATTGGTTTCATGCGTTCGTTTGCTCCACGAGAAAAGATCAGCGCGGCGGCGCGGGATAGAACATGTCGGCCATGGCATCACCGATTCCCGCCATGGCTTCCCCCAGCACGTCGAGACTGGGTGGCGATACCTCGTGCGCGCCTGTTTCGGGCGTGAGGCCAACAAACTTGCCGGCGTCGTAGACCAGCGTGACGATGGCCGCGAGACCGCCAGTGATGAATGTACCCAGATCGCCAAACGCGCTGCCACCCAACGCGATGGCATAGCGATTGGTCAGCCGATGATCGGCCGCGACAAAGTTTGGATCGTTGGCGTAGTCCGTCAGCAGCTCACGCACCGCAACTACATTGTTCAATGTGGCCTCGAGCAATTGCAGACCGTCCCAGTCCGGGTGTCGGGCGACATTGCGCTGCAGAAAATAGTCGATGATCGCGCGGACGCGATCGTCGGAAAACGGTTCACCGGGCGCCACCGGCATTCCAGACGGTCGCGGGTGCTCGATGTCCGTGACTTCAGGCGGCGGCTCGGGCGGCCGGCCGGTGGGAATGTCGACCGGATCGCTCGGGCGCGGGTCTTCCCGCCCGCGTACGCCTCGATCGACGCGCTCGGGCTCGGGCTCGGGCTCCCCTCCCTGCGTGCCGAGCAACAGCAGCGGATCGATGGACTCCGCAACGTCTATCCACTCGAGCGGGTCGCGCGCGTAGGCCGCGTGGAGCTCGATGACCTCGATGTCTTCGAGCTCCGGGAGGACCCCGGCGTGCGGCGGTGCGTCGAGCATTTCCGTGAGCTCCGCGACCATCGTCTCTTCGGAGGGCGGACGCGCCGGAACGATATCGTCGGTGCGCGGCAGCGTCGACTGCAGACCGGTCGTATCGACCCGAATGCTGGGCGCGCGCGCCGCGTACGCATACAGATTCAGGCCGCCTTCGAGCCATGCCGGATCGGTGCTGATCCAGTTTCCGATCGGCGCCAGGAAATATCGGGCGCCGTGGTAACTCAAGCCGTTCTCTTGATCGGTCTCCATGCCGGTGAAGCGGTACCGCTTCGCGGTCGCCCGGACGGCGCGGCTGACGAGATGGTGCGCGGTCGTGCCGTACGGATGGAACTCTTCGTGCCCTATGATCTGCGCTTGTTCATCGAGCTCCAGCGCCACCGAACCGAGGTGGTTGCCATGCTGGAAGCGCATCAACTGGCCCGTGCCGAGCGCCGCATGGTCGGTGGCGATGACGTCATCCACCAACAACACCCGCTGGTCGTCGACGAACAGATGCTGCGTCTCGATCTCTTCCACCAACGCTCCGGCCGCCGAGTAGCGGCGGTACAGCTCCGCGCCGCCCAGATAGAGCCGCTCCTCGACGGCGCCACTCAGGCGCTCGATGCGCTTGCGCGTGCGCTGCCTGCCGATGTCGTAGGCATACCAGACGCGCCCGCCGCCACCCAGGTCCATGCCTTCGATCACGTCGCGCCAGTCCCACCGGATGCGCGCCGCGGCCGGCACGTTCGCGAGATTCAGCATCGAGCCATGCGTGTCGTAGTCGTGTCGCCCGGCGTTCACTTCATCGCCGCCCAACCAGGTGCGGATGAGGCGGTTGCTGTCGGCCGCGGTGTCGTAGTGGCGCGTCCAGTGGCCGCCGGCTGCACGGTGCTGCATCGACACGAAATTGCCGACACGGTCGTACACGTATTGCTGGGTGTAGTTGCGCAGTGCGTAATCCGCGGGGAATCCATCTACCGCCGTCGATGCGTCGAGGCCGGTGGGTGTCGTGGTGAACGCCGCGCTCTCGCGGCCGCTGGCTTCGATGAGCCGTTGCAGGGCGTCATACACATAGAGGCTGCGCGGCTCCACTTCCTGATTGCGGAAAAACGCTGGCGCCCAGGCTTCATCGAGCAGCTCGGAGATATTTCCGGTCGCATCGTAGCTGTAGTGCAGCTGCTGCAGCACGTGGTCATCGCGCAACTGCGAATGGTATCCGGGGAACCACGGCGCACCGCCAGGTCGCGTGGTGCGCAGTTGTTTGAGGCGGAACGTCAGCGGATCGCGGTCGTAGCGCGTTTCGGTGCCGTTGCCGTGACAGATCTGGATACGCTGACCCTTGGCGTTGTACGCGATGCCGTACACCGCCTGCGAGACGTGTCCGCCGCTGGCGCTGCCGTCCGCGCCGAGGGTCCCGCCCACTCGCAGGTCTTCGGCCTCGAGCAGGCCGCGCTGGTTGTACCGCGGTGTGTACACCGCGACACGGTCGGCGCTGCGATGCCAGTTGGCGAGCTGCGTCATGCGGCCGAGCGCATCGTGTTGCGTGAGGCGCACGAAGGTTTCTGGGTCGAGCAGCGCTTCGCGCGCCGCGGAGTCACCGCTCCAATCGAGCGCGCGCGTCGCAGCATGTCGCGCCAGCCGTCGTTGCTCGTGCTCCACTTTGCCGGTGAATCCGACGCACAGCAGCTCCACTCGCCCGCCGGGATCGTCGTGCTGCACCGCCTGCCCGATGAGGTTGCCGGCGCGCGCCTCCACCGCGATCGGCTCATCGCTGTCGCGGTACTCGACGCGCTCGACGACCACCGCCGGCTCCGCTCCGAGCCGCAGCCACTGACGCACGGGCCGATGCAACGTGTCGTATTCGGCGTGCATCAGCCGGCCCTCGAGATGCGCATTGCCTTCGCCATCGAGCACATCATTCGCGTCCCAGCCGCACAGCGGCTTGCCGGCAGCATCATTCAACCACCAGCGCCCGCCGGCATCCATGCTGTGTTGAAACAGCAGATTGCCCACGATGTCGTAGCATGGCGCACTGCCCGTCCACAGGTCGTCGCCGCCGTCGCCACTGGGCCGCGCGGGAAAGATGTACTGCATCACCAGGTTGGCGCGCGCATCGCGCACCCACAGCGGCTTGCCTTCGGCGTCGAGCCGCGTGTGCGTAACGGCGAATGAGTCGATCCATGGCCGGTCCAGCAGCGGCGTGCTCGCGAGCTCCGCGCCATCGCTGGGCGTCCGATTGTGCGCGATCCCCACCACCGCGCGCCCGAGGCTGTCGAGCAACGTGACCGCCGGCGTATTTGCGTACTGCGCGCTCTGCAATGCAGCGTGCCGTGCTTCGACGCTGGCACCAGGCGCGGTACGCGCCGCGTACCAGGCGCTGTCGAGCACCGTGTCGCCGGCGTCGAACTGCCGCGCACGCCAGGGCGAGAACTCGGCGCGCGAAAACGTGCCGTCCGGGCTATCTACCCGCATCACGCGCCCCACGGCGTCGTAATAGAAAATCGGGGTCACGCCCTCCGCGCGCGGCAATTCGCAACCGAATTGGCCGCTGAAGAACGGCTCGTACTCCTGGACCGGCTTGCCCTTGTTGTTGAGCACGGTGAAGCCGTTCACGATCCAGCGCGGCTGATCGCTGTCCATGTCGGGCTCGGCCTGTTGTTTGGCCATGAGCACGTTGCCGCCGCCGTCGGAGCACTGCAGGGCGACTTGCAAAGGCGAGTACTCGCCACCGGCCCGGGTCACATGGATTTCGCGCGCGATCGTGCAGTTGGACGCGGGTCGAGTCGCCCATGCGATGACATTGCCTGCCGCGTCGCGGCGCTCGCCGAAGTGATGGACGAACCGGCTGGTCGCGCGCCCGAGCCACGCGGCGGCCTGCATCTCATCGAGAAAAGTGTCGGAGCAGAACGCCTGCACCGCGACAGGCTCTGGATTGCGCAGCGCGGGGTTGGTGCGGAATGCGTCGAGGTCATCGCCTTCCCAGCCATCCGCCCGCAGCTTGCCTTTCAGGGCCGTTGCAACCGGCAGGCCGAAGATGTCAACGACCATCTCGGAGCGATTGTCATTGGGGTCCGTCATCTCCACGGGCACGAGCGCGCGATAGTCGAACCGCAACACCTCGGTGACGTTTTGCCTGGCGTCCTCGACGCGCCGCACGTACAGATCGAGCGCGTCGTACTCGACCTTCGTCACGGCACCGAATGCATCGGTGAAGCGCTCCGGTAGATAGAAATGCCGCGCCGCATCGACGGCGAATCCCGCGATGCCCGAGCGCAGCCAGTATTCGCCGTCTTCTGCCTCGCGAGCCCCTTCTTCACGACGATAGCCACTGACGGATGGATCGTTCAGCAGCACGCGCGGCGTCACGCCGGGGCGCAACTCCCATTCCAGGAGATCCGCCGGCAGGCCGGCGACACCCGCCGGCGCCTGGAACACCGCGGCCAGCAGGCCATCGGTGAGCGCCAGTTTGTATTCTTCGTACTGGAGCCCGCGCGGTCCGTGTTCACCGGGTGGCAACGGCGCGCGCGGCGCATCGTCGCCGCCGTCGTCGAAGAACAACGCGCACACATGCTCGACACGGCGGCGCTCGGGTGCGTCACCCGTGAGCAGCCGGTGATGCGGCTGGGTGACCATCTCGACGGGCGCGGCGTGCGGGTCCAGCGGCGGATACCGGTCGCTCAATCGCAGCGTCGCGAAATCACCGGGCTCGAAATAGAAGCCGCGCGCCGGAGCGATGCCCGCGAGCTCGAACCTCAGCTCCTCACAGGGCAGGCGCAGGCGGCGGTGGCGCAGCGCCGCGTCCGCGGCATCGCTCGCGGGCAGCAGCACGTCCGCCGTGCAATGCGTTTCGGAATAGGCCATGTGCCGCTCGGATTGCACGGCGTGGATGCGCCGCAGCGTTGCGGCATCGAGCGCGGCGTCCTCGTGCGCACGCACGCGCGGATATCCCACCGCCACGACTTGCAGCGGCTGGCCGAGGTCGTCCACGCGCAGCGTCAGCGCATGCGAGATGCGCGGATCCGCCTGCACCTCACTACCCGGCGCACCGAGCGGCTGTTCATATTGATAGGTGAGCGACTCGCTCTCCGAGACCAGGAACACCGCGTGGCGATTCGGCCCGCGCGGCTGAAGGCGCTCGATGCGGCAGTTGTGGGTGCCGGCGCTGAAGATGCGCACCGGCGCGTGCCGGCCCGCGGACGCCGACAACGCCGCGACGTCGAGCTCGTACACTTCCTGGCGCAGCACCATGCCCTTGCAGGCGCGCAGCGCTTCGCGCCACTCATCTATATGCAGCGTGCCATCCAGCAGCGGATCCGGCAGCTCCCGCTCGCGAAAGGTACCGTCGAGACGGTACCTCGCCGGGAAATACTCGTGCGCGAACCGGGACAACACACGGGCGCGATCGTCCGCGACGCCGGTGTGAAACCAGGTGACCGTCTCGACCGGCGGTTGATAGAGCGTCTGGTCGTCGCTGATCCACGGACTGCGTTGGTTCGCCGCGGCGAAGTGGCCGTAGTCCTCGATGTCCACCTGCTCGACGCGGCCGAAGCCGCGGAACTCGCGCTCCACGCCATCGTAGTGGCCGTGGTGATAGCTGTGCGTGCTCGAGAAGGCAGTACCGCGCCAGGCGTCACGCGTCGTCACGCGGCTCACGCACTGCACGGGGAACGGTAGTTTGGTGACCCAGGGCGTGCCCGCGGCCCGGTCGGCCAGATAGAAATGCGTCGAGGGCGTGTACTCGATGTGCGTGCTACCACCCAGGTTGTTGCGCGTCTCGACCAGCAGGTGCGGCTTGGTGCCGCTCATGAGGTCGATGTACCGTACCGGCTGCGCAGCATCCGCCGGCAGGTGGGAGTTCCACACCAGGCAGGCCGTACCGCGACCTAACAAGTCCGTCACCTGCACCGCGTCGAGGTTCAGCGTGGCGACCGGAAAGGCGACCACCCGCGCGTCGCTCCAGGAATTGCCCGAGCGATTGAAGTAGACCTGCGCGCCGTCGCGGCCGAGATAGATGAGATCCGTGGGACCGCTGCCGTCGATGTCCCCGAACCGCAGTCGCCGCGGATCGAACTCGCGATCAAAACGCGGGGCGCCCGCCATGCGCACCTTCGCCCCGAAGCGGCCGTAGCCCAGGTTGGGCCAGTAGCACACCTCGCCGTTGCGGACGCGGACGATGTCGGTGAGCCCGTCGCCGCACATGTCGGCGAGGAACAAGGTCTGCGTGCCGTCGGCGAATACCAGCCGGGTGCCGCGTGCCTCGCGCGGCGGGCGCAGGACCTGCGCAGCGCCGAAGCCTTCGTGCGCCAGGGAGGGATACCAGGTGAACACCTCGTCTTCCGTGACCAGCGCATCGGCATGGCCGTCGCCCGACAGATCGATGAAACGCAGGTTGGGGTCGTTCCACACGATGCGCGGCAACTGCGCGAAGGGCACGAACTGCGTCCAACTACCCGTGCCGTCACGCGCATGGTAGCCGGCAGTGGCGCCGTCGAGCTCCGCCACGTCGATGACGCCGTCGCCGTCGAGATCCATGAGCCGTTGCCTGCGCGACAACGCGCGCTTCGCCGGCGTGGTCGCGACGACGCGGCTCGGCGCGAACCGTCCATCGCCGAGATTCGCGGCGTAGTGCCAGGCGCCTTCGTGCTCGGACAACACGCCCGACAACCCTTCGCCGTCGAGATCGACCCATTGCACGCCCGGCCCCAGCGTGCCCACCGCCAAGCCCGGCAGATCGGCGGCCGCAATGCCGCGAATCGTGGGGTCGATGCGCGGCTGGCTGTAACGCATTTCCAGCGGCGGCGCGGCGCGACTCATCAGCGTGCCGTCCGGCAGGCGTTCGTGCGCCCACGGCTCGATGGCCGCGATCTGGCTGTAGCCGGGCTGCGCAGGATCTTCGGGCGCACCGGAAGGCGCGTACCGCAGGCGCAGCGAACGCACCAGCGCGGCGGCACCGAGTTCCGGCACGTCGGGAAAGTGATGGAACATGAGCGCGCGCTCGACACGGCGCGTCGTACGGCGCTCGAATCCCGCGCGATAGTCGGAGAATGCATCGCCGCGCGCGGGCGCGTCGCGATCGGGCTGCGGCAGGGGATCCTCCGGCGAGTGATCGCCGAAGTCGAACACCAGCTCGAACATCCACTCCGCGGGCAGTGGCGCGTCGGCGTGCTCCGGATGCAGCGCCGGCAGATACGGCGTGCGATTGCCGTACAGCACGCGCTTCAAGGGGTGCGCGCCGTCCGCTGCGTACTCGTAGGAAACGACATTGCCCTTGTCGTCGTGGCTCAGGCACAGCCACCATTGAAAGACGCGCGTGGCGTCGCCCGGGTCGGCTACGCGGCTCTCCGGCGTGCGCCCGAACCACTGCGAGTGGTTGTTGCGATCGAGCACGCGCCAGAAACAGTCCGCGGCGTCGTCCGAACGCGTCCAGCGCTCGATGCGGGCAAACAAACCTTCGACGCGCGGACGATATTGGCGCAGCGAGAACCGCTGCCCGCCCACGCGCACCTCGCGCGGCGCAAGCCGCTCACCGGTCAGCGGATCGAGCAGCGGAACCAGGTCTTCGGCACCGGCGATGACGAAGACGTCGGACTCGTCGCGATCGAGGTAACGCGGCAGGCCCTTGTCCGTCTTGCGCGCGATGCTCGGCAGCGACAGCTGCCAGCCCAGACCGAAGGCGCCGTTGCCCGCGCCCGAGTCGTATTGCAGTTGTAATGCGGGCTGCACGCCCGCGCGCCCGGGAGAGATGGGCAGCGGCACGCTGAACGCGCCCGTGCCCGTCGCAGATTGCGCGGTGAATTTTTCGCCGATGCCGCGAATGGCACCACCGCCCTTCGGCAGGTTGGGAATGGGCGGCTCGAGCGAGAAGGAATCGGGCGCGCGGGCCGATTCGGATGCGGACGCCGGCGCACCTTTTGCGCTGGCACCGTTGTCGGGCTCGCTCGACGGTTGAAGCATCCTGCCCTCACGAGACCGAAGGTCGTCCGGCTAATAATGTCCCAGCGCGGGAAAGTTGTCCCCAGGCTTTCACGCTTTCGGCGGCCGAGGGTGAGAATAAAGTCCGATGCAGCCTCCACCCCATGGCAGACTTCATTGCAGTCGTCTACCTGCTCGAGAATCCAGACCCGTACATGGCCGCATCGCCACCCTGCGCTCTGTTTGCAAGCGGACTCGCCGCCGTCGGTATTGCGTTCGAAGACGACGCCGGCCAGCTGAAGATTCCCGCCCGGCATCCCGAGGTCGGAGACCTGCTGATCACTTTCGACGATGGGGAGATCACGGTTTTTGTCGGACATTTCACGCACCGCCATTTCGCGAGCACCGCCGAAGACTGCGTGCGGGACGCTCTCGAGTATGTGTGCGGCATCTGGCAAGACGAGTGGATCCTCTGGGCGCACCCTGGTGGTGCCGGCGGCAGCTATCGCGTTGGCGCCGAGAGCGATCCCGTGGAAGACACACCGTCGCCAGACGAGGAAGTCGTCCGGTACGTGTGGTCCGGTCCATACGACCCGCTGCCCGGTGAGTCGCCGGTGCGCCCCCAGCGCGACAGTTGACGCACGTCGTCAGAAGCCGTCTATCCACCTGGCCTGCGGGCTACACCCCCGGCGCCGGACACACGAACACGCTCAGATAGTTAGGCGTCGGCTTGCCCGGGCTGAACGGCGCGACGTCGAAGCTCAAGCCGAGCTCCTTCTGCGCCAGCAGATTCACGCGCTGCGCGAGCTCCGTCTCGCCCTGCTCCGCGCGAATGACATTGCCCTCGATTCGATAGCCCTTTTGCCGGCGGATGGATTCCGGCAGCACGCGCGCCCGCGCGCGTTGCGCGCCTTCCGACTCGAGCGCTGCTTCGAGCTTCTGTGCTGCTGCCTCGGCGGCCGCTCCGGAGCGACTGCACCAGAAGATATCGTAGCTGGCAACATCGCCCCGGGGCGCAGGTCCCGGCGCGCCTGCCACCCCGACCGCCGCCGCTGCGAGGACCTTCGGCTTGGCCGCCTCCTCGCCCTCGAAGATCTCGACCTCCTGCGTCTCGAGGGCCGCGAGAAACCCATCGCGCACCTCGTCCTTCGCCAGCGATTGCACCAGCACGCGCAACGCGCGGATGCGCTGCAGTCGATCCGCCTCCGCGACGCCATACGTGGCCACGATGGAATCGTAGAGTTTGAACATCACCTGCCGCTCGCTCTCGAGCTGCTTCAGACTGTTCTCCACTGAATTGGTCTGATGGGTGTTCCAGGCACCCAGTGCCGCGGCGATGAATGCCAGGATGGCGCCCACGAGTGGGATCGCGTTGCTCTTGTCCATTTTTCTGCTCCGATCGACGCCCCATTCTTCCTCTGCGGCATCCTCGCGCGGCGTTACAGATCGCGCGCGCCGCAGCGCGCGACGCGGTCGTACATAACGTCACCACAACCCAACTTGTTGCCTACGGGGCCATGAACACCGTGCCGGAGACGTACGCGCTCAGGCACCGCACCGCTCTACCGGGCCGGTCGCGTAGCGCTCCAACAACTCGCACAGGTCGCGCTGCGCGAAGCTGCGCGCCAGGTCGGACGCGCTCAACCCTTCTTTGTTAGAGGTATCCAGGCGCGCGCCCGCTTCGAGCAAGGCCTGCGCGGCACCGAGCTGGTCGCTCTTTTCACGCGGACCTCTGGGCGACAGGCCGTGTACGGCCCAGAACAGCGGCGTCGCCCCGAACTCGCTGCACCGCGCCTCGATGTCGGGCCGGCGCGCGAGCAGCAGGCGCACCGTCTGCGCGTCGCCCGTCCACGCCGCCCAGTGCAGTGCGCGCGCGCCGAACACCGACGTGCGCTCGACGTTCGCGCCGGCTTCCAACAACACCTGCGCCACCTTCCCCGCACCCGGCGACGCGGCCGCAATCAGCGGGGACTCGCGCTGGTCCGTGCCTTCGAGCGCGGCTCCGGCGGCAAGCAACGTCGCCGCGACCTCGCCCTCGCGCCCGTTCGTCAGCCAGCCATTGCCGACGCTGTCGCACACGTAGTGCAGCGGATCGGACTCGTTCCACCGGTGCAACTGCCAGCGCACTGGGCGCAGCGCGAGCGCGCGGTCCGCCGTGAGCGCGGCGCGCAGCGCCTCGACGTCGCCGGCGTCGATGAGCGTGCGGATACTTTCGTTTGCCTCCGGGTTCACACCCGGGATTCTACCGGGCGGCGCCACAGCGCGACGCCCGCCCAGATCATCCACGCGCCCTGCCCCACGGCGAGCAGCATCACGTCGTGGAGGTTCATCTGCAGCGCGCCGCGCCATTGCGCCACGAGCGCCCCTGCGCCGATCGCGGCGCCGATCCACGGCAACACGCGATCGAAACGCGCAACCCACGCCGTCCACGAGCACAGCAGCAGCGCGATTGCCACGGCGGTCACGTAGTAGCGCGACAGCGAGCTCGCGAGGTTGTAGCAGAACTTCATGAACCCGATCAGCGTCTCGCGCTGCGCGGCGGTTTCCGCGCCGAGATGTGCCTGCGCGAGGCGCGTCGCGACCAGTCCGTCGGTGATCGCCGCGAAGCTGACCATGCACGCGGCGAGGCCGTACGCCACCAGCGCGCCCGTCACCGCCGGGCGTTGCGGCCCCAGGCGCCGCGCGAGGCCGACGAGCCCGACGAAGGTCAGCCAGACGCCGAACAGCCCGAGCGTGTGCGCAAGCACATTGATCGGCGCATAGCGCGCGAAACTTTCCGCCGAGGACAACAACTGGTTGCCGCTGGGATGCAGCGCACCTGTGCCGAGGAAGGCGATCGCTCCGAGAATCAGCGCGCCGCCGTATATCCTGTCGTCTCGCATCGTGTCGCTCCCTTGGATTCGAAGCGGCGCACGATACTGGGCGCCCGCGCGCCGGTCAGCGGCGGCGCGGGGATTCGGGACACGGAGGGCGGTTTTGTGCAGGAACGTCTGGTCATCCCCGGTGAGAGTGAGGACGTGCGCGCCCGACGCACGCGCGATGCACTGGCGTGGGCATTGATCGACCTCATGCGCCAGAAGACCTACGACGACATCAGCGTGCAGGACGTGTGCGCGCACGCATCCATCGGACGCTCGACGTTCTACGCGCACTTCGCCGACAAGGACGAGATGTTCGTACGCCACATCGTGTTGTTCGGCGACATGATGGGTGCCCGCCTGCACTGGGACGCGGCCGCGAATCGCTACGGCTTCGATCTGAAATTCCTGCTCGAGCACGTGCACGACATGCGCG
Source organism: Pseudomonadota bacterium (assembly GCA_043747875.1). Lineage (GTDB taxonomy): Bacteria > Pseudomonadota > Gammaproteobacteria > Steroidobacterales > Steroidobacteraceae > CADEED01. The sequence continues at coordinate 41,707 of JAYTOI010000062.1, read as the reverse complement.
CGATCTACGACTCGCTGGCGCGCTCGCGCAAGATCGATCTCATCACGAAGGTGTGGCAGAACAAGTTTGCGGAAGGATTCGAGCGCTGCATCGTCGCCGCGCGCGCTGGCGAGCCGCAGCCGATGCCCGCGGCGCTGCTCGCGCAGCATTTCGCCGGCACGGTCATCAATCTACTGACGTGGTGGCTGGATCATCACCGGCCGATGGAGGCCGCGGCGCTGGACGCGCAGTTCCACCGCATGATCGCCGGGCTGCGTTGAGGCCTCAGCACGAATGGCACTGACGTCACTTCGGTTTTTCGTATCCGTTTAGAACTGGAGTAACGTGGCTTCGGAAGCCTTGGCAGAAGGACAAGCAGCCGAAGCGATCGGGACATAGCGAAGAGAAGATACTTTTCGCGCTGAAGCAAGCGGAAGCCGGTCAGACGGTGAGCGAGGTGTGCCGGCAGATGGGTACCAGCGAGGCGACGTTCTACGTGTCCGCCGTGCTCCGTCGCACCCGACAACCAATGCGCCTTCGACGTTGCTGTGTTCGAAACTCACGACTACGACCCATCGAGGCTGGCCTCGGGGTCGGCTGGGTGGATGTGTGGTAACAAACTTCCTACCAACCCCGGCCAGCCTTCCTACTTCACATCAGTGCCTGGCCCTCGCGCGCGCAGCGGTTGCGGCTTGAGTTAGTGCCATTCGCCTCAGCACCTCTTGTTGGGCAACTGCGCCAGCCATTGCCGCGCCTGCTGCGTGGAGCCGAAGAACCGGACCATGGCATGCGCGCGATGCTCGTGCGCCAGCTCTGCGAACTCGGCACCATGCGACGAGAGATCGCCCACCACCAGCGCGACTCGGGCGCGGTAGCTGGTGAATCTGCGCACGACTTCGCGCGCCAGACCACTCTTGACGTCGAAGAATTCCGCACCGAGATCGGCCTCCTCGATTTGCAGGCCACCGTTCTCGGCGCTGGCGCGCAGGGCGGTGGCAATATCGTCACGGGATCGGATCACGGGGTTCCTTTGAGCAGCGCGTCGATGCGCGCATCGTCGGTGGGAGTCCACGCCGGGTCGACGCGCGCGCCGGCCTGGAGCAGCAATTGGATGATGGTGAGTTGACCGTCGCGCGGCTCGTGCAGCACGGACCAGATAGCGCAGCCTAGCACCGTGCCGCCATAGTTGTTGGCGGCGACGCAAACAACGGATGGAGCCGCGAGAAATCGCCCGCGAGCAATCCCTTCCACGCCTCATCGTAAGTGATATCCATGGGGCCTATAGCCCGAGGTCACTCAGCCCGGGGTGCTCATCCGGCCTGCGCCCCAGCGGCCAGTGGAATTTCCGCTCCGCTGCGCTGATGACGAGGTCGTTGATGCTCGCGTGCCGCCGGCGCATGAGCCCGAACTCGTCGAACTCCCAGTTTTCATTGCCGTAGGAGCGGAACCAGTGGGTGGAGTCGTCGCACCACTCGTACGCGAAGCGCACGGCGATGCGCGCGCCCTCGAACGCCCACACCTCTTTGATCAACCGGTAGTCGAGCTCGCGCGCCCACTTGCGCGTCAGGAATTCGACGATGGCCGGGCGACCGCTGAAGAACTCGGCGCGGTTGCGCCACGCACTATCTACCGTGTACGCCAGCGACACACGCCCGGGGTCGCGCGAGTTCCACGCATCCTCCGCGGCGCGCGCCTTCTGTGCCGCCGTCTCACGCGTGAACGGCGGAAAGGGCGGACGTCCCTGTAGCGGTGTTTCCATCAGGCACGCATCAGAACTTTTGCGTGAACTTGAGACCGATGGTGCGCGGGCGGGTCATGACGGAATAGACGATGCCACCGCACACATCGACCGTGCACTCGGCGTAGCTGTACAGGGCGGCGTTCTCGTCGAAGACGTTCTGGACGAACATCTCCGCGGACCACCGGTCCTTCTCCACGCCGAACGACAGGTCGACGAGCGAGTAGGAATCCGAGTCGCGCAGAACGTCGTTCTCGGATTCCAGCAGCGCGGTGCGCCTCAGACCTTCGTGCACCACGGAGCCCTGGATGTGCGCCTGCGTGCCCGCCAGGTCGAACTCGTAGCGCCCGGTCAAACTACCCTTGAACTCCGGGGTGCTCGGAAGCCGCGTACCCTTCGGCGTGAAGGGCGTCGGATTGCCGTCGCCGTCGAGGCACGCCGCCTCGGACAGCGGATTTCCGTCGTCGTCCAGCAACAGGCAGAAGTCATCGGACAGCTCCGAATGCTGGATCGCGATGCCACCGAACAGCGAGAAGGAATCCGTGACGGCCCATTGCAGGTCCATCTCGATGCCTTCGAGGGTGGCCCCGCCCGGCGCATTCGTGAGGTTGGTGAGGCCATTTTCACCCAGGAACGAGAACTGGAAATTGTCCCAATCCCCGTGATAGATCGCGCCGTTGAAGCGCAACTTGTCGTCGAGCCAGGACGTCTTCCAGCCGATCTCGTAGTTGGTGAGGAAGTCCGACTTGTACGGCGGGAAGGTGCCGCGGCGATTGACGCCGCCGGGGCGGAAGCCCTCGGACCGCGTGAAGTACAACATCGCATCGTCCGTGAGGTGGTACGTCGCGTTGAACTTGAACGTGGAGTCCTTGTCCTCGACGGTCTTGTTGAGGTTGGTGCAAGGCGCATCCTCGAAGACCGGATCGCCGTTGCAGGAAGGCTCGCCTGTCAGGCTGCCGAACAGCAGGAAATACGGGTTGGTCGCGCCGAAGCCGAAGAATCCTTCGAGCGAATTCTCGTAGCGGAAATAGCGCGCGCCACCGGTGAGCGCCAGTTTGTCGGTCACGTCCCAGGTGACTTCGCCGAAGACCGCCGAATCCCGATCGACGCGCCACTGCTTCGTGAGCCAGAACGTATCGGGCCGGCCCGTGACGGCGCTGGCGTCCGCGAGATCCGTGATGTTGTACGCCTGCTCGATGTCGTGCGTCTGGCGCTGCGCGAACAGGCCGGCGACGAAGTGCACCTTGTTCTCCGTCGGAGAGGCGAAGCGCAGCTCGTGGCTCCACTTGGTGTAGCCGTCCTTGCCGTTGATGAACTGCGAAGGATTGACGAACTCGCCGTCGTTGTCGGTGAAGTACGCACCGTAGCCGGCCAGCGTGTCGTAGAAAAACGCGTAGTCCGAGTAGTCCGAATTCACGTCCACGTCGCGCTCGAGGTACGAGCTGGCGAACGTCATGTCGAGGTTTGCGATCTTGCCCTCGACGGTGAGCGCGGCCTGCGTCCAGCGGTCGTCGCTGTTCTCCGGATGCCAGTGCTCGACCGACAGTTCCCGCAATCCGGATTCCTGGGCGTAGACGCCGTTCGTCTTGGTCCGCTGCCCCATGATGCCGGGCGTGATGGTCCAGTTGTCGTTGAGATCGATCTTGAGCGCGGCGCGCGCGCCATACGTGTCCGAGTCGTTGTAGTTGTCCTCAGCCAGCGAGCTCAACGTCGCGCCGGAGGTCGGGAAGGTCCGGGTCGCCGCGAGATTGTCGATGTAGCCGGCATCGTGGCGCGCCCAGCCGACCAAGCGGATGGCGGCTTTTTCGCCGATCGGCACGTTCACCATTCCTTCGCCGAGGTAACCCTGATCGCCATGCGCGACGGTGTTGCCTTCGAGGCTGAAGCCCGCGTCGAAACCGGCGGGATCGGGCTTGTTGGTGATGATGCGGATGGTGCCGGACTGCGAGTTCGCGCCGTACAGCGTGCCTTGGGGGCCGGCGAGCGACTCGACGCGCGCGATGTCGTACATGTGGACGTCGAGCGCGCCCTGGATCGTGGTGATGGGCTGCTCGTCGAGATACTGGCCGACGCCGGGCTGCGAACCGGAGTGATTGCCGTTGTCGCCCGAAGCCGCGCCGCGCATGAATACGCGCGCGAACCCGGGACCGGCCTGTTGATAGGACACGCTCGGCAGGAATTTCACGAAGTCCTCGAAATCGCCGACGTGCAGCTGCTCGAGCTTCTCGGTGCCGAGCGCCTGTATGGAGAGCGGCACATCCTGCAGGTCCTGCCGTGTCTTGAGCGCCGTGACCACGACTTCGTCGAGGCCCGCATTCCCCTCCTGGTCCGCCGTCTGCGCCTGCGCGAAACCCACGCCCGCGAGCAGCGCACCGGCCAATGGAAGGCCGTTGAGGAATCGCGATCTCGCCTTCAAACGCCGAATCTTCCGCTGTTTGCTGCGTGTCATACGAGCTCCCCGTTTTTTGTGTGCGGATGAACGCGAGCGCACCGCGCGCGGTTCAAGTGCCGTCAGTGTAAGCCTCTCGCCGCGGAAGCAAAACTCGGGACGAGTGGATAAAGGGTCAGCACATCGCCGAGCGCCTGTTTGAGCGGCTCCAGCCACGCCTCGTAGTGCCGCCACTGATCCAGGCCTTCGCGAAAAATCGGCTGTCGCACCTGCTCGGAGCTGGCGGTGCGCACTGCGCGCTGGTTCTCGTGGAACTTCAGCACCCCAGGCTCGAAGCCCAGCCCGCAGTACCCGAGCAGCCGCCGCACCTCGGCCTCGGTGTTCTGCACCATGTCTTCGTAGAACACGCGATGGACGCGGCCTGGCAACACGTCATCGAAGTGCGCCATGAGCTCCACGTAGTCGCGGTAATAGCGGCCGATCTCCGCGAGGTCGTAGGTAAAGGCCTGGCCGCGCGCGAAGTGCTGCTTGAAGCCCGACAGGCAACAGCCGAGCGGATGGCGGCGTGCGTCGATGATCTTCGCGTTCGGCAGCATCAGGTGGATCAACCCCAGGTGCGCAAAGTTGTTAGGCATCTTGTCGATGAAGAACGGCGTCACCGCTTTGCGCTGGATGCGCGTCTGCGCCAGGTATTGCTCGCCGAGGGCGCTCAGTTCCCCGGACGAGAATTTCTCGAGCGCACGCGGATAGGCGGAGCCGGCGCGCGTGGTGCGGCTGCCGACGGCGCGCGCCAGCATGGCCACGTCCGGCAGCTCCATCGTGCCCTCTACCTTGGAGTGTGAGGCCAGAATCTGCTCGACCAGGGTGGACCCGGACCGTGGCAGTCCGACGATGAACACCGGATCCGGCGCGGCGCACCCCCAGCTCTGACGCTCCGCGAAGAATTCGCGCGTGAACAAACGCCGCGAGCGTTCGACGTGGGCGTGGTTCTCGTCGGCGTCGTAACGGATCATGGCGCGGCGCAGACGATTGCCTTCGACGTAGTGCGTGAAGGATTGCTCGAACTGGCCCGCGTCTTCGAGCGCCTTGCCCAGGGAGAACTCGAAGTGGAACCGGTCTTCGGCGGCGAGTCGCTGGTCGGCGAGCTGCGCACGCATGGCCTGCGTCTGATCGGGCGAGAAGCGGAAGGTCTTGAGATTGGCGAGGCTCCAGTACGCTTCTCCGAGATGCGGCATCTTCGCGATGCTGTGCTCGTAGGCTTCGGTGCTCTCCGGGTTGCGCCCCGCCGTTTTCAACGCATGGCCCAGGCTCATCCAGACCTTGGCCTGGTTCGGATATTCGGCCAGCACCTCGCGGTATTGCTCGATCGAGGCGGCATACTCCCCGATGCGTCCGAGAATGGCCGCGCGCAGATTGCGAAACCCCGGATTGCGCGGCTCATCCGCAAGCAGCCGGTCGACTTCGGCCAGCGCCGCCTCGGTCTTGTTCTGCCGATGGAGCACGAGCGCGTAGTTGTGGCGCGCGGCGGCGAAGCCGGGCGCGAGTTCGAGACAGCGCGCCAGCAAAGTCTCCGCGTCATGGATGCGCCCGATGCGCGCGGCGACCTCGGCCAGCATGCGGATGGCCGCGACGTCGGTGGGATGGCGCTTCAGATGCTCGCGCAGCGGGGCTTCCGCCTCGGGGATGCGATTCTCGGCCAGCGCCAGCGCCGCTCCCATGAGCCTCGGGTCGCGCGTCGAGTGGCGCACGCTCTGCGCATACGCCTCATCCGCGGCTGCAGACATCTCGAGCGCGCAGTAGTGATCGCCGAGCGCGCGCCACGCCTCCGGCTGTTCGGGTTTCAGATGCACCGAGCGTCGCAGTGCTGCGATGGCCGCCTCGCCCTGGCCGAGCTTGCCGAGCGCAAGGCCCGAAAGCGTCAATGCCCCGGCATGATCCGGCATCACTTTCAGGATCTCGGCGGCCTGCTCGGCCGCGGCCGGCGCGTCACGATCCAGCAGCCGTTGCGCGTGCGTCAGCGCGAGCGCGACCGTACCCTGCGGTTCCTCCGGACTGCTCATGCGGACTAACTATCTCAGCGCTTGCCCGCGAGATCCCGAAGCAGGAGGTTCCAATACGTCAGGCTGTCGTAGAACGATTGCACCGACAGGCGCTCGTTGAGCCCGTGCGAGAAATCGTCCTTCGGGCGCATGAAATTGCCGTCGACGCCGTAGGAGGGAATGCCGGCAGCGCGGAACACCAGGCTGTCGGTGGCGCCCGAGCTCTGCGATGGCACCACGGGAATGCCGGGGTGGATGCGACGCACGGCGCGCGTGACCGCGTCGACGACATCCTTGCGCAGTGGCGAGGCATCGCTCGACATCGGCTCGCCCGTGAGTGTCACCTCGACGCCGGGCTCCATGACTTTCTGCAGTGTCAGCCGCACGTCTTCGATCTTCGTGCCGGGGAAGATGCGGCAATTCACGTTCGCGGTGGCAGTCTGCGGCAGCGCGTTCTGCGCGTGTCCGCCGCCGAGCATGGTGGCGACGCAGGTGGTGCGCGTCTGGCCGACGTACTCGGGCTGGCCCGCGAGGAATTCCGCTGCGGCCTGGTCGCGTGGATTGGCGGCGAAACGCGTCAGCATCGTGCCGAGCTCGCCGGGCGTGATCTTGCCGGCGGCGGCCAGCGAAGCTGCGGTGGTGTCGTTGGTCATGACCGCGAAGCGGTGTCTGGCGAGCCGCTGCAGCGCCGCGGCGAGATCGTAAATGGCGTTGTCGGCGCGCGGCAGCGAGCTGTGGCCGCCGGCATTGCGCGCCGTCACCGCGAAGTCCGCGTAGGTTTTCTCGGCAGTCTGGAACGCGTAGTACAGCGGTTTGCCGGTCGCGTCATCGAGCGCGCCGCTACCCGCGTCGGCATTGAGCGCGTATTCGGCATCCACGAGCGCGCGGTGGTTCTTGACGATATCGATGGTGGTGGCCTGCTCAGTTTCCTCGTCACCGCTCAAGTAGAGAATGAGATCGCGCGCCGGGACGAACTTCTCGCTCTTGAGCCGCAGCAGCGTGGCGACCAGCGCGGTCACGCCTTGTTTGTCGTCGTAGGTACCGCGGCCGTAGAAGAAGCCGTTCTCCTCGATCAACTGGTACGGATCGCGCTCCCACTCCGCGCGGTTCGCCGTGACGACATCCATGTGCGCGAGCAGCAGGATGGGTTTGCCGCCCTTGCCGTTGCCGCGGTATCTCACTACCAGCGAGGCCGTCTGGTCGGTGCGGCCCTTGAACGGCACGATGTGGATGTCGTCGGGCGGAAAGCCCGCGTCGCGAAACTCCTGCGCGAGGTAGGCGGCCATTTCCGGCACTTTCGCATTGCCTTCCTGCGTCGGGATCGAAATCACCTTCGCGTAGATTTCGCGGGCCTTGGCAGCGTGCGGATTGGCCGGCGTTTCGGCCTGGACGGCGGCGGCGGCAAACAGCACGCCGCACGAGATCGTCAGCAGTCGATTGGAGTTCATGGGTATCCCGGGAGAGGTTTTGCCGCCATCTTACCGCGGCACTTGCATTGCTACCCCCTACCCTTATTCTTGCCACTCGCCGCGCGCGCGCGGTCCATGGGCGGAGGGAGATCATGTTCGGCCGCATTGCCAATCTGTTCAGAGGTTTCATGTCGCTGTTCGTCTCGGGCATCGAGCGCCGCAACCCCGAGGCCTTGCTCGAGCTGGAACAGGAAAATCTGCGCAAGCAGGTCGGCAACTTCAACATGGGCCTGGCATCGCACGCTGGTCTGTCCGAGCGCCTCATGAGCCAGGTGCGCAAGCTCGAAGCCGAGCAGAAAGACCTGCGCGCCAAGGCCACCGCGCACCTGCGCGCCGGCAACAACACCGCCGCCGGGCAATACGCGCTGCGTCTGCAAAGCGTCGAGCAGCAGCTCGCCGAGAACCGCACCCAGCTCGAGCAGGCCGAGACCACTTACAAGAACCTCGTGAAAGCGCGCGACGTCGCCGTGCAGACCGCACGCGCCAAGATCGAAAGCCTCAAGGGCGCCATCAACGACATGCGCATGAAGCAGGCCATGGCCGAGCTGCACGAGATGTCGGCCGGCATGATCACCAACATCGGCGGTGCGGGCGACACGCTCAACCGCCTCGAATCCATGGTCACGGAAGAGCGCGACAAGGCCGCCGGCCGGGCGCGCGTCGCCAAGGACTCCGTGGACATGACGGGCGTCGATATCAAGGAAGCCGAGATGACCGCGCTGGCCGACCAGGCACTCGCGGACTTCGCCGCGCGCGAGGGCATCTCCATCCAGGGCGCCGCCGCGCCCGCACCGGCCGAGCGCTCGATGGGTGCCACCGAGAAACCCACCGAGAAATTGCAAGGTCAGTGAGCGCCAGGATAGTTGGCCGGGAAAGTAGTTAGGGACAGGCGCCAGTGCCCGCCCCGACCAACGCGCCCGCCTGGGCCGCCGATCTCGCGCTCGCCTACGAGAGCGGCGCGTCCAACCAGTTCATCCTGTTCGGCAACGTGCACGACAAGCTGGTCGTGGGCAGCTCTTCCGATGCGCGCGCCTCCGGCGCGACGTTCGTCAACCTCGCCGACTACCTCGAGCAGACGCTGCTGAAGGATTTCGACGTCGTGCTGACGTACGACCTCGGCAACGGCCTCGCCATCGAGCGCGGCGGCACGCACGTCGAGAAATGGCAGGGCGCGGACCTCAAGAGCCGCATGCGCGAGCCGCTGCAGTCCGTGCAGTGGATCGGCCGATACCTGCGCTACCTCGGCAACCTGCGCACGCTGACGAAGGAAAAGATTCCGAACGTCTCGGTGATCCTGCGCGGCGTCGATCACATCATCCCCGCCGACGGCTCGGGCTTCGAGCACGGCAGCGTCACCAGCCTGCTGCGCGACTGGGCCAGCGAGTCGCCATTCACCGAGCTCGCGTTCACCAGCCTGCTGATCGCCGACAATCTCAACGACGTCGAGCCGCTGATCGGCAGTTCCGCGCACACCACGCGCGTGCGCGTACCGCTGCCCGACACCGCAGCGCTCGATGTGGCGCTGGCGCTGATGTCGAAGCCGTTGAAGGAAGCCTTCCCGCCCACCTATCAAACTTCCGAGCTGGCCGGCGCGCTGGCCGGCGTCACGGTGACCAGCCTCGAGAATCTGCTCAAGGTACGTCACCACCAGAAAACCCCCCTGGGGACCGCCGATCTCGCGCGTCTCAAGAAGGAGATCGTCGAGCGTGACTCGGCCGGGCTGGTCGAGTTCATCGAACCCCGGCGCACGCTGGCCGACTACCACGGGCAGGAAGCGCTGAAGACCTGGCTGCGTCAGGACATCCAGCTGTGGCGCGCCGGCGATCTGAAGGCGCTGCCGATGGGCTATCTACTCTGCGGACCGGTCGGCACGGGCAAGACGTTCCTGGTCGAGTGTCTCGCGGGCGAGGCCGGCGTGCCGGTCGTGAAGCTCAAGAATTTCCGCGATCGCTGGGTGGGCTCCTCCGAGGGTAACCTCGAGAAGATTTTCCGACTGATCCGCGCACTCGGGCGCTGCATGGTGTTCATCGACGAGGCGGACCAGACGCTCGGCAAGCGCGAATCCGGCGGCAGCGACAGCGGCTTGTCGGGCCGCATCTACTCGATGATCGCGCAGGAGATGTCGGACAGCGGCAACCGCGGCCGCGTGTTGTGGCTGCTCGCCTCCTCGCGTCCCGACCTCATCGAGGTCGATCTGAAACGCCCGGGGCGCGTCGACGTGAAGGTGCCGCTGCTGCCGACCAGCACGCCGGCAGAGAGCGCGCAGCTCATCGGCGCGCTGGCGAAACGCTACGGACTCGCGCTCGAGCCTGCGGACCTCGCAAAGCTCGAGCCGCGCATGCCGATCCTGCTGACGCCCGGCGCCGCCGAAGCGCTGGTGGTCAAGGCGTATCGCCATTCCAAGACACAGAACGTGCCGGGAGGCGCGGCGCTCGATGCCAGCCTGGTCGGCTACCAGAACCCGGTGCCCGCCGACGTGCTCGAATTCCAGATGCGCATCGCGATCCGCGAGGCCACGGACCTGGGCTTCGTGCCGCCGGCATTCCGCGCGATGGCGGTCGGTCAAGAAGGCGCGGCGCGGTGAACGCGATGAATGCTGGTTCCGATGGCGGGCGCCCCTCCTATCTCGCCGCCGCGTTCAACGCGAAGCCGTTCGGCATGCCGATCCCGCCCAACTGGTTCGGCATCGGGGCGTTCGGGTTGTTAGGTGCGCTGGTGAACCCCGGCCTGTGGCTGGTGGGCGTGGGCATCGAGGGCCTGTACCTGTGGTGGCTGTCGCGCAACGAGCGCTTCCGGAAGTTCATCGACGCGGAAGCCGGATTCGGCGACGGCGACGGCAACGCGCGCTACGAACACATGCTCGCGAGCCTCGATTCCACGTCCCAGTCGCACCAGTACGACATCGAGCGCGAAGCAGCGGAGATCGTCGGGCTGCTGCAGCGCTCGCGGGCCACGCAATCGCAGATCGGCGACGTGCGCCAGATGGCCTGGCTGCACCTCAAACTACTGAGCGCGCGCGGCTCGTTCCTCGAAGTCATCGCAGTGGCCGACCGCGAGCGCAGCAGCCTCGACGAGCAGGAAACGCGTTGCCGCGCGCGCATCGCCGAGAGCGATGCCGACGACGAGCTGCGTCGCAGCCTCGAGCAGCAGCTCGAGGTCATCAAGTCACGTCGTGCCGCGCACAAGGATGCCGAGCGCCGCCTCGAACTCGTGGATGCCGAGCTCGGCCGCCTGCGCCAACAGGTGTCGCTGGTGCGCGAGCAGGCGCTGCTGGTCAGCGACGAGAACAGCATCGGTTCCTCGCTCGACGCCCTGTCGGCTTCGCTCAACGAGGCCAACCGCTGGCTCAAGGATCAAAGCGAGCTGTTCGGGGGGCTGGTCAACGATGAACCGGCGCCGGCGGACATGCTGACGGTGAAGCGCGGCTCGGGCAAGCGCGCGCAGAAGGTTTCGGAGTGAGTGTTACCAAGTCGAGGAGAGACACAATGGTCGTTCGTCAACGCGGCTCCGCCGCCGGCAACATCATCACGCTGCTCTTGTTAGTGGGCATCGTCGGGCTGGGACTGTGGCTATGGCTCGGGAAGAAAAGCGCGTCAACCGCACCGCCGTCCGGGCCGGGGCAAACTACCTCCGCGCAGCAACCCGCGGCTGGCGACGAGCCTGACGCGCCGCCGGCCCCCGCGGGCGATGCGCCCACACCCATCGAGCCGGTGACCGGCACGCCGACGCTCGAAGCCGCGAACACGTATGTGCCGAAGGACAACGTCCTGCGCATCGACATCAGCGAATACGCGGGATACGGCGGCCTGATAGTCGCGAACGGTGGACTCGAACCCAACAACGACTCCTTCTTCGCGAAGGAGTACGGCTTCAAGGTGCAGATCTCGATGAGCGAGAGCGAGACCTGGAGCCCGCTCAACAACGGCCGCCTCGCGGCCACCGCCACCACCACCGACGCGCTCGCCGTGCTCGGCCGGCAGTTCGACGCCATCGTGCCGATCCAGCTCGGGTATTCGCGCGGTGCGGACATGGTCGTCGTCGACAAGGGCATCGTGTCGGTGAACGCGCTCAAGGGCAAGACGCTGGCCGCGTCGCAGTTCAACGAGAGCGAATTCTTCATCCGCTATCTGGCGCAGGAGGCGGGCGTGCCCGTGACCGTACTGCGCGATCTCGACTCCAAACCGGCGGCCGGCTCGCTGGGCCTGGTGTTCTACGAGGACGCGTTCGTGGCCTGCGACGCCTATCAACACGAGCTGGCACGCGGCAATGCGCGTCTGAACGGCTGCGTGGGATGGACGCCGAAGACCGACGAAGTGGTCGAAGCCTCGAACGGCGCCGCGAAAGTGCTGGTGTCGAACCGCAACTTGCTGGTGGTCGCCGACGTGCTGGCCGTGAACAAGGGCTTCGCCAACGCGAATCCGAAGATGGTGCAGGGCCTCGTACACGGGATTCTCGAGGGCAACCGGCGGCTGCGCAACGATCAGGCCGCAAATATTTCCGTCGTCGCCAAAGCGTTCAAGTGGACCGAAGAGGAAGCGCGCGACGAGCTCGCGCACGTGCACCTGTCGAACCTGCCCGAGAACCGCGCCTTCTTCGCGGGCACCATCGACTCCGCCGGCTCCTTCGGCGGCATCTTCCAGTCCTCGGTGCTCGCGTACGGCAGCGTCATCAAGAATCCGTCGGATCCGTCGCGGTTCGTCGAAACCAGCTACCTGGATGTGCTGTCGAAGCGCAGCCCGTTCGCCGAGCAGAAGATCGCGATCGCGCCGATCCGCACGGCGACGCAGGCGGCGCTCGAGGGCGATCCGCTGCTCAGCAAGGACATTCGATTCTTCTTCGAGGCCAACTCGTCGAATCTCGACAAGAACGCGCCGCAGAATCAGGAATATCTGCAGACCATCAAGCGTTTCCTGCAGGTGAGCCCCGGCTCCACCGTGCTGCTGCGCGGCCACGTCGACAACGCGCGCGTCGCGGAATTCCGCCAGCAAGGCGGCGACCAGCTCGTGCAGAGCATGGCGATGAAGGCGATGGAGCTGTCGCGCCAGCGTGCCATGTCGGTGGCCGACGCGCTGCGCGCGAAATTTCCCGATATCGACAAGTCGCGCGTCGAGGCAGTTGGGCGCGGGTGGGAAGAGCCGTCGGGTGGAGATAGTGCGCAGAACCGGCGCGTCGAAGTGCAGTGGTTCACGATCGAGTGACGTAAGCGGAAAGGAAAAAGGGGACAGATCTGTTTACCGGGCTGGACGTGAACCAGGGCCGTGGCGCCGGGCCGATAAACAGATCTGTCCCCTTTGTTCCTCAGTGCGGCCGCGAGATCTCCCGCAGCGCCTCGCCCGCCCTCGCCTCGCGCGTCATGCTCACATCGCCGAGCGACACGACGCCGACGAGCTTGCGCCGCGCGTCGAGTACCGGCAGCCGGCGCACCTGACTGCCCCCCATCTTGTGGAGCACCTCGGCGACGCTCTGGTCCTCGAAGCAGTAGCACACGCCGCGCGACATCACATCGCGCGCGGTGAGATTGCGCGTATCGACGCCGTCGGCGACCGCGCGCACCACCAGGTCGCGATCCGTCACCATGCCCACCAGCCGGTCGTGGTCCGCGATCGGAATCGCGCCAATATCCTGGTCGCGCATGGTGAGTGCGACTTCCGAAAGCCTCGCATCGGGCGGCAGCACGGTGACGAGCCTGGTCATGATCTCTTTGACTTTCATCGCGCGCGCTCCGGCAAGGTGCTGTCGAGGTACCCAACCATGCGCGTCTCGCCGGGCACGAAATGTCGGACAGCGCTGCGGCAAGCGTCAGGAGTCATCTCCATCGCCTGGAAGACGGCGCCGGAAACCAAAGGTTAAATTGCTGCGGACACCGGCGAACTACGCGGCAGTACGCCTGGCACCCGCTGTCTTCACTATCTACTCAGTGGCGTCTCGATGCCGTACCCATTCAGCTCAGCGAAGCGATCACCGCCGTCATCCTGATCGACACCAGGATCGCGCCGAGGTCAGGCCCGAGTCTCGCCACCGAACGCACCGGTGGAGCGACGGGGGAAAACTTCGCGTACGCCTCGTTGAGGCCGGCGAAGTCCTCGGGCCGCGCCAGCAGCACCTGCACTTCGACGGCGATCACCGCACGGGCTATGACTTCACCGTGAGCTCCACCGACGGCATCTACGACGGCATCATCACCAACGAGAACAACTTCAACTCGGACTGGGATGGCAACTGGAAGCACGCGGTGGGCGGCGATGCCGAAAGCTGGACGGCCGAGATCCTCATCCCGTGGCACATCGCGTCGATGCGCGGCGCCGACCGGGAGCGCACCGTCGGCATCTATCTGGACCGGGTCGTGGGCACGACGGGCGAGCGCGCCGCGTGGCCGCTCGCCAGCTTCGAGCGGCCGCGGTTCCTGTCCGACTTCGCGCCGGTCTCCGTGACTAACTACATTCAGGCACTGCTGGCGATCACGCCGTACGTCTCGGGGCTGTACGACAACGTGGGCAACGCGCAAGACGCGGAGGCCGGCGTCGACGTGTTCTGGAAACCGAACGGCCAGCTCCAGCTCACCGCGACGGTGAATCCCGATTTCGGCCAGGTGGAGAGCGACGACCTCGTGGTGAACTTCGACGCCACCGAGACCTTCTTCACCGACAAGCGGCCGTTCTTCACCGAGAACCAGGGACTGTTCGAGTTCACGACGCCCTCGGATTTCAGCCAGATCCTCTACACACGCCGCGTCGGCGGTCCGGCGGACGACGGCCAGGGCCTCGGCGACATCGTCGCGGCGTTGAAATTGAACGGCAGCCTGGGCAACACGAAGTTCGGGTTGTTCGGCGCGGACGAGGCGGACTCGGCCGGCCGCACCTTCGCCGCCGCGCGGGTGGTCCGCGACTTCAGCAAGCAGAACCTCGGCCTGCTCGCAACGTACGTGGAGCGCCCGTTCTTAGATCGCACGGCCACCGTGGTGGGCATCGACCACAACTGGCGGCCGACGCCGCGCTGGAACGTGCGCACGCGATTCATCGGCAGCGACATCTCCCGATCCGCAGCGGATATGGCCGGCGAACACGTGCGCGATACTGGCGCGACGCTGTGGGCCGACTACGAGATGGACCACGGCTGGCGCCAGCAGGTGATCGCCATGCACTTCGGCAACGAGCTCGAGATGAACGACGCGGGCTATCTGTCGCGCAACAGCACGAACTATCTACACTGGCAGGTGAATCGCCGCTTCACCGAGTTGCCGGCCGGGTCGCGCTACGCCTCCAAGGCCTGGCGCGCGCGCGTCACCACCAACTACAACGATCATGGCCAGCTCTCCAGCCATCAGTTCCGCCTGAGCCGTGAGAGCCGGCTGCGCAATGGCAGCTACGAGTATGCGCAGATCAATGTATTCAGCGCGGGCTACAACGACCTGCTGACGCGCGGTAACGGCGTGCTCTGGCGACCGCCGAACTTCAACGGCTACTTCGAGCTCGACCGGCCGCGCCAGGGCAACTGGGGCCACCACGTCGAGCTCGAGGCTTACAGCGGCGGCCTCGCGGGCAACGACGAGATCGGCTACAGCGCAAGCGTCGAGCCGCGCTACTTCGTCAGCGACTCGTTCAACCTGTACGCCGGCGTATTCGTGAGCCGCACGCCGGACTGGCTGGTGTGGCAGCGCGAGAATCTCATCGGCACCTTCGACGGGCGCGAGCTCGATTTCAATGCGGGCTTCGCCTGGAACGTCGCCAACCGCCACGAGCTGCGCCTCAAACTACAGGCGGTCGCGGTGAACGGCGCCCTCAAGCAGGCGTATCGCGTCGTCGGCGGCCATGCGCAGGAGACGGGCGAGCCCGTCGACGACTTCAGTGTGCGCAATCTCGGCGTGCAGTTGCGCTACCGTTTCGAGTTCGGGCCCCTCTCCTATCTATACGTGGTGTACGGCCGCGGGGGCTTCGAGCGGGAAGCGTCGTCCGGCGATGTCGGCGGACGCCTGCGCGACAGCTTCAGCCTGCGCGACGACGAGCAGTTACTGGTCAAGTTCAGCTACCGGTTCGAGTCGAGCTGACGCTTGCGAACGGCTAGAGGGCGGCCGCGATGTCCTGCATGAGCCCCGCGTCGCGCGGCGGTGTCGACGGCGAATAGCGCTTGAGGACTTTGCCATCGCGGCCGATCAGGAATTTCTCGAAATTCCATTCGATGTCGCCCGCGACGCCGGTGTCCGCAGAGGTCAGGTAGCCATACAGCGCATGCCGCTGCGCGCCGTTCACGTCCAGCTTCTCGCTCATCGGGAAAGTGACGCCATAAGTGGCGCTGCAGAACTGCGCGATCTGCTGCCCGGTGCCCGGTTCCTGCGCGCCGAACTGGTTGCAGGGAAAGCCGACCACGGCGAAGTTCTCGCCCTTGAGTTCGTCGTGCAATTCCTCGAGGCCGCTGTATTGCGGAGTGAGGCCGCAGCGGCTGGCCACGTTCACCGCAAGCACCACTTTGCCGCGCAGCGGGCCGAGCAGGTCCGGCGCGCCGGCGATGCCTCGGACGGGGATGTCGAAGAAGGTTTTCATGGACGCACGATAAACGAAACCGGCCCGCGGCACTTCGATACCAGGACCGGCCTTCGCATCCCTCTCGTGGCAGCGACCTCAGAAGGCGCAATGCGGGTCGGGCCTCCTGCACAATGCGTCCCACGCATGGCAACAGCTACCACATCCACCACCCAGTCCGGCGGAACCACGCACGGGCGCGGACTCACGTCGGCAATCGCCGCGTTCGTCATCTGGGGGTTCTTTCCACTCTATTTAATAGGCCTCGCCAGCGTGTCGGCGATGCAGATCACCGCGCATCGCGTTGCCTGGTCCTGTTTGTTCGTGCTCGGCTGGCTTGCCTGCAATGGAGAGCTGGGCAAGTTGTGGGAGGCGGCGACCCGCCCAGGCGTCCTGATCCGGCTCGCGGCCAGCGCGTTTTTCATCGCGGTCAACTGGCTGGGGTTCGCCTGGGCGGTGAACCATGGCCACGTGCTCGAAGTCAGCCTGGCCTACTTCATGGGCCCGTTGCTCAACATCATGTTAGGCATCTTCGTGCTGTCGGAGCGCCTCGATCGAACGCAGTGGATAGCCGCCGCATTCGCGGCCGCCGGCGTGGCGTATCTCACGTTCATGACGGGGCGGGCGCCGTGGATCGCGCTGATGGTCGGTTCGTCGTTCGCGCTGTACGGATTGATCCGCAAGACGGTGAAGATCGACGCACTGCCGGGCCTGGCCGTCGAGACCATCTTGTTGGTGCCGTTCGCCGTCGGATATCTGGTCTGGTCCGAAGCGCAGGCAGCCGGAGTGCTGGGCCACTCGAGCGGCAGCGTGACCGCGCTGCTGCTGTTGAGTGGTGTCGTCACCTCGATTCCGCTGGTCCTGTTCGCATACGGCGCGCGGCGCATCCAGTTGTCGACGATGGGCGTGCTGCAGTTCATCGCGCCCAGCCTGCAGTTGATGTGCGGACTGGTCGTGTTCAAGGAGCCCTTCCCCGCCGCGCGCGCGACCGGGTTCGTGCTGATCTGGATCGGGCTGTTGATCTACGCGGGGCATGGATTGCGGCAGGCGCGCGTCCTGCGGCGCGGCCGTCCAGGAACTAGATAGACAACCATGCACCTGCAAGATTTTACAGGAGCCAGCCGCGGCAGATCGTGCATAGACTCCGCGCATGTCCCGCCCTCTCCTCGTTCTCATCGTCGTCGCAGCCGTGGCCGGCTGTGCGCAGAACATGGCCGCCGCGAAGTACGTCGTGAACAAACCCACGGTCGTGCCCGCCGCGTTTCCCCAACTCCAGATCACGCAGCTCAATGGCTTCGAGGACGCGCAGCACCCCGGCAAGCTGTACGTGACGCCGTCCTCATCGAAGCGATTGGGAATCGCGCTGAGCGGGCGCGAGACGCAGTGGTCGGCCATGCTTCCGGCGATCGAACCGGTCTATCGCGATGCCGCACTGCAGATACTGAAGGTGCGCGGGCACGCGGATTGCATAATTGACGCGCACGTGCCGGTGCCCAAGGAATTGGGGATCGAATACGCGTTTCGCTGCGCGTCGTAAGTATTCCCCACATTCGAGGGTTCAGGATGCCGACACATCCTGAAAGAAACCGCACCGCTGCTGCCTGAGAAGGCAACCGCAACGCTCTCCCGGGCGTTGTCCATTCAGGCATGGTTCACCGCCGCGTCCTATCATGGCGAGCATGTACAGCAGCGCACTTCGGAAAATCGCGACTCTGTCGCTCTTGCTGATGTTGGGCGCGGCGCGCGCACAAGATAGCGAGCCGCTGGAAGCAGACCCGCCGGATCGCGCGGCGCGACTCAGCCTCATCCGCGGCGAAGTGTCCATGCAACCCGCCGGCGAGGAAGAGTGGGCACCCGCGCTCCTCAATCGTCCACTGACAACCGGCGACCGACTCTGGACCGCGCCGGGCGCGCGCGCCGAGATTCAGGTGGGGCAGGCTGTCGTCCGCCTGGCGGAAACCACAGGCTTCTCCTTCCTCAACGTCGACGACGACACGATTCAGATGCGCATGACCGCCGGCGTGCTGAGCATCCGGGTACGCGCGCTCGACGACAACGATGAGATCGAAATCGATACGCCGAACCTCGCGGTCACGCTGCTGCGTCCCGGCAGCTATCGCGTCGAGGTGAACGACGCGGGCGACGCCACGGTGGTCAAGGTCAACGAAGGCGAGGCCGAAGTGGACGGTCCCTCGCAGAACGTCGTAGTGCGCTCGCGCGAGTCCGCCACGTTCCGCGGCACCGACCGGCTGGCCGCGGATTTCGGCCCGCTGGGCGCATCGGACGAGTTCGACTCGTGGAGTCTCGATCGCGATCGCGGCTACGACCGCGTGGCTTCGTCGCGCACAGCGGAATACGTATCGCCCGACGTCACCGGCTACGAGGATCTCGACGACAACGGCACGTGGAACTCGGAGCCCGAATACGGCTACGTGTGGACGCCGCGGAATCTCGCGGTGGACTGGTCGCCGTACCGGTTCGGCCGCTGGGTGTGGGTCACGCCCTGGGGCTGGACCTGGATCGACGACGCGCCCTGGGGTTATGCGCCGTTTCACTATGGACGATGGGCGCACGTGCGCCAGCGCTGGTGCTGGGTGCCGGGACCGCGACACGTGCGCGCGGTGTATGCGCCGGCGCTGGTCGGCTGGGTAGATAGGCCGGGCGTCAGCGTGGCGATCTCGTCTGGCCGCGGTGGCGTTGGCTGGTTTCCGCTCGGCCCGCGCGAAGTGTACGTGCCGCGCGGGCGCTACAGCCGGCGCTACGTGGAGCGCGTCAACCTGACCAACACCACCGTGGGCCGCGAGTTCGTGCGCGAGATGCACGAGAACCGCGCCAGAAACGTGAACTATCGCAATCGTGGCGCCGTGACGGTGGTGACGCAGACGACGTTCACGTCCGCGAGGCGCGTCGGTGACCATCGCGTTCGCGACGGCGAGCGGGACATCGGCCGCACACGCCTGGTGGCAGGCGCCCCGCACATCGAGCCGCTGCGCGAGAGTCGACTCGGCGGTGCGCCGCGCGCGCCGCTGCGCGCTCCGTCGCAGACCATCGTGAACCGCCAGGTAGTGGTCAGGCGAAATCCGCCGCCCTCGTCCGCGCATTTCACGCGCACTCTGGAAAATCGATCCGAAGCTCCGCGCGCATCGAGCGATCGCGCGCGGGATCGCAACTTGCGGGATCGCGAGATTGTGGTCCGCGATCGACTGGATCGTCGGCGGCACGTGGAGCAGCCGGCGTCGGTCGGGCGCACGCGAGAAGACCGGCCGCGGGCGGATCGACCTTCGCGCGAACTCATGGAAAGACAGGAGCAGTTGCGCGAACAACAGGTGCGCCAGCAGCAGGATCGCCAGCAGCAGGCCCGTGATGTGCGCCCGCAGCGCGCCGTCGAGGTTCAGCAGCACCAGCGGCAGCAGGAGTCGCCGCCGCGCGTGACTGAACGCCAGGTCGAGCAACGCGAGCGCGTGATCGAGCGCCAGGTAGAGCAACGCCAGCGCGTGGAGCGTCCGCAGACGGAGCGACAGCAGCAGCCGAGTCGCTCCGAGCAGAAGCCGGCGCAGCCTCAGTCTCAGCGCGAATCTCAGCCGCAGCACAGATCGAACGACAACACACCGCGTCAGCGACGGAATTGACGCTGAGCGGGAATACTCGCTGCGAACAGCCTGCGGACGGCCGTGGTCACAGCAAATGGCCGTCCGCTCGCGTCCAGTATTCGCCGTCATCGCCGCTCATGACCGGCAATGTGGTCGTCGCATAAGAGAGCCACTCTATCTTCGTGACGGCGGCCGATCCGACCTGGTAGCTGAACGCTGCGGGGTCGAAGAATGCGAAATTCATCCCCGGACCGACCGAACTCCGATATCCAACGCCGTCGTATCCGAGATGCCGAAACACGTCCGCCAGCAGCTGCGGAAAATGGTATTCCGCTCTGTTCTCGGGCAGGACGGGAATCGAGAAGCAGCTGTCTATCGAGCTCAGCAGCAGGAAGTCGCTCAACTGCTCGTTGGATGCGAAGTCCGTGACATCGAGCAGGCTCAGATCGCAGACGCGCAGCGTGGCTCTGGCGGAAAAAGCTCCGACGCTGCAATAGTGACCGGGATGCGGACACAGTTCCGCGATGGCGGTCTCCGGTGTCGTGGCGACGTACAGGAACGATGCACCGGCACGATTCATGCGCCCCGCGGCTGTGAATGGCGGCGGAGGAGCGCCCAGCGCACCGCCCTCGAAGGGCGTGTAGTGGCGTCCTTCGAACAAGCCCGCACGCGCGAATCCGCTCTTGGCGTATCCGATCCGGGCGCGGTAGAAAACGGATTCCCGGGCCAGCGTCCGTTCGACCCGCTGCGCCACCGGTTCGAGCAGCGCACGGGCTTCGGCGTGCAGTAGATAGTGATTCCGGGTGAACGAAGCATGCTTGAGCTCGCGCAGGCGATCGTCGTCGGCGCGCTTCAGCGCGAAAAATTGACCCTGCTCTGTATCGACGTTCCCGGCAAACAAGTCGACCCGCGTCGCTCCGTCGTGCCGGCAATCCGAGAACAGTTGAGCCAGGGCCTGCTGGTATGCATCCAGGTTCCAGTGCTGCTGAACGTCCGTGATCGGGTTCTCGCACAGGAATATGGACTCGAGCCGTTCGCCGCCGAGAAGCGGGTTGTACTCGGCTTCCGAGTAGTGGAATCGGACCAGCGCCAGGATCCTGGCCCTGAAGTCGGGTGTCGCACAGCTCATGAGCACCGTGCCGCGCGCTCCACAGACAGCGCAGTCGCCCGATATCCCGCCCAGCGAAACGATCGCATTCTTGAGCGATTGCACCTTGACGCACGCGGTACACAACGAAGCCATGATCGGCTTGTAGACGATTCGCAGGCCGAATTCTGTCGGAAACGGCGGTCATGTGGCGCCCGCGTCGGACTGATACTCAGTACCGATGGCGTGAAACAGCGATTGCGGCATACTCCGCCGGTGTTTCGACGCAGCAAATGGGCTCTCGCACTGTGGGTGGCGGCAATCGCGCTGCTGCCCCTGCGCGTTGCCAACGCGCATCTGCATCTGTGTCTCGATGGCAAAGAAACTCCCGTCAGCGTCCATCTCGAGGACGCCCCCACGCACTTCAGCGAAGCGCAATCGGCCGACGGTCACAATGATCGTGACGTGGAAGTCCCCGCCGCGCAGGCGGTCGTCAAGGTCGATTCGCTGGATCAGCTGACCCTCGCCTGTCTCGCGCAAACCTCGCTCCCTCTCGGCCTGACCTCGCGCGCCGGCCACGTCCGGCCTGGCGACACCGCCCCGGCGCTTCTTCCGGCCTCATCCGATCTACGTCCGCCGCCCCGCGGACCTCCCCGCTAAGCCTCAATAGTTAGGTTCTGTCCTGGTACCAGGCGCGCGATCCAGGCGTGTGCCTCAGGAGGCTTGCGATGTTCCCTGTCTGTACGCGCGCTCTGATGGCGCGCCTGTTTCTCTTGGTGGGCGCTTGGGTCACGACGCTGGCGCTTGCCGCCGGCGGTGTGGATCCCGAAGGCGATCTGACGCTCACCCGCGCGGTCGATGCCGCGTTGTCAGGCAATCCGGATTTGCGCTCGAGCGCGTATGAACTCAGCGCCGCGCAGGCGCGAGCGCAACAGGCGGGTCTGCGCCCGAATCCGGAGCTGGGCGTAGAGCTCGAAAACTTCGCGGGCTCTCGCGACTTCAAAGGGACCGACGCACTCGAAACAACGTTGAGCCTGAGTCAGGTCGTCGAGCTTGGCGGCAAGCGCTCCCTGCGAAGCACGGTCGCGGATCTGGATTTCGAAGGCATTTCCCTGGAACAGCGCGCACGCGAGCTCGATGTGCTGGCGGAAGTGACGCGCCGCTTCATCCAGGTGGTGGTCGCACAGGAACGCGTGCAGTTCGCGACCGAAGCTTCCGCGCTCGCACGCCACACCGTCGAGGCCATCGACTCGCGCGTACGGGCCGGTCGCTCGCCCGAAGCCGAGCGTAGTCGCGCCCGCGTGGCCCGCACGAGAACCGTAGTCGAGCTTCATCAGGAGCAGAGCGAACTGCGCAGTGCGCGTTACGCGTTGGCCGCCACTTGGGGGGGAGCGGAGCCTTCCTTCCAGGCTGCCAAGGCGCAGCTGTTCGATTTGCCGGCGGTCGACACGCTCGCCTCGATGCTGGACAGCATCGACCAGTCACCGGACTTTCTTCGGTTCGCATCTCTCGAACGGCAGCGCGACGCGCAGTTGCGGCTGGCGCGAGCGCAGGCGCGACCCGATCTGACATTCAATCTCGGTGTGCGGCGACTGTCAGCATCGAATGACTCCGCGCTCGTGGCGGGATTTTCGATGCCGTTGACGGTGTTCGACCGCTACCAGGGCGGGATTCGCGAGGCACGGGTGCGCGTCGATCAGACCGGTGCGCAGCGCGATGCCGCGCGCATGCTCGCGCGCTCGAATCTCCTGGCGCTGTACCAGGAAATGAGCGCCGCGCGTCTGCGATTCGAAACTCTGCGCGACGACGCGGTGCCGCAGGCACAACTGGCCCTCGAGCAAACCCGCGGCGGATATGAGCGCGGTCGATTCTCGTTCCTCGAGCTGGCGAGCGTGCAGGAAGAACTGCTCGCGCTGCGCGCCGCGTCCATCGATGCGGCCGCCGACTATCACCGCATGCTCGTGGAAATCGAGCGTCTCACCGGCACCGCGTTCGCGCGGCCGACGCCCTAGATTCCCGAGACTTCCATGAACCTCAGATTGCTGGTGACCTGGTTCACGTTGACCCTCGCACTCATCGCCTGCGGCGGACGACACCAGTCGGCACCCGCCGAGTCACACGAGAGGGAGGCCGCCTCCCCCGAGGCAGGGCATGGCAAGGTGAATCTCTCCGCCGAGCAGATCGATGCTGCGGGCATTGCGCTCGAAAATGTGGGCCCTGCATCCATACGCGAAACTTTGCCGGTGTACGGGGTGGTCTCGCCCAACGCGGAGCGCATGCGCGACGTCGCGGCGCGATTTCCGGGCGTCATCCGCGCCGTCAATCGAAAGACAGGTGATGCCGTACGCAAAGGAGAAGCGCTCGCCACGGTCGAAAGCGACGAGAGCCTCCAGACCTATGCGCTGCTCGCTCCGCTCGATGGCGTGGTGGTCGCGCGAAATGCCAACCCTGGCGAACAATCGGGCGCCAAGGTGCTGTTCACGGTCGCCGACCTATCTAGTGTGTGGGTCGAGCTGGCCCTGTTTCCGCGCGACGTGGGCAAGGTCAGGGTCGGCCAGTCCGTGCGCGTCACGAGCGCCGACACCGGCCGCGCGGGTGAAGGGAAGATAGTCTACGTCGCGCCTTTTGGCAGCAGCGCGAGTCAAACGCTTTCGGCACGCGTGTTGCTCGACAACCAGGAGCGCACCTGGGCGCCGGGCCTGTATGTGACCGCACACGTCACGCTGGCCGAGAGCGAGGTGCCGCTCGCCGTACGGAGTGCTGCCGTTCAGACCATCGAGAACCAGAGCGTGGTCTTCGTGCAGGGCGAGGATGGGTTCGAGCCGAGGGCGGTGAGTGCCGGCCGTACCGATGGCCAGTGGGTTGAGATCGTCTCAGGTCTGCACGCCGGCGATACCTACGTCGCCGCCAACAGCTTCATACTGAAAGCGGAGCTCGGCAAGGGCTCCGCCGCGCACGGACATTGAGGGGCGCGAGATGATCGACTCCTTGTTGCGAATCTGCATCGCCCGTCGCTGGATGGTGATGTTCATCGTCGCGATGGCCGCGGCGGCGGGGGTCTGGAACTACCAGCGCCTGCCCATCGACGCGGTGCCCGACATCACCAATGTCCAGGTGCAGATCAACACCGAGGCCGCGGGATATTCACCGCCGGAGGTCGAGCAGCGCATCACCTATCTAGTCGAAGCAGCAATCGCGGGGCTTCCGCATCTGGAACACACGCGCTCGCTCTCGCGGTATGGCCTGTCGCAGGTCACGGCCGCGTTCGAAGACGGCACCGACATCTACTTCGCGCGCAATCTCATCAACGAGCGGCTGCAGCAGGCCAAGGGCGAGTTGCCGGCTGGCATCGAGCCCACGATGGGCCCCATCGCCACGGGCCTCGGAGAAATATTTCTCTACACCGTGCAGGCGGATGTGAACGCGCGTCAGCCCGATGGCAAACCCTACGACGCCACTGCATTGCGCAGCGTGCAAGACTGGGTGATCCGCCCGCAGTTGCGCCAGGTTCCAGGTATCACGGAGGTGAATACCATCGGCGGATTCGAGCGCGAGTATCACGTCACGCCAGACCCGGCACGCTTGCTGGCTTTCGGCTCGTCGTTCGCTGAAGTCTCCGCAGCGCTGGAAAAGAACAACACCAACGCCGGCGCCGGCTACATCGAACGCAATGGCGAGCAATACCTGGTGCGTTCGCCGGGACAGGTCGCGGACATTTCCGCGATCGGACGAATCATCGTCGCGCACCGCGGCGACGTACCGGTGACGATTCGCGACGTCGCCGACGTGGCGTATGGCAAGCAACTGCGCACCGGCGCTGCCACGCGCGATGGCGAGGAGGCGGTGCTCGGCACCGCTGTCATGTTGATCGGCGAGAACAGCCGCACGGTGGCCAAAGGCGTTGCCCGGAAGCTCGCCGAGATCAACGAGACGCTACCCGGGGGAATTACCGCCGAAGCCGTGTATGACCGCACCAGGCTGGTCGAGAAGGCCATTGCGACGGTGCAAAAGAATCTCCTCGAAGGCGCGGTGCTCGTCATCGTGGTTTTGCTCGCGATGCTCGGCAACATTCGAGCGGCGCTGCTCACCGCCATGGTCATCCCGTTGTCGATGCTGCTGCTCATGACGGGCATGGTGACGACTCGCGTCAGCGCGAATCTCATGTCCCTGGGCGCGCTGGACTTCGGACTCCTCGTCGATGGTGCGGTCATCATCGTCGAGAACTGCATGCTGCGGCTCGCCGGGCAACAGCATCAGCTCGGCCGCCTGCTCAGCATCGAAGAACGCTTTCACACGGTGTACGCCGCCTCCCGCGAGGTTTTCACGCCGAGCCTGATCAGCGTGCTGGTGGTGATTCTCGTGAACCTGCCCATCCTAGCGCTCACGGGTGTCGAGGGAAAGATGTTCGGTCCGATGGCACTCACCGTGATCATCGCCCTGCTGGCAGCGCTCGTGCTTTCGGTCACGTTCATTCCCGCCGCGGTGGCACTGCTGCTGCGGGGCAAGATCGAAGAGCAGGAAAACTTCATCGTGCGTGGCGCGCGCCGCGCGTACACACCCGTGCTCGATGCCGCCCTGCGGTTCCGCGTGCCGGTTCTGGCCGCAGCCATCGTGTTTGTCGTGCTCTGCGGCTGGGCGAGCTCGCGTCTGGGGTCGGAGTTCGTTCCCAGCCTCGACGAGGGTGATCTCGCCGTACAAGCGCTGCGTATCCCAGGTACGAGCCTCACGCAGTCGCTCGAGATGCAGTTTCAGCTCGAACGCGCGCTCGCGGACGTGCCCGAAGTGAAGACGTACTTCTCGCGCGTGGGCACCGCGGAAGTGGCGACCGACCCGATGCCGCCTAACATCTCCGACGGTTACGTCATGCTGAAAGAGCGCGAGGACTGGCCGGATCCCGACAAGCCCAAGGCGGAGCTGGTACGCGAGATCGAAGCGAAACTCGATGCGGTACCGGGTAACGCGCTCGAGCTGAGCCAGCCGATTCAACTGCGCTTCAACGAACTGATCTCCGGCGTGCGTTCCAACCTCGGCATCAAGATCTATGGCGATGATCTCGACCAGCTGCTGAAGTCGGGCAATGCCATCGCGGCCGTACTGGCCGGCATCCAAGGCTCCGAAGGGGTGAAAGTCGAGCAGGTCGAAGGCTTGCCGATGCTGTCGGTGGAGCCGAATCGCGATGCGCTCTATCGCTATGGACTCAACGTCTCCGACGTCCAGCAGGTGCTGGCCGCCGCCACGGGCGGCAAGGAAGCCGGACAGATATTCGAAGGCGACCAGCGCTTCGCGATCGTCGTGCGCTTGCCCGAGCACATGCGCAGCGACGTCGCTGCCTTGTCACGCCTCCCCATTCCACTGGCCGAGCGCGGCTACGTGCCGTTAGGCGAAGTGGCCACGCTCGAGTTCGCACCGGGGCCTAACCAGATCAGCCGCGAGAACGGCAAGCGACGCCTGGTCGTGTCGTGCAACGTGCGCGGTCGCGACCTGGGCGGCTTCGTCGCCGAAGCGCGCGAGCTCATCGAAGAACGCGTGCAGCTGCCGCCCGGATACTGGCTGCAGTACGGCGGCACCTTCGAGCAGCTGCAATCGGCCACCGAGAAGCTGACGTGGCTGGTGCCAATCACCTTTCTCATGATCTTCGCGCTGCTGCTGATGACATTCGGCTCGGCAAAGGATGCCGGACTCGTTTTCAGCGGCGTGCCGCTGGCGCTCACGGGTGGCGTGATCGCGCTGTGGCTGCGCGGCATTCCGTTGTCGATCACCGCCGGTGTCGGATTCATCACGCTGTCGGGCGTCGCGGTGCTCACGGGCGTCGTCATGGTGTCCGCCATCCGCGATCGACTTGCGAACGGCGCCGGTATCGACGCCGCCATTCGCGCAGGTGCGATGCTGCGCCTGCGGCCGATCCTCATGGTGGCATTGGTCGCGGCGCTCGGATTTCTGCCGATGGCACTCAACACCGGCACCGGGGCGGAGGTTCAGCGGCCACTGGCCACCGTTGTCATTGGCGGCATTTTGTCGTCGACGTTGTTGACCCTGCTGGTGTTGCCGGGGCTGTATCGCATGGCGCATCGCGGCGCGGCGCGGCGCGGGATTAGCTAGGCGGTGCACAAGGCCGCACTCATGGCTGCAGGTCGTCGACGATCAATCGATAGCCAAGTCCAAACTCGGTGACGAGATACCTGGGCCGCTGTGGATCGGGTTCGGGTTTCGCGCGCATCTTGCGGATGCAGACCCGCAGGCTGCGCGAATCGCCCGCCTGCCAGCAGCGTTGCGATCCACTCCATGAGATTCATTTGCGCTCCGGTAACGCCGCCATCACTCGAAAAACGAGACAGGTGGCGGCGCATAGCGCCATCAGCAGACCAACGATCATGATTTCCCTCTGAAAAGGATGGCGCCGCCGCAGCACCTCCGGAAGACGAAATGGTGTGAACTTTTTCCCCGGCCTGGATTCAGACGACGCGAAGCGCGCTAGGATTCGAACCCCCAGGGAGAGTTCCATGCTGATCAGCTGCGTCGTGTACAAAGACGGCCTCAAAGTGGCCGATATCGGAATCGACGAGGTTCAGCAGTACGTGAGCCGGCCCGGCAACCTCGTCTGGGTGGCCTTACGCGAGCCCGACGGTGACATGCTGGACAAGTTGCAACAGCAGCTTGGATTGCACCCGCTCGCCGTCGAAGACGCGCGCAACGGGCATCAGCGCCCGAAGATCGAAGACTATGGCGACAGCCTGTTCGCCGTGATGCACATCATCGAACCCGCTGGCGCGCAATTGCGCGTCGGCGAGGTGGCGGTGTTCGCCGGGCGCAACTACGTGGTTTCGGTGCGTAGTCACGCCGAGCGCGGCTTCCAGGAAGTTCGTTTACGTTGCGAGCGTGAACCCGAGCTGCTGCGCCTCGGATCAGGATTCGTGCTGTATGCGCTGACTGACGCGGTGGTCGATCGCTATTTTCCCGTGCTCGACCTGCTCGAGGCTGAGCTCGAATCCGTCGAAGAACGGATCTTCGCGAGCAGCGGGTCACCGCGCGCGAACATCGAGTCTCTTTACGTTCTGAAAAACCGCCTCATGATCGTCAAACACGCCGTGGCGCCATTGCTCGAAGGTGTCTCCAACCTGTCCGGTGCGCGCGTGCCGGCGCTGTGCACGGGATTGCGTGAATACTTTCGAGACATCTATGACCATCTGCTGCGCCTCAATCAGACCATTGAAACCATTCGCGATTCGGTGGCCACCGCCACCTCCGTGAATCTGTCCATGATCTCCCTGCAGGAAAACGAAACGATGAAGCGCCTCGCCGCTTATGCCGCGCTCATCGCCGTGCCGACCATGGTCGCAGGAATCTACGGCATGAACTTCGAGCACATGCCCGAGCTCACCTGGGAGTACGGCTATGCCGGAGCGCTGGGTGTGATGGCCGTGATCGACGTCTATCTCTTCTATCGATTGCGCAAGGCGAAGTGGCTGTAGTCGCGCGGCTGACAAGGCTGCAGAATCGATAATTGATGCGCCCAGAGAGTTTCCCACGCCCGCCAACACTGCCCGGCGAGTTTATGCTTGGTCAGATGAACGACGCGCTGCCCGCCGACCTGACGCCCACCGCCCTCGCCGCCGCACTCAAGCGACACTTTGGTTTCGATTCCTTTCGTTCCGGGCAGCAAGAGGTCGTGCGCGACATCCTCCGCGGCCGCGACCTGCTCGCGATCATGCCAACCGGCGGCGGCAAGTCGCTGTGCTTTCAGCTACCGGCCCTGCTTCGCCCCGGCGTCTGCATCGTGATATCGCCATTGATCGCATTGATGCAGGATCAGGTACGCCTGCTCCATGACAACGGCATCGAAGCGACGTTCATCAACTCCTCGCTCGAACGCTCGGAAGTGTCGCGGCGCCTGGCCCGCCTCGCTCGCGGCGAGATCAAGCTCCTGTACCTGGCTCCCGAGCGATTGCTGCAGACCGAGTTCGAAGGCGACGTCCTGCCACGGCTGCATGCCTCACTCGGCATTTCTGCACTGGTCGTCGATGAAGCTCATTGCGTCTCGGACTGGGGTCACGACTTCCGCCCGGAGTATCGCCAGCTGCATCGCATCCGCACGCGATTTGCCAACGTGCCTATCGCCGCCTTCACGGCCACCGCCACCGAGCGGGTCCGACAGGACATCGTGCAGCAGCTCGCGCTGCGCGAGCCGCGCATACATGTAGCTAGTTTCAATCGCCCCAACCTGTACTACGCCGTGCGGCCCAAGACGCGGGCGACCTACCCGGAATTGCTCGAGCATGCGCGCCGGGATGGCGGCACGGGCATCGTCTACTGCCTGTCGCGTAAACGCGTCGATGAGCTCGCCGGGCAGCTTCAGGGCGACGGCATCCGGGCTTTGCCGTATCACGCCGGTCTCGATGCACGCACGCGTCGCGACAACCAGGAAGCGTTCATTCGCGACGACGCCCAGGTGATCGTCGCCACCATCGCCTTCGGCATGGGCATCAACAAGCCCGATGTGCGGTGGGTCGTGCACTATGACCTGCCGAAAACGCTCGAGGGCTATTACCAGGAGTCCGGGCGCGCCGGCCGCGATGGCGAGCGCGCACGCTGCATTCTCTATTTCGGCGCGGGCGACATTCGAACCGCCGAGCACATCATTGCGCAGAAGGTCGATCCCGTGACCTTCGAGCCGCTGGCGGACGAACAACGCGTCGCCCGCCAGCAATTGCGCCAGGTGTTGAACTACGCGGAGTCCGGGGAGTGTCGCCGGGCCGTGCAGCTGCGATATTTCGGGGAGGTCTTTGCCGGCAAGTGCAACGCCTGCGACAACTGTTTGGAGCCACGGGCGTCGATCGAGCGGACCACCGAAGCACAGCAGTTCCTGTCATGCATCGCGCGGCTCGCGCGTCGGCACGAGCGGTACGGCATTGCGTATGTAATCGAGATCCTGCGCGGCGCCGAGACACAACGGATACTCACGCGCGACCATGCTTCGTTGAGCGTCTACGGAATCGGCAAGCATCTCGGCTTGCAGGAGTGGCGCGACCTCGCCAGAGCCTTGCTGCATCAAGGCTTGATGACGCAGTCCCAGGATGGATATGCGGTGGTCACATTGAACGACGCAAGCTGGCAGGTGCTGAAAGGCGAGCGCGCGGTTCAGGTCGGCGAGTCGGCCAAGCCTGCGCGGGGTCGCAAGGCGGCAAAGGCCACCACGCCGGTCTCGGGCAACTCGCTGTTTGATTCACTCCGCACGCTGCGCAAGCGACTCGCCGACGAAGCGGGCATGCCGCCGTACATCATCTTCAACGATGCGAGCCTGCTGGACATGGCAGAACGCAAACCGACGACCTTGCAGGAGTTCTCCGCGATCGTGGGCGTGGGACAGGCGAAGCTGGCCCGCTATGGCGGGCAGTTCGTGGCGCTGATTCGGCAGCAATCGCAGGCGTCCTGACGCTGCGCAGCGGGACCGTGCTGCGAGGCGTCTGGCATCAAGACGCATCCGAAGCTTCGGCTCCAGCCCACTCGAGAGCCTCCTGCCTCGCGCCGAACGAGCGCACCTGGATCACCTTGCCGTCGAGGAACGTGTAGACATCGGCGAAGCGCCCGCCGGACCATTCCGTCCGGTCTTTGAGTCTAACTAGCGCACGGACGAAGACCACGACTTTGTCGCCAGTGACGATGAACCGTTCGAGCTCGCACCCTCCCTCGGCCCAGGTGTTCCGCCCCTTCGAAATGTGTGCCATGACTGCCGCGTGCCCGCGATACGTCCCGGGTGTCGGAAAGTCGGGTGGTTCGATCCATTCCATCTGCGGGTCAAAGGGTCCGACGGCAGCCGGAATGTCGTTCCGGTTGATCGCAGCGTATGTTTCCTTCACCGCTTCGATGTCTCTGAACGCCGCCCGTTGGGCTGCGAATGCCCGCTGGTAGGCAGGCCGTGCTTCGCCGCGGGCGACATAGGCAGGCAGGTGCGGATATTCGTCCAAAATGCCCGATGGTTTGAGCCGCAGCAGTACCGACACCATCATGAGGTCGCCCGCGCTGAACGCACCATCGAGCCAGTCGGCATCGCCCAGGCGCGCCGCAAGCTGGTTCAGCGGCTTGCGGACGCGATCCACCACCAGAGGCAGGCGATCTTTACTCCAGGGCTTGTCGCCCTCGAGGATCCTTGCGTTGGCGAGCTCGAGGATCGGCGGTTCGACGGTGTTCAACGCCGCAAACATCCAGGTGATGGCGCGCGCCCGTGCGTTGGCATCCCTTGGCAGCAGGCCCGCACGGTGCTCGGCGATGTGCAGGACGATCGCGCCCGTCTCGAACAGGGCGAGGTCGCCTTCCTCGTAGGTCGGGATCTGGCCGAAAGGATGCAGCGCCAGATGCGCGGGCTCCTTCATCGCAGCGAACGAAACCAGACGAACCTCGTGAGGTTGCCCCACTTCTTCGAGCGCCCAGCGAACGCGCGTGTCGCGCGCCAGGCCCTTTCCGCCATCGGGCGATCGTTCAAAAGCGGTGATGGCGGGGGTCAGAGGACGGGGCATGGGGGTCTATTCTGTGCGGGAAGTCTCGTACTAGTCGTTCGAGACAGGCCTGAATCGACACGATCACCGAGTTCGGGCACGTGAATCGCGCGGTCTATACAAGCCGTGATATAGTATCGGCTATGACAACATTGATATAGGCGGCGCATGATGCACATGCTCGAGACCATTCAGCTGCACATGCGCTGGGTCCATATCGCGATCGGCGCGTCAGGGTTGTTGGCATTCTGGATTCCATTGCTCGCCACCAAGGGAGGCCGGGCACATGTGAGGTCCGGACGCGTCTTCACCTGGATTTGTTATGCGGTGCTGGCAAGTGCGGCGGTGGCGGTGACGCTGCAGATGATCCAGTTCTGGTTGCGCGGTATCGGTCCGCGACAGGCGCCCGCCATCTTTTCGCTCTACGTCTTCCTCGGTTATTTGACGGTGACGACGTTCGCGATCGTCGCACATGGCCGCGGCGCGGTGATCGCGAAAGAAAATACGCATGCATTGCGAACTCCCTGGCGCATTGCCATCACGGCATTGGCCGTATCAGGCAGCATCGGATTGATCGCCTACGCCATCTATTTCAAGCCACCGACCTTTTGGGTCTTGTTGGCAATCAGCAGCTTCGGTTTCTTTGCCGGCTACGATGCCTTTTCCCACATGCTGAAATCCAGGGCGACGACGCGCGAATGGATCTATGAGCATCTGAACGGGATGATAGGCGCCGGAATTGCGTTCTATACGGCATTCGCCGTATTCGGCTCACGCGCTCTGTTGGATCTCAATGCGCTCGAAGCGTCCTGGGTGAATGTCTTGCCGTGGCTGCTCCCGGCGGCAATCGGCGTTCCTGCCACGTTGTATTGGAAGCGCCTCGTCATGAAGCGTTTTGACGATCGACAATGAGCCTTCCTCATATCCTTCTGGGACTGCTGGCCGGGCCGACGAGCGGTTACGACCTTCATAAGGAGTTCGCAACGTCACTGGCCAACTTTTGGTCCGCCAAGCTTTCGCAAATCTATCCGACGCTGAAGCGGCTCGAGGCCGATGGCTTGGTGACGAGTGAGGCTGCCGCCTCGTCCATTGGGCCGGAGCGCCGTCTTTACGGGCGCACGCCGAAAGGCGAGCGCGCCTTGATCGCGTGGCTCGAAGAGGGGCCACAGATCCTGAATGTGCGCCGACACTATCTGGCGCAAGTCTATTTTCTGGGCGCGCTCGGCAGTGCGAGCGATGCACGCGCCTTCTTCGAAAAATTTCTCGAAATCCTCCTCGCGCGCCAGTCTTTGCTCGAGGCCATTCACCGCTCGTGGCGCGGCACGCGCGACGCGGACTTCGGCGAGCGCTTGCCGGACAGCGAGTTCTATCCCTACATGGCCCTGGAACTGGGGTTGCAGGCCAATCGGACCCGCATCAGCTGGTGTAGATCGTGCTTGACGCGCATCGACAAAGTAAAAGGCAGGAAACGCAAGAAAGCCTGATGGCCCCTGAAGCGAAATTGAGAGTCCGCTCCTGCATTGGCTGAACCGATGCCTGTACACCAGCAGGTGCGGTCGTCACGGTGGCATCGCCCGGCTCGTCCGTGAATTAAAGTCTCGAGCCGACATTCTCCCGTGCGAGCTGAGCTATCTTCTGACGAATTGCTACCAGTCCCTCACCGACTGCGCACGCGCGTTGCCAACACCACGAGGACCGCCAGCGCGCCCAGAACCCACACCCACGCGCCAAGCTCTCCCATGGCCCAGGTGAGGCCGGAGTCCAGCGCTGCATTCACGCGCGCGACGCCCGCGATCAGCCACGGCGAAGCCATGACCGCCGCGACAAGTGCCGCGACACGCACGCCGGCGTGGATGACTTCCTTGCGCCGACGTCCAGCGCGGACCTTCCGCATCGTGTCGGCAACGAAGGAATCGGCGGGCACATGACGGTGCTCCTGCTCGAAGTGGGCGGCTAGCCGCGCATCGAAGCCATCCTGATCGCTCATGACCTTTCTCCATAGTCAGCCAGTATTTCGCGCAGTCGCGCGGCGCCGCGCGCGATGTGGGATTTCACCGTGCCCAGAGGCAAGCCGATGAGCGCAACGATCTCCGGATGCGACATTCCCTCGTTGTACGCCAGCACCACGCACAGGCGCATGTCCGGTGGCAGCGTCGACAGCGCGGCGTCCAGGTCCATGCGCGCAGCCGTGGCGTCGTGCCGTACCGCGAGATCCGCCAGTTCGACATCGCTGACGGTGGCTAACTTCCCGCGCCTGACTTCCTGCAGCCAGACGTTCACCATGATTCGCTTCAGCCAGCCGTCGAATGCCGCGGCATTGCGCAGCCGCCCCAGCGAGCGCCAGGCCGTGAGAAAGACCTGCTGCGACAGGTCATCGCCCAGCGCCGTCTGCCGGCACAGGTGATACATGAACTTGCGTACGCGCGCCTGTCGGCGGCGCAGCACCTCGGCGAAGGCGCTGTCATCACCGGCGCACGCCAGTGCGATCACCAAGGTATCGGCCGCCTTGTGCAGGTCGGCGACCGCGAGACGGCTCTCCATCTAGCGTGCCGGGGGTTCGATCCGGGAGCCAGGAGGCGGTTCGGCGAAGCGGGACGAGAAAAACACCCCCAGGCCCACCAGCGCGGTGCAGAACGCAATCGCCACGGCTGCGAAAGCTTCGCGCTCCCTGAGCACCAGTCCCATCGTTGCGAAAATAATCGCGAGCCCTGCACCGAGGAACATGATGATCGTGCCCGTTATGCGCAGAGTGCGATAGCCACTGCCGGGTTTGATCTCCTCGGGAGGCGCAGCGCTGAAAAGTTCTTTCAGCTTCGCTTCGTCGATCATGCCCGTCTTCTCCACGATTCGTCGCAGCGTTTCGTGCCTTTCAGCCTCACGGCGCGATTTTTCCCATATACCGGCGACTATGATCGAGGCGAGGAATATCCAGAACCCCAAAGCGCCGACGTCCCCTAAGTTCATGATCTTCTCCCCGTGAATGGCAATCCCGGTACCTCAAGATGCAGGGGAAAGGCCAATGGATGCAGCAGGCGCCAGGATTACTCAAGCCATAGGGGGTCCGCAGAACGCTGAATTTGCTCGGGGGTGCGTCCACATCCTTATTGCTAGGATCTACGTCTTACAGAACTAACCATTTCTGTCACGAGTAGCCCAATGACCAAAATCCATCTCGTGTTGCTTGCCGCACTGTTGCAGAGCTCGGCTGCACTCTCCGCAGACAGCGCGATCGATTTCTATTTTTCAAACGATGCCCTCTTGGGGCGTGACGGCGCCGCGGCACTTCAAGAGTGGACCGAGCGACGTGTGGCGGGAGGCGAGTTCGCAGAGTTCGCCGCCTTCTACGCGCCGGATCTCAAGATGAGCGTCGCCGAGCGCAAAGCTCAGGTAGCAAAATTCAACCGCGCCTAAGCTGAACGAAGCGGGCCAGATGCTGTGGAGCAAGGACTACGCCCCCTTCGGCGAGCAGATCGATGCGCAACCGGAGACCGAGCGCACCTCGTACACCGGCAAGCAGCACGACGACGAAATCGGGCTCACCTACTTCGGCGCTCGCTACTTCGATCCAGAGATCGCCCGGTTCGTGAGCGTCGATCCGGTCGGGTTCGTCGAAGACAACCCGATGAGCTTCAACCGCTACCTGTACGTGAACAACAACCCGTGTGGAAGCTCGTGATCGAGACGGACGGGTTCCACTATCTACACGAGGCCACCGGCACGCATCCGTATTGGTGCTCGGAGGTGGGGGACGTCGTGAGCACAACGAGGCACGACTAAGTCCCGCAAATCTCCCGCAAGCACTTGGCGCTCCCCAGCTGGTCGGGAATAGTTGTTGCCGTCGACGCCCGTCGAAATCCGCAGCGCGCGCCGCGGATGAAGTCACCGTAGGGTCGTGGCCGCTGGATCGGTCGCGGAGCCGCTGGGAGCTCGAGTTTGGACGGGCAGGCAAAACGCGGCTGCGATCTGAAGCTCAGCCGATGTCTGCGGATCGGCGAGTGAAATTCCCTGGCAAATTCGGCGCAGATATCGGGGGAAATCCAGCTGAAGGCGCATCTGTAGCCGACGCGCGAGCGTCTCGAGCTCGTCCGTGATTGATCGCGGCGGCGCCTGCTTGAACGCAAACAACAAGACATTGACGTCCCCAGAAACTGGAACGAGCAGCAGGCTGTCCCCAAAGGCAGCTCGCGCTTGCACGAGGTTATCGACGTATCGCTCGCGCGGACCCCACAGGTTCATCACGAGCATTCCATTTTCAGTGAGTTGGCGAGCAGCGCAGGAGTAGAAGTTGGATTCCGCCAGAGATAACGCGATTCCATCTGCGTCAAAGGCGTCGATCAACAGTACTTCCACTTTTTCGTCGAGCCGTTCGACATACCGGGCACCGTCATCGTGAACGACGCGAAATCGGTAGTCGTCCTTCGGAATGCAAAATTCCTCGCGCAAGGCAATGACGTTTTCATCGATCTCGACGACCGTGATTTTCGATCGCGACAGATGGCGATAGCAGAACTTGGCCAGCGAACCGCCACCCAGTCCGATCATCACGATGTGCTCTGGATCTGGATTGAACAGCAGGAATGCCATCATCTTGCGGGTGTATTGGGAAATCAGCGCGTCGGGGTCGCTGAACAGCATGGCGCTCTGCGTGGCTTGGTTCGTGAAATGCAATCGTCGTTCGAACAGCGTCTCGAAGATGTACGGCCGCGTGAGCTCATCACGGCAGGCTCGCTGCGCCAGTTCGTCGTGGCTGACGGCCTCCGCCGACTGCATCACGCGGACTTTGCCTGACTGGCATGCCCACGGGCTTTCGAATTCCACCCACTGGCGATCTGTTGGCTCAGGCATGTGTTGACGGCGCGCGAATTTAAAGCGATGGGCCGGGTGCCGCCAGTCGGCTCGAACCGGCCTCCGTGTTACGAAATGACGATCAAATGTGCGTAGTATGATAATGTAATTCGCACCCACCCCCGCGAGGAAATTTTCTTGACTGTGGAAGAACGCACCGCGCGCTTGACGATCCTGATCGACCCGCGCAAGAAAGCCGTCTTCGAACGGCTCTGTGCCGAAGAGGACTCGACGCCCTCCCAGGTCGTTCGAAGGCTGATGCGCGCCTACATCGAATCGCGCACCGGAAAGCCCTGGGCGCAGGAAGCCGAGGCCAAAAATCCGTCGCGCCGAAGGAGTGCGAAGTGAGTAGTTTGTCCAAGAGGTACCGGTCGGCGCGGCCGGATGCGGGTGATCGCATGCCGCCCAATCTGCTCGCGCTCGGCGCCGCGCCCTTCGGCGATCCGCAGCGAGTTCGTTTGACTGCGTTGCTGCGTGAAGCGGCGTGGCCGCGCGGCCACATGGAGATAGCGGAGCTCGAAGGTTATCTCGTGGCGTTGATTGCCTGGCCGGTGGGCATCGCTTCCGGCGCATGGTTGCCGCCCATCTGGGGCGGGCGAGGCTGGAAGGTGCCGACAAAAATTGCCGCCCTATCGCAATACGAAGAGTTCGTCGCGTTGATCGTAGGTTTCATGCAGGCTCTCGATCGCGAGCTTTCATCCCAAACGCCGCAAATCGAATCAGCGGTGCTTCGCGGCCTGCAAGAGCGCGAGCACACCGAAACACTGCACGCTTGGGGACGCGGATTTATGACCGCCTTGACGCTGGGCTCACAGGGGCTGCATGGGCGCAGTGCCAGCGCCGGCGCAGCTGTCCACACTATCGCTCGCACTACATCCGCATCCGCACCGTTCCGATCGCGCACAGTCGAAGACGTCATGGGCGCTGTGCTCTCGCTGATGGGGCAGCGCCCGTCCCGTGGACCTTTGGGTTCGCTCGATCCATCGGCGCGCGTGCGGGACACTCCGGCAGTCAGGCCCACGCGATCCCGCGACTGAGCAGTCATGAAGCGTAGATCGTCGCGGCTCTTGGCAATCGAGAGCCCGTTCCCGGGCGCGAACTTCCGGTTGCGCCTTCTCGAGCCGCCGGGCAGTTGCCACGAGACACTTCGGGAGCAGGTGTACTCGGGCTCCTATGACAAGCCGTTCGTAGTCGACAACGGGCCACGGCGATTTCTGCACTTCGATTTCGGCGCGATTCAAAGCGTGATGGAGCTGAGCAATCCCATCAGGCTGGCCCTCGCCTATACACGCAAGATGATGGCGTTCCTGCTTTTCAACCGCACTCCAAAGCGCATTCTGTTGCTCGGCCTGGGCGGCGGATCGCTCGCCAAATTCTGTTACGCCAACTTGCCCGCCGCATCGCTCACGGCGGTCGAGGTGAATCAGGACGTGATCGCGCTGCGCGATGAATTCGGTGTTCCCGCCGACGATCATCGTTTTCGCGTGGTAAACGTCGATGGCGCGGCCTACATTTCAATACTGACGCACTGCAAGGATGTGATCCTCGCGGACGCATGTGATCGAAAAGGCATCGCCGCCGAACTCGGGTCAGTCGAGTTCTATCGGAACGCCCGCCGCGGCTTGTCTGCAAATGGAGTATTTGTCACCAACATCTGCGGCGACAAAGATTCTGTTGCCGCTCATCTGACGAAACTTCGTGATGCCTTCGGTGACGAGATGCTGTCGCTACAGGTGCGAACAGACGGCAACATCATCGTCTTTGGTTTCAAAGAACGCCGTCCTGAACTGCATTGGGAAAGGATGGAAACGGCTGCGGCCGATCTCAAGCAACGCTTCCACCTCGATTTCCCGAGATACGCGCACCGCTTGGCCGTCGACTCGAAGTTGCGCGAAGCGCGCGCGGCTCAAGATGCTTGAATTGAGCAGGACTGAGAGCCAGCAGCTGAAGCGGCGGCAACTATTGACACTTGCGCAAGTAGGCGACCATTTCAAAACAACTGCACTTGTTGCCACAAGGCGCGCACCAGGGTGGGTCGGCGCTGCATCGAGCGCAGCCAGCCGCGGGCGTGGCGGGAGAGCGCGCCGAGATCTCGGGCGAAGAAGTTAGGTGCGGGCACCTAGGGGAAACGCGCGGCACGGAACTCGCGTCGGCTTGGGGCCCAGATGGAGGCTTCGAACCAGAGCGCGGAAGCGGGTAAGCCGCAGTTCGATCGTTGCAGGAGAAGCGATGCACGCGGAGTCGGTCAGTCGACGATGTCCCACGCTTCGCGCCTTCAGCCAAGCGCCCGCGCAATCCGCACACGACAGACATGTCTGAGCGCATGTGCAGCATTTCATGATCGAAACACTCTGCTGCCAGGGGAATTCCGCCGCCGGATAAGAGTTGCCCCGGAAATTGCGTTGTTGCTGTTGCTCGTCCGGTAGTTTTCCTCAGATCCAACGAGCGCCCCAGCACGACACATCGCCGTGCTGAAGATGCCGCTTTATCTTCGTGATAGGCCGCGGCGCTGACTACCCGAATCAAAGTCCTTTCTGCAGAACCTGCGCGCGGTTTCGAGCATTACCAGAAAGCTGCGAGGTACGTGAAACCAATATTCCTTGCCCAGGGAGCGCATATGCCCAAGGGAAGAACTGCAGGCAAGGTGCCCGCAGGCGTGCGATACGCCGATGATGACGAACTGATGAATCGTTACCAGCATCACCACGATAACGGTGCGCTGCAGGAATTGTTTGTGAGGCACAAAAACATATTGCTGCGATACATCACGCGCCTCATCCGCGATGCACCGGCGGCGGAAGATGCATTTCAGATGTCTTGGCTCAAGGTCATCGAAGTAGCGCACAAGCGCTCGTATGTCGCCCGCCCGGATGCGGCATTCCGCACCTGGCTTTGCACCATGGCGCGTAATCATGTGATCGACGAATATCGGCGCAAGCTGAAATTCAGGCAATTCATCGCCGTACCGGAGACCACCGGGGTCGGCGAGCAGCGTGCAACCCGTGATGGCG
Source organism: Pseudomonadota bacterium (assembly GCA_043747875.1). GTDB lineage: Bacteria > Pseudomonadota > Gammaproteobacteria > Steroidobacterales > Steroidobacteraceae > CADEED01. The sequence continues at coordinate 2,554 of JAYTOI010000062.1, read as the reverse complement.
TTTGCGATATCACCGACCCTGCGGACGAGGCCGTTCAGCGCGACCTCAACGTACGAGTCAGCGCTGCTGTGCATTTGCTGCCGTCTGCGCAACGTGACGTCATCACGCTGTGGGCAGCAGGCTTCGGTCCGCAGGAAATTGCCAGAATCCAGGGAGTTCCCCGGCAAACGGTGTTCAGCCGGAAAAAGAACGCGCTGGCCAAGCTGAGGACCAGCGTCTTGACGGCCGCCCCGCTGTCGCGATCGCAGTGGCGCTGCTGAGAGTGAATGTGCCCGCGCGAGCTGCGTCCCTCGCGCGGGCACACCAGGGTTGCCGTTATTGAGATTGTGAAGTGACCTGGCCGACTCCCATCGGGCTCTCCAGCTCCTTGCCTGAATCGTCCCGCGGGCGGGGAATGTCTTTGTTGGCTTCCAACGCCTCGTCGGCAGTCGCGAATTGACACTGTCCGACGCGATTGAATGTTGCGTTCCCGAATTCAATCGTCAAGCCAGCGCGACCGTCTTCTATCCACTCGTGCCAGTGGCCGGCGCCCAGATTGCGCGGGCTTGAAGTGACGATCTCCCATTGCATCCCGTCATGACCCACATCGGGCCTGCCGGGCGGAAACTGGAAGTCGCCGTGCATGAAGATCTGGTCGCCTTCCTGAGTGGCACGACCGTTCCAGTCTGGGAAGCTGACGGACACCCACACGTACCGCTGATGTGTGCCGGCCACAACCGTCCGGAAAAAGCAGATCCTCTGCGTGGCCCACTGGAGATGCTGAGGGGAATTGTCCTGCCAGAACGTGATAGTCCACATGTTGCCGCCCGTGACGAGATCCGGCAGGTGCGGGGGCACTGCGTTGGCGCTCACCGAAGCGAGCAGCGCCGCGCAAGCGAGAGGTGCGGAACGAAGCAATGTCTTCCGTAACGTCATGATCGAACTCCTTACGTGATATGAGGTGTGCCGATAGACACTCATTGCACGAACGAGAAGCCCGCAGTGGTCTATGGAGTCTCGACTGCCCAGTGAGATTGTCCGTAACCCATATGCCCGCACTGCAGCGAACCCACCACCGCAACCCTACGACCCCTGGTTACGTACTATGAAGCCGCTGCTTATGTGTCCTGAACTCACCCTCCGATACGTCATCGCCTTAGCGATCTGCATCTGCGCAACCGGATGCGCTCACCAAACACCCCCCGCCCGAACCTACGCGGCGGACCTCAGCCGCATCGATGAAACCGTGCGCCTCGCCATGGCGGCCACCGGCGCGAAGGGCATGGCGATCACGGTAGTGGACAGCGGCCAGATGGTATTTGTTAAGGCCTATGGCGTACGCGATGCCAGTGCCGCACCGCTGCGCGAAGACACCGTGATGTACGGCGCGTCACTCACCAAGGCTGCTTTCGGCTATCTGGTGATGCAACTGGTGGAAGAAGGCAGACTCGGCCTGGACGTTCCCATCTCCCAGTATCTGCCACAGCCCCTGCCTAGCTACGCGTCCAGCGACATCGTGCGTCGCTACTCCGCATTCGCGGGCCTCGCAGGTGACGACCGCTGGCGCAAGCTCACTGCCCGCATCCTGCTCACCCACAGCGGCGGCTTTTCGAACTTCTACTTCTTGGAACCCGACGAGCAGCTGCGCATTCATTTCGAACCCGGCAGCCGCTACGCCTACTCGGGCGACGGACTCATCCTCCTGCAATTCGTGCTGGAGGAAGGCCTTGGCATGGATGTGGGTGCCGAGATGAACCGGAGGCTGTTCGCACCGAACAACATGACGCGGACCAGCCTGATCTGGCGCTCCGACTTCCGCCCGAACCTGGCCGACGGATTCGGCAGCGACGGGCGGGTGGAGCCTCACGATGAACGCAGCAAGGTGCGTGCCGCCGGCTCCATGGACACCAGCATTACGGACATGGGCCGCCTCGCGGTAAGCTATGTGCGCGGCGATGGGTTGAGCGACACCGCTCGCGCCGAGATGGTGAAGCCCCATCTACCGATCACCACGCGCAGCCAGTTCCCGACGCTGCAAAAAACCGAAGACCCCGCTCCATTCCCCTCCATCGGTGCCGGCCTGGGCGTCATCGCCTTCAGCGGCCCGCAGGGTACTGGCTTCTTCAAAGGCGGCCATGACGACTTCACGGCCAACACCTGGGTCTGCGTCGAAGCCGGCAAGCGCTGCGTGGTGATCCTGGCCAACGATGTGCGCGCCGAACCCGCGTTCCCCGCGATTGTGGCGTCGATCTTGGGCGAGAGCGGCGTGCCCTGGGCCTGGGAGTATGGAGAGATGAAATTCTGGGAGGGTGTACGGTGAGTGGTTCCGTACGGGACAGTGCGCTCAAAGCAGATTCTATTCCGCGCAATCTCGCCCTCTAACTGCTTCGCCACGACGGCTCGCCTCGAGCTTCTTTGTACGCATCAAGCTGCGCGTTTTTTTTCCGCAGCCGCGAGATCAAAAGTTGCCTGCAGATTCATCCACAGTCGCGGCGACGTACCGAGCGCCTCGGCCAAATCGAGTGCCGCTTCCGCGGTAATGCCACGCTTCCCCTTGATCAGCTCATTGAGACGC